>DAIDGQ010000037.1 GCA_027452215.1 Granulicella sp. | reverse complement strand
GGACTCCGGTCGGGAGGACAGATTTTGCGGAGGAGAAGAGGGCGCGGACGGGGGGCGTGGGGCGGGGGTGGTAGTGACTTTCGAGGATGAGGCTGAGGTGGGAGTGGTGTTCAGGATGGTGGTGGGTTTGGTGCCTAGCTGGCTTAAGAGTTCTTCGATGGGGACGAGGCGCTGGACGTGAACTAGTTTGAGGAGGCCTAGTTCTAGGTGGAAGCGCTGCTCCTGGCGGTAGCCTAGCTCGTCGAAGGTGCGGAGGACGATGGAGAGGAAGCGGGAGAGCTCTTCTTCGGTGAAGAGGGAGGCGGCGCGGGCGGCGCGGTTGCGCTCCTCGGGGGAGATCTGGAGGAGGTCGGCGGCGATGCCGGTGGCGTCGGTGCCGGGGGCGAGGTTTGTGACCTTGGCGACGATGGTGTTGCGGAGGTAGCGGACGAACTGGCGGGCTAGCTGGGGGGCTCCGTTGCCGGCGTCGAGGAGGCGGCCGACGATGGAGAGGACGTCGGCGGAGTTGTTGGCGTGGACGGCTTCGAGGATCTGCTCGTAGACCACGTTCGAAACGGAGCCCATGAGTTCGCGGACTTGCGTGATCTCGAGGTGTGGATGGAGTTGTTCAGAGTCTGGGCCGGACCCCACCCATGACGATGAAGCCGTCATGAATGGGGCACCCGGATTTTCGGTGGCCGGCGATGGGAGGGCTGGCTTCATCGGTGCGCTGGCGATGGCCTGATCCATGATGGAGAGGGCGTCTCGCATGGAGCCGTCTCCGGCTTCGGCTAGCAGGGTGAGGGTGGCGTCGTCGACGTTGAGCTGTTCTTTGGTGGCGATGAAGCGGAGCTGGCCGACGATGTCGTCGAGCTTGACGGCGTGAAAGCTGAAGTGCTGGCAGCGGGAGCGGATGGTCTGCGGAATGTCCTCGGGCTGGGTCGTCGCAAACATGAAGACGGCCCACTCGGGCGGCTCTTCGAGGGTCTTGAGGAGGGCGTTCCAGGCGGCGTCGGTGATCTGGTGCGCCTCGTCGAGGATGATGATTTTGTACTTGCTCTTGTTGGTGGGGCGGGTCTGGATCTTGGAGGTGAGGAGGCGGGCGTCGTCGATGCCGCGGTTGGTGGCGGCGTCAATTTCCTCGACGTCGAAGGAGTGGGACTCTTCGAAGATGGAGTCGTCCTGACGGGAGGCGGAGGAGATTTCGCGGCAGTTGACGCAGACGCGGCAGGGCTCTTCGGTGGGGCGTTCGGGAGAGCCGACGGGGGTGCTGCAGTTGAGGGCGGCGGCGAGGATTCGCGCGATGGTGGTTTTGCCGATGCCGCGATGGCCGCTGAAGATGTAGCCGTGGGCGATGCGGTTTTGCGCGAGAGCGTTGAGCAGGGTGCGGGTGACGTGGTCCTGCCCGATGACGTCGGAGAAGAGCTGGGGGCGGTACTTACGGGCTAGAACTTGATAGGCCATCGGCAGGGTTGATTGTAGCGGGTTGAGGTGTGGGTTTGTGGCGGGAGGCGGAGGGTGCTGGGCCGGGACCGTGGTTTCGGGAAAACGAGCCTGTAGGTTCAACGGTGATGGTATAAGTCTTGCCCCAGAGCTAAATTCTCAGGGGCGAGACATGGAGCCCTCGGTGGGCGTTGAGCGAATTCTTGGAGACACGGGTTGGGGCTTCGTTTTTATGAGGCGGTTTGAGGAGGCGACGTGGCTACTTGGCGGCGCGGGATTTTTTGCGGGCGGCGGCGCGGGCTCGGCGCTTTAGTTCGTCGTCGGAGAACATGGTGCCGCGGCAGTGGGGGGCGTTGCAGTAGCAGTCGGCGTTGTCTTCGTCGGAGTCGTAGAGGTGGTATTCGTAGACGAGCTCTTCGTTGGCGGCGATGTTGCGGATGGCGCGGATGAAGACGCGGCCGTCCTCTTCCTCGGTCTCGCAGTTGGGGGCGCAGGAGTGGTTGAGGAACATGGCGGTGCCGAAGCCGTCGATGACGTCGGTGGTGCCGCCGAAGCCGAAGAGATAGGTGACGGGGCGGTCGGCGTAGCGCTCGTCGGCGAGCTCTTTGGAGATGCGGGCGCCGGAGTACTCGAGGACGCGGCGGCCGCGGGGGATGGGGTCGAGGGTGTAGCAGCCGGCGGCGTGGATGGAGGAGGAACGGATGAGGAGGCGGGGCGTTTGGAGCTTGGGCGTGCGGGTGCGGCGTGGCATGGGGTGGAGTGTAGCAGAAGAGCAGGGATCAGGGGGTGGGGATTAGGGATTAGGAGGGCGAAGGGGCTATCGCTGGAGGGCGGGGTGTCGTCTAATGGAGGTATGCGTTTTGGAGCTAGTGCGGTGGTGAGGTTGGGTGTGGCATTTGGGATGCTGCTGGTGGCGGCGGCGGCCCGGGCGCAGGGGAGCTGTACGTTTACGGATGAGAGCGGGAAGACGGTGACGTGGCCGAATTGTCAGCCTCCGGCGGCGGATGCGAAGGCTCCTGCTGCGGCGGGTGGAGCTGCGGCTGCCAAGGGGGTTCCTGCGGCGAAGAGCTTTCCTTATCCGGGGGAAAAGCCGAAGGCGGCGCCGCAGGCTGCTGGTGCTGCTGGTGCTGCGGGTGCTGGAGCAGGGCAGAGTGGAGGGGTGCCGAGTGCTCCTTCTGCTCCTGCGGCGAAGAGCTTTCCCTATCCTGGGGATTCGTCGGGTGGCGGAGGGGCGGCTCCGGCGGGCGGGGCTGCGGATGGTTCGAAGGCGGCTCCGGCGAATGGGGATGGGTTGCAGGATGCGGGGAGCTCGGGGAGTTCGAGCAGCAGCTCGAACTCTGAGGGGAGCGATGCCGGGCCGCTGGGCGGGGATGATGATCCGGCGGCGAAGGCTGCGGATGAACGGCGGGCTGAACGGAGGAGGCTGGCGAACGCTCCGCGGCAGACTCCGGATGAGCGTGAGGTTGAGGATTTGAAGGTGGCGGGGTTCTATCAGAACGATGGGAACTACAAGGGTGCTTATGACCGGGCGGCGGATGCGGTGTCGCTGGCGGATGATGATGCGCAGGCGCACCTGGCGCTGGCGGATGCGGCGCGGAGGCTGGGGAAGCTGGATGAGGCGGAGAAGCACTATCGGAAGTGCCTGACGCTGGATCCGGTGCCGAAGGTGAGGAATGCGGCGCAGAAGGCATTGAAGGAGATGCAGGGCGGGGGTTAGGGATTGTAGGGGCGGCGGAGGAAGGCTGGGGTGTCGGTGGGGAGGGCTCGGGGGAGGGGTTTGGTGCGGCCGGGGCTGGCTGTGGGGGTGTTTCTGGGCGTCGCGGCGGCTGGGGTGGCTTTGGCGGAGGGGGTTCGCCGGGCGGGGGCCCTGGGGGTGTCATTGGGGGCGTCGGGCGCGGTCGCGGCGGCGATGTCTTCGGTGAGGTCTTCTTCCACGTTGAGGTATTTGCGGAGGTAACGGAGGGGCTCTTCGGCGAGGGCCATCTCGCGGAGATGGTAGCGCCAGGCGTCGCGGCGGGCGGAGCGGCGGATGTAGGAGCTACGCTCGACGGTCTTGATGGTTCCGTCGGGGGAGGGACGCTTGAAGGTCTGGGAGGGGACGCTGAAGGTGATCTCTTCACCGGCCTTCCAGAAGGCGCTGGCGAAGTCGTGGGAGAAGAGCAGAGCGTAGTAGCGGCGCTGCTGATCGAGGAGGGTGAGGGAGGCTTCAGCGCTGATCCAGGGGAGGCCGAGGCGAGTGGTGTACCAGCGGCGGAACTCGAAGCCGTTGCTGCGGGCGCGGCCTACTACGATCGTTAGTAGTTCGAGGCGGGTCATAAGGGCAGGGATTAGGGAACAGGAATTAGGGAACAGGGATTAGGGAACAGGGGTTAGGGATTAGGTAGAACAAAAGCAAGGGGTGCCCTGATGAGTCGTATTCTAATCCCTGATCCCTAATCCCTGCTTCATTCGCCGTAGTTGGTTTCGTTGCGGATGCGGTTGCGGAGGGCTTCGGATTCGGGGGTGGGGGGGGCCGGTGGAACGGGGGCTAGTCTGGCGTGGCGGCGCTGCCACATGCGGAGGAGCAGGACGATGGCGAGGATGCCGAGGATGAGGACAACGAAGGGCATGATCCAGGCAACGTCGTCGAAGCCTCCGCGGAGGGGAGCGGCGAGGACGACGGGGCCATACTTGGCGGCGAAGACGTTGTAGATCTGGGCGTCGGAGGCACCGGCGTTCATCTGAGTGTGGAGTTCGGCGATCTCGACGGAGGAGTTGGGGCAGCCGACGTGGTTGCACTCGAGAAGGATTTCGGCGCAGCCGCAGGTACACATGAGCTTGTGGCCGACGCGGTCGAAGCGGGTGGATGGAGTTCCGGCCCCGAGCATGGTGAAGGCGGCGAGGAGGACGAGGACGAGCTGGAGGGAGCGCTTATACACGGGGCGCTCCGGGGTTGCTGGGGAGGGGAGTGTTCGCAAGAGGGTTGCCGGGTAAAGCGCTTCGAGCGAAGCCTGAGGCCGACGCTGCGCCGGGTGGGACGGGGAGCGGGGCGGGATGCGCGGCGTTCACTTCGACGCGGCGGGTGGGTGGAAGCAGCGGCGGGATCAGGGCGATGAGCGTGCCGAAGATGACGATGCCGACGCCGACCCAGATCCAGTTGACGAGGGGGTTGATGAAGACCTTGATGATGGGCTTGTCGGTGTCGGGGTTGCGGCCTTCGAAGACGACGTAGAGGTCGTTGGCGAGGGTGGAGTGAATGGCGACGACGGTTGAGGCCTGGGCGTGGTCGGTGTCGGCGAAGTAGATGCGGCGCTCGGGGGTGAGTCGGGTGATCTTTTTGCCGTTGTGGAAGACGTCGAGGAGAGCGTAGTCGGTGTCGAAGTTGGGGGTGGAGTCCTGCGAGTAGGACTGGCAGACGATCTTGTAGCCGTTGAGCTGGATGGAGTCGCCGAAGCCCATCTCGAGTTCTTTGGATTGATTGAAGGCTGCTCCGGCGAGGCCGATGAACATGACGACGATGCCGAAGTGGATGAGGTAGCCACCGTAGCGGCGGGTGTTGCGGCGTGTGAGGAGGATGGTGGAGGAGAGAAGGTTTTTGCCGGTCTGGGTGCGGACGACGGCGGCTCCGCGGAGGAACTCGGCGGTGATGGCGGTGATGACTCCGGCGCCGAGAGCGAAGCAGACGAGGGCGTAGATGCTGGAGGTGGCGTCGTCGTCGGCCCAGGGATGGACACCGGCGAGCATGAGGACGGCGGCGGTGACGAGGATCGCGATGCAGGGGAGGATGAAGTTGCGACGGATGGCGCGGAGAGAGGTGGAGCGCCAGGCGAGGAGCGGGCCTACTCCGGTGAGGAAGATGAGGAAGAGGCCGATGGGGACGGCGACGCGGTTGTAGAAGGGAGCGTTGAGGGTGGTCTTGGAACCTTGTACGAACTCAGACAAGACGGGAAAGAGCGTTCCCCAGAGGACGGTGAAGCAGGCTGCTAGAAGGACGAGGTTGTTGAAGAGGAACGAGCTCTCGCGGGAGACGAGGGATTCGAAGCGGTTCTCGGAACGGAGATGGTCTCGCTGATAGAGGAAGGTGAAGAGGCAGACGGCGAGGGTGATGAGGAGGAAGCCGACGAACCAGTTGCCGATGGAGCTTTGAGCGAAGGCGTGCACGGAGCTGACCAGGCCGGAGCGCGTGAGCAGGGTCCCGAGGATGGTGAGCATGAAGGTGATGAAGATGAGCCAGACGTTCCAGATCTTCATCATGCCTCGCTTCTCCTGCATCATGACGGAGTGGAGGAAGGCGGTGCCGGCAAGCCAGGGCATGAGGGAGGCGTTCTCGACGGGGTCCCAGCCCCAGTAGCCTCCCCAGCCGAGGACGGCGTAGGCCCAGTGCATGCCAAGGATGATGCCGATGGAGAGGAAGAGCCAGGTGACCATGGTCCAGCGGCGGGTGATGTGAATCCACTTCTCACCGGGGTAGCGCATCATGAGAGCGCCGAGGGCGAAGGCGAAGGGGATGGAGAAGCCGACGTAGCCGAGATAGAGCATGGGCGGATGGATGACCATCTCGGCGTATTGGAGGAGGGGGTTGAGACCGAAGCCGTCGGCGGGGGCGATGCCTCCGGGGACGAGGGCGAAGGGCTGAGCTACAAAGACGACGAGGATGAGGAAGAAGATCTGGATCGCAGAGAGGATGGTGGAGGCGTAGGCGGTGAGGGTGATGTCGGTTTTTTGGCGAAGACGGAGTACGAAGCCGTAGGCGGCGAGGAGCCAGGCCCAGAGGAGGAGAGAGCCTTCCTGCCCGGACCAGAGGGAGGAGAACTTGTAGTACCAGGGGAGGGAGCGGCTGGTGTGGTGGAGGATGTAGTCGACGGAGAAGTCGTTGGTGAAGGCGGCGTAGATGAGGGCGAAGGCGGCGCAGGAGACGGCGATGAAGCTGGCGATTCCGGCGCGGCGGGCGGTCTCGCGGATTCGTTCGGGGGCGACCGCAAGGACCCGGCCGTGGGCCATGGCCCAGAGCGAGAGGGTTCCGAACAGGAGCGAATAGATGCAAAGCCCCAGGGCGAGAACGAGAGAGATACTGCCAAAAAACGGCATGGGATGAGACATTCGCGGGCACGTCCTTCAACTTCCATTCTCTCAGAATCGGAAGGTGCGTGGAGAGGGGTTCGCGAAAAGAGGTGCGATGTTCAGCGGTTCCGGATGAAATTTAAACGCAACGGGTATGACTGGAATCACAGACAGCGGAGGGATCAGATGTTTGCGGAGGTGCGGGACTCGATGAGGGAGTGGACGCTGGAGAGGAGGAGATCGGGGAGGAGGGGTTTGAGGCGGAAGTCGACGTCGAGGCCGTGGTATTCGTCTTCGGCTTCGGCCATGCCGCTGATGACGAGGACGGGGAGGTCGGGGGAGAAGGTGCGGAGAGCCCGGACGAAGTCGGAGCCACTCATGCCGGGCATGAGGTGGTCGGTGAGGACGAGGCGGATGGGAGTGGGGAACTCGTTGTTGCGGAGTTGCTCGAGGGCTCGCTCGGGGCTGAGGACGGCGATGACGAAGTAGCCGGCACGCTTGAGGATGGTTTGACGGGTGGCGGCCTGGACGGCGTTGTCGTCAATGAGAAGCAGGGTGGGTGGCATTTGATCCTGAGCCGCGAGGTCTGGGGTTGGTCCTGAGTTGCGTGAAGCGTTGAGTTGCCCGTGTTCGTGACGGACGGGCGTGGCAATCGTGTGCATGACTACAGTACGATGCGGGATCGAATTTAAAGGGTGCCTGCTGCGGAGGGGTGGGGAGAGTGCTATTGCGTGTGTTGGTACCGGCAGGGTGAGGGAATGTTCAGGAAAACTCAAGCACTTGTTCACAGTGGCGTTGCGGGGCCAGCTGAGATAATGGGAGGATGGCACGCCGCGTCATTAAGCAATACGAATTTCTACGTAAGATCGGGTCGGGTGGGAGCGGCGTTGTGTTCCTGGCCAACGATACGCTGCTGCAGCGGCCGGTGGTGCTGAAGCTGTTGAAGCGGGGCTCGCAGACCCCGGAGCAGGTGCGGGCGACGCAGCTGCGCGAGGCGAGGCTGGCGTCGGCGATCGATCATCCGAATGTTTGCGCGATCTATGAAGTGGGCGAGACGGCGGCGGGTGAGCCGGACGACGAAGCGTACATTGTGATGCAGTACATTCCGGGCAAGAGCCTGGACAAGGTGATTGCGGAGGGGCCGGCGAGCGCGCAGCTGGTGCTGTCGAGCGGGATGCAGATTGCGGACGGTTTGTCGGCGGCGCACAACCTGGGAATCTTCCATCGGGATTTGAAGCCGGCGAACGTGATGCTGACCGATGGCGGGCTGATCAAGATTCTGGACTTTGGACTGGCCCGGCAGTTGAAGCGGGAGAATATTGATTTCGATCCGTCGCTGACGACGCAGCCGGTGACTCCGGCGGTGGCGGGGGCGACGTATACGGCTCGCGGAGGGACGATTGCGTATATGGCTCCGGAGCAGTTTGTGACGGGGCAGAGCAGCGTGCAGAGCGATATCTTTGCGCTGGGATTGATTCTGTACGAGATGGTTAGTGGGAGGCATCCGTTTCATCGAGCGGATGGGCACGACCTGCAGAGTATTCGGGCGATTCAGTATGCGGAGCCTCCGTCGTTGCGGGAGATTGTTCCGGACCTTCCGGTGGAGTTGGAGAGCGTGATTCTACGGTGCCTGGAGAAGCAGCCTTCGGAACGGTATGCGTCGGCGGCGGATGTGCGCGAGGGGTTGAAGACGATTGTGAAGGCGCTGCAGCTGGACTCGATGCTGATGCCGGGTGAGGGCGCGATTAATATGCCGGCGCAGCAGCGGCTGGATATGGAAACTCCAGAGGAAGAGAAGCGGTCGACGGGGATCCTGTCGATGCTGGCGGAGAGGTTTCGCGATAGTACGGCGGTGACGCAGTCGAAGGGCCCGAACATTGTGGTGCTGCCGTTTGTGAACCTGGGGTCGAGCGACTCGAAACACTTCTACGGGTTTGCGCTGGCGGACGCTTTGGCGGCGAGGCTGGCGAAGGTTCCGTCGCTGATTGTGCGGCCTTCGAGCGCGCTGATGGATGTGCCGACACGGCAGCTTGATCCGTTGAGCGTGGGACGGAAGCTGATGGTGGACTTTGTGCTGGCGGGAAGTTTTCTGCGGTCGGAGAAGGGGTTCGACCTGAACTGGCAACTGCTGGATGTTGCTGGCCAGAGTGTGCGGACGGGTGGAGCGATCAGTGTGGCGAGCTTCGACCTGATTGCGGTGCAGACGGAGATCTGCGATGAGGTGTTTGGGGAGCTGAACGGATTTGGCGGGCTGCAGGTGGGAGTTCCGGGAATGGCGACGGAGGCTTCGCTGGGCAATGATGTGTCGGAGGAGTATTTGCAGGCGCGGGCGCTGCTGTCGTCGTTTATGTCGAGGACGGGGAGCAGGGATGAACTGGACCGCGCGAGGGAGTTGTTTGAGCGGGTGGTGAAGCGCGATGCGGCGTATGCTCCGGGGTGGTCGGGGCTGGGGATTACGCAGCTGCAGTATGCGAGGCATGGGCTGGGCGGGCAGATGCATGTGCTGGAGGCTCGGAGGTCATTCGATAAGGCGCTGGAGCGAGAGCCGACTTCGGTGGAGGCGAACTTATATCGCGTGTACATGCTGCTGAGCCGCGGGGAGAAGGAGAGCGCTCGGCATGGCATTGAGCGGCTGCTGCAGCAGGCGGCGAATGACTGGAACGTGCATTTAGTTGCAGGGCTTACGCTGCGGATCGACGGGTTGTATGAAGAGGCGCTGGACCAGTTCAATATTTCGCTGCGGCTGAACCCGTCGAATGCGGCGGTGATTTATAACCATCGGGCGAGGGTGTATCAGTACCAGAACCAGCTGGAGCTGGCGAGCGATGAGATTGAGAAGGGGTTGACGCTGGAGCCGAGGCAGCCGCTGCTGCGGATCTCGAAGGGATACCAGCAGATGCGGGAAGGCCAGTTGGCACAGGCGATTGAGACGCTGGAACAGGTGACGCGCGATGATGCGTCGCTGCGGATTGTGTTTCCTACGATTGCGATGTGCTACGTGCAGCTGGGCGACCGGAAGCGGGCTGCGGAGTTTGTGCTGGAAGAGACTCTAGCTGCGGCGGAGGCCGATAGCGAGATGGCGTACCGCCTGGCGACGTACTTTGCGGTGGAAGGCGATTCGTCCGAGGCGCTGCATTGGCTGCGGCGCGCGATCTATCTGGGGAATGAAAACTATCCGTGGTTCAGTAAGAATCCGGCGTGGCGGGGGATGGTGGATCATCCCGACTTTCAGAGGATTCTGGAGGATCTTAAGAAGAGCTTCAAGAGGAATCAGAAGAACTGGAAGAGGCTGCTGGCGCAAGTGATGTGAGGGGAGAGAGTAGAGGGTAAGGAGTAAGGAGTAGAGAAAGGCAAAAGCAAAGGCGAAGGCCCTCGAGGGATCGAGGGCCTTGTTGTTTGAGGTGGAGGGGGGAGGGTTAGTGTGTGGCGGGGTTGATTTGCAGAGGGGTGTTGAGGGTGAAGACGATGTTGGTTCCGGTGGGGAGCTCCTGCTGGCGGTCGTGCTTGAGCCACCAGACTCCGGCGACTCCGGCACCTACGCCGAGGCCGACGACGGCTCCGACGCCACCACCGATGACTGCTCCTGCAACGACGGCGCTGGTGGTGGTGAAGCCGACGGCCGCGGCGGTGGTTCCGGGATGGACGTTGCCGACGATGGTGCCTTCGCCGTTGACGTGGGAGTCGTTGAAGTTGTCGAGGTCGGTGACGTCGGCGTTGAGTTTATAGGTGGTGCCGTCGGGGAGGCTGACGCTGTCGGGCTGGAGGCGAATGGCGGAGGGGCCGGAGATGCGGCGGCCGCCGTGGATCTGGGAGATGCGGCCGTAGACGACGCTGCCGGCGGGGAGGAAGACGACTCCGTTGCGGGTGATGTCGGTGGAGAGGGCGGCGGTGAAACGGGTGCCGGCGGGGGTGGTTCGGGTGGAGATGGGCTGCTGGATGGTGGCTCTGAGATGCGTGCCGATGGGGAGATCGTTGGGGCCGAGAGGGACGTTGATGACGACTCCGCTGTTGACGTCGTCGGTGACGTTGAGGGTGGGGTCGGCGGTGACGGCGGCGGTCTGGATGGGGGCTGGTGCGGTGGTGTGCTGATAGAGGACGGGCGCGGGGGCGGGAGTGGCTGCGACGGGTGTCGTCGCGATGGGGGTGGAGGGCGAGGGCTTGACGTAGTGGGTGTTGTCGACTGGGACGGTGGGCTTGGTGTCGTCGAGTTCTTCGGGATGCGAGGTTCCGGTCATCTGGGCGCGGAGCTGTGCGGCCGGCAGGAGGACGAGCGCTGCGGCAAGCGGGATGGAGAGGTTTAGTTTCATAGTGGGCATCTCCCAGAGGCGTGTTGACGCCTTGGTTAAGGATAGGCCTGGCGGAGGTGGGTGTGCGGGGTTCGTTGGTTGCGGCACCCTTGCGGTTAATAGGTCGTGCTGGGGTGAGAGTAAGTGCGAGGGCAACAGGAATAGCAACGGCAAAGGCTAATACAGTGGTCCTTCGCTTCGCTCCAGGATGACGAGATTTGGGTGGGATGGGGTCAGAGCAACGGCAAGAGCAAGTGCGAGAAGCAGATTCCCTGCGGGAATGACAGAAAGAAAGGCAAGGGCAAGGGCAACGACAAGGGCCAATGCAAGGACAAGGTAGCAGGGTTATTTGCGTGGGGGGGCGGCTACGATTTGGTCGTAGTAGCGCTCGTAGAGGGGGATGATGCGGGAGGCGCAGAAGTGGTCCTGGGCGGTGCGGCGGGCGGCTTTGGAGAAGGTCTCGAGGAGGGCTGGGTCGCTGAGGATGGAGATGGCTCCGGCGGCCATGCCGTCGACGTCACCTACTTCGTAGAGGAGGCCATTTTTGCCGGAGTCGATGAGTTCGGGGACTCCTCCGACGCGGGTGGCGACGGCGGGGACGCAGCAGGCCATGGCTTCGAGGGCGGCGAGGCCGAAGGACTCGAGCTGGCTGGGCATGAGCATGAGGTCGGAGAGGGCGAGGAGCTCGTTGACGTTCTCCTGCTTGCCGACGAAGTCGACGCGGTCGGCGATGCCGAGGCGCATGGAGAGGAACTCGGCGGCGGAGCGGTCGGGGCCGTCGCCGATGAGGAGGAGGCGGGCGGGGAGAGCTTTCTGGACGCGGGCGAAGACTTCGATGACGTCGAGGACACGCTTGACGGGGCGGAAGTTGGAGAGGTGGACGAGGAGACGCTCGTTGGGGCTGGCGAAGCGGGGGCGCTGCGCGGCGACGAGGGCGGGGTCGCGGAGATAGAAGTCGCAGTTGACGAAGTTGCGGATGACCTCGATGTCGCGTGTGATGCCGAGGTTTTCGCGGGTCTGGTCGCGGAGGTAGGAGGAGATGCTGGTGACGCCGTCGGACTCGGCTATTCCAAATTTGGTGATGGGGAGATAGGAGCGGTCGAGGCCGACGAGGGTGATGTCGGTGCCGTGGAGGGTGGTGATGAAGGGAAGATGACGGCCGCGGGCGGCGAGCATCTGGCGGGCGAGCAGGGCGCTGACGCTGTGGGGGATGGCGTAGTGGACGTGGAGGAGATCGAGGTTGTAGAACTCGGCTACTTCGGCCATGCGGGTGGCGAGGGCGAGGTCGTAGGGAGGGTACTCGAAGAGCGGGTAGTTGGAGACCGGGACCTCGTGGTAGCGAATGTTGGCCTCGCGGCCGGTGAGGCGGAAGGGCTGTGAGTAGGTGATGAAGTGGATCTCGTGACCGCGGGCTGCGAGCTCGATGCCGAGCTCGGTGGCGACGACGCCGGAGCCTCCGTAGGTGGGGTAACAGGTGATGCCGATCTTCATGGGGCTAGGCCAACCTTCATTGTGTTCCTTGGTGAGTATGTCTCATAGCCGGTATCAGGATGAAATAAACCTTCTTCTCGCAAGACGCCGAAAGCGCCGAGGTTTCCATAGTGGATGAGTTCAGGAGCGTTTGGTTGCGATAAGAGTTTCGGAATTTGATCCAGTAATGCCTGATACTCGATTTCGCGATGCGCACGCAAGCGTGTTGCCACTTGGTCGAGATCGGAGTCGTTGTAGCCAGGGTGGCAGAGAAATTCGAAGGTGCCGACCTCGGGCAAGTCGGCGAGAGCCTCATGCAATGTGTTCGCATCAAGATTGCCGGTTGCGGAGATACCAAAGGTTCCATCTGTTAGCACCGCAGCACTGGCGATGCGGTCGAATTGCGGCTTGAGGCTATTAAGAAGTCGGATTTGAGCCCGTCTTGTAAGGCCTGCATGAGTGCTGCTGCGCCCCCCCAACGGCTCGAATGGATTACGCAGCAACGCCACAGATGTATAGCTGGCGATGCGCACAAGCTCTCTCGCGACCGTAGGGAATATATGGGTGTGCTTGTGGGTGTCGAGATGGGTGACGTCGATGCCGGCGCGTTGGAGCGTCTGGACCTGGGCGAGAGACTCGCGTTCAATCTCGGCTGGGTCGATGCGGCACAGGAGGAGGTCGCGGACGAAGTGGGTGAGTTTGGGGCGGAAGGTTTTGCCGTCGGGGCCGAGGAGCGTGGGGATGGTGTGGGGCGGGGAGATGGGCGTGCCGTCGGTGAGGACGATGTGGCAGCCGACGCCGAGGGTGGGGTGGGCGTGGGCGATGCGGACGGCGTCGTCGAATGCGGGGCCGCTGGCCATGAGGGTGGCGGAGGTGAGGGCGCGGGCGGCGTGGAGTTCGGCGATGGACCTGTTGATGCCGGGGGTGAGGCCGAAGTCGTCTGCGTTGAGGATGAGGCGCGCGGGCATCAGATGATTGTAGGTTGTTGGGATTGCAGGGTGAGGCGGGGAGATCAGGACGTTTCGATGACGGCGTTGGGGCGCTGGGCGTAGTCGGCCCAGGAGCCGTCGTAGAGGGTGACGTCTTTGGCTCCGGCGAGCTCGAGGCCTAGGGCGACGACGGCGGCGGTGACTCCGGAGCCGCAGGTGGTGGTGATGGGGCGGTCGAGGTCGATGGACTTTGTTGCGAAGAGCTCGCGGAGGGCGGCGGGGGATTTGAGGCGGCCGTGGTCGACGAGGTCGGTGAAGGGAACGCTGGTGGCCCCGGGCATGTGGCCGGAGGGGAGGCCGGGGCGCGGCTCGGGCGCGGTGCCTTGGAAGCGGGCGGCGGAGCGGGCGTCGAGGATTTGCGCGCGGTCGGCGATGAGGTGCTGGATGTCGGCGAAGTCTTTGACGGCGGAGGCGTTGAAGTTGGGGTGGAAGACGGCGGGGGCACGGTGGACTTCGCCGGACTGCGTGGGGAGATTGGCCTCGAGCCAGGAGGTGAGGTCGCCGTCGAGGAGAAGGACGTTGGGCGCGCCGAAGGTGCGGAGCATCCAGCGGGCTCGGGGAGCGGAGAAGACTCCGGCCTGCTCGTAGAGGACGATGGTCATGGCGTCGCCGATGCCGAGGGAGGACAGGCTGGCGGCGAAGGCATTGAGGCTGGGCAGCATGTGGGGGAGAGGGGTGGCGGGGTCGGAGAGAGCTTCGATGTCGAAGAAGACGGCGCCGGGGATGTGCTGGGCGAGATAGCGGGCGCGGGTGTCGACGGGGGGCGTGATGCCGACGGGAGGCAGGGTGGCGTCGAGGACGACGGTGTTGGGGTCGTCGAGATGAGCGGCTAGCCACGCGCAGGAGACGAGAGGGGACATAGGAGGGTTGGTGGCAGAGCTTTGGGGTGAAGGCGTTGCGTCCAAGAAAGTGGTGGGCAGAGACGTTGCAGAGCGTTGGTTCTGAATCGTTGCTTGTCCAAGTAAGTGGTGGGCAGAGAGGGACTCGAACCCCCGACATCCTGCTTGTAAGGCAGGCGCTCTAACCAACTGAGCTATCCGCCCACTTTGGGCACGAGTTCCAGTGTAGGCGATTGGAGGGATCGGAGCAATGATTTGTGAGTGACAGGGTCGCGCGGGATGGTTTTGCGGTGGGATGGTAAGGGCGAGTGGATATGAACAGCATGTCATGTGCGGCTGGGGTTTCGTTCCATAGAATCATGAATAGAAGATCAACGTGTTGCGGCGGTATGGTTCTGGGCAGTTGTGGCTCGGCGGGTGCATGTTGGCTTGATGCGGGTGCGGTCGATCCGTTTGTTTGATGTTGGGCCAGCAGCAGAGCAGAGTTTTTTGATGGTTGATAGGCGGATGATTGATGGGTAATTTCGGTTTGGGGTCGTGGCGTTCCGCGACTTGTGTGGTTTGCTTTTTGGTAAGTGGATGGTGCGTTGGGCAAGAGAGCTCTAGCGTTGCTGGGCAGCCGGGCCAGGGAATGACGGCACAGACGGCGTTGTTGGATACGGCGGCGGGGGGTGTGGCTTCGAAAGCCGAGGAGGCGGGACCGGCGCAGACGACTACGACGCAGACGGGGTCCGATCAGAGTTCGTCATCGCAGACGACGCCTGCTCAGGCTGCGCCGGCTCCGGCGGCACCGATACAGGGGGCTCCGCTGCAGGCTTCGCCGGGAGCGCTGCCGAATGCTCCTACGCCGCCATCTGCGTCGATGGACGAGAAGCAGCCGAAGCGGATTATGGGGATTATGCCGAACTTTCGGACGGTGACGGCGGGGGAGACGGTGCCGGAGGAGAACTTCCGGGCGAAGTTCTGGACGTCGACGCAGGATAATTTTGACTATACGGCGCTGTTTTTCGCGGGGTTCATTGCGGCAGACTCATTTTTGTCGAAGTCGACGCCGGAGTTTCACCAGGGGGCGGCGGGGTTTGCGAGGTATTACTGGCACTCGGTGGCGGATCAGTCGGTTGAGAACTATTTTGTGGAGCTGATTGTTCCGGCGATCACGCACGAGGATTCGCGGTACTTCGCGCTGGGCAGGGCGGGCGGCGGGTTCTGGAAGCGGACGGGCTATTCGTTGAGCCGCGTGGTGGTGACGAAGAAGGATTCTGGCGGTGCGACGTTCAATATTTCCGAGATTGCCGGTTCAGCGGCGGCTGTGACGGTATCGAATTTTTATTACCCGAGCGTGGAGCGCACTGCCGGGAATGGGCTGCGTAGCTGGGGCCTGGACATTACCTATGATGCGGTGACGTTTATGTTCCACGAGTTCTGGCCCGACATCAGCAAAGGGCTGTTTGGCAAGAAGCTGCACGGGGCGCCGTTGAAGCCTTAGCGGCGGGGCGCGGGTGGGGCGCACGAGTACGCGCGGGGGCAATTGCAACGACCAGTACGAGGGCTTTGGCTTATGGTTGCTTAGGCTTCCTGGTTGCTGAAGGTGGTGCGGAGACCTTGACGGTCGTTCCAGGCCAAGCGGAGGCCGCGGGAGAGAGGACCTCTGCCGAGGAGTCGGAAGGCGCCGAGGACGTAGCGGGCGAAGATGGGAGCGTGGCCGTCTCCGGGCCAGAGCTGGGAGATGGGACGGATGACTCCGTTGTGGTCCGGGTGGTAGACGCGATCGTCCCAGTTGCGGGTTCCTTCGGGGAAGTCGGGGTAGTGGCGGATGACCTCGATGGTGGACTCGAGGATGCGGTACTTCCAGGGTACGGCGTAGGAGGCCATGAAGAGGATGTTGCTGATGCGTTCGTTGCGGATCTCGTGGACGAACTCATCGAAGGTGGTGGCGTTGGTTAGGTTGGTGTTGGCGTTGGGCTGAATGCCGTGACGGTCTCCTCCGCTGATGAGGAGCTGCTTCCACTCCTGGGCGAGGGTGTAGACGGCGCGATTCTCGGTCCAGCCGCGAAGGCCGTTGAGCTCCATGGCGTGGATGAACGGGGAACAGTTGGCCATGAACTCGCGGATGCAGAAGAGATGACGCTCCGCCCCTACCTTGTTGAGATCCCAGATGGGGTGATTGAAGACGATGAGCACGTTGGGGACGGCGTGCAGGTCGGAGAGGATCTGGGTGAGGCGGCCGGGCGAGGGGTCGGCGGTGAACTGCGCGAAGAGGGCCATCCACTGCTGGGCGGTGGCGGGCGGGAGGTTGTGAATGCCGAGGTGGAAGACGGAGTCGTGATAGGGCGCGGTCCACTCGACGGAGATGGGAGTAGAGGCCGAGGCGGGAGAGGAGCGGAGGAGGAGAGGCGCCTCGATGTCGTCGTGGTCGGTGATGGAGACGAGGGCAGGGAGTTGCAGGGTGTCTTCAATCTGGCGGCGTTCGAGATCGAAGGCAAGGTGCGGGGGAAGAGGAGGGGTCCAGTAGCTGGCCTTGTAGTTGAGCTCGAAGCCGAGGTCGCGGCAGTAGCGCTCGCGGTTGGCGAAGACGGGGCGGAGGATTTCGTATTCGCTGCCCATGTCGGCGAGGAAGTCGAGGGTTTCCTTGGAGAGGCAGGTGTGGCTGTGAAGAGAGACTCCTGAGTTGAAGCCTCGTGAGGTGTCGCGCTTGCGCCAGGAGTAGGAGATGCTTAGTTTTTGCATGATAGATAGAGTGCTGGTGTTGAGACGGATGGAACGTTGCAACGTATGCCGTGTGCGTGGGGGATTGACGGTATGGTTAAGAGTACTTTCTTTGCTTCGGACCCGTATCTCGAAGCGGAAGGCGCAGGCCTTCTGGTTGGTGGGCTATGCACTTTGGCGTGAACTCCTACAGTAGTAGACGAACTTAAGACGAATGGTAGTACGGCCGCAGGATGACTCTTCGTTCATTCTGTTGATAAACGGGTGGAGCGGTTGGCGGGAGTCAACTGCGGGTAGGAGAAGAGGTTAGGCTCCTATAGAGGAACTAGAGGAAGAGCTGAGAGTTTTTGTGGCTGGAACAGGGGAAAGGTACGAATGAAGATTGCGCTGATGACGGAGCCGTTTTTACCAAAGATTGACGGGATCGTGACGATGCTGACGAAGACGGTGGAGTGTCTGCGGCGGAGGGGCGATGAGGTGTTGATCTTTGCACCGAGCGGAGGGCCGAAGGAGCTATATGGGGCGGAGGTGGTGGGGCTACCTTCGGCGCGGTTTCCGCTGTATCCGGAGCTGAGACTGGCGCTTCCACGGGCGTCGATGCGGCCGAAGCTGGAGGCGTTCAAGCCGGACATTATGCACCTGTTTGAGCCGGCGCTGCTGGGGATTGGGGGGATGTATTACAGCCAGGTGCTGGATATACCTCTGGTGATTTCGAGTCACACGAATCTTCCAGCGTATCTGCGGTATTACAGGCTGGGCGTGCTGGAGCGGCTGACTTGGATGCTGATGCGGGAGAGGCACTGGCGGGCCAATTTGAATCTTTGTACGTCGACGGTGACGCTGCAGGATCTTCGCGAGCATGGGATTAAGGACCTGGCGTTGTGGGAGCGGGCGGTGGATTCGACGCTGTTTGCTCCGAGTGCGCGGTCGGAGGAGACTCGCGGGATGTTGAGCGGCGGAGACCCGGAGAAGCCGCTGCTGCTGTATGTGGGGAGGCTGTCGGCGGAGAAGGAGGTGTCGAGGTTGCGGGATGTGCTGGCGGCGGTGCCGGGAGCTCGACTGGCGATTGTGGGCGATGGGCCGGTGAGGCAGGAACTGGAACGGCATTTCAAGGGGACGGCGACGGTGTTTACCGGGTATCTGCGAGGGGAGGAGTTGGCACAGGCGTATGCTTCGGCGGACTTGTTTGTGCTGCCTTCGAAGACGGAGACGCTGGGGCTGGTGCTGCTGGAGTCGATGGCGGCAGGGTGCCCGGTGGTGGCTTGCAGGGCGGGTGGGGTTCCGGATGCGGTGCAGGATGGGGTGACGGGGTTTCTGTTTGAGCCGGGAGATCCGGAGGGGCTAGTGAAGACGGTGCAGCGTGCGCTGAAGGACAGAAGCGAGTTGGAGGCGGTGAGCCTGCGGGCGCGGCAGGATGTGGAGCTGCATAGCTGGGAGGGCGCGACGGACCAGCTGCGAGCGATGTATGCGGAGACCATTGAACATTGGGCTCCGAAGCGGACAGGCAAGCCAGAGGGCGTGGTGAAGCGCGCGGCGTGTAGCGCTACGATGGCGGCGCTGCGGACGTTGTTGCCCTGAGGTGCCGGGCTCCTCGCAGGCAGTGGGAGGTCGGGGGATGAGCGAAGGTTGTGGCTGCGTTGCTTTGAGTGCTGACTGGCTATTGGGCTTGAGGTCGTGCTGTCGATTTTGCTTATGCTTGCTGGCTGGCTGGTTAGCGGGCGAGCCTGGAGGCTGTTCGCAGCAGTGAACCGGAGAGGCCGGTGAGGCTTTGTTCGACGGCCATCTCGGTGGCTAGGAGTTGGATTCCGGAGTTGTATGTGGGGTAGGGATGGATGATGCTGGCGAGATCGCTGACCTTGAGGTTGTGCTGCATGGCCATGACGATCTCCATGAGGGCTTCTCCGGCGCGGTGGCCGACGATGGTGGCGCCAAGGATTGTGCCGGAGGCGGTGGCGATGATCTTGAGGAGGCCATCGGAGTCGTTGTCGCAGACGGCGCGGTCGATGCGGGTGATGGGCCAGGTGGAGACGACCGGGTTGCGATTGGCGGCGAGTGCTTGAGCGAAGGTGAGGCCAACCTGTGCGACCTCGGGATCGGTGAAGGTAATTCGCGGCATCACCTGTGAGAAGCCGGAGTTGCTGCCGGGTAAGAGAGCGTTGCGAGCGGCCTGGAAGCCCTGCCATCCGGCGAGATGCGAGAATTGATCGCCACCGAGGACGTCGCCTGCAGCGTAGATCGTGCTGGTGGAGGTCTGGAGACGGTCGTTGACCTCGATTCCTTTGGCGGAGTAGTTGACTCCGGCAGCTTCGAGGTTGAGGCCGTCGAGGGTGGGCTTGCGACCTGCGGCTACGAGTAAGAGATCGCAGTCCACATGCTGCCCGGCGGAGTGGACGGCGATGCGGTGGCCGGATCGTTCGACGGAGAGGGCTCGCTCGGGAACGAGGTGAAGGCCGTCCCGTTCGAAGACGCGAGCGATGATCTCGGAGGCATCGGGCTCCTCTTTGGGGAGGAGGCGTTCGGCAAAGATTGTGACTTGCGCGCCGAGGCGCTGATAGGCCTGCGCGATTTCGAGACCGACGGGGCCACCTCCGATGACGACCATTGCCGCGGGGAGATGGTCATTCTCGAAGATCTGGCGATAGGTCGAGTAGGGGACTTCGCTGAGTCCTGAGAGGGATGGGATCAGTGGCTCTGCTCCGGTTGCGATGAGAATTTTTTTTGCGGAGATGCGTTGAGTGCCGACGGACAGGGTGTGTGGATCGACAAAGCTGGCTGGGCCGAGAAGGATGTCTATGCCTTTCTGTCGGAGGGCTTCAGGAGTGGTGCCTTGATAAATCTGACGGATGGTGGAACGGAGATATTCGCGGACTTGAAGCATGTCCACGACCGGGGGCTGGGATTGGATGCCGAGGGCGGACGCGGTTCGGAACTGATGCGCGACGCGGGCGACCTTGACGAGGGATTTGCTGGGAACGCAGCCCGACCAGGTGCAGTCTCCGCCGATGCGGTCTCTCTCGATCATGACGACGCGAGCGCCGAGTTTGACGGCGAAGTCGGCTGCGATGAGTCCTACTGAACCAGCGCCGAGAATGGCGAGATCGTATGTTTCCGTGCTCATGGGTCAGGCTCCTGTGTCTTGAGGATTCGGGCTGGGAATCCAGTGAAGGAAGATCAGCGCGAGGATTGCAACGAAGAGGGTTCCATAGAGGAGGCCGTCGATTGCGTAGCGCTGGCCGAGTGCTCCAGCGAGGAGTGAGCCGATGATGGCGCCGACGCTGAGGAGAACAGAGTAAAGGCCCATCGCCGCACCTCGTCCTGACTGGATGGGAAGCGTGCCGGCTAGCCACGCGAGGGCGGCGGGAGTGAATCCGCTTTCCACCATGATGAGCAATGCGATGAAGACACCGATGGTCCAGCGTACCGGTGAGGGCTGATGGGCGGAGTGGTTGAGCAGGTAAAACCCCGCGCAGACTGGAAGCATTGCGCTGAGCGTGATCCTCATGGCATTGCGAAGACGGATGTGGGGTAGAACAAAACTCCAGGCGGTGACGCCGAGGCCAAAGACGATTGAATATCCGAGGAGCAGCCAACCTACGCTTGCGGGTGTGGAAGCGTAGATGCCGGCGAGATACTGGGCGCTGGTGGAACGCTGCGTGAGGAGGAAGGGAAGGGAGGGGCCAAGCCAGAGGCCTACTACGGAGTTGACGCAGAGCCAGACGGGAGCGAGATGACGGATGGAAGGGAGGCGCAAGACCTGCTTGAGATCGTCGAGTGGATTGGCGAGGTGGCGCACGGAGCGGGTGGAGATGCTGGTGAAAAGAATCGCAGCGCAGAGGAGATAGGCGAGAGCGACGGCGGTGAACGCGCTCGCATGGAGGACGCGGAAGAGCTGGGCTGCGAGGATGCCGCCGAGGGCGAGGCCAGAGAGGAGGGTGAGCTCGAAGTAGCTCATGGCCTGGACGCGAAGGGCGGGACGGCCGTCTGTGGCGTCGGTGAGATAGGCGAGTAGAGCGGGCACGATGGCGGCGGCGCCGATGCCTTCGAGCAGGCGGCTGAGAAAGAAGATGGACGTTGAACCGGAGATGGCAAAGAGGAAGGCGGCGAGGGCACCGAGGATTGCTCCGGTGGTCATGAGCAGGCGCGGAGGCATGGCATCTGAGGCGAGGCCCATGGGAAGCGAGGCAAATAATTCGGCAGCGAAGGATACGGCGCTGAGGGTTCCTACTAGTCCGGCGCTGAAGTGGGCTCCGCGATTACTGAGGCTAGCAAGGTAGAGACCGATGAGGATGCCGCTGGTTCCGCTTGCGATTCTGAGCATAGCGTGGGCGGAGATGACCCAGGCGAGATTGGCGCGGGGCCGCGACTCAATGACTGAGTGCGAAGGAGTGGAGAGAGTGCCGGAGCTTGCTGGTGCAGGATCGCGGCTCGGTGGTTGGGGAATCTGCAATGACAAGGTAACTCGCGATCATTCGATTGGCGATATTTTTGACAAACAGCTTATCCAAGGAGGATAGTCCAGCGCCGTGGATATGGCATGTACCCGCGGGGAGATTGGCCTCTGCGATAGGGGTTGAAACGACGAACGGAGAGGGTTGGCCCCTGGAGGAGAGATGATGGCCGTTACAGGAACGCGGTGATGATTTACCGGCGGCGCGCAGGGAACACACTATGCAAGTGGTGACGCGGAGATTTCCGGGTCGGTTGATTGACTTAGCGAAGCAGGAGTCTGATAGCGGTTCACCCTTGGATGTTGGAACAATCGCAGAGGGCACAGTGGTGTTCCGCGCAGGTGCCGCATGTATCCTCTACCAACTTCAATAACGCTTTGCGCGCGCGGTGAACACGAACGGCAGCATTGTTTGCTGATATGCCGGTAAGGTCAGCGAATTGCGTTAGAGATACTTCTTCGACATCGACGGACTGGATTGCTGTTTGATACTCGGATTTGAGGGTGGCAAGGAGCCTGCCGATGCATTGGCAATCCCCGTTCTGAAAGGGATCGAGTGGCGGCTGACTGACGGGTGACTCTTTGGACCACTGCTGCAGAATTCGTGTCGTCGTCGCTTCATTTCGATAGTGATCGGTGATGGCATTTCGTAGCAGCCGGTAGAACCACGCAATGGAGGCGTCGCTTGATCTGAGTTGGTCGCCGCGCTCCAACGCCCGAGTGAGTGCTGACTGGAGAATGTCTTCGGCTAACTCCTTCGAGTGCACTCGACGTTGGACAAAGGAGAGGAAGCGCACTCTATTTTCGAGGAGCTTGTCGATCAGGTTGTTCGGCTCCGATATCATGCCCGCACTCCGCGTTGAGGTGCTGGGAAAAGTGGGAGCATGAGGGGATACCCCCGTGCTCCCGGTTGATTCAAGCTATTTGTAAGACTCGGAACGACTGCACCCGGATGCACATTTGCAGTCGGTGCAAGAGCAGGATGGCCCGCAGCCGCACTCACCACCTCCACAACCACAGGCGCCCCGCGCACAGCTACAGCCACTGCAACACGCTTTCGATTCAATCCTTTGCTTATTCATTTTCAGTCTCCTCTACGAGGCTTCTTGCCTCATGTAGAGGCTGACGCACGCCGTGACGAATCATTACAGCTCTACTGAGGACAGGGAGAAGATTCTTCGAAGTCGATCATCGAGTAACGCATCAGGTCACGCTTTCGTTAGCTTTCTGAGCGACCAGCAAGGCGTACCCTAACTGGTTGTTTCCGATTGCATTCTTCGCGGCCTTTGCGAACTCTTTGGCCTGCTTGCTGTCCAGGCCTGGCAGATCAAGTTTCTTTAGCCCGATCATAATGTCGGCGAGCAAGAGCTTCGCTTGAATCTGCTGCACCATTTGGTGAAGGCAGTGGTTGCGCTCGTCACCCGTGATAATCGTGAACCCAGCACCCGCGAGCCAGGCGGCGTAGCTTTCAAGAGGCTGGGCATCGCCGATACAGGCGATCCATGCGAGAAGACCATCCAACTGCGGCAAGGGGGCGGCTACTCGCGTCAGGTCGCTAATGCCTATCCTGCCTCCGGGGCGCAATACTTTCGCGAACTCCGATGCAGCCTTGGCCTTGTCGGGAAAGGTACAGAAGGCGCACTCGCAAAGGATGGCATCGAAGTGTGCTGGTGGAAAGGGCAACTGCTCGGCATCGGCAAGTTGGAATTGAACGCGATCGCTGAGGCCGCGTTTAGCCGCCTCGGTGTTTGCATCGACAATGTTTGCTTCGCTCAGGTCGACACCGATGACGCGGCAGCCGAACCGTTCTGCGACGGCGAAGGCGCTTGTGCCTTTACCGGAGGCCACGTCGAGCAGGATCGAACCAGGAGTGAGATTCAGCTTGCCAGCCAATTCGATGGTCAGTTCGACGCCGCCTGGATGAAAGCTATCGCCAAGGAGAAAGCGGGCGGCGTCGCTTCCATAAGCCATTGCGCAACACTGCTTCACGGAGGGAGACGCCTGGTTTGTCGGTTCATTCATGAGATGTTCCGGTCTCGATCGCGGTGAGTTGTGGATCCGACCGATGGCTCATATCGAAGTTCACGGGTTGTGGCACGTAGGGAGTGCCTTCACGTTTGGCGCGACGACGTTCGGGCTCCATTGCGTCCAGTTGTGTGCGCGCCTGCTCGCGGTAGCCGATGGTGTTGTAGGAACAGAACGGAACCTGCTTGCCTCCGGGGAGGAGGAATTCCTTGCAACACTTCATCAGGTTCTTTTGATTGAAGGTCCAGGGGTCCATGAAGTCGGTGAGCATGATCATCAGCATGTTCTGTGCGATGTCACCGACGGTGAGGCTCTCCGGAAGACCACACGCCTGACAGGAGACGGAGAATTGCTCGGCGGATTTTTGCGAGCCGGAGACGGAGGAGGAGGACCAGAGACCTTCGAGCGCCTTCTTGATCTCGAGGCTGAAGTCGGGCATGACGCGATTGGTGATGTAGTCGAGGTACTCGTATACATTGACGATGCGTGAAAGGGGCGTGACGTTGTCGCCGTCGATGAAGGCGTAGGTGACGGAGTTGCAGGTGGGGAAGCAGCAGGGAACAGGGATGAAATCAGAGACGATGAACTTCTTTTCGGTCTGCTCTTCGATCATCTTGACGATGTCGGGGATGGTGATGCGCTGCATGGGATCGTGCTTCATGTGACGACCAGCGTGAAAGGCCGGCTGGAAGTTGATGCCGCGCACTGCTGGGTGCTTGATGGCGAAGTCGATGATTCTTCCGATCTCGTGCTCGTTGACTCCACGTTCGATTGCTGGGACGAGGGTGACGTTAAGGCCTATGGCAGCAAGCCGATCGAGAGCGAGAAGTTTTTCGGCAAGGATATCGGGCTCGCCGCGAATGATGCGATAGGTCTCGGAGTCGAAGCCGTCAAACTGGAAGTAGAGGGAGGGGCGGACTTCATTGAGATCGGCGAGGAAGCGATCGTCGTGGGCGATGCGCTTGCCGTTGGTGTTGATCATGGTGAACGGAATGCCGCGGTCCTTAGCGGCGCGAACGAAGTCCAGGATCTGCGGATGAATGGTGGGCTCGCCGCCGGAGAACTGGATGACTTCGGGAGAGCCTTCGGTGCGGATGAAGTCGTCGAGGATGGCTTCTACTTCTTCCATTGTGAGGCTGAAGCCTGGACGGGCAGAGGCAAAGCAGAGGGGGCAGTTCATGTTGCAGTTGCTGTTGACCTCGATGATGCCGAGGCAGGCGTGCTGTTGGTGGTCGGGGCAGAGGCCGCAATCGAGCGGGCAGCCGTCATTGATCTCGGAGCCGAAGGCAAGAGGAATCGTGCCGGGCTTGTTGTACTTGCTGAAGGCCATGTACATTTCAGCGTCGCCGTAGACGAGCGCCTCGAAGGGGCCGTGGTCTGGGCAGCGCTTCGACATGTAGACCTTGTTGTCGCGCAGTAGGATTTTGGCGTCGATGACCTTGCGACACTCGGGGCAGATGCTCCGCGTGAGTTCATAGAAGACGTAGTCTGCGTCCTTCTTTAGTGGCTTGGATTCGGCGATCAATGTTGGGCCACTCGCGGTGGGAGTTTCACTCATACGTTTTGAGCCTCTCGTGTGGTTCTACGTGACGAACTATCCAATCGACAAGTCTGGATGCCCTTGCACAGGTGTGCGTATGTTGAACTCCTTCGTGGTTACGATAAGGATATCCTCACGAACACACTGCGCATTGCAGTCGAAGGCTGGTTGTTAGCTCCAAGGCAGTCAGAGGTGGCTATCAAGGAACGAATGCAGTCTCTGCTCGTATCGCATGGGGAGGTCGAATGTCTGCTCGTCGCCGGAGATGACGAGCACCTTACACACACTATCCAGCAGCACAGCCGGGTTCCGCAAGACAGCCAAGGCCGAGGCGAACATCATCCGGGCATACGGGCGGATGATGTCATGGAAACATGTCTTCTCGCCCTAGGATGTGCGGGCGATGATCTCTTCTTCCCGAGAGATGACAGAACTCAGACTGGGGATAGGTTCCAAAGAACCACCTTCCGGCTTCGGCTCGACTTCATTTGCATCGTTTCGACCACTATTCATCACGATGCTGCCAATAGGGAAAGGTTACGCGGGATGGGCAAAATAAATATCAGGGGGCGTTCTGTACCGTTCGTCTCCGGCCACCATGGTGCGGTATATGAACCAACCGTGGCTGACTCGGGAAGGGAGCAGAATCTGAACCAGGAGACTTCACGATGACGAACTCAATGAAGTCAATAGGTGAGGCCGCGGCAGTAGCCGGATTCCTCGGGGGCGCGACAATCCGGTCCAGGAGCCGCCAGTATAGGAACTCTTATTGCACGCGAGCAATAGGATCATTCTGGATGTCTTTATCCACGGTGAACCTGGGTGAGAGCAGCGAAGAGGCAGATTGTAAGGATGGGGTATTGCATCTAGGGACGACGGGTGGTGACTCACACCCTCCGTTCGCTCGATGAGGCGCTTATGCACCGATATCGATCCCGGATTCGATTGTCACTGTGGTGCCATATGCTCCGTAAGTCTCTTGGAGTGTATGGCGGGGACGACGGGGCTCGAACCCGCGACCTCTGCCGTGACAGGGCAGCGCTCTAACCAACTGAGCTACGTCCCCAGATGTATCTTCTGCAGTTTACATCAGATCAAGGAGGAAGGGCGATGCGAGACTCTCATCTGTTTCGTATGTTCCTGCTTGATGTGTGTAAAGACGATGGAGACGGTTTTCGTCTGGTGAGACTTCAAACCTTCTATCGCAACAACTTTTCAATTCTATCAGATCGAGAGATTTTCGGGGTGTCTGTTGCTGCTTGCGGATGTCAGCGAGGAGCGAAGCTTCGGGCGCAAGGAAAGGTCCTGGGGGAGATTGAATGGTGCGAATTTTGATGGCATGCGGGGAAGAAGGGAATGAAGAGTGCGCTGTGCAGCTCTCCCCGCTAATCGAACGATAAACGATATTTGTATCGCAATGCGCGTGGCACCCAATCGGACGTTGTACTATCGTATAGATTCATGCGCGAGCAGCCTGCCAAGCTGCGCACTGTAGTACAGATTATTTATTGAACGACTAACTGCACTGCAGGAGACTGCAGATGCCTGAGTAGTGTGTTCTCTGGAGACAGATGTTCGCGTGTCATGGCTTGTACGACCTTGCCGTCATCGTATCGACGGCGTTCGGCGATAACCCGACCAATATCTTTGCCCCTGTTGGGACACCGGCACACTCCGTCTTTGGATTGTCGATGCTGGTGCTATGGATTACGGGCGCGATCTTTGTGCTGGTGGCAGGCATACTGCTGTATGTTCTGGTGCGCTATCGCTCTCGGGCGGCAGACGGTGTGACCGAGCAAGAGCCTCCTCAGATCTACGGAAGCAATCAGATTGAGTTGGCCTGGACGGTGATTCCGATCCTGATTGTGGTGATGCTGTTTCTGGCAACGGCGCGAGTGATTTATACGACGGAGCATGCACCGAAGCCTGCGGATGCTTTGGACGTGACGGTGATCGGGCATCAGTTCTGGTGGGAGTACAGCTATCCGGCGCTGGGAGTGGTGACGGCGAATGAGCTGCATGTTCCGGTGAGCGATCCGAAACACATGTTGCCGACCTACCTGACGATGTCGTCGGCGGATACGGACCATAGCTTCTGGGTACCTCGGCTTGCGGGGAAGACCGACGTGATACCGAACCGGGTGAATACGATGTGGATCGATCCGCAGGAGACGGGGCTGTACCTGGGACAGTGCGCGCAATATTGTGGCGTCCAGCACGCGAAGATGCTGATACGCGTTTACGTCGACACGCCGGCGGCGTTTGACGCGTGGGTTGCGCATCAGCGGCAACCGGCGGTGGAGGACTCGAGGGTGGCGGAGGGGCGAGCGGTATTTGAGCACAACGCCTGCATTAGCTGCCACACGATTCGAGGCACGGTGGCCACGGGCCGGTTCGGGCCTGATCTGACGCATGTGGCCAGCCGTGACACGATCGCGTCGGGAGCTGTGCCAAATACCGCGGCCAACATACGCAGCTTTGTGGATAACCCAGAGAACTTTAAACCGGGGGCGCTGATGCCTCCGATGCACCTTGACAGCCATGATCTTGATGCTGTCACAGCGTACCTGACCACGCTGAAGTAGAGCGTCAAGGAAGGAACACGATGGCCACACAAACGCCTGTAACGGAAGTACTCGATCTCACCGTGGAGAAGGCCCCGCAACGTCGCTGGCTTGAGGTTCTGCATGACTGGGTAACGACGGTTGACCACAAGAAGATTGGCCTGATGTATATCGGGTACGCTTTATTTTTTCTGGTGGTGGCCGGGTTTGAGGCATTGTTGATGCGGGTTCAACTGGCGGTTCCGAACAATCATTTCGTGTCGCCGCAGGTATTCAACCGGCTGTTCACGATGCATGGAACGACGATGGTGTTCTTCGTTGGTATGCCGATTTTGTTTGGATTTGGGAACTACCTTATCCCTCTGATGATTGGGGCGAGGGACATGGCGTTTCCCAGGCTGAATGCCTTCAGCTTCTGGATCTCGGCCTTTGGTGGCTTGCTGCTGTATTTCAGCTACTTCGGCGGGAGCGGACTCTATGGGGCGGGAAGCGCACCGGATGTTGGCTGGTTTGCGTATGCTCCCCTAACAGCGCAGGTATTTTCCCCGGGCCATAGCACGGACTACTGGACGCTGTCGCTGCTGCTGACGGGCATTGGGACGATCGGGACATCGCTGAATATTGTGGCGACCGCGATTTGCATGCGCTGCCCAGGAATGAAGATGAGCCGTTTGCCACTGCTGGTGTGGCTGTACCTGGTTACGTCTTGCATGGTGTTCGTTGCTGTGAGTCCTCTTACTGCGGCGCAGATCATGTTGATGCTCGACCGCTATCTGGGATCGCATTTTTTCGATACGCAGGCGGGTGGATCTGCAGTGTTGTGGATGCACTTCTTCTGGATCTTCGGACATCCGGAGGTGTACATCCTCATCCTGCCGGCGTTTGCATTTGCCAATGAGATCATTCCGGTTTTTTCGCGCAAGGCGATCTTTGGATATCCGGCGATGGTCGCGGCTTCGGTAGGGATTGGCTTCATCAGCCTGAGCGTGTGGGCGCATCACATGTTCGCGGTTGGAATGGGCCCGGGGGCCAACACTTTTTTTGTGCTGGCTACGATGGCTGTCTCGGTTCCAACGGGAATCAAGATTTTCAATTGGCTGGCGACGCTTTGGGGCGGAAAGATTCGATTTACGGTGTCGATGATGTTCGCGGTCGGCTTCCTGTTTCAATTTCTGATTGCCGGACTGACGGGGATCATGCTGTCGGTCGCGCCGTTTGACTGGCAGTTGACGGGATCGTACTTCGTTGTGGCGCACTTCCACTACGTATTGGTGGGTGCGATTTTGTTCATGCTGTTTTCGGCGTTCTATTACTGGTATCCGAAGATGAGCGGACGCATGTTGAGCGAGACGATGGGGAAGTGGCACTTCTGGCTGTTCCTGATTGGATTTCATCTGACGTTCGACTTTATGCACGTGCCGGGGCTGCTGGGGATGCCGCGACGGATTTACACCTACGAGGCGGACAGAGGCTGGATGATCTGGAACATGGTTGTCTCGAGCGGAGCTATTTTTCAAACGATTGCAACGCTGCTGTTTGTGTACAACATGGTGTGGTCTTACTTCAAAGGGGAGGTGGCGGGAGCGGATCCGTGGGATGCGTGGACGCTGGAGTGGTCGACGACCTCGCCACCGGCAACCTATAACTTCGCGAAGATTCCAAGTGTTGCGAGCCGACGTCCGCTATGGGATTTGAAGCATCCAGAAGATCCTGACAGCCACTACGAGACGACTGAAAAACCTGGGGGCGAGGAGAGACCGTGATTGAAGCTGCTGTGATTCCGAATAGTCCGAATGAAGGATGGGAGTTGCCCTCTCGCGGCGTAGTGGGGATGGTGTGCCTGATTGCGGCAGAGGCCTCGATCTTCATCATCTTCGTGGTGGCGTATGTGTTCTATATCGGCAAGAGCGTGAGTGGGCCGACGCCGAAGGATGTGCTCACGCTGCCGGTATTCACTACGATTTGCCTGCTATCGAGCAGCCTGACGGTGCATGCGGCCGTTTCTGCGTTGCGGCAAAGCAAGAGAAATCTGTGCTCGCTTTGGCTGGCGGCCACGGTGCTGCTGGGAGGGATCTTTCTGGCTGGAACGGGTCGCGAGTGGTACGAACTTATCTATCACGACGGGCTGACGATTCAGACGAACTTGTTTGGGACTACGTTTTATTCGCTGGTGGGATTGCATGCGACACATGTGATTGTCGGACTGATCATGCTGATGCTGGCGCTGGTGTTCTCGTTGAATGGTGCGATGACCCATGAGCATAGCGAAAAGCTTGAGGTGCTGTCGTTGTACTGGCACTTCGTGGATGCGGTCTGGGTTGTGGTGTTTCTGGTTGTGTATGTGTTGGGCCGATGAGCCAAGAAGGAGATACTGTGCACAGCAATCACGCGCAAGAAGAACATGGGCTGCAGCTTCCGGCGCCGACGGCGTGGCCAATGGTGCTGGCTCTTGGCCTGAGCCTGGTGCTGATGGGGATGGTGACGGATGTTGCGGTCAGCATTCTGGGAGGACTGCTCGCGTTTGCGGGGACGGTTGGGTGGTTTCGGCAGGTGCTTCCGCATGAGGTGCACGAAGAGGTTGAAGTTCGCACCGAGGAGGTGACCGTTACAAGCAACCGGACCCTCGCTGCGCGGCTTCCGAAGGGGCCGATGCATCGCAAGATCATCCCGGTCGAGACGTTTCAGATTATTACGGGGATCAAGGGCGGCATCGCGGGCGGCCTTGCGATGACGGTACCGGCGGGGATCTTCAGCCTGGTGAAGTACCACAGCTTCTGGTACGCGGTGAACCTGCTTGCGGCGGGCGGATTTGTGAGTTGGGCTGGAGCGAGTAATGCGTTTCTCGGAGAGTTTCATCTACAGGGATTGCTGGCAGCGATTGTGATTCATGGACTGACGTCGTTGCTGGTCGGGCTGTTGTATGGAGCGATGTTGCCGATGTTCCCGAAGTATCCGATTGTGACTGCGGGATTCATTGTGCCGCTGCTGTTCACGGGTATCTTGCATTCGGCGCTGAATATTGTGAGCCCGATTCTGAATGAGCGGATTGATTGGTTCTGGTTTGTGGTGTCGCAGATTGCGTTCGGACTGGTGTGCGGATTTGTAGTGAACCTGCAGGCCAAGGTGCGGACTCCTCAGTTTCAGGCGCTGCCGTTTGCAGTGCGTGCTGGCCTGCATAGCAATGTGGAGGAGTTGGTTGAGGAAGAGCCGACAGATTCAGATCACGAGGATACTTCGCGATGAAGCGTCATAGGGGAAGTATTTCGATGATGGCCTGCGCAGTCGTTGTGATGTGCGCGGGATGTAAGGTTGTTCCGGGAAAGCCGGGGCCTGAGGCCGAGAGACCGACGCAGGTGTTGAAGTTTGCGGTGCTCTACAAAGAGAACTGTGCGGCCTGCCATGGAGAGAATGGCAAGGAGGGAGCGGCAATTTCGCTTGCGAATCCGGTGTACCTCGCTGTGGCGGGAGTTGATCGGATTCGGATGATAACGGCGAATGGTGTCGCTGGAACGTTGATGCCGGGATTCGCGCGAAGCCACGGCGGGATGTTGACCGATGAACAGATTGCGGTGCTGGCGCAGGGAATGGAATCGGAGTGGAGCCGGAAGGATGTGTTGGGCGTACAGACGGCGCCGGCATATGCGAGTAGTTCGACGGGGGATTCGGCGCAGGGAGAGAAGGCGTTTGGGACGTTCTGCGCGAGTTGCCATGGTGCGGATGGAAGTGGTGTGAGCAGCGGCAAAGTTCATACCGGGTCACTTGTGGATCCTGCATATCTCGCGTTGATCAGTGATCAGGGACTGCGGAGTTTGATTATCGCGGGGCAGCCGCAGGAGGGGATGCCGGATTGGCGATCGGATATTGCTGGAACCGGAGCGCGACCGATGTCGGACCAGGAGATCACCGACGTAGTTGCGTGGCTGGCGTCGCATCGGATTGCGGCGCCGGGACAGCCTTACCAACATCCATAGTTTGTCGTGAGTCGTTTGTGTTGAGCGTGCGGAGAAATGTATGAGTGAGTTTTTGAAGTATCCCGGAGAATCTAGCAACAATGACCTGGCTCCCGAGGCCAAGGCTGCAGCCCATACTCGCAGGGTGTTCCTGTTCAAGCTTGCGGTCGGACTGAATGCCCTGGTGGGAGCGGTGCTGGCGGTGCCATTGATTGGATATCTGCTCGGACCCGCGATGAAGAAGCGCGCCAGCGTTGGGTCGTGGATTCCGATAGGCGACCTGAGCAGTTTTCCGGTGGGAGAGACAAGGCTGGCTGAGTATCGGAGCCCGGTGGCGAGCTTTGATGACGGAGAGACGGCCAAGGTGTCGTGCTGGGTGCGTAGAGTTTCGGATCAGCAATTTCAAGTGTTCGCGATCAACTGCGCGCATCTTGGTTGCCCGGTGCGGTGGTTTGCGGAGTCGAAGCTGTTTATGTGTCCTTGCCACGGGGGAGCATATTACGAGGACGGTAGACGAGCGTCGGGACCTCCGGAGCGTGGGCTGTTTGAGTACCGATACAAGATTGCAGGGAACTCGCTGGTGATCCATGCGGGCGATATGCCGACGCTGTCAACGGAGGCTTCGTGTAAGGGGAAGCCGCTGGTCCAGATCAGGCCTGCCGCCGATGAGACGAGGTCGACGTCATGGGGAGCATGAAGGAGAGCGTGACGACTGCGGGGCGCAAGGGATATGAGTGGCTTGAGCATCGGCTGGGGCTGCTGAGGCCGATGGCCGATGCTGCGGCACATCCTACTCCGGCGAACAACGCGAGCTGGTGGTATGTGTTTGGCAGCGCTGCGACGGTGCTGTTGATCCTGCAGGTGATGACGGGGATTTTGCTGGCGCTGGTGTATAGCCCGTCGGCGAATGAGGCGTGGACGAGCCTGAATGTGTTGAATCACAACGTCGCTTTGGGGTGGTATCTGCGGGCGCTGCATGGATGGGGATCGGACTTTATGATCGCCATCGTGCTGATTCACATGGTGCAGGTGTTTCTGTTTGGGTCGTACAAGTTTCCTCGCGAGCTGACCTGGATTGTCGGCGTGGTGCTGCTGCTGCTGACGCTGGGCATGGCGTTCACGGGACAGGTGATGCGGTTCGACCAGGACGCTTACTGGGGACTGGGGATTGGGGCGTCGATTGCCAGTCGCGTGCCTTATATAGGGGCATCGCTGGTGCATCTGATTCTGGGTGGAGCGATCATCGGCGGAGCCACGCTGTCGCGATTCTTTACGCTGCATGTGTTCGTGATTCCAGGGCTGCTGCTGGCTGGAGTTGGGATGCATGTGTGGATGGTGCTTCGGCATGGCGTGAGCGATTGGCCGATGCCGGGACGGCTGGTACGGAAGTCGACGTATGAGAAGGAGTATCACGAGCTTACGCAGAGGACAGGAATTCCGTTTGTTCCGGATGCGGCTTGGAAGGACGCGGTGTTTGCTGCAGCGATCCTGTTTGCAGTGATGGCCTGCGCGTTTTTCTTTGGACCGTTTGGGCCGGGTGGGCCTCCTGATCCGACGATCATTCAGACGGCTCCGAAGCCGGACTTTGCGTTCCTGTGGATCTATGCGGTGCTGGCGTTTCTGCCTCCGTCGCTGGAGACTCCCGTGCTGATGGTCGCTCCGGTGCTGGGGATTGCGGGACTGCTGCTGTTGCCGCTGCTTGCGAGTGAAGGGGAGAGGCATTGGGCGCGGCGTCCGGTGGCTGTGCTGATGGTGTCGGTGATTGCGGTGACGCTGGGGATCTTTACGCGGCTGGGGACGTATACGCCGTGGAGCCCGATTATGGATGCGTGGACGAGCAATCCAATTCCTCCGAAGTATCTGCATGACCGAACACCGCTGGAGCGAGAGGGTGCGATTGTGCTGCAGAACAAGCAGTGTCGCAACTGCCATGCGTTGGATGGCGTTGGTGGATTGCGAGGGCCGACGCTGGATTCGGTGGCGAGCAGTTTGACGGAAGACCAGATCGTGCGACAGGTGCTGCAGGGCGGAGGGAACATGCCGGCGTATGGGAATGCTCTGAATCCTTCGGAGACGAAGGCGCTGGTGAGCTTCCTGATGACGTTGCGTGGGAATGACCTGGAGCCTGCGGTGGATGCGTCACGCTCGCTGACGCAGACGAGTGGCTTCCATGCGGCTAGGAGTTCGGCTGCGGCTAAGGATACGAATGCGGCTTCGGGTCAGAAGCCGTAGCGTATGTCTGGAGCTGTGGAGGGAATCTTTGCGGACTGGACGCTGCCGATCTGGCTGACGGTGGCGGTGGTGGTGACGGCCGCGGTGTATGTGCGTGGTTGGTTGGCGATCCGGAGGACGAGGAAGTCACAGTTTACGGATGTTCGGCTGATGTCGTTTGTGGGTGGGTTGGTGCTGTTGTGGGCGGCGGTTGCGTCGCCGATGGATGGGTTTGCGGATGTGCTGCTGACGGCTCACATGGTGGAGCATCTGCTGCTGATGTCGGCGATTCCGATGCTGCTGCTGTATGGGCTTCCGGTGGTTCCCCTGCTGCGTGGGTTGCCGGAGCCAGTGGTGCGGTGGGTCGTGGGACCTCTGCTGCGTGTGTCAGGGTTACGACGACTGGGGCAATGGCTGGTGACGCCTGCGGTGGCGTGGCTGGCGATGAACGTGGCGTATCTCGGCTGGCATGCACCGGCGGCGTATGACCTGGCGCTTGAGAACGAGACGTGGCATGGGGTGGAGCATATGTGCTTCCTGCTTACGTCGCTGCTGTTCTGGTGGTACATTCTGCGGCCGTGGCCGGCGAAGGGCCGACGCGATGACTGGTTTGCGCTGGTCTACCTGGCGCTGGCGGACCTGGTGATGACGCTGCTGTCTGCGTTTCTGGCGTTCTGCGATCGGCCGGTGTATCCCTTTTATGTTGAGCACCCGAATCCGTTTCATATTCCGGTGGTGGATGATCAGGTGCTTGGAGCGATGGTGATGTGGGTGGTGGGTTCGTTTGCGTATCTGGTGCCGGCGATGGTGATCGCCTTTCGGTTGGCGTCGGGTGGGGAGCGGCGAGAGTGAAGGTCGGGTACCCCCCTCCCCCCTGCTTTCACTTTTGCGTAGTGAAGTCGTTTGGAATGTGCAGGTTGATGAGTGAAGGCTGCTTTCAACCGGCTCATTCTAAAGCGGTTACGCGTATATTATTCTTTCGGTTGGAGTTAGGGGCCTAAATGTGAAAGCGGTAGCGGCTTTTGCCGAGGCAGGCTGGAGTTCGGATCTCTACTTCCAGTTTAACAAGTTGGGTGGGGTAACTATGCCAGCTTTTCGGAAGATTTATCGCCAATAGGGACAGGGGGTTTGGCCGTTTCGGGGGAGTGGAGGGGCTTGACAGGTCCTGCACGGACGAAGGGCGACGGGCGTCATGTGGGTTGTTGAACCCACTGTCTTCGCCAGGAGGGAGCGTCGAAGGGATCTGCAAAATACTGGGTCTCGTGGACAACTTTGCCGTTGTGGAATTCCATGATGCTGACGGTGTAGGTGGGACGCCCCTGGTAGGTGATGATGTACTCCGTAATCCAGAGGTCGCCGGCTCCGAGAATTCGTCTGACGTTGAACCCTGATGGCTTGCCGGGATGATGACTTCGCAATGCCTGCAGGTTGTTTCGTCCGACGATTCGTTCGCCGGACTGAGGGTAGTCGCAGAGGACGTGGTCATCGTAGATGTCGTGTTCGGCGTTGGCGTCTCCGGCTGCGGAGGCTTGCCAATGCGCGTCCAGGATGGCTCGGATTTGGTCTTCTTGCATGGACGGCTCCCTTGCCTGGGGCTTCATGCGGAACTACCACTGGGATGTGCTCAATGGGTGGGGAGGTTGTCGAGGGCGAGATTGAGGTCGAGGACGTTGACGCGAGGCTCGCCGAGGAGGCCGAACTGGCGGGGAGTGGTGTGGGCGGCGACGAGGGCGGTGAGGGCGGGTTCGGAGAGGTGGCGCTCGCGGGCGATGCGAGGGATTTGGTAGAGCGCCGCGGCTGGGGTGATGTCGGGGTCGAGGCCGGAGGCGGAGGCGGTGACTAGGTCTACGGGGACGGGGGCGGTTCCGGTCTGCTCGGTGACGGTGCTGGCTGTGGTGCGGTCGATGAGGGATTTGCTGGTGGGGGCGAGGTTGGAGCCGGAGGAGGAGCCGGCGTCGTAGCCTGTGCCTGCGGCGGAGGGACGGCTGTGGAAGTAGGTGGTGCCGGTGAAGGATTGGCCGATGAGGTGCGAGCCGATGACGGCGCCGTTGCGGGTGATGAGCTCGCCGTCGGCTTGTTTGGGGAAGAAGATGTGGGCGAGGCCGGTGATGGCGAGAGGGTAGCCGATGCCGAGGAGGATCGCGGTGATGAGGGTGTAGAGGGTGGCGGTGATGATTGTCTTTTTCATGGTGGTCCTCGGTGGTGCGTTAGCTGGTGTTAGAAGCAGATTCCTCCGCCTTGCTGCGGAATGACAGCCGGTAAAGCAAGTGCAAGTGCTACAGCAAATTCCCTTCGGGAATGACAGTAAGAAAGGCAAGTGCAAGGACAAAAGCAAGAGCAACAGCTATGCAATGGATCGGTGATTAGGCCAGGTGCAGGGTGGTGATGAGCATATCGATTAGCTTGATGCCGGCGAAGGGGGCGATGATGCCGCCGAGGCCGTAGACGAGGAGGTTGCGTTGGAGGAGGGCTGCGGCGGACATGGGGCGGTAGCTGACTCCTCGGAGGGCGAGAGGGATGAGGGCGACGATGATGAGGGCGTTGAAGATGACGGCCGAGAGGATGGCGGACTCGGGGTTGTGGAGGTGCATGATGTTGAGCTTGTTGAGGACGGGGAAGACGCCTGCGAACATGGCGGGAATGATGGCGAAGTATTTTGCGATGTCGTTGGCGATGGAGAAGGTGGTGAGGGCGCCGCGGGTCATGAGGAGCTGCTTGCCGATGGCGACGATCTCGATGAGCTTGGTGGGGTTGGAGTCGAGGTCGACCATGTTGCCGGCTTCCTTGGCGGCCTGGGTGCCGGAGTTCATGGCGACTCCTACGTCGGCCTGGGCGAGGGCGGGGGCGTCGTTGGTGCCGTCGCCGGTCATGGCGACGAGCTTGCCATCGGCTTGCTCTCGCTTGATGAGGTCCATCTTGTCTTTGGGTTTGGCTTCGGCGAGGAAGTCGTCGACTCCGGCTTCGCGGGCGATGGCGGCGGCGGTGAGAGGGTTGTCGCCGGTGATCATGACGGTGCGAATGCCCATGGCGCGGAGTTGATCGAAACGCTCGCGCATGCCGCCCTTGACGACGTCTTTGAGATGGATGACGCCGAGGGCTCGGCCGTTTTCGGTGACGACGAGGGGCGTGCCTCCGGAGCGGGAGATGGTGTCGACGGAGTCGCGGACGGCGTCGGGGAGTTTGGAGCCGTGCGCGAGGAGGTAGGCGGCGATGGCGTCGACGGCGCCTTTGCGGATGCTGCGTGCTGGAGTCGCTTGGCCGATGGCGTCGACTTCGATGCCGGACATGCGGGTGGTGGCGGAGAAGGGAATGAATTCGGCGTTGAGGTGTGCGAGCTCGCGGCCGCGGAGGCCGTACTGCTGCTTGGCGAGGACGACGATGGAGCGGCCTTCGGGGGTTTCGTCGGCGAGGGAGGAGAGTTGTGCGGCGTCGGCTAACTGGTCGTTGGAGACGCCGGGGGCGGTGACGAATTCGGAGGCCTGGCGGTTGCCGATGGTGATGGTGCCGGTCTTGTCGAGGAGGAGGGTGTTGACGTCGCCTGCTGCTTCGACGGCGCGGCCGGAGGTGGCGAGGACATTGTGCTGGACGAGGCGGTCCATGCCAGCGATGCCGATGGCGGAGAGTAGACCTCCGATGGTGGTGGGGATCAAGCAGACCAGCAGAGAGATGAGGACGAAGACGGTTTGGGGTGCGCCGGCGTAGATCGCGAAGGGCTGCAGGGTGACGACGGCGAGCAGGAAGATGATGGTGAGTCCGGCGAGGAGGATGTTGAGGGCGATCTCGTTGGGGGTCTTCTGGCGCTCGGCACCTTCGACGAGGGCGATCATGCGGTCGAGGAAGGTTTCGCCGGGGTTGGAGGTGATGCGGACGGTGATCTGGTCGGAGAGGACGCGGGTGCCACCAGTGACGGCGGAACGGTCGCCGCCGGCTTCGCGGATGACGGGAGCGGATTCGCCGGTGATGGCGGACTCGTCGACGGAGGCTACGCCTTCGATGACTTCGCCGTCGCCGGGGATCATCTGGCCGGCGATGACGCGGACGATGTCGTCGGCGCGGAGTTGGGAGCTGGGGATCTCTTCGATGGCTCCGGACTTTGAGACGAGGTAGGCGGTGGTCTCGGATTTGGCGAGGCGGAGGGCGTCGGCCTGGGCTTTGCCGCGGCCTTCGGCCATGGCTTCGGCGAAGTTGGCGAAGAGGAGGGTGAACCAGAGCCAGAGGGTGATCTGGAGATCGAAGCGGAAGTGGCCGTGGTGGGTGAAGCGGTTGAGGATCAGGAGGACGGTGGTGAGGACGCTTCCTACTTCGACGACGAACATGACGGGGTTCTTCAAACTGGTCTTTGGGGAGAGCTTGACGAGAGCGTCGATGGCGGCGCGGCGGATGATCTTCTTATCGAAGAGAGAGCGGCGGCCTTTGGCTTGACTTGCGGTAGACATGGTTTCTCCGTGGGCGGCGGTGCTGGTTCGGTGAAGCAGATTCCCTGCGGGAATGACAGAAAGAAAAGCAAAGACAGACGTGATGCGGCGGCTTAGAAAGTGTTGCCGGCGTGGAGGAGCAGGTGCTCCAGGATGGGGCCGAGTGAGAGGGCGGGGAAGAAGGTGAGGGCTCCGACGATGACGATGACCGAGGTGAGCAGGATGGTGAAGAGCGGCGTAGTGACAGGGAAGGTGCCGGCGGTTTCGGGGACGATTTTTTTGCCTGCGAGATTGCCGGCGAGGGCGAGCATCGGGATGATCATCATGAAGCGGCCGACGAACATTGCGATGCCGAGTGAGTAGTTGTACCAGTGGGTGTTGGCGTTGAGGCCCATGAAGGCGGAGCCGTTGTTGCCGGTGGCGGAGGCGTAGGCGTAAAGGATTTCAGAGAGGCCGTGGGGGCCGTGATTGGCGAGCGAGCTGAGGCCGAGGTTGGGCATGAGGACGGTGACGGCGGCAAATCCGAGGATGAGCAGAGGGAAGATGAGGAGGTAGAGCATCGCCATCTGGACGTCGTAGGATTCAACTTTTTTGCCGAGGTACTCGGGGGTTCGACCGACCATGAGGCCGGCGATGAAGACGGAGATGACGACGAAGACGAGCATGCCGTAGAGGCCGGCTCCGACTCCTCCGAAGACGATTTCGCCGAGGAGGATGTTGACGAGGGGGACCATGCCGCCGAGGGGGGTGAAGGAGTCGTGCATGGAGTTGACGGCACCGCAACTGGCGTCTGTGGTGACGGTGGCGAAGAGAGCGGAGCTGGCGATGCCGAAGCGGACTTCCTTGCCTTCCATGTTGCCGCCGGGCTGGGTGAGGGAGTGCTGCTGGTCGATGTTGTGGAGGAGGGGATTGGGTTGGGACTCGGCCCAATAGCAGGTGAAGACTCCGACGAACCAGAGGAGGGTCATGGCTGCGAGGATGGCCCAACCGTGGCGTGGGGAGCCGACCATTTGCCCGAGCGTGGCGGTGAGTCCTGCGGGGATGAGGAAGATGGAGAGGAGTTGCAGGAAGTTGGTGAGAGGGGTTGGGTTCTCGAAGGGGTGCGCGCTGTTGGCGTTGAAGAAGCCTCCGCCGTTGGTGCCGAGCATCTTGATGGCTTCCTGCGAAGCGACCGGGCCTTGGGCGATGGTTTGGGTGGTGACGGTGGTGGTGATGGGCTTGCCGTCGGCTCCGGTGGTGGTGATGTGCTGCGGCTCGACGAGGGTTGCGGTGGTGTAGGGGTTGAGGTTTTGGATGACTCCCTGGGAGACGAGAGCGAGCGCGAAGACGACGGAGATGGGGAGAAGGATCCAGAGGGTGCCGCGGGTGAGGTCGACCCAGAAGTTGCCGAGGGTCTTCATCTCGCGGCGTGCGATGCCGCGGATGAAGGCGATGGCGAGAGCGAGGCCGACGGCGGCGGACCAGAAGTTGTGGGTGGCGAGGCCGAGCATCTGGGTGAGATAGCTCATGGTGGTCTCGGGCGTGTAGGCCTGCCAGTTGGTGTTGGTGGTGAAGGAGATTGCGGTGTTGAGGGCGAGGTCGGGAGCGACAGCGGCGAGGTGTTGCGGATTGAGCGGGAGGAGGAGTTGCAGACGCTCGACGACGTAGGTGAGGACGAGAGTTGCGGCACTGAAGATGAGCATGGTGAGGGCGTACTGCGTCCAGCGCATTTCTTCGGTGGGGACGACTCCGGTGAGGCGGTAGAGGAGGCGCTCGCAGGGGACGAGGACGGGATCGAGCCAGGTGCGGCGGCGCTCGAAGACACGGGTCATGTAGCTGCCCATGGGTTTGGCGAGGAGCAGGATGAGCGCGATGAAGAGAGCGATTTGTAGCCAGCCATTGAGCGACATTAGAACTTCTCCGGACGCAGGAGGGCGTAGACGAGGTAGACGAGCAGGAGGGTGCAGAGGAGGAGCAGGATGATGTTTTCGATCATCGGCGGTTTCCTTTCAGGCGGTCGCAGGCGGCCACATAGAGCAGGGAGGCTGCTACGAGAAGGATGGTGGTGAGGATGGAGATTAGGTCTGCCATAGTTTCCTTTTGGGGCGACAATGAGTGTCGCCCAAGTTGATCAGAAGTGCCAGATAAAATCGGCGGCGATGGTGAGGGCTTGATTTTTGCCGAGACCGAGCGGGTTGGGGGACGAGCCCTGGGAGACGCCTTCGAGGTTGGCGACGGCGGCTCCGGGAGAGATGTTGAGGGCGGTGAGGCCGTACCTGGTGTAGGCGTGGGTGTAGCTGAGTTCTGGACGGAAGGTGATGGTGGAGCCGGCCCAGAAGTCGAAGCCGACCATGTGCTCTTCGTATTTTGCGGGTGTGCCGGTGCGCTGGCCTACGATGTCGTTGACCCACTCGTTGCGGATGTTGAGCGAGGCGGAGTTGTGCCAGAAGTTGTGCTCGATGTAGTTGGTGATGGCGACGTCGGGGGCGTAGCAGCGGGCGGGCTGCTGGCTGGCGGGGAGACGTGGATCTTTGCAGACGGCGCCGAAGTTGAGGTTGACGGCTCCCTGACCGGGACGGTTGAAGGTGGCCTCGGGCCAGGGGGTGGTGGCGGTGTTGGCGTACTGGATGCCTGTGGCGGGGTCGGTGCCGTTGAACCAGTACATGTTGGGCGTGGCCTTTTCGTACTGGTACCAGAACTCGGTGTCGGTGTGCCAGGAGGCGTTGATGCGGTGATACCAGGTCTCGTAGTAGGCGGCGAGATTATTGTAGGCGTACTTGCCGTCATTGATGGAGTTGGCGCAGGTGTAGAGAGCGTTGCCGCCGTTGGACCAGGTGTACTGAGCGCAGGCGTTGCCGGTGAGCTTGGCGTCGGTGGTCCAGGGCATGGTGTCGCAGCCGCCGGAGAGGCCGGCCTGCACGGTCCAGTGATCGTTGAGCTTGACGGTGCTGTTGATGCCGGTCTGGGTGTAGCAATCGACGGTGTAGAGGATGGAGTGGGAGTAGGTGTAGTTGTTGGGAGCGAGCTGGGCTTCGATGTCGGGGAGGGAGATGTAGCGGCCGATGCGGAGGTCGAGGCCCTGCGCTACTTTGGGAACGTAGAACTCGGTGTAGAACATGACGGGGTCAAAGCCGTACTGATTGTTTTTGACTAGGAGCTGCTGACTCAACAGGCCGTGGGCGGTGGTGAAGCGGTAGTCGACGCCGTAGAGCAGGGCGACGCGGTAGCCGTAGTCGAAGTGGTCGGTCTGGGTAGTGTTGGGGATGCGATCGAAGTAGAGCGCTGCCTGATCGAGCTGGACGGTGTTGGCGTATTCGTCGTAGGCAGAGGGGAAGTTGGAGGGAATGCCCTTGCTGGCGTTGGACTTGTTGTTGGTGGAGCCGTTGGCGCCGATTTCGATCCAGCCGTAGATCTTGCTCTGCGATCTATTTTCGTTGATGGCCTGCATGAGGGGATAGGTCTGGCCGTCGGCGGTACCGATGGTGGTGGTGCCGCCGATGGGCCAGTCTGAGGAGGGGAAGGGTGGCGAGGCGATGGGTGCTGGGGTTCCGCGACGGGTCTCGGGGATGGCGCTGCCGGGGCCGTTGCCTGCCCAGTCGGCTACGTAGGCGCGGCCTAGGCGATGGAAGAAACCGGGGTCAAGTGCGGGTGGTGTGGAGGTGGTGGGGGCGGGCGTTTGGATGTTGACGGTGGGGATGTCTGGGGTTAACGCATGGGCTGCTGCGGGGTTGACGATGAAGGTGGTGAGGAAGAGAGAAAGTGAGACGGTGATGTGCGAGAAGGCGATGCGCGTGAAGGAGTGGAGGTGAGTGCGTGGGAGATGCATGGAGATTCCTGGGCCTCGTTGCTTGAACCAAGGCCAGTAGACCGGAGGGGCCGGTAGGAAGTCCGTAGGGAATGCGTTAAGAAGTTGTAAGTTCGCTGCGCAGGCGGTAGCCGATCCAGGGTTCGCTTTCGATGAAGCGGGAGCTATCGGCGGGGTTGAGTTTTTTGCGGAGTTGGCCGACGAGGACACGGAGGTATTCGGGCTGCTCTTCGCCGGCGGGGCCCCAGATGTGGCGGAGGAGGAACTTGTGAGTGAGGACTCGGTTGGGATGGTTAGCGAAGAGAAGCAGGAGGTCGAACTCTTTGGGGGTGAGATGGATTTCGGCGGAGTCGACTCGCACGGTGCGCGAGGAGGTGTCGATGTAGATGTCACCGACAGTGATTTGCGCGGGGGAGGGATCGTCGTGCTGGGTCTTGCGGAGGTTGGCGCGGACGCGGGCGAGGAGTTCGGGCATGCTGAAGGGCTTGGTGACGTAGTCGTCGGCTCCTTCGTCGAGTGCGGCTACCTTCATGGTCTCCTGCTCGCGGACGGAGAGGATGATGATGGGAACTTCAGAGATGAGGCGGATGGCGCGGGTGAGCTCGATGCCTCCCATCTCGGGCATGGCGAGGTCGGTGATGATGAGGTCGGGGGAGACGGAGCGGAAGAGGTCGAAGGCTTCGAGACCGTTGTTTGCGACGGTGACTTCGTAGCCGCTGCTTTGGAGGGAGGTGCGGAGGACGCGGGTGATCTGGCGCTCGTCGTCGACGATGAGGATACGCATGCTAACGAACCTGCTTAGAGAGGACTCGCATATTAGCGATCCTCGTGGGTGATGATGTGGAGGTCGACGTGAGGGGCCTCTGACATGAAGCGCTGGATGGCGAAGAAGTAAAGATATTTGCGCAGGCCGTGGAGCGCGGTGCGGCCAAAGATGGCCTGGGTGATGCGCTGCTCGGTGACGAAGGCGGCGGTGGTGGAGGGGATGTTGCTGCCGGTGAGCTGGACGATCTGGGCACCGAGATTGGCGGCGAACTGGAGGCTTGCGTCGAGGGTTCGCTTGCGTTCGGGGGACTCCTGCTTGGTGCCCTGGACGTGGACGACGTAGAGCTCACCTCCGAGGCCTTCGGCGAGACGGGCACCGCGGGCGATGAGGTCGCGAGCTTGCGCACTGGCGCTGATGCAGACGGCTACCTTTTCGGTGACGGCCCAGTGGGGACCTAGCTGCTTGCGCTTGACGTAGGCGTCGAGTGTGCGGTCGACGGCGCGGGTGACGCGGTGGAGAGCCATCTCGCGGAGTGCGATGAGATTGCCGCGACGAAAGAAGTTGGAGAGGGCACGCTCGGCGCGATCGAGGGGATAGATGTCGCCTCGACGCATGCGGGTAGCGAGAGCTTCGGGCGTGAGGTCGGATAGGACGATCTCGTCGGCGCGGTCGAGGACCCAGTCGGGGACGGTCTCGCGAACGGAGATTCCGGTGAGGCTCTGGATGCGCGGGGTGAGGCTTTCTATGTGCTGGACGTTGAGGGTGGAGAGGACGTCGATGTTGGCGTCGAGGAGCAGGAGGACGTCTTCGTAGCGCTTGGCGGTGCGGCTACCGGCGATGTTGGTATGGGCGGGCTCGTCGATGAGGACGACCTGGGGATGGCGCGCGAGGATGGCGTCGACGTCCATTTCGGAGAAGAGGGTGCCCTTGTAATCAATCTCGCGGGAGGGGACGTGTTCGAGTTTGGCGGCGAGTTCGGCGGTGGCTTTGCGGCCGTGGGTTTCGACGATGCCGATGACGACGTCTTCGCCGCGCTGGCGGCGACGGATGCCCTCTGAGAGCATGCTGAAGGTTTTGCCGACTCCGGGAGCGTAGCCGAGAAAAACTTTGAATCGGCCACGCGTTTTCTCGGGATCGGCGGAGATCAGCCAGTCCTCGGGAGTTTTTCGGGGTGTGGTGTCGGCCGCCAACGTCGTAGTATCTCCATGTGAACTCTCAGCGCGTGGTATCGATTTTCCGATGGTCCGTTGCCGCAATGATGCTGAGCGGAATTGTAGCCGTATATCACCTTTGGCTGCATGTGAGCCAGACGACGGTGGCGCTGACGCTGCTGATGCTGGTGCTGTTTCTGGCTGCGAAATGGGGCTTGCGGTATGCGGTAGCGACGTCGATTGCCGCAACGGTTTGTTACAACTTCTATTTTTTGCCCCCTATCGGAACGTTCACGATCAGCGACCCTCAGAACTGGCTGGGGCTGTTTGCTTTTCTGACGGTATCGGTGGTGGGGAGCCGGCTTTCAGAGAGGGCGAGAGAGGAGGCGGAGGAGGCTCGGGTGCGGCAGCGTGAGCTGGAGGTGCTGTATGGACTGAGCCGCGAGCTGCTGCAGACGGAGAATGTTGCGAGCCTGCTGAATGCGATCAGCCCGGCGGTGATGCTGGTGACGAGGGCGGACGCTGTTGTGCTTTATTTGCTGGATGGAAGCCGGCGGTACATGGCGGGGGACAGCTCGGCGATTCAGATGGACGATGTGGGGCTGAGGCAGTTGTCGCAGACGCTGCCTGCACCAGACATGGTGGGGGCTCAGGCGCGGGTTCCGCTGCGGGTGGGAGTTCGGCCACGCGGGCTGCTGTTGATGAGCGGGGTGTCGCTGTCGATGGAAACGTTGGAAGCGATGGGCGGGCTGATTTCGGTGTCGATTGACAGGGAGCAGGCACTGGAAGACGTGTCGCGCGGAGAGGCGGCGAAGGAGAGCGAACGGCTGCGGTCGCTGATGATCGATTCGATTACGCATGAGCTGCGAACTCCGTTGACGGCGATCAAGGCGGCGGCTTCTACGCTGCTGCTGCCGAAGGCGCTGGAGCCTGAAGAGCAGCGAGAGTTGTTGACGGTGATTGATGAGGAGAGTGACCGGCTGAACCGGCTGGTGTCGGAGGCGGTGGAGATGGCGCAGTTGGATACGCAGGAGGTCCATATGACGTTTGCGCCGATGTCGGTGGAGGAGATGGTGCGGCAGGCGATGGAGAATTGCTCGAGCCTGCTGGAAGGGCGTGAGGTGAAGGTGAGCCTGCCAAAGCTTCCTCCGGTGATGGCGGATCGCGAATTTATAACGAAGGTGCTTACTAACTTGATTGAGAATGCGACGAAGTATTCGGATGCCGGCACACCGATCTTCCTGTCTGCGGAGCGCAAGGGAGAGATGGTGAACGTGAGCGTGGCGGACCGTGGAATGGGTATCGATTTGTCGGAACAGTCGTTGATCTTTGAGCGGTTTTACCGGGCCAGCGTTCCAGGGCAACAGACTTCGGGGACAGGGATGGGGTTGGCGATCAGCCGTGCGATCATCGAAGCTCATCGTGGGACGCTGAGCGTGACGAGCCAGTTGGGCGAAGGGTCGGTGTTCAGCTTTACGCTGCCGGTTGCGGGAGATGGTTTGATGAGCTGAAGCGAGCGGCTGGGTGGGTAACGGCGCGCTGTATACAGAGCTCGTCCGGGGATAGACTGGAAGGGTGAGCGATAACGCGGCTGTATCCAATGAGATTCGTTTGAAGGTTGAGCATGGGGAACGTATAACGTCGGCCGATGCGCTGTGGCTTTGGAAGCATGCCGATGATGCGGAGTTGAAGGAGCTGGCGCAGATGGTTCGCGCGCGGTTTCATGCTCCGGATGCTTGCACGTACATGCTGATGCGGATTATCAACTACACGAATGTGTGTGTGGCGCAATGCGATTATTGCGCGTTCTACACGCTGCCCGGGCAAGAGGGCGGTTATGTGCTGAGCGATGCACAGGTGTTTGCGAAGATCGATGAGTTGCTGGAGTTGGGCGGCGACCTGGTGGGGTTCAACGGGGGATTTAATCCTGCGCTGCCGTTGGAATATTATTGCGAGTTGTTTGCGGCGGTGAGGGCGAGGTATGGCGACCGGCTGGAGTTTTATGCGCTGACGATTGCAGAGTTCATGTACCTGGCGGACCATGCGAAGCTGGATTATTTGACGACGGCGAAGAGGTTCAAGGACGCTGGAGTTCGTTGGATCACGGGAGGCGGGTCGGAGATTCTTACGGAGGATTTTCGGCGTCGGCACAGTAAGTTCAAGTACACGGTGAAGCAGTATTTTGAGGCGCAGAGGGCTCTCATCGAGGCGGGGCTTCGGTCTACGGCGACGATGGTGGTGGGCTTCGATGAGACGATTGAGGAACGGATTGAACACCTGGAACGGACTCGGCAGTTTCAGGATGAGACGGGCGGTCTGGCGAGTTTTCTTTGCTGGACGTTCAAGCCGTATTTCACTCCGCTGGGCAGCCAGCTGGGAGGGATTGAGATTGGGACGGGAGAGTATCTGCGGCACCTGGCGTTGAGTCGGATTTATCTGGATAACATTCCGCGGATTCGGACCTCTGTTTTGACGCAAAATGAGCGGGCTCTGGAAGGGCTGCTGTATGGAGCGGATGATTTCGACCTGCCGATTGAAGATGAGGTGACGCAGAAGGCGGGGGCTACGATTAATCTGCAGTTCGACAAGGTGCTGACGTATGCGAAGAGCCTGGGGTATACGGCGACGTACCGCAGCGTTGCTAAAGATGGCGCTGCGTCGCGTGCGGGGACGCAACCGGCTTGAGCAAGGAGAGTGGAGCGTTGATCTCCTTGCGGGTCTAACGAGTTTTAGGACGGGGCTTGTCGATGAGGTCCAGGAGCGCGTCCTTGGGCAAGCCGGTGGTCTGGCGAACGATAAGGCGGGTGTTGATTTTGCTGACGGCTTCGAGTTTGGCGCCCGCCGGCTTGAGACGAGAGAGCAGATTGTCTACGGCCTTGTTGGCGAGGTCTTTGCAGGACATGCGGATGGTGGTGAGTGGGGGGATGGTGTATTCGGCGAGGTGGATGTCGTCGAAGCCGATGAGAGAGAAGTCATCGGGAACTTTGAGTTTGGCTTCGAAGAGGGCGTGCTGGACGCCGATGGCGGTCATGTCGTTGGAGCACATGATGGCGGTTGGGTGTTTGGGTAGGGCGAGAATCTTCTGCATGGCGTCGCGACCACCGTCGAGGGTGTGATCGCCTTCGATGAGCCAGGCGGGTTCGGCTTTGAGGCCGGCGGAGTGGAGGCAGCCGAGGAAGGTGGCCTTGCGGGATTCGGCGGAGCGGAGACGCAGAGGGCCGCTGATGAAGCCGATTTTGCGATGACCGAGGACGGCGAGATGCTGAACGCCTTCGTAGATGCCGGCGTAGTAATCGACTGCGAGGACGTTGCTGAGCGGACGGGTGGGAGCGGGGTCGATGAAGACGACGGGGATGTTGTCGACGGCAAAGCGGTCGAGGAGAAAGTCTTCAATGCCGAAGGTCATGATGGCGACACCGTCGACTTTGCGCTCGAGCATGCGGCGCGCGCAGAGCTCCATGGTAGAGGTCTCGTAGTTGGTGGAGCCGATCAGGATTTCATAGCCGTGGGCTACGGCGACTTGTTCGAACTCCTGAATGAGTTCGGGAAAGAAGGGGTTGGTGATTTCAGAGACGATAAGGCCGAGCAGCTTACTTTTGCCGGAGACAAGAGCCCGGGCCTGGGTGTTGGGGAAGTAGTTGAGTTCGGTGACGGCCTTCCAGACTCGCGCCGCAAGGACGGGGTCGACGGTAGGGACATGATTGATGGTGCGTGAGACGGTGGCGATGGAGACACGGGCGCGTGCGGCAACGTTGCGGATATCGATCTTGGGCGGGGTGGAGGAATCGATTGAATTCTGAGAACGTTTCACGGGATGGGATCACCTTGCAGTATTGGAACAGGATACTTGTGGAATATCCAGATAGCGAGATGAAAGTTGCGATTGACGAGAGAGGGTGGAGGTAGATATTGTTCACTGTAGTAAACGTTTACGCTGAGTTGTGGTGCTTCGTGCCTTGAGCTGTGGCTGCGTTACGACGAGTTGAATTGCGGGAGATTGGGAGAGGAATTGTATGGCGATTGTGGCTGGCGTGGATTTTGGAACTCTGAGTGTTCGGGTCACGCTTTTGGACAGTGTGAAGGGGCGATTGGGAACGGCGTCGGCTGGATATCCTCTGCATCGGCGGAGGGAGGACCCGGATTTTGCGACGCAGTCGCACGAGGACCAGATGAACGCGCTGGTGAAGGCGGTTCGGGACGTGATGCAGCAGACGGGTGTGACGGCGAAGGATGTCGTTGCGTTGTCGCTGGATACGACGGGGTCGAGCGTGATTCCGGTGGATGCGCAGCTGCAGCCGCTGGATGAGTACCTGCTGTGGTGCGACCATCGCGCGCACAAGGAAGCACAACAGATTACAGAGTTGGCGCATGCTACTGGGCTCGAAGCGATCGAGTGGTGCGGCGGAGTGTACTCGCATGAATGGGGATTTGCGAAGCTGCTGTATTGGCTGCGGAACAATCCGGAGAAGCGCGAGCGATTTGCTACGGCGCTGGAACACTGCGACATGGTCGCGGCTACGCTGATTGGGATCTCGGACCCTGCGCTGGTGCCCCGCAGCATCTGCGCGATGGGGCACAAGTGGATGTGGAATCCGCGGTGGGGAGGATTACCTCCACAGGAGTTTTTGTCGCAACTCGATCCGCTGTTCGATGGAATTCGGGAGAAGCTGGGTGGGGCGTATCGGAGCTCCGATGCGGTTGCGGGACACCTGAGTGAGCGATGGGCAACGGAGATGGGCCTGCCGGCGGGAATTCCGATTCCGGTGGGGGCGTTCGACGCGCATTGGGATGCGATTGGCGCGGGCTGCCGTGAGGGCGACGTCGTGAATGTGGTGGGGACGTCGACTTGCATTATTGCGATGAGCCGCGAGACGCGGCTGGTGCCGGGGGTTTGCGGCGTGGTACCGGGGAGCGTGCATCCTGCGTTCACGGGGATTGAGGCGGGGCTTTCGGCTACGGGCGATATCTTTGAGGCGATTGCGAAGAGAGCGGGGACAGATGTGAAGGCGCTGTCCGAGGGACTGGCGGAATACAAGCCGGGGCAGACGGGGCTGCTGCGATTGAGTTGGGATAATGGCGATCGCACGGTGCTCGTGAATCCGGAACTAGGCGGCATGACGCTTGGGTGGAACCTGATCCACACGGCGAAGGATGAGCTGTTTGCGGCGATTGAGGGGACTGCATTTCATACGCGGATTATTCTGGAACGGATGGCGGAGTACGGAGTTCCGGTTCATCGCGTGACTAATGCGGGAGGGATTCCGCAGAATAATGTTGTGTTGAACCAGGTGTATGCGGACGTGCTGGGCAAGCCGGTGCTGGTGCCGGATGGTGTGCCGACGAGCCTGGGGTCGGGGATCTTTGCGCTGGTTGCCGCGGGCGCGTTCGCGACGATTGAAGAGGCGCAGGAGAAGATGTGTCTGCCGTTCAAGATCTACGAGCCGGAGAGGGCTGCTGTGGCTCGGTACAACGAGTTGTTTGCGCTGTATCGCAAGGTTTATTTTGCATTTGGTTTGCGCGGAAGCGAGCAGGCAGCGATGGGGGATGTACTGCCGGAGTTGCGACGGATTGCGGCTGCGGTGAGGGCCGAACAGGCCGGGTAGATTGGTTGCGAAGATCGCGGGATGATGGACGAATAAAGAGATTCAAACGAGGTGTTGTGATGTTGTTGAAGAGATTGCGGGAAGAAGTTCTGGAGGCCAACCTGGAGTTGGTGCGGGCGGGCCTGGTGCTGTACACGTTTGGCAATGCATCGGGCGTGGATAGGGAGCAGGGGTTGGTGGTGATCAAGCCTTCGGGCGTGGACTACGACGTGTTGAAGCCGGAGGATATGGTGGTGACGGACCTGAACGGGAAGATCGTTGAGGGGACGCTGCGGCCGTCGTCGGATATGGATACGCATACGCTGCTGTATAGGGAGTTTGAGGGGATTGGGGCGGTGGTGCATACGCACTCGGAGTTTGCGACAAGCTTTGCGCAGGCAGGGATGGGGATTCCCGCGTTTGGAACGACCCATGCGGACTATTTTCACGGGCCTGTTCCGGTGACGGCTCCGCTGAGTGATGCTGCGATCGAGGGGCGGTATGTGCATGAGACCGGGCGGGCGATTGTCGCGCGATTTGATGGAGCGACGGGTGAGCCGGCGATCGATCCGATGGCCGTGCCCGCTTGTTTAGTGGCTGGACATGCACCGTTTGTCTGGGGCAAGACGGCGGCGGAGGCAGCGCACAATGCGGTGGTGTTGGAGGCTGTAGCGAAGATGGCCTATCGGACGCTGACGCTGAAGGCGAGTGCGGCGGAGGTTTCGCAGGCGTTGCTGGATCGCCACTATCTGCGAAAGCATGGCGCAAAGGCGACTTATGGACAAGGGTAGCGCGAGTGGGTCAGAATCGTTCGGCGACATTGAATGAAATGGATTGGGTTCTAAAGGAGAAGCGATGAAGTTCAAGTATGCGATGGTAGGGGCGGCAGTTCTGCTGATGAGTTCGTTGGCGCAGGCTGGTGTTAGCAAGGCACCGTGGGGCAAGACCGCGGACGGTAAGGCTGTGGAGATCTTTACTGTCAGCGATGCGGACCTGACGGTGAGGATCACGACCTTTGGCGCTCGCGTGGTGAGCATTGAGGCTCCGGACAAGAATGGCAAGAAGGCTGATGTGGTCCTGGGTTATGACAATGTCGCTGGGTATGAGGGCGATACGAGCACATACTTTGGAGCGATTGTAGGGCGGTATGGGAACCGGATTGCCAAGGGCACGTTTTCGATTGATGGCAAGACCTATCATGTGCCGTTGAATAATCACGGCAATGCTCTGCATGGTGGCCCGGCGGGCTTTAGTTCTAAGGTGTGGACGGGGAAGGAGATTCCGGATGGCGTGGAGATGTCGCTGGTGAGCCCGGATGGCGATATGGGTTTTCCGGGAACGCTCACGGTGCATGTGAGCTATACGGTGGTGGGCAAGTCGCTGCATATTAAGTACGCTGCGACGACGACCAAGCCGACCGTGGTGAACCTTACGAATCACAGCTACTTTAATCTTGCGGGAGATGGGAAGGGCAACATCCTGGGGACGGTGCTAATGATTCCCGCAGACCGCTATACCCCGGTTGATGCAACGCAGATTCCTACAGGTGTGCTGGCTCCGGTGGCGGGTACTCCGTTTGATTTTCGCAAGCCGACTGCGATTGGCGCGAGGATCAATGACGCGAATGAGCAGCTGAAGATTGGCAGTGGGTATGACCATAACTGGGTGCTGAATGGCTCGGGCAATGGGTTGCACGTCGCAGCCGAGGCGTATGATCCTGCGAGCGGACGCACGCTGACCGTTAGGACGACACAGCCTGGTGTGCAGTTTTATGCGGGGAACTTTCTAGATGGAACAAAGACCGGGAAGTTCGGGGTGACGTATCAGAAGAATGCGGGGTTCTGCCTGGAGACGCAGCACTTTCCGGACTCGCCGAATGAACCGAAGTTTCCTTCGACGCTGCTGAAGCCGGGAGAGGTGATGCTCTCGGAGACAGTGTTTACCTTTGGGGTGAAGTAGTAGGGACTTCGGGCAAGGAATGAATGAGCGGTAGTGCGGAGCGTCTGCACTACCGCTTTTTTATGGTTCTCGGTTGGCCCAGGGCCATGGACGGTGGCATCCGTGGACCCGGTTTATGGGAACTAACTGTCGATGGAGAGCGAGTTGCTCTCTAGCGGTAGGAAGGTGCAGAGCAAGGAGAACTCTATCGCAGGGATGGAGAGAGTTCCTCTTAGAGACCGGAGGCCTGGATGACCCTGAGTATCTGGGTCAGGATCAAGTCCGGAACGCAGCCCAGAAGGATCACGCCTAAGGCAAGCAGTCCGACGACGACGCGGCTCAGGATCGGCGAGGGAATGGGTCGAGCCTCGGAGGCTGGGGCTGAGACGTAGACCTTCTTGAGGACGCGGAGGTAGTAGAAGAGCGACACGGCACTCATGGCGATGGCGAGGATCACCAGCCATAGCAGCAGCTTTGAGCCAGAGCTGGCTGCGAGCACAGAGGTGAAGAGGAGGAACTTGGCGAAGAAGCCAGAGAGGGGAGGAATTCCTGCGAGCGACAGAAGGAAGACGCCGAGACAGATGGAGAGGAATGGGGCTCGGCGGCTCAGGCCGGCTAAGTCTTCAATCCTGTCGTTGCCTATGTGGGATTCTGTGACCGCAAGGACGCCGAAGACTCCGAGTGTTGCGAGGGAATAGGTTGCGATGTAGTACAAAAGCGCAGCCAGACTTTGCTGTGTGTGGGTAACGAATGCCAGGAGCATGTAGCCCGCATGGGCGACCGCGGAGTAGGCGAGCAGTCTTCTTAGACTGCTTTGCACGATGGCGACGAGATTACCCAGCACCATGGAGACGATGGCGACCACGACGAGAACCGGGACCCAGCCGCTCTGGAAGTGGGACCAGGTGGCGCTCCCTTCGGCTCCTGCAAAGCCGAGCACCATGAGCTGAAAGAAGATGAAGAAGCTGGCGACTTTTGAGCCGGAGGCAATGAAGGCGGCGCTCGGAATGGGCGCGCCTTGATAGACGTCAGGTGCCCAGAAGTGGAAGGGCGCTGCGGCGATCTTAAAGCCAAAACCAACCACGGTAGTGACGATGGCAATGATGAGAATGGGACTGAGGGGATGGCCTTGGATGGCGGTGGCCAGATCTGCGAGATTGGTGGAGTTCGAGAAGCCGTAGAGCAAACTGAAGCCATAGAGCATGAAGGCTGCAGACATTCCTCCGAAGAGGAAGTATTTGAGGGCGGCCTCGGAGGAGCGGGGACTACGCTTGTCCAGGCCGGCAAGAATGTAGAGCGACAGACTCAACAGCTCAAGCGAGATGAAGAGGACGAGGAGGTCCTGCGAGCCGACGAGGAACATCATGCCGACGGTGGCCAGCAGGATGAGAAGGACGAACTCGCTGACGTGCTCAGTGAACGTTGAGTTGACGGCGAGGAGCAGGGTGATGATGGTCAGCGCGAGGACGGCGACCTGTAGGAGATGGATAAGGGGGGTGGCTCCGAAGACGCCATGGAGAGTCGTTGGCTGGACCGGCGATGTGACCAGCTTGAAGATGGCGGCAGCGCAGCCAACCAATGCGATCGCGACGGAGCCTGCAAATCTTGCGCGGATGCTGGATCTACGGAAGAAGAGGAGATCCGCAGCCACAACGAGGAGCGCGGTCACGGTAACGATAATTTCGGGCCAGGCCAAGCCCAACAGTTGTCCAAAGTTGATCACGTTCATTACCATCCCCCCTTACGCAAGCCCTGAAAGAGGGGAGAATCTAAGGCTGGATGAATCACATTCAAAAATAACTGAGGGAAGGTTCCGACGACCACACTGGCAGCGATGAGAATCGCTGCTCCCAGCCGCTCAGGGAAGGTGATGGGAGGAAGGGGGTGAGCTGGTTGGAGGGGTTCGGTGTTTGAGCCGGTAAAGAATGCCTGTTGCATGGCGCGCCAGATGTAGGCGACTCCCGCGATGAGGCCGATCCCTACAAAGACGATGAGCGAGGGATAGGAGTGCCAGACGCCGATGACGATCATGAGTTCGGCGACGAAACCGCTGAAACCGGGCAGGCCCATGCTGGCCATGCCGGCGATGACGAAGGTGACGGCTGCGAAGGGGATGACCTTATTGAGATGCATCGGGCTGAGGGCTGCGAGGTCGCGGGTGTGGGTACGAGCGTAGACCATGCGTCCGACGACGGCGAAGAGCAGTCCAGCGAGAAGACCATGCGAGACCATCTGAACTACTGCGCCCGAGATGCCGATTTGATTCAGGGTCATCAGGCCGAGGAGGATGAATCCCATGTGGCTGATGCTGGAGTAGCCGATGACGAATTTGAAGTCCTTTTGGACCAGGGCGACCAGGGCACCGTAGAGGATTCCGACAACTCCGAGAACCGCGAAGACGTCACGCCAGGAGCCGAAGCCGAGAACATGGAAGCCCCAGGAGCTCATCCCAAGAGGGAAGAGGGTCATCGCGACGCGGAGACAGCCGTAGGCTCCGAGCTTCATGACGACGCCGGCGAGCAACATGGAGGTCGCCGTAGGCGCAGCTACGTGGCCTGTGGGGGCCCAGGTGTGGAAGGGCCAGAGGCCGGCCAGGATTCCGAAGCCAGCAAAAACCAGAGGGAAGGCCCACATCTGGAAATGAGCGGGGAAGGGATAGCCTGCCAGGTCTCCGAGGGACATGCTCTTTGAGCCGGCGACAACGTAGGCTGCAATGAGGCCGATTAGAACCATGGCACTGCCGATGAAGGAGTAGAGGACGAGTTTCATCGCGGCGTATTCCCGGCGCGTCGATCCCCAGATGGCGATGAGGAAGTATTTGGGGATGACGACGATCTCATAGAAGACGAAGAGGAGGAAGAGATCGTAGCTGAGAAAGACTCCGTAGACCGCGCCAATGAGGAGGAGGTAGAAGCCGAAGAATTCTTTGATACGCTCTTCGATGTTCCAGGAGAAGAGGACTCCGCAAACGCCGATGACTCCGGTGAGCAGGAGGAGGGTCAGGCTGATGCCGTCGGCTTTGAGGGTAAAGGTGATGCCGAGAGAGGGTACCCAGGGTATGTGGACCACGGGAAGCATCTCCCCGGTTCTGTGATCGATAAAGGCTTTTAGCGCGATCGCAAAGGTGACGAGCGTCGTTAGAAGAGCAACGATGCGTGCCCAAGCCGCCCTACGAGCTGGCAGCAGGAAGAGTGCCAGAGCCCCGAGAAAGGATATGTAGATCGTCCAAGCAAGCATAATCAAAAATTCCGCAGATTTAGCGCCATCTGTATGGCGGTATGGTTGACGACACCGAGAATGAACTGGGGATAGAGGCCCAAAGCAAACATAAGTCCAATGAGAGGTACGAGTGTCAGGCGCTCGCCCAGGGTTAGATCAGGGAGGTGCACCCACTTCTCTCCGAGCGGGCCGTAGAAGACGCGCTGCAGAACCCCGAGAATGAAGACCGCTGTAAGAAGGAGTCCGATTGCGGAACTGGCCGTAGCCCACGTGACGAGAGGGAAAGAGCCTTTGAAGATCAGGAACTCGCCGATGAATCCGTTGAGACCGGGCAGGCCGAGGGAAGAAAAGAGTGCGATGCCCATGAGGCCGGTGAAGACGGGCATGGCTTTGCGCAAACCTCCGAAGTCGTTCAGGCCACGGAGGCCGCCGGAGCGTTTCTCGAGCATGGCGATGAACCAGAAGACTGTTGCGGCGGTGAGTCCATGATTGAACATCTGGAGATAGACACCGTTCATTGCAGCAAACTTCTGGGCGGTAAGGGCAGCGTCTCCTCCTGTGAACTTGACGACGGCGAAGATGCCAAGCATGCAGTAGCCGAGGTGATTGATCGAGGAATAAGCGAAGATACGCTTGAGGTCGGTCTGGGCCAGCGCGGCATACGCTGACAGGACGACCGTGGCTACAGCAAGCCACAGGAGGGGCGTCAGGACCTGCTGCATCTGGACGCCGAAGAGTGGCAGCACGATACGGAGGAAACCGTAGAGGCCCATCTTGGACATGGCGCCGGTGAGAAGGATCGTTGTCCCGGTGGGAGCCTCAGAGTAGGCGGATGGCAGCCAGGTGTGAAAGGGAATCAGGGGTACCTTGACCGCGAAACCGAGGAATACGCCGAGAAAGATGACCATCGCGGTGTGGGCCGGGGTGAACAGGTGCCAGCCGAGGGTGCTCACGACGGCCGGCATCAGTTTTCCGCTTTGTGCAAGGTGTGCGAGTTCCGTAAAGTCGAAGGTCTTCGTTGCGAGGTAGATCGCAAGAAAGGACATCAGCATGGCGATGCTGCCGACCATCGTATAGACGAGGAACTGCATGGCGGCTTTTGCGCTCTTTGGGCCGCCCCAAAGCTTGATGAGGAAGAATGCAGGGATGAGGCCGAGTTCCCAATAGATGAACCAGTGGAAGAAGTTTAGCGCGGTAAACGTACCGACTAAGCAGGCCTGGAGGAGGAGGACGAGCGCGAAGTAGAGAGAGACGCGTTGTTGAATCTGCCAGGAAGCCAGCATGCCGATTGGAACAACGATCGAGGTGAGGAGCAACATCAGGAGCCCGAGGCCGTCGATTCCCACGCGGTACTCGGCGTTGAGGGCTGGGATCCAGGCGTGCAGTTCCTGGAACTGGTATCCGTCGGCAAGTGGATTGAATTGATGCCACAGAGCCAAAGTCAGGACGAGCGCAAGAAAACTGAAGGCGAGCGCGATCCACCGCACAAGAACTTTGTTGCGACTACCGAACGCAAGCAAAACAATTGCACCGACAACTGGCACTATGGTCAAGGTAGAGATCCACGGAAACGTGATCATATCTTGGCCTTCCAGAGTAGGAATATCGTGAAGACGACGAGGGCACCCGCAACAATCTTGAGATACCCCTGGATGCGGCCCGCCTGAAGCATGGATAGAAGCTTTCCGCTGCGCGATACCGTGTCGCAACCTTCATCGAAGCCGGAGTTGACCACGTTGGTATCAAGGAAATTGTCCAGGTGCGCGAATCCCAGGACGGTGTAGGTCACGGTCTGGACGGCACCGTTCCATACCCAACGGTCAAGCCAATCGGAGATCCTCGACAGCAGAGTCGTCAGCTTGACGAAGGTTGCTCCGTAGATTGCGTCGAAATAAAGCGCATTGCCCAGAGCGGTGAAGATGGAAGGTGAAAGCTTGCCGAAGTTATCGGGAGCATCGGCGCTTTCGATGGGCTTGCGGCCGAAGAACCACCAGCCCAGGGTGAGGCCAAGCAGCACGATCACGGAGGATGAAAGCATGACGGGCAGCATGCCTCCCGTGAGAAACGCGCCAAAGTTTACTGAGACCGGAGCGTCTTCGAGAAAAGATTGAAACCATGGCCATGCTGGGGTCCCAAGAAAGCCAAGCAGCAGTGCGAACGCTGAGAGAATCATGAGCGGGACGGTCATGACAGCTGGACTCTCATGGGGTGAACCGGAGCCGTGGTGGCTTGAGGTATCGGCTGCGTGCGCGTGGTCGTGGTGTTCCTCTGCCAGTCGGGATGTTCCCGCGAAGACATAGAAGACCTGACGCGACATGTAAAAGGCCGTCAGCAGCGCGGCGAAGGCGCCCATATAAAACGGGGCTTGTGAGATGTTCCAGGTGTGAGCGGCGTGCAGGATCTCGTCCTTACTCCAGAAGCCGGAGAAGAATAAGGGGAAGCCGCAGAGTGCCAGCATGCCGATGGCGTAGGTCACAAAGGTGACGGGCATGAGTTTTCCGAGGCCACCCATCTTCCGGATGTCCTGCTCGCCGGAGCAACCGTGAATGACGGAGCCGGCACCAAGGAACAAGAGTGATTTGAAGAAAGCGTGGGTGATCAGGTGGAACATGCCGACGGAGACGCCACCGACACCAAGGCCCATCATCATGTAGCCCAACTGCGAGACGGTGGAGTAGGCGAGGATGCGTTTGATGTCGTACTGTGCGACGGCGATGACCGCTCCAAACAGAGCGGTGAATGAGCCCACCCAGGTGACGGCCTGTAGCGCGGTGGAGGTGGTGATGACGTCTGCGAGCCCGGTGTGGGCGCTCATGAGCGGGTAGACGCGGGCGACGAGAAAGACACCGGCGGCAACCATGGTTGCGGCGTGGATGAGAGCGCTGACGGGGGTAGGGCCTTCCATGGCGTCGGGTAGCCAGACATGCAATGGAAATTGGCCAGACTTGCCGACCGCACCGCAGAAGATTAGCAGTGCGATGCCTGTCGCGACGCAGATACCTGTCGTGGTCGTTTGTGTGAGGAGATGGCTGATGGCCGAGTGCTCAAGGAAGCCGGCACCGTTGTCGTAAAAGAGCAGCGTGCCCGATTGTGCATACAGCCAGACGATGCCCAGGAAGAAGAGAACGTCGCCGATGCGGGTCACGATGAAGGCTTTTTTGCCGGCAGCGGCCGCCTTCGGATTGCTGAACCAGAAACCGATCAGCAGGTAGGAAGTGAGGCCGACGATCTCCCAGCACATGAAGAGCAGGAGCAGGTTGTTGGAGATGATGACGCCCAGCATCGCTCCGGCGAACAGCGCCAGAAAGCAGAAGAAGCGCATGAAGTTGTCATCGTGCTCCATATAGCCGACGCTGTAGATGAAAATCAGCAGGCCTACGAAGGTGACCATCACCAGCATGACGGCGGTTAATGGATCCAGCATCCAGCCGAGCGATAGCCATTCGTTGCCAAACTGGAACCAGCGGAAGTTGAAGACCTGCAGGCTAGGCTGCCCGCTATTCCGAAGAGCCAGGACATGAGCGAACGCCCATACTGAGAGGAGGAACGATAAGCTCATCGAGCCGATTGCGAGGGACGCGGCCAGAACGCGGCTTTTGCGTTTTGCGAGCGCACTGATGCCGGCTGCCAGGACGGGCAGTACAGGGACCAGCCACAGATTTCGTACGATCCAGTTCATTGAACGCCAGAAGGAAATTTCAGGTGAAAGACAGGGCTCGGTCCTGGATGAAGGGGGAGTCCTATCTGGTTTAAGTGGTCTCGATCAAGAGTACATCCTGCATGGTTCTTCAGCCCTTCATCGAGTTCATCGCGTCCAGGTTTATTGATTTAGAGTGCCGATAGACGGCGAGGATGATGCTCAAACCAACCGCGGCTTCTGCGGCGGCAACGCTGATGGAGAAAATAGTGAACATGACTCCCGTCAAGGCAGCGGGGTTGGGGCCATAACGCCAGAAAGCGATGAAGTTAAGATTCGCAGCATTGAGCATCAACTCGATTCCGATGAGGACAAGGATTGCGTTGCGTCGCGTCAAGGCTCCGGCGAGGCCGATGGAGAAGAGAAGGGCGGACAGAAGAAGGTAGCCGGATAAGGGGCTCATCGTGACGCTCCTGTCTCATCCATGGCGAGGATGGCGGCACCGACGAGAGCTGCGGTAAGTAATACGCCGATGACTTCTAGTGGAAGAACGAACTGATGCATCAGGGCAACTCCGATTTGATTCACGGAGACCTCGGGCTGGGAGGACTGCGAGGGCAGCGACCTTGTCGCGGAAGAGATCGCCCAGGCGAGAACGGCGAAGACGGTGGCTGCGATGAGCACTCCGGATAAGCGGAAGGAAGCTGGAGGCAGATTCGTCATCGGCTCAGCGCTTCGGGTCATCATGATGGCGAAGACAGCGAGGATGGCAACCGCTCCGACGTACACGAGAATCTGCGTGAAGCCGACGAACTGCGCGCCGAGCAGAAGGAATAAGAGGGCTAGTCCAACCAAGCCGAGCGTCAGGGAGAGCACGCAATGCACGAGATTCTTCAGGCTCATCGCAGCAGCGGTTCCGACGATCGTGATTGCGGCGATTATGAAAAAAGAAATTGTCATCTAGAAACAATCCGACCCTACGAAGTAGTTAGATACAGAGGAACATACTGAGCCCGACAAGCTTGTGATGTTTGTCACAGATTCAACTGGCAAAGCGGTAGGTGCGTACGTGAAACCACTGGTTGCGCCGAAGTCCGCGACTCAACAAGACGCAGGCAACTGCGATGACCAAGGTCACGACGAGCCAACGTGAGGCACCCGCTGGCATGTAATGCCAGACACCAGCGGCAAAGATGTTGATAAGGGAAAGGGGCAGCATGAACTTCCAGGCAAAGTTCATGAGCTGATCCATACGAAGGCGCGGGAGCGTTCCACGAATCCAGATGAACGCACAGATTAGCGCCAGGAGTTTAGCGAAGAACCAGACGTACGACGGAATCCAGGTGAGGAACGAGAAGGGAGCTGCCCAGCCACCCAGAAAGAGGGTGATGGCCATGGCGCTCGTGGCAAACATGCCAAGGTACTCGCCGAGGAAGAACAGGGCGAATTTGAATCCGGAGTATTCGATGTAGTAGCCGGCAATGATCTCCGATTCTCCCTCGGGAAGATCAAAAGGACAGCGATTGGATTCGGCTGTCGCGGCGATCATGAAGATGATGAATCCGGTGAGGCCCCACGGAGTAAATACGTACCAGTGGGGAAAGATTCCGGTATAGGTCGCCTGGAGATTCACGATGGTTACGGTTGAGAGGGAACCAGCAGCCATGATGACGACGATCGATGCAAGCACCAGAGGAATTTCGTAGCTGATCATCTGTGCGATCGCCCGCATGGCTCCGAGCAGGGAGTATTTGCTGCGGCTTGACCAGCCGGCCATGAAAACGGAGAGTTCGACCATCGAACCAACGGCGAAGAAGAAAAGGACACCGGCGTTCAGGTTGGCGATGACCATGTTCCTGCCTATGGGCAAAACCGCATAGACGAGAAACGAGGCGATGACGATCACTACGGGCGCAAGCAGATGTACCAGGTGGTCCGCTGTACGCGGAATAATATCTTCTTTGGTGAGGGACTTTATGCCATCTGCCATGGGCTGCAGGAAGCCGAAGGGACCGACGCGGTTGGGCCCGTAACGATTTTGCATTCTGCCGAGACCCTTGCGTTCGAGGACCGTGGTGATCGCAAATAAGAGTGGGAAGGCAAGGAGCACCGGCACGACGGAGAGGATGGCAGAGACTACGGGCTTCAGCAGGGAAGGGACATAGCCCATGAGCCAGTGCTTCAGCAATACAAAGATCTGATCAATGATTTCAGGCATAAGTCCGTACCGTCCGCAACAAATTCAGTGGTCTGTTCCTGGTCATGAGGTGTGTCACTGGACCACCGTCTTTTCGGCTGGTGGAGTAGGAGGAGCTGCAGCCGCGGCCGCCTTGGCTTCTGCGGCCTGGCGCAGCTTTGCATCGGCTTTGGCACGTTCGTCGGCCAACGCAGCATCTACGGCTGCTGCTTCCGTGGGATGAATCTTGTTGTAGTACTCATTCGATTTGGCCAACTGCTGCTTGTTCAAAAGTAAGCCGCCGAATCGGTCGGTCGTGCTGAGTTCGAAGTCGACATCCATCTTGATGGCATCGAAGGGACAGACTTCGACGCAGATCTGGCAACTCATACAGACGGAGATGTCGATGTCGAAGCGTGCGGGATAGAACTGGGGCTTGCCTGTTGCATCCGGCTTCTTGTCCGCGCTCTTGACGATGTAGATGCACTTGGGCGGACATTCTTTTTCGCAGATCTGGCAGGAGACGCAGCGCATTCCCTGGTCCCAGTCCGTGCCGTCGTAGACAAGGAAGGGGAAGTCGCGGGTTGCCTCAATCTGGGGAAGACGCTCTTCAGGAAATTGAACAGTTGTCAGGCGGTCTTTGTTGATATAGCTGCCGAAGAAGTTGCGTGCGGTCTCGGCGAGACCCTTGAGGATTCCTTGACCTAGCATAGGCCGCACCCCTTGATGCTACAGGATGATGGCGTAGTCACAGAACTGCGTATTTGAAAGCGATCAACGCGGTATTGCATGTTGGAACTCAACGATCCACCTCACCCAAAACGATATCCACGCTGCCTAAAATGATAACGATGTCTGCGACGTTCCTGCCGAGGCACATGTCTTCGAGGACCGTGAGATTGATGAGGCTCGGCGGACGAACACGGAAGCGATAGGGATTGCCTGTGCCGTCGCTGATGAGATAGAAGCCAAGCTCGCCCTTGGGAGCCTCAATGCGGCCGTAGGCTTCGCCAGCTTTGGGACGGAAGCCCCGGATCTTGGTGCCCGGGTCCATGATGGGGCCGGCGGGAATCTCGCGCATGGCCTGCTTGAGGATCTCGAGGGACTCTCGCATCTCGAGCAGCCGAATCATGTAGCGGTCGTAGACGTCTCCGAACTCGCCGAGGGGGACACGGAAGGAGAAGCGATCGTAGATACCGTAGCTGTCGACTTTGCGTAAGTCGTAGTTGACGCCGGAGGCTCTGGCCATGGGGCCGGTGAGGCCGGCGTTGATGGCCAGTTCTTTGGAGACGCGGCCAACACCCTGGGTGCGCGCCATCAGAATTTCGTTGGTCCTGAGCAGGCTTTCGAACTCGTCGAGAAATTTAGGGAACGCGTCGATGACCTTCTGTGCCTGCTGAAGCCAGCCCGCTGGGGCGTCCACGCGGCAGCCGCCGAAGCGCATGTAGTTGCACATCATGCGGGCTCCGGTGAGGGCTTCGAAGAGATCCAGGATTTTTTCGCGCTCGCGAAAGGCATACATCAGAGGGGTTCCGCTGGCTCCCATGTCCTGCATGAGGAAGCCGACGAGCGAGGCGTGGTTTTGCAGGCGGGTGAGTTCGCCGGTGATGACGCGAAGATACTCTGCGCGCTCGGGCACCTTGATGCCAGCGAGAGTTTCAACTGCGAGAGCGTAGGCCCAGTTGTTGGTGATGGAGCAGATGTAGTCGAGCCGGTCGGTGTAGGGCATGCAACCGAGGTAGCTCTCATTTTCGGCAATCTTCTCGTGATTGCGATGCAGGTAGCCGAAGACGGGTTTGAGCTTGACGACCTGCTCTCCGTCCAGCGAGACATCCATGCGGAAGACGCCGTGGGTGGAGGGATGCTGCGGGCCCATGGACACTTCGAGCAGTTGGCTCGCGCCGGGATCGGTGACTGGGCCGGAGCTCAAGGCTATGGTGGATTCTGTCAGGACGCTCATAGCCCTCCCTCTGCGGCCTGATGTTCCTTGGCGCGCTTGAGCACTTCATCGTGGGCTGTGGGCTCGTACTCGTAGTCGTCCGGGTCAACGTAATCCCGGCGCATCGGATGATCGACAAACCCTTCCCACATGAGGAGCCTGCGCAGGTCGGGATGGCCGTCGAAGATGATGCCGAAGAGATCGAAGGCTTCACGCTCCTGGAAGTCGGCGCTACGCCACAGAGGAGTGAGAGAAGGAAGATGGACGCGGTCGGTGCGATCTTCGGTGCGCATGCGGAGAATTACGGGACCCTGTCGCTGCTCCATGGAATAGAGGTGGTAGACGGCCTCGAGGTAACCGCCAGTCTGGGTCTTGACGATTTCGTCAACGTCTTTTTCGACGCCATCGACGAGCTTCTTCACCTTCGTCTTGGTCGAGATTTCTTTCAGGGGCCAATCGATACCTGTGACATTGCTACAGTAATCGAGCCGCACGGAGGCGCCATCCCGCAGAAATGAGGCGACGGTAAACGCGTGCGCGGAATCGACCAGCAAGGAGTGCTGAGCAGATGGGCTGGTGTTGGGAATGATCTCCAACCGACAGCCGGGGACGTTCGCCTCTATTTCGGACTTAATCGCTTCCAGATTCATTCTTGCCTGCATTTGAGATATTCACGAGAGGGACTTGCCACACGTCGCGGTTCTGAGTGGGTACGAGGTCGTGCTCGCCAAACTCCGGCACGATAAATTCACTGGGCATATCGGCGTTCAGATGGCGCGGCCTGGTTGGACCGGTCAGGTATTGCTCGTCGATTTTCTTCTGCAACATGAGGAACGCGTCGATCAGGGCTTCCGGTCGCGGCGGGCATCCGGGAATATAGACGTCGACGGGGATATAGCGATCGATACCCTTGAGCACGTTGTACCCCTGCTTAAAGGGGCCTCCGGAGATGGCACAGGCACCCATGGAGATTACATACTTAGGCTCGGGCATCTGGTTATAGAGGCGAACCACCTGTGGTGCCATTTTCTTAGTGACCGTACCCGCAACGATCATGAGATCGGCCTGGCGGGGGGAGGGACGGAAGACCTCGGCACCGAAGCGCGCGAGATCATACCGGGCCATCGTGGTAGCAATCATTTCGATCGCGCAGCAAGCCAGGCCGAAGTTCAGCGGCCAGAGAGAGCTTTTGCGGCCCCAGTTGTAGAGTTCCTGAAGAGAGGTGGCTACAACGCCTTGCCGTCTCAGCTCGCTCTTTAGCTGTTCATCCATTTGCTCAAAGCCTTCTAAAGTCAATACGAAATCGGTTTACCGCTGCGGATCTGCATCCAGTGTATCTGGACAGTGGTTAGATCCAGGACAATATCTTCTTCTGGCAGGCCCAAACCAGACCTGCCACGAGCAAGAGCAGGAAGACAAGCATGTCAATGGCTTGCGTGGGAGTGAACCCGCCAAACGCTACAGCGAAGGGCAGAAGAAACACTGCTTCTACATCGAAGATTAAAAAGATGATGGCGTAGAGGTAATAGCCAGGCTTGAATTTGATCCAAGCGTCGCCTTTGGATTCCAGTCCGCACTCATAGACGGCGTTCTTGCTGGGGCCGGATTTTTGCGGCGAGAACTTCTTGGCCCAGATCCATGCAAGAGCCAGAGGGCCGATGGCGAAGCCGGCACCACCGATCAACAACACGAGAATAGGAAGATAAGGATGATTCGTCATACGTTCTTTAATTACGTTACCAGAGGATCAAACATGGCCTTGTGATGATCGTCACTACGCTGCAAAGCCTACTAGCTGAAGATAGTAAAGCATTGAAGGTGAAAGCATGGATGATCAAAAAATCGCAATTGTTGATGGGAATGAAGCTGTGGCTTCAGTCGCTTACAGGCTCGCACAAGTCATCACCATCTACCCTATCACCCCCTCTTCGACGATGGCGGAGTGGGCAGACCAGTGGAAGATGGAGGGGCGGAAAAATATTTGGGGAACAGTTCCACTGATCGCCGAACTACAGAGTGAAGGTGGGGCTGCGGGCGCGATGCATGGGGCCCTGCAGGGCGGGGCGGCTAGCACGACGTTCACGGCCTCGCAGGGGCTGCTTCTGATGATTCCGAATCTTTACAAGATTGCGGGAGAGTTGACCTCCAATGTGGTTCATGTGACGGCGAGGGCGATTGCTACCCATGCACTCTCCATCTTTGGGGATCACTCGGACGTGATGGCGTGCCGGATGACTGGGTATGCGATGCTGGCGTCGAACTCGGTGCAGGAGGCGGGCGACCTGGCGTTGATCTCGCATATTGCGACGCTTGAGGCGCGCATTCCGTTCATGCATTTTTTCGATGGATTTCGGACATCGCATGAAATTAACAAGGCGGTGGCGATCTCGGACGAGACAATTGAGGCCATGCTCGAGGAGAAGTTCGTGCTGGCGCATCGTGAACGCGCGTTGAATTCCGATCATCCGATTTTGCGGGGTACGGCACAGAATCCGGATGTGTTTTTTCAGGCCCGCGAGGCCTGTAACCCGTTCTATCTTGCTTGTCCGACGATTGTTCAGAACACGATGGACAAGTTCGCGAACCTGACCGGGCGGCAGTATAAGTTATTCGATTATTTTGGGGCACCGGATGCGGAGCGCGTGGTGGTGTTGATGGGTTCGGGCGCGGGGGCGGCGGAGGAGGCGATCATCCAACTCAACGCACAGGGGGAGAAGCTTGGGTTGCTGAAGGTTCGTCTTTACAGGCCGTTTGCCGCTGAGGCGTTTGTCGCAGCACTGCCGGAGACGGTGAAGGCGATCGCTGTGCTTGACCGGACCAAGGAACCGGGAGCACTTGGTGAACCGCTCTACCAGGATGTCATCGCGGCGTTGAGTGAGTCGTGCTTCGGCTTGTCGCCGCGGTTTGCGCAGCATCCACGAGTGGTGGGTGGACGGTATGGACTTTCGTCGAAGGAATTTACTCCAGCGATGGTGAAGGGCGTGTTTGACGAGCTGAAAAAAGCGAACCCGAAGAACCACTTCACGATCGGGATTCAGGACGATGTGACGCATACGAGTCTAGAGTATGATCCTGAGTTTTCGACGGAAGATCCTAGGACGGTGCGGGCGCTGTTTTATGGACTCGGTTCGGATGGAACGGTGGGTGCGAACAAGAATTCGATCAAGATTATCGGATCGCAGACGGCGAATTATGCGCAGGGCTACTTCGTGTATGACTCGAAGAAGTCGGGCTCGGTGACGACGTCGCATCTTCGCTTCGGGCCAGATCCGATTCGGTCGACGTACCTGATTACGAAGGCGAACTTTGTGGCGTGCCACCAGTTTCAATTTCTGGAGCGAATGGATATTTTGACAGCGGCAGCTCCAGGCGCAGTGTTCCTGCTGAACTCGCCGTATGGGCCGGAGGAGGTATGGTCGCATCTGCCGCGAAAGACGCAGGCCACGCTTATCTCAAAGAAGCTCCAGTTCTATGTGATCGATGGCTATGCAGTGGCGCGTGAAGCGGGGATGGGGAATCGGATCAATACGATTATGCAGACGGGCTTCTTTGCGATCAGCGGAGTGCTGCCTCGCGATGAAGCGATCGAGCATATCAAAAAAGCGATCAAGAAAACATATGGCAAACGCGGTGACTTGGTGGTGCAGCAGAACTTCGCGGCTGTAGACGCAGCGCTTGCGCACCTGCATAAGGTGAAGGTGCCGGAGACGGTGAGCGCTACGTTTGATATCCTTCCGATGCTTCCTCGCGAGGCTCCGGCGTTCGTTCATGACGTGTTGGGAGAGATGGCGGCGGGACGTGGGGACCTGCTTCCTGTGAGCGCGCTGCCTCCGGGCGGGACGTTCCCGACGGGCACAGCGCAGTGGGAGAAGCGCAACATCGGACAGATGATTCCGGTTTGGGACGAGGAGTTGTGCATCCAGTGTGGGAAGTGCGTGCTGGTCTGTCCGCATGCGGTGATTCGGGCGAAGGTCTACGATCCTGCGCTGCTGACGGGTGCTCCTGAGACGTTCAAGAGCGTTCAGCCGAGATGGAAGGGCATGGAGCAGGAGTTGTATACGCTGCAGGTCGCTCCTGAGGACTGCACGGGCTGTCACATTTGCGTCGAGATCTGCCCCGTGAAGAGCAAAACCGACCCGGGACACAAGGCACTGAATATGGCGATGCAGGCTCCATTGCGAGAGATGGAGGTGAAGAACTGGAGCTTCTTTGAGGCACTTCCTTCGGTAGATCGGAATCGGCTCTCGCATACGCAGGTCAAGGATGTTCAACTGCTCGATCCTCTCTTTGAATTTTCTGGGGCGTGTGCAGGCTGCGGCGAGACGCCGTATATAAAGCTGTTGACGCAACTGTTTGGCGATCGGCTATTTATCGCCAATGCAACGGGGTGCTCTTCGATATTTGGAGGGAATCTTCCGACGACTCCTTACACGGTGAACAAGAGCGGGCGAGGACCAACGTGGTCGAACTCGCTCTTCGAGGACAACGCGGAGTTTGGCCTGGGGATGAGGTTGGCGCTCGATCAACAGAAGGAGTATGCCGAGGAGCTTCTGCGGCAGCTTGCGCCGAAGGTTGGCGATGAGCTTGTGACTGCGGTGCTGTCAGCCGATCAATCCAATGAAGTTGGAATTGAAAAGCAACGCGAACGAGTGCTTCTGGTGCGGGATAAATTGGCGAGGGTTGATTCACCGCAGGCTCGCGCATTGCTCACGATGGCGGACTCACTGGTACGTAAGAGCGTCTGGTTGGTAGGTGGCGATGGCTGGGCCTATGACATTGGATTTGGCGGGCTCGACCACGTGCTGGGATCGGGACACAATGTGAAGGTCCTGGTACTCGACACGGAGACGTACTCCAATACTGGCGGTCAGATGTCGAAGGCAACGCCGCGGGGAGCGGTCGCAAAGTTTGCGGCGGGAGGTAAGCCCAATAGTAAGAAGGATTTAGCAATGGAGGCCGTCAGCTATGGGTCGGTGTATGTGGCTCGTGTGGCGATGGGCGGCAATGACACGCAGACGATCAAGGCGTTCCAGGAAGCCGAGGCGTATGACGGGCCAGCGCTGATCATCGCGTATAGCCACTGCATCGCGCATGGATTTGATCTTGCGTACGGGATGGAGCAGCAGAAGAATGCTGTGCTTTCGGGCTACTGGCCGCTTATGCGGTACAACCCGGCGCTGCGAGCGCAAGGTAGGAATCCATTCCAACTGGATTCAAAGGCGCCGTCTATTTCGCTTAAAGAATATAGCTATCATGAGGCTCGATTTACGATGCTGGCGCGGAGTAATCCAGAAGTTGCGAGGAAGCTTCTGGATGAGGCCCAGGATGATGTGGAACGCGAGTGGCGGGTGTACTCGGACCGCGCAGCGATGGCGGGGCGGTCCGAGTCTCCCCATATTGCACCTCCAGAGCCGGAGGGGACCATTTCGCCCCTGGGGGCAAGAGAGGCTAGATGATGCAGGGACGTCTAACATAATGCGGGGTAACTATATCAAGACCCTCTGCATCGATACCCTGCGGCCAATGGTTATGCGTCGGGACTACAATTCCGATGACATGAATTGGATGGGCAGTTACCACATGTCTACGGAAACATGAGGTCGCAAGGCTGCAAAATTACGTTGTTCGATACTCCGTAAACCGATGCTGAAACAGAATGGATGGAAGGATGTTAAATGGTTATCAGTGATTTTGCCGTACAGAGCCAGCCAGCTACTAGCTCTCCCGTTCGCTCGAAGAGAGTTGCGAACGATTTCTCAATTCAAATTGCTACAGTCAACGGTTCGGGTTCGCAATCGGCTAACAGTATTCTGCTGCGCAGCATCTTCAGCATGGGCGTGCCCGTATCAGGTAAGAACCTTTTCCCTTCGAATATTGCGGGGCTTCCTACGTGGTTCACTATCAGGGTTAGCGAGCAGGGATGGGTGGCTCGCAAGAACGACATCGATGTGCTGATTGCGATGAATTCTGAGACGGTGCACGAGGACGTACATAACCTGAAGGCCGGTGCCGCGGTTATCTTCGATGAAGCACTGAGTCTCGAAGAGCGACGCACTGATATTGCCTACTATGGAGTACCGTTCGACAGCCTGGTGGCTGCAACCGGAGCCGAGGCGAAGCTTCGTAAGCTGATCAAGAACATGGTGTATGTCGGAGTGGCAGCGCAACTGCTGTCCATCGACATTCAGAGCGTCGAGAACGTTGTTCGCAAGCAATTCGCAAAGAAGGTGAAGGCGGCTGAACTCAATTTGAAGGCGGTTCAATTGGGCTATGAATATGCCGCCAGCACGCTCACCAAGGCCGATCCCTATGTGGTCGAAGCTATGGATGCGACCCAAGGCAAGATTATTGTCGATGGCAACGCGGCCGCGGCGATGGGGGCGATGTTTGCTGGTGTCAGCGTGGTGAGTTGGTATCCGATTACGCCGTCCACTTCGATGGTCGAGCAATTAATTAAGTATATGAAACAGTATCGCGTGGAGAAAGACGGAAAGGCGAGCTTCGCGATCGTGCAAGCGGAAGACGAGCTTGCTGCTATCGGTATGGTGCTCGGAGCCGGATGGGCTGGAGCACGCTCCATGACAGCTACTTCGGGACCTGGAATATCACTGATGGCTGAGTTCGCCGGGCTTGGCTACTTCGCTGAGATCCCCGGGGTGATCTTCGATGTTCAACGCACGGGACCCTCTACGGGATTACCTACTCGCACCTCGCAGGGAGATATCGCGTTTATCGCGGGCATCTCCCACGGGGATACGAAGCAGATCCTTTTGCTCCCCGGGACAGTGAAGGAGTGCTTCGAGTTTGCCATTCAGGCCTTTGATCTTGCGGAGGGTTTACAGACACCGATTTTTGTTCTGTCCGATCTCGACTTGGGTATGAATAATTGGATGTCGGAGCCATTCGAGTATCCGGAGAAGCCAATCTCTCGGGGCAAGGTTCTCGACGCGCAGCAACTCGAAGAACTTGGCGGATTTGCTCGCTATAAAGATGTGGATGGCGATGGTATTCCGTATCGCACGCTACCGGGCACGGCTCATCCCGCAGCCGCGTATTTCACACGTGGCAGCGGTAAGAATGAATCGGCCAAGTACACGGAACGGCCTGAAGACTATGAGAACAACATGCTGCGGCTGGTACGGAAGCTTGAGACGGCAAAGGCGATGGTTCCGAAGCCTGTTCTGGAAGGCACAGGCAAGGAGAAGATCGGCATCATCGCCTTTGGGAGCAGTCATTGGGCGGTGATCGAAAGCCGCGATCAGATAGCTCGCGAGTCGCAGATTGAGACCGACTATCTTCGGGTTCGCGCATATCCCTTCACGCAGGACGTGGATGATTTCGTCGCGAGTCATGAGAGGGTCTATGTCGTCGAGCAGAACCGTGATGGACAACTGCTGAGCCTGCTCAAGGTTGACCTTGATCCGACACAGGTTGTGAAGCTGCATTCGATCACCCACTTCAACGGGTTACCTCTTGATGCACGAACCGTCACCAACGCATTTGCAGCACACGAAGGAGCACATAAGTAATCATGTCAACCACACCTGTTACTTCGGCACCCGTCAAGACGAATCGTATTGGGCTACAGATATTGGATTATCGCGGCGGTAAGACAACCCTTTGTGCCGGCTGCGGTCACAACGCGATCGCGGAGCGCATCCTCGAGGCATTTTATGAGATGGGAGTTCAACCCGAACGCGTGATGAAGATGAGTGGCATTGGGTGCTCTTCCAAGTCGCCAGCGTATTTCATGTCGCGCTCTTTCAGCTTCAACTCGGTACATGGCCGTATGCCTTCGGTGGCGACAGGCGCGTTGCTTGCGAACAAGACGATGCGGTCCATTGGCATTAGCGGCGATGGGGACACGGCATCGATTGGGATGGGCCAGTTTGTGCATCTGCTCCGTCGTAATGTGCCAATGATTTACATCATTGAAGATAACGGGGTTTACGGATTGACGAAGGGACAGTTCTCCGCAACCGCCGATATTGGATCAAAGTTGAAGACCGGCGTGGTGAACGATATGCCGCCGATCGATGTATGTGCCCTTGCGATTCAGATGGGAGCAACGTTTGTTGGCCGCTCATTCTCAGGCGACAAGAAGCAGCTTTCGGCTATGTTGAAGGCTGCGATTGCGCACCGTGGAACGGTCCTGCTGGACGTGATTTCTCCTTGTGTCACGTTCAACGATCACGAAGGATCGACGAAGAGCTATAAGTACATGCAGGAGCATGATGAGCTCGTAAGTGAAATTGGATTTATTGCTCCCTTTGAGGACATTACTGTGGAGTATGACCATGACACAACTGTCGATGTTCAACTCCACGATGGCTCACACCTACGGCTGCGCAAGTTGCATGAAGATTATGACCCCACCAGTAAATCTGGTGCAGTGCATATGTTGATGGAGGCCCACGAAAAGGGGGAGATTCTTACCGGAGTTTTCTATGTCAGCGCGAAGGAGGAAGACTTTACTTCGACACTCAATATGGTCGACGAGCCGCTCGCGACGCTGGCTGCTGATCGCGTTCGTCCGGGTCGTGAGGTCCTCGAACAGCTCATGCAGGAGCACCGCTAGTACAGGGATGAAAGCCCATCCTCAGAAAACGAGCGGTTGAGGGTCCGTTTATCATAAATCTGAGTGCTTAAGTTTGACGATTTGAGCACTCAGATTGTTTGAACGCTGAAATAGAGACTTCTTGATTAAAGTGAGCATGGCCTGACGAGCTGCTGAAGGCTCGATGCTAAGCAGGGCTTAATCTAGAAGGCTAAATGGCTCCGGGGGGACATGTCGATATGTAAGTAACTGCAGCTACAAAAGACCAGCCTTGAGCGGCTGGTCTTTTGTTAGTGTCGAACCTATAGATTGGTGCGGAGGAGGGGACTTGAACCCCTATGCCTTGCGGCGCTAGCACCTCAAGCTAGTGCGTCTGCCAATTTCGCCACCTCCGCATGGAGCCTGCGCACACAAAGGTGCGACAGGAGCGACGAGCAATCTGAGAATGAGTATACCATCTGGATCGACCAGATCGGAGCATGGAATTGCGAACTAACCAGATTGAGCTAGACTGATTCGCAACGAGGAATCTCATGTTGAATAGATGCCTACTGACGGTCTGCATAAGTGTGGCGGGGCTTGCCTCGGCTCAGCAGCCAGTAGCTCTCATTACTCAGGCCCCTGCCGGAAAGTGGGCGGTTGTGATGCATGGGGGCGCTGGGGTAATTGAACGCTCGTCGATGACGCCGGAACGCGATTTGGCTTATCGTGCGGGCATGGACGCGGCGATTCATGCGGCCGCGAAGGTGCTGGATGCCAATGGCACGGCGGTGAATGCGGTCGAGGCGGGGCTGCAGGTGTTGGAAGACAATCCGCTATTCAATGCCGGCAAGGGGGCAGTATTTACGGCCGACGGCAGAAACGAGCTGGACGCTGCAATCATGGACGGTAAGACGATGAAGGCGGGTACCGTCGCTGGGGTGACGCGGACGAAAAATCCGATCTCGCTGGCCAAGGCCGTGATGGAGAAGTCGCAGTTTGTGATGCTGAGCGGGAGCGGTGCCGACCAGTTTGCTGCGAGTGTCGGACTAGCGCAAGTCGACCCATCCTATTTCTTCACTGAAGCGCGTTGGGAGAGTCTGGTACGGCAGTTGAAAGAGGAGGGACGGCCGATCCCACCGAGGCCGGCAGGCGCACCTCCGGCTCCTGAGAAGCCGATTGCTCAGCTTGAAGGTCCAGACGCACACAGGTGGGGTACGACTGGTATCGTTGTGCGAGACAGGGCGGGGAATATAGCGGCAGGAACAACAACGGGAGGGACCCAGGCGAAGAGATTCGGACGCATTGGGGATTCGCCGATTATTGGGGCCGGAACTTACGCTTCAAATCAATCATGCGGGGTATCTGCGACGGGGATCGGCGAATACTTTATTCGGCTAACCGTAGCGCGGACGATTTGCGCGTTAGTTGAGTACAAAGGAATGCGACTGCAGGCTGCGATCGATGAGGTGATTGGGGGCCAATTGACTGCGATGAAAGGCGATGGCGGAGCGATCGCGATGACGCCCAATGGGCAGATCGCTTGGGGGTTCAATACGCCGGGAATGTTCCGGGCGCGACTTGTCGAGGGCGGGGCGGTGCAGATGGGGATCTACAAAGATGAGCCGTAGCTAGAAATAGCGAAGGAGTTCGGAGAAAGATTGGAGTTCAAGAAGACGCTCCCCGGCTGCAGGTGGATCGACAACCTCGTGCTCGAGGACCCATGTGAAGTCGTGGGGAATGAAGATGGCATTGAGGCCAGCAGCGAGCGAAGGATTGATATCTGACTTGGCGGAGTTGCCCACCATCCAGGTGGCAGATGGGTTGAAGTTGTGGCGGTGGAGGAGCTCCTGATAGGCCTCGATATTCTTCTCAGCGAGCACCTCGATGGCACTGAAGAGCGGACGCAGGCCCGAGCGCTCAAGCTTATTAGTTTGCTCCATGATGTCACCTTTAGTGACGAGGATCAGTCTATGGCGCTGTTGGAGCTCTCTGAGGGTTTCATCTACACCGGGTAGAAGTTCGATTTCAGCGGAAGCGATGGCCTCAGTGAACGACACGATGCTGGCGTGATGTTCAGGGGTGACAGGGGACTCACTGAGCTGTTCGAAGCAATCGATGAGAGAGCGGCGGAAGCTCTGGATGCCGTAACCATGTGCCTGGATAGTCCTTCGCTCGCAATGATTGAGGTGCTCGCGTACCTCTGCGGGCTTGTGAACTCGATGGTCGAGGTATGTGATGAATGTGGCGATTGCCTGCTCAAAGTAGATATTATTTTCCCAGAGCGTATCGTCGGCATCGAGTAAGAGCGTCTGGTTGGAGTATCGGGCAATAATCGGTTGGATAGGCGACGTACTCATGGGCCCATTCTAATGGGTAGCGAGGGCAGTTGAGACAGCCATCGGCCATGTCGTGTCTGGAAAGCAGCTCGCAGACAAAAACAACGAGACCCGCTGTTTAAGCGGGTCTCGTCGGGTAGCTGTCCTGCGATTGGTGTTAGAAGACGATGCGAGCACCGAGTTGCACCTGTCTTGGTAGGCTGCTCTGGTAGGTTGAGGTGATGTAGCCGAAGTTGCTCGCCGTGGCACTGCTGACGTTTGGTGCCGCGAAGATTGGATGATTGAGGGTATTGAAGGTCTCGAACCGCAGTTGCAGGTACGCACTGCTGGTAAAGTGAAAGTCCTTCAGAATCGATGCATCCAGGTTATTAAAGCCGTCTCCTCGAACCCATGAAAGAGTTTGCGGCAGTGTACGGTAATGGGCATAATACTGACCATTGATGAACGTGGATCCATCACAGGCGCCGGTCGTCGGGCAAGCGGTGGAGTTTCCCGTAACGAACAAGTTGGTGCTGAGTGCCGGAGTTCCTGTGCCGCTTGATGGAACGGGCGAGGTGTTCCGAGGCTGATTGCTGATCTGACGCAGCGTCACGCCAGGTTGGAGAGGTATGTCGGCGGTGAACTCAATCGGTGCACCCGACTGAAACTGGTACACACCATTGATAACGAATCCGCCCAGCAACTCATCCATGAACCTGTTTCCGCCGAAAGCAAACATCTTGCCGCGTCCGAAGGGTAGGTCGTAGGTTGCGCCCGCAGTAAAGTGGTGCGTGTGGTCGTCAGGTGAGATTCGATGAGTCGGTGTTGTGTCCTGATCGTTAAGGTAGGTATCCCCTTCGATCAGTTTGGAAAAGCTGTAGTTGGCTGTCAGCGTCAATCCGTGCTTCTCCCGCTGCTCGATATGCAGGATGAGGCTGTTGAAGTAAGACTGCCCAACTGTCAGGTTCTGCTCGAGAATGTTATTGGTTCCGAACTGAGGGAAGGGAACCAGCAGGCTGCTGAGACTAACCTGACTACCGTTAGCACTCCCTCCGTTTGGCAGCAGTCCAGCAAACGGGTTGGCAACCGATGCTCCGTAGGTCTTCGCCAATGCCTCATTACGATAAGGTGTCGTCGAGAGATATTGAATGCTGGTTGCGTTGAGATTTCGCTGCGCAATTGGCAGATGAAGAGCGTGATTGCCCACGTAAAGTGCTTCAAACATAGTGCTGCGAGTCACAGATTGCTGGATGCCAATATCCCAACGTTCCGAGTAAGGGTCATGCTCTACGGGAGAGAGGAAGTTGATTCCTTCACCGAGAAAGGTGCTTGCTCCCTGCGAAGAGCCAGCCGGTTGCACAAACCCTGACGGGAAGGGATTGCTCAGCGTATTTGCATTGGTTAGATAGTTATTATTCGTAGCGATATAAGAAGTCGTTGCGCTATAGCCCTCCTGGTTTGAGATGGCATTCGAGGAGGTAACCCCCTCAGCATTAAGATTGGATACAGTCTCCGGTTGCACGAAGATTCCAAAGCCGCCACGGATGACGGTCTTATCGTGCAGCATCGCGGGGCTATAGGAGAATCCGAAGCGAGGGCTTAGGAAGCCGCTATTGGTCTGGTACGGTGCTCCACCGCTAACACCCGGGAAGGTGAGGCCGCCCAGCGTATTGAGGCTTGTCACCACGGGATAGGAGTTGGCGGCGAATGCCGTCGCCGCAGCAACTGAAGTTGAGTTGATTGCATTCGGATTGAAGCCGTTGACGGTGTGCCCGTTACGTTCGCCAAATGGGGTATCGATGTCAAACCGTAGACCCATGTTCAGAGTAAGGCGGTCGGTTACCCTCCAGTCGTCCTGCAAGAAGGTACCGACGTAGTAGTTGAGATAGGACGCTTTGGCGTTAATGTCAAAGCCGCCTGATCCCGGGAGACCGAAGAGGAAGGAAGCAAGATCGCCACCAAATGATTGTGCAGCTCCTTTGGTCCCCGAGGTGACGAAGTTGGAATTGAACGTAAAGCTTCCTGAAGAATTCCCGTATGACGTATCACGGAGACGGTATTGCCGTCCATCGAAACCGATCTTCAACGTGTGGCGGCCCAGGATCTTTACTACATCGACAAAGGCTTGATAGCTAGTTGTGGGGTCGTATCCTGAACCAGTCGCACCGAGGCATTGATAGCTCGTTGGCTTACCGCAGCTTCCGCCGGTGCTGAAGTTGATGTAGGGAAGTTGAAGGAATTCACTTGCTGCATTCATCGCGGAGGGAAGTCCGACGGACGTGGGACTGTAAGCCGATGCTGGTGTTCCGTGTACTTCGTCGAAGTAGGTCCAGTTGAACCGGGTGTCCAAGATAGTTGAGGGATTGATCGTGAACACGTTGTCCAGTGTAGCTCCGAAGTTCTCACGGAGCAGAGATGTTCCCGTGATTCCGTTGCCAAAGAAATCATTCTTCAACTGCGTACGATTATTATGCCGGAAGTCGAAGAAGATATGGTCGCGCGAGCTTACGTTGTAGTCGAGTCGCCCGAACTCATTATTGTAGGTATCGTTGCTCGGAGCGTTGGAAATGTAGTTTCCCTGTCCATCTGCTCCCACCCCGGATGTGTTGTTTGCCGCGGGAACAAGCTTTAGATACGCCGCCGCAACTGGGTTAACAACTCCGCCTTGAGCCGCGGTGAGCAATTGATTATTTGCAATCGGTTGTCGATTGATCTGACCGTTTGCCGTATTGAGCGTCGCTGTGAATGGGTTGTATATCTGATTTGGATCGGTCGTCCCATCGCTACATGTCGCCAGACCTGCAGTGCTAACTGTGTAGGCACCGGTTTTGCATCCGGCAGTTAGTAACTGCGAAAAATCACCGTTGCGTTCAGCCGCAGTTGGAACCGTCGTTGTGTAGGTGTTTGGTTGGGAGTCTTTCAATCCCTCGAATGCAAAGAAGAAGAAAAGCTTATTTTCGCCATTGTAGATTTTAGGAAGAATAACCGGCCCACCAACTGTACCGCCGTATTGGTTGAAGTGGGTTACCTGTAGCTTCTTATTACTGCGATCGTTGAAGTAGGTATTTGCGTCGATGGCAGAAATTTGCGAGAACTCATAGGCTGTCCCATGCAAACGGTTGGTTCCACTCTTAGTGATCTGATTTACCACTCCACCGATCGTGTGGCCGAAGCTGGCGTCGGTGTCAAACGGCCGTACTGAGACCTCGGCCACCGAATCTTCTGACGGATTATAGGCCACGGCACCGAGAATTGTTAAGTCCGGTGAACCGTCCAGAAGGACCTCGCTCACCTGACCTGGCGTTCCACCGATACTCCACGAGTTTGCAGCGTTATTATCGAACGGATGGACCATCTGTGGCGCGGCGGTGGAGATCACACCCACGGAGAGCTCCGTCAGCACCGCAGGTGTACGTCCATTTAGCGGCATATCTTCCACGGACTTCGTGGAGATTACAGAGCCAACGGATGCGTTGGCTTGATCCAGTAGTGGAGCTTCGGTAGTTACAGTCACAGTCTGCGAAGCCTCGCCCACTGCTAGTGCAATATTTACGATCGGGTGCTCCTGTGTTTGCAGCGTGATGTTGTTGCGTACCGTCTTTTCAAATCCAGACATGGTGACCGAGATCGAATAGGTGCCAGGCATGAGGAAGGGCAGCACGTATTGCCCATCGTTGTCGCTCTTGGTCTGACTCACTGTTCCTGTTTGGGATTCACGAACTACGACGGTCGCTCCTGGAACCATGGCACCCGACGGATCGGTAATGGTGCCACTTATGGTTCCGCGAAACTCTTGCGACCAAGCGGCATTACCTAGAAATGTTGCCAGAAAGAGGCACAACATTGTTAACTGACCGAGTATAGATAGTTTCTGCTTGCTCATTCTTCTTCTCCACTAAAGTTCATTTCTGCCGACTCAAGCCGCTTTGGCAATTCGGGTGTGCTCTTTCAGTGACTCGTGGCAACGTCGCCAAATTATGTGCCGAATACTATTTGGATCGATCAAGAATCGTCAACAGATAAGTTGCCATCAAGGAGAAAAAGTTGATATCACGCAGGTTTGCGTTACCATGGGCGCGCTAAGACAGCATGATTTATCGCCCCTTTGATAGGGCTGGATCGCAGCCACAAGAGGCGCGCAAGATTAGAGTTCCGGGTAAAGTTACCTGAACAGGGCTCTCTTTGGCTCCAGTTGTTCGTTTCAACAATTGCTCAACAGCAATCTTTGCAAACTGTTCTGCGGGTTGTGCCACGGTCGTCAAAGATGGGTCGAGAAAGCTAGCAAACTCTAGATCGTCAATTCCTATGAAGGCGATTTGGTCCAGTCGAATATTACGATCACGCAAAGCGGAGAGGATGGCGATCGTGACCGAATAGCTCATCGAGAGAACTGCGGTCGCCGGACCGCGTTTACGCTTTAGAGCAAGGCAAAGCTCTCTCTTCAATTGCTCAGAATCCGCCCAAATGATCGTCTCGACCTTCCGTCCGGCCGCCTCCATTGCCTCTTTATGACCCTTGAGACGACTGTGCAATGGATTCAACTTGTAAGGAGCCGTGACAGAAATGATGTGGCGATGCTTGTGCCACAGCAGATGTTCAGTAGCTCTCAGGCCTGCCATTTCATTGTCCAACATGACGGAATCAAGCGCGTTACCGAGCGGACGATCAAATGCAACGACAGGGGTATTGCCAAGAATAGCGCGAACCTGTGCGATGTTTGTCTCGGCAGCAGGGACCAGGATGAGCCCATCTACCTGTGAACGCTTGAGCGACGCGAGTTGCTCCTGTTGAAGTTGTGCGTCCTCTTGATGGGTGAGAAGCATGACGGTAAAGCCACTGCGTCGGGCTTCAAACTGAATAGTTCGTATGGCATTGCCAAAGAACACATTGTTGACATGGGGAAAGAGAACGCCAAGCGTCTGGGATCGTCCCACACGCAGGCTGCGGGCCAGTGTGTTGGGTTCGTAGCCAAGCTGGGCGATGGCGATCCCAATGCGTTTCGCAACGGCTGGACTGACGGATTTACCCCCGCGAACATGGCGTGAGACCGTCGATGCACCCACTTTTGCTGCTCGTGCTACGTCGATAATGGTCGGACGTTTGATCTCTTTCATGCAGAGAAGATGGTACCAGTCAAACTAGCCTCAGGTCATTTCCGTAAGAAAAGTTGTGTTCAGTCAATCTCTTGACGGATGACCGTGGCAGTTGCTAGCATCCCAGTGGAACGGCAACGTTGCCATCCGAACAGCTCGAACCCTAATAGCACACCAGAGCGCGACGGTACCAGACAAAGCGGGATATCGAGTGCAAGGGATCACTCGACTAGGGAAACAAGAAATGCTGAAGCCTATTGCTCTTTGTGGGATCATCACGGTTGCATTCCTTACATCTGCCGCGACGAGGGCGCAGGATGTACATGTTCGCGTCTTGCCACAGGTGGTACCGAGCCGTGACGCCTTTCCGACTATTCAAATGGCGCTAGACCATGCGGATCAGCCGGGACCGGCTGGACGACTATATCTACATATTGCGCCTGGCATTTATCGTGAGCGGGTGATCGTCACTCAGAACCGTCCACGCACAACCATGATCGGGGAAGGGACAACGCCTGAAGCGGTTGTGATCACTGCCTCACAGAATGCGAAGAGCGCGGGTGGCACCTTCCTGTCATCGACGGTAGAGATTAATGGTGATGGCTTTGAAGCTGACAATCTAACATTTGAGAATGCAGCCGGTAATACAGGGCAGGCAGTGGCCATCAGCGTACGATCTGATCGATCCATCTTCAAGCACTGCCGCTTTTTGGGAGATCAAGACACATTGTTTGCAGACTTCGGTCGACAATATTATGTCAATTCGTATATTGAAGGCGGTGTTGACTTTATCTTCGGGAACGCCGCGGCAGTCTTCGATGATAGCGAGATTCATATTATTCGCCCAGGCTATATCACGGCTCAGTCTCGCACATCGTTAGACCAGGCCACGGGCTATGTCTTCCTGCGTGCGAGAATTAGGGCGGAACCGATGGATGGCAAGAGCTTTTATCTAGGCAGGCCGTGGCGCCGGTTCTCACGCGTTGTATTTTTGTCGTCGGAAATGCCGGATAGCTTGAGCCCACAGGGCTGGTCACCGTGGGTGAAGGGTGGATCCATCGAAGACACGTTCTATGGGGAACGAGGCAGCACCGGGCCGGGGGCACGTATTTCTTCAAGGCTTGAGGGGTCGCATCAACTAAGTGCCGAAGAAGCAGCACAATTTGCTCCTCTCGTTTTTCTCGCCGGTTCTGATAATTGGAATCCCCTCGAGGAGTCAGCGAAGCTTCCATGAGATCATTGCTCAAACCACGGGCGCCGAGTGCATGTTTGGTTATGCTTATTTCGATGAGTGCGGCCGGCATGGCGCAGGATCGTAGGACCGTTATGGAGCCAACCATCCCCCAGTTGTGCGGTACCTTGCGCGCAGCCCTGGTATTGCGCGGAAGCATGCTTGATCCCAAGGATGAGGGTAGACTCGATACCCGAAGAGTACAGCATGCATTGGATGGCTGCGGAAGTGAGAGAGCACTGGAACTCGCATCTGACAGTGGTGCCAATGGATTTCTAATCGGGCCCATCACAATCCCGACGGGTGTGACACTGCTGATCGACGGAGGCGTGACAGTGATCGCTTCACGTGACCCCCGTGTTTATGATCTTCATCCTGGCAGTTGCGGAGTCGTCAATGATCAGCCTTCGGGATGCAAGCCTGTTATCTCAATAACACACGCACCTCATGCTGCAATTATGGGCAACGGTGTCATCGATGGACGTGGTGGCGAGACTTTGTTGAAGAGCAAAATCACTTGGTGGGACCTCGCCGAGAAGGCACGTGCATCTGGCCGTCAACAGGTTCCGCGCTTAATTGAAGCGGACTACTCCGATGATTTAACGGTCTATCGCATCACGCTTCGCAATTCCCCAAACTTTCATTTGGTCTTCAACTATGGACGGGGCTTCACCGTCTGGGGCGTCAAGATAGATACCCCCCAGAAGGCTCGCAATACAGATGGAGTGGATCCTGGATCGGCAGAAGATATTACTGTGGCACATTCCTTTATTCGCACTGGAGATGACAATATTGCGATTAAGGGCAACGAACCCGGTGTTGGATATATGACGGTAGTTGATAATCACTTTTACTATGGCCACGGGATGTCCATCGGGAGTGAGACCTATGGTGGCGTTCACGACATTCTGGTAAAGGATCTAACACTGGATGGACCTGATAACGGAATTCGAATTAAGAGCAATGCGTCGCGAGGCGGACTAGTCCAGCATATTAAGTACAGCAACGTATGCATTCGGAACTCGAAATGGCCGATCGTTCTGGACACAAACTACAAGAACCCCGGGCTATATACCAATCGAGATCCTGAGTATCGCGACATTCATTTCGACAACGTTCGTATCTCTGGTGGCGGACATTTGAGTATGCGCGGATTTGATCCAAATCATCAGATATCTGCCGCATTTGATGGGGTCATGCTGGATAATCCCAAGGATTATCAGCTTTCAGCTAAGAACATCTCCGTGGATTATGGACCTGGGCCAGTCAATTTCAGGATGACGGGCAGCAATGTTATCGGTTCTGGCAATCCAGTCGACGGTACGCTTGCATCCTGCGGTGCCATGTATATCCCTTTTGAAGCCCATCCATGAGTTTGGAGCGAAGGTATTGAGCAACAAGGAAGAGGAGCAATGATGTCGAAGGCGATCATGTTACCGAGGTTTTCGGTCGGGGTGGGCGATAGGTTTGCCCATCAGGCAAAGGCGCAGTTAGCCGCTTGCATAAAGGCCGCAGAGGCCGGCGTAGATGTTGTGCCAGTGTGGAACAAGAGTAACCGAGAACACACGATTATTGGCACCGAGCCGACTCAAACACGTGCAGCCGCTGACGTGGCAGTAGCATCTTTAGGCTGGAAGCAGCCCTACCTTGTCGATGCGGATCACATCACAATAAAGACTGTAGAGCGCTTCCTTGAGTCGTGCGATTTTTTTACACTAGACGTTGCAGAAGAGATTGGTAGGGCAGCCGCACCCGATGATGTCGATGCCTTTGTAGCGAGACATCCAGAATTGATTGGAGAAGTACGAATTCCTCGAATTGCGGAACCATTCCACACCACCGGGGCCTTCCTCAAGGATGTAGCAAACAAATTTCTGGCAGCAGTTCAAGAGGCAGGGCGAATCTACCGATTTCTAGCTGAACATAAGGGTGAGGGAAGATTTGTGCCTGAGATCTCTATGGACGAAACTGACTCTCCGCAGACACCTATCGAATTGCTCATAATTCTTGCAGCAATTGCAGATGAAAAGATCCCGATCCAGACGATTGCACCTAAGTTTACAGGTCGATTCAATAAAGGAGTAGATTACGTTGGCGATGTTGGCCAGTTTGCGAAGGAGTTCGAAGAGGACTTGGCTGCAATTGATTTCGCAGTTCAGCGTTATGGATTCCTATCGAACTTGAAGCTGAGCGTTCATTCCGGTTCAGACAAATTCTCAATTTACAAGGTTATACACGAGGCAGTGGTCAAATTTGGTGCAGGGGTTCACGTGAAGACCGCGGGTACTACCTGGCTCGAAGAATTGATAGGGCTGGCAGAAGCTGGAGGGAACGGTCTGGAAATAGCAAAGGAGGTGTATCGGGAGGCTTTTGCACATGCTGAGGAGTTGTGCAAGCCTTACGCCACGGTTATTGACATCGACTACAACAGGCTCCCGCAACCCGAAGATGTCTCGAATTGGACGAGCGAACAATATACCTCTGCGCTACGCCACGACCTGCAAAACTCAGCCTATAACCCGAGCTTTAGGCAGTTATTGCATGTAGGGTTTAAGGTGGCATCGAAGATGGGACAACGATATCTCAATGCTCTCCAAGAGAATGAAGAGATAGTGGCGAGAAACGTAACAACCAATCTGTATGAACGGCATATTCGACCAATTTTCATAGGGCATTAAATGATTGTGATATTGATGGGTGTAAGTGGATCTGGAAAGACCACCATTGGCGTGCTACTCGCGCAGCGAATGCGGGCAGTATTCGCTGATGCCGACGACTATCATTCCGAAATGAATAGGGCGAAAATGGCGGCAGGGCACGCACTCAATGACGATGATAGGCAACCTTGGCTGCTGACACTGAATGCGCTCGTGCGGGAATGGTTCGAAGGAGGAATGTGCGGCGTACTCGCTTGTTCTGCACTGAAGGCTATGTATCGCGAGACGCTCATTAGTGGCATACCGAAGGAAGCGATCACCTTTGTACTACTGGAGGGGCCACGGGAGTTGATAGCAGCGCGACTTGCCGGAAGGCAGAATCACTACATGAATCCAACGTTGCTTGATAGTCAACTGGCAACGCTTGAAACCCCTACTGACGGGTTGCGCGTAGTGAACGATCGACCACCGGAAGATGTAGTGAATGAGATTATGCAGCATCTTGAATTGCACGAGGAGAAATGATGGCATCCAAATTATTCGATCTAACGGGTAAGACTGCAGTGGTCGTGGGTGGCACATCAGGAATCGGGCTCGCGATGTCACTAGGTTTGGCGGAGGCCGGTGCGAATGTGGTCGCTACCAGTCGGCGAGCAGAACAGGTAGAAGAAACTGCGAAGGCCATCGAGGCCCTAGGCGCGAAGTCGTTGCGAATTACCTCCGACGTCTCCGACCGGCATAGTCTGGAGAAGTTATGCTCGGCGACGATTGAGGCCTTTGGAAAAGTGGATATTTTGATTAATTGTGCAGGGAAAATCAAGCGGGCGCCGACCATGGATTTTCCTGAGGACGAATGGCAGTCGATCATGGACACAAATGTCATGGGGACGTTACGGGCATGCCAGATCTTCGGCAAGCACATGCTGGAGCGTGGCTATGGAAGGATCATCAATATTGCTTCATTAAATACCTTTGTTAGCTTGAAGGAAGTGACAGCGTATGCGTGCTCGAAAGCCGCGGTTGGCGCCCTAACGAGATCGTTGGCGGTGGAGTGGAGTGCAGAGGGAGTGACCGTGAATGCGATCGCCCCAGGTGTGTTTCGAACGGCACTGAATCAAAAATTGCTTGACGAGAGTGATCGCGGCAAGGAGTTACGTATGCGAACACCCATGGGAAGGTTTGGGAAGACGGACGAATTGATCGGTGCAGCAATCTACCTGGCATCTGATGCCAGCGCCTTCGTGACGGGCGAGATCCTCGTTGTCGATGGTGGTTTTCTAGCGAGCGGCGTTAATCAGTGAATCGTTGACATCCCATAAATGAGGATGCAGCGACCTATAACTTCAGGGCTACTTCGCCTATTCGTCAGGACTATAGATGGTCAACTTACTATCCCTCGGTTGAGGAATGACGATCTACAATTCCAGTTGGATCCTCAATTAGGTGCTTAGAACCGAGCATCCCTTTTCCAATGCCGCGATTACATCGAGCGCGCTGTAATAAGATTGTCCGGGTGGCAGGAATTGCGCGATGGAGACCAGGTCATCTCCCGCTGTAACTATGCCCAGTTCGACCCGTTGTCCATTGAGTACCTGTGGAAAGCCGACGTTCGCCAGCAACCCGTTGCAAATACATTTTCGTCCTACGACATCTTCGGCATTACCACCCTTCGAGGCGTAGACGGTTGTGGGCTCGGCAGGGCAACGGTAGCCAATGTCACCCTCAGAAGTTCTATAAGCTTCACGTAAGAATCCTAGATTGCAGATACGCGGCCTTGCCGCATAAAGTTCAGGCTCTGAATAGGTACCCTCCAATTGGGCAACTTTGAACGGAAATCCTGTCGGCGATGCTAGTGGATCGGTGAAGACATGAGCGGTGCCTGAAATCACCTTCTGCAATAAATCTCGCTTGTAATCCTCTCGCAGGCCTGACTCAGACGCGAATTCAAAAGCAGTTCCAACCTGAACGCCAGTGGCACCCAGGCTAAGAGCTTCGCGTAGTTTTTCAGGGTGTCCGTATCCTCCCGCGAGCCAGAATGGAATGCCTAGCTCACGGAGTTTGGCGATATCGATGTCGTCTCGTTCGCCATAAATGGGTTCGCCAGCATCCGTCAGTTGCAGTTTGCCACGTGGTGGAGCGTTATGTCCGCCCGCGGTCCGCATCTCGATAATGAGCCCATCTACACGTCCACTCGCTTTCTTCACCATTGTCGTTGCAAGCGTGTTGGAGGAGACTATCGCCAGAAATTTAGGGCGAGTCAAAGAACCCAGCTTACATTCGGTAAAGTCTGCGGGATTGAAGTGCATCGTTGTATTGTCACCTTCAAGAGCGCCTACAACATGCATGCCATACTCGGCGCGCCGATGCTCTGCAAAGAGATCCAGGACTCCAGGAATCTTCAATGGAATACCTGCGCCCATGAGGATATATTCAACACCGGCCAGCATGGCTCCGTAGATGCAAGGCAATAATGCAGCCTGAATCTTCTCCAAATAATTGATGCCAACCGCGTTGCAGTGGCCTTCACGAGCGAGGAAGACCTCCGCAAAATTACTCGCGATACAGAGTTCAGCTAGCTCCCGCGGATTATCTTTCGCAAGTAGCGGGATAGTCTTGTACGGAGTACCCGCTGGTTTTCCACCGGAAACAAAGTACGTCTTCAATATCCGCTCAGCCATTACTGGAAATGGAAATGCTTCTAAAGCACGTCTCATGTGGCCGCCCTGATCACCGTCCTGGAGCCGCCGCGCAAGAATCTGGTCGAGTGCGGTACCAGACACGACGCCAAGCTGACCAGCTTTTGAAACTGTCTGGGCCAACTTCCAGTTCGACACTCCTACGCCCATACCACCTTGGATGATGGTGCAATGTTTAGCCATGAATTTATTCTTTCACTTTGATAACGGACGGACCGTATTAGTTTTGTAACTGGAATGAGAAAGATCGTCGTGAATTTGATCTATCTCAAAATAGATGACATCGATAGCTTTAGAACTATGCATTTGTGACGCGCATCAGTTAATTAGAACTATGCTTCCTCTCCTTCAGTATTGAGGGCTATTTGGTGGACGCGCAGTGTGATCTGCATAGAGCATCCGCGCAGCAGTCAGGCACTGAGCGATACCGAATGCAACGAGATATCCGTAAACAAGCCAAGTGATCTCCTGTGGTAAGAGTCTGTCCGCGAATGTGAGTGCCATGTATACATAGGAAAAGCTGAATCCCAACGCAACCGCTGCGGCAGTAAAATTCCAGCGTGACGTAGAAGGTGTGATCGAATGCCGTGCAATAAGAAACTCGGCAATTGCAGTAGATAGCGACTGGATCGCAATTAGGATGAGGAACCAATAAAGCTGCACGCGAAAGAAGAAGACTCGATAGATGAGGATGCCGAGTGTTATGCCGATTACGCCTTGCAGACGCACAATGACTCGGGGGAGACGCGAGGGTACGGTATAGCTTGCGATGAATACGAGAACACTGTCGAGAACACCATAGACGGCCAGTCCGAGGATTGAGACGACTATCGCAATTGGAAGCAATAGCAAAGTTCTTGCCATGTCGGGAATGACCGCAATGGCGCTTCCTGCAATCAGCGCGACGAAGCCGCGTACTAAGGTTATCCACCAGAAATGTTCATCGTGTTTCATTGTGAAAACCTCATACTTATCGTTCCTTGCTGCGCCCTTCGTAGCGGTGACAGTGAGCAATCGTCACTGTGACTACGATCACAACGTGTGAGATATGAAATGGAAAAGGATCTGCGTATAGGAGTGACGAGTTACTCCTTTAGACCTCGGTGCCTCAGAAACTTCTTAGACATTGCTGTGTGCGTTGCATCACAGCAAGATAGGTGGCAGGAAAATAGGCTGAAAGAAAGATAGTGCGGAGTGTACGAGAATCTGGGTCATTCTGTATCGTCTCGTGCCGCTCTGCCACTGTTTCAGCGCAAGGTCCGGAAACGATGTTGGAACGGACGTAGTGAGGTGTAACATGCCGGTAATCAGCGATCAAGTTGGGCTTACATTGGACCGGATCGTTCTCGCAACAGACTTTTCTCCGGTATCTAAGAGGGCGGCAGACTATGCTCAAGGTCTATCGAGGCGCTTTGCTTCAAGCCTTTCTCTAGTACACGTTGTCGATACCTCGGTAGCGAGTCGTCCCGAATATGCGGTCATGGGGCTCCCTATCGAGGAGATGCGTCTAGCCAGTTCGGAGAATCAAGCATGCTTGCTTGATCAGATGACTGCGGCCGGAGTCCGTACAACGGCACACATTGTGGAGTCGCCTGATCCCGCTGCAACTCTTGTACGGTTCGCAAAAGAGCTACGTGCGGATCTGATTGTGACGGGAACCAATGCTCGAAGTGGTATCAGCAAGATGATTCTTGGCTCGCGTGCTGAAGCGATCATCCGGCACGCGACTTGTCCGGTGCTCACGATCGGGCCTAAAATTAATGTGGATCCGTATGGTGCCGTGCCGTTTCATACAGTCGTATTTGCAACTGATTTCAGCAACGAGGCAGCCAGGCAAGCTGCCTTGGCCCTGAGCTTTGCTCAAGACAGCACCGCAGATGTCTATTTTTGTCACGTGCTTGCCCATCCTGGCAGAGACATCGCTGAAACAATCAGTTTGGAGATGAAACGCGAATCTGCATTAGAGAGGCTGATTCCTCCGTCGGCATATGACCGGTGCAGTCCCAAGTTTGTTGTCGAGGTTGGTCCCACGGCGCAGCATATTCTGGGTCTCGCAAGAAAGGTCAAGGCCGATCTCATCGTACTCGGTGCGAAGCACAACGCGTCCTGGTTCGTAAACCTTGTAGAGGGTACTGTAGGGCAGGTGCTTATAGGAGCACGTTGTCCAGTAATGACCCTCTGCAGCCACTAGCTTCGATTACTGTGACCGACGCCGACGCATTATTTAGCGCACTATAGTCGGTTCTTCTCTACTGATCTATTTATCTAAGCTGTCCTAAGCAACGATAGCGAGAGGTGTCACAGCCTGGGCTCGACTCGTGAGGCAACTTCCTGTGGTTGGGCTAGAATAAGGTGGTGGACGGTAGCAGAGCAGGTTTGAATGAGCGATGGGATCACGGCTTCTGATCAACCTTTTTACCTCAAGGTAGAGAATGTCGATGAGCGCCTGCATGTTGAGCGCTGGCTAGCGGCGATCGTCGAATCGTCGGACGATGCGATCTTAGGTGAATCCTTGTTGGGCATCATCACCAGTTGGAATGCTGCAGCGACCCGAATCTTTGGCTATGAGGCGGAAGAGGCGATTGGTAGGCCTGTCTCTTTTCTAGCGTGGCCTGGAGCTGAGGGACAGATGGAGTCCTTCCTCGAGAAGCTGCGGCGAGGTGAGCGTGTCGACCACTACGAAGTGGCTAGACGGCATAAGAGTGGGCGGAAGATTATGGTCTCGCTCAGCCTATCTGCAATCATGGGCCCAGACGGTAAGATCATCGGCATTGCAAAGATCGCACGCGACATTACAGAGCGACAGATAAGGGAGCAGGCAATGGCGGAGCAGGGCCGACTTTTGCACGTGCTCGAAGAGAAGGAGTCCACATCTCGCGCAGAGATGATTGCGGAACGTAAGTTTCGGGAGTTGATCGAGCACGCTCCCGACGCAATTCTGCAGGTGGACTCGACCGGTTCGATTGTGATCGCGAACCGAACCGCGGAGACGATGTTTCGATACAGCAGGGAAGAGTTGATGGGGAACGGCGTGGATATGCTTGTCCCCGACGCACTCCGGGCGGGCCATGCGGAGCACCGTCGTGCCTTCGCTTCGGCTGGAGCGACACGGCCTATGGGGCTGGGCCTGGATCTCTTAGCCCGCCGTAAAGACGGAACGACCTTCCCCGTAGAGATTAGTCTCAGTCCTATCAAGACAGACGGCGGAGTCCATGTGACTGCCGTGATTCGGGATGTCACCGAACGCAAGCAGACCGAGTTGCGGGTGCGAGCTCTGCAAGAAAGCTATATGACCGAGTTGGAGGCCCGACAAAAAGAGGCTGAGCGTTTGAATCGGCTCAAGAGCGAGTTTATGGCTAGCATAAGCCACGAGCTACGAACACCGCTTCACACCATCATCGGGTTTGCAGAGCTTCTCGAGGAAGAAACTGGGACCACGTTAAGCGAGAAGCAGCGGCGATTCCTGCATCATATCCACACGGATTCAGAGCATCTATTGAGCCTTATCAATGATGTTCTGGATCTGAGCCGGATTGAAGCGGGAGGCCTGCACCTGCGCGCCGAGGCCCTCTCCCTGCAGGAGATCATTGCAGAATCCGTAAACGCCATCCGCCCCTATGCTGATTCGAAGGCGATCTCCGTCCGAGAGGTAGGACGTCTTCAAGTAGGCGTCTGGGCTGACCCGACAAGACTGCGCCAGATTTTGTACAACCTCTTGAGCAACGGAGCCAAGTTCACCAAGTCCGGCGGCGAAGTCTGGGTCGAAGCTATCGTTGAGGGAAGTTCCGTCAAAATAACCGTTGGCGACACCGGGTTAGGAATACCGGCAGAGGAGTGTGTCCGTATCTTCGACAAGTTTTACCAGGTCGGATTCACTCCAGTGGGTGTTCGGGAGGGAACAGGCCTGGGGCTGGCAATCTGTAAGCAGTTGGTAGAGATGCAGGGGGGGAAGATCTGGGTGGAGAGCGAACCGCGGAAGGGAAGCCGTTTTCACTTCACCTTGCCGTACAGCGAACTGTGACTGAAATCACAATCCTAGTCCCGGAGCCCTTCTAAGCTTCCTAGGTGGACATAAATCTCCCTGATCCTCCCGGTGTTACTCCGTCGCCGTTGGCGAAGAGAATTCTTATCGCCGACGATACCCCGAGTAGCCGTGAACTGCTCCGATCCATTTTGGAGAGCAGCGGCTATGAGGTTGTTGAAGCGGAAGACTGCGAGCAGGTGATTGACCTTGCAACCACATTCCAGCCAGATCTCGTGATCCTCGACCTGCAAACGCCCCAATTGGATGGGTGTGCCGCAGCCACTGCCTTGCGAAAGCTTCCTGCATTCTCAACAACGCCGATTGTTGCGCTTGCCGCCACCTTGGCTGACGCGATTCCGGAAAGCATCACTCAAGCCGGTTTCACAGGCTATCTGGTCAAACCCATCGGTCCGGCGCGGCTTCGCCAATGCATCGCGAGACTGCTGTAGATGCTCCCCATACCTGAAATCTCGTTCGATTAGAGTTCGTAGCGCTTCATCTTGTAGCGAAGTGCGTCGCGACCAATTCCAAGCCGCCGGGCTGCCTCAGATTGGTTGCCTCCAGAGGCCCGCAATGCCTCGTCCACCAGGCGGCGTTCCTGCTCTTCAAGGGCCGATGTCCCCTGAGCATTCGAGTCCGTGCGCGCAGTCGCGTGCACCAGATTATCGGGCAAATCCTCAACGTCGATGGTCGGGCTATCCGTCAACATGCATGCTCGACCGATGACGTGCTCAAGTTCCCGCACGTTACCCGGCCAAGTATGGCGCTGCAGCACAATGAAGGCACGCTGGGTCAATCCCGTAATCGGCTTCGAAAACTCTCGGCTAAACTTCGAGGCAAAGTAGCGTGCGAGCAGCGGAATATCCTCCGCTCTGTCCTTCAAGGGAGGAACGGTAAGCTCGACCATCGAAAGACGGTAGTAAAGATCCTCCCGGAACCTTCCGCCGGCGATCGCCGCCTGCAGATCACGATGCGTTGCAGCGACGATTCGGACGTTTACCTTGCGGGCCGTGAGTGAGCCGACGGGGAGGATCTCCTGGTTCTGGATGGCTCGCAGGAGTTTGGCCTGTGTCGGCAAAGGCATATCGCCGATCTCGTCTAAGAAAAGCGTTCCACCATTGGCAAGCTCAAACAGGCCGGTTTTATCACGATCCGCTCCCGTAAAGGCCCCCCGCACATGGCCGAAGAGTTCACTCTCGAACAAGGTCTCGACCACTGCTGAACAGTTCAGGACGACAAATTTTCCTGATACACGGCTGCATCGATGCAGGGCGTTCGCGACCAGGTCCTTACCCGAGCCGGTCTCTCCATGAACGAGCACCGAGCGATAGTGTGGCGCCACTCGCTGAATCATGGCGAAAAGATTCCACATCACATTGCTCTTTGCCCGGAGGCCCTCGAACTCGAGATCCTGCGATCCCGCCGCTACATCCGAATGGCTACGTCTTCGGCGGATGGCTGACTCAATCAGCGTCGCCACACGCTCGCGAAGAATCGCGATCTTTACAGGCTTCTGAAGGTAATCCGCCGCGCCCTGACGAATAGCCGCCACGGCTGTTTCGGTCGTGTAATGGGCTGTCATTAGGATGACATCGATGGAGGGGTCAAAGCTGACCACCTGCTGCAACACCTCAAGCCCACTGAGGCCTGGCATCACGAGATCCGTCACAACTAGCCTGGGATGATGCTTCCGAACCAGCTCCAGCCCGGAAACCGGGTTTGATGCCGTGTACACAGTGACTTCAGCGTGAGCGAGAGCTTCAGAAAGTAGCTCGAGGCTTCCCAGGTTATCGTCGATCACAACAATGGAGACAGTTTCGGACATAAGGGCAGCATCGATATCTAGATCCTATCGTGCCAAGGCCGGGTTGGCGAGTTGGGTCAAATGGCGCAGGCGCTGCGTCTCTGCGCTCAGATCACAAGCCCGTGCGTCACACTGTACGTCTGCATGTGACTGAAATCACGGTAAATCAAGTTTGGCAGGGCAATTGCCCTAGTAAGGGCAAGACGTTTTCCAGGGAGGATCCAAATGTCCAATTGCCTCAATTGCCAACAAGCCGGGAAGCATGCCTTCTGCAATCTTGGTCAGGCCTCGCGTAGTTTTTTTGAGTCGAACTCCCTCAATATGGAGTATCCGCGCGGCTCCACGCTGTTCCGGGAGGGAGACAGTACAGCGGCGGTCTTTGTGATTTGCTCTGGCAAAGTTAAGGTATCAGCCACCTCACGTGAAGGCCGTACCATGATTCTGCGGATTGCAGATGCTGGGGACGTCCTGGGAATGAGTGCGGCGCTCACAAAGGGCGAGTATGAAGTGACCGCCGAGGCCCTCGAGCCTTGCCACGCTCGCGTACTTCATCTCAGGCATCTCACCAACATGTTGCAGCAGTATGGCGATGCAAGTCTGGGGGCGGCGAATGCCCTGGCTATGGACTATCGCGCGGCGTTTGATGAAGCGCGACTGATTGCGCTCCCAGCGTCCCCCGCGGGACGGGTCGCTAGGCTGATTCTTGACTGGGCTGCCGATGCGCGCAAGAACTCAAGCGACTTCATCACTATGTCCCTGACTCACGAGGAGGTCGCGTCGATGACCGCGACGACTCGCGAAACGGTGACCAGGACTCTTGGTCGCTTTCGCAAGGATAAGATCATTTCCACACGCGGCGTCATGCTGACTGTACTCCAGCCCCGGGCGCTGGAAAGGCTTTGCGCCTGCTAGTCGTGCTTTTGGGTTTCGGCGCAGACCTTGCGCCGAAACCTCTAGCTGAAAAGAAACTCCTTGGTGCGAAGGTCTTTGACCATATCTCGCAGCTTGGCAGCCTTCTCGAACTCGAACTTCTTTGCGGCCTCTCGCATATCGCTCTCAAGGTTGGCAATGTGTTTGTCGAGGTCGGCCTGAGTGTCAAACTCTGGCATCGTTGCATCCTCTTCTGTCAGGTCCGCATAATCAGCCTTCAGCACGGTAGCAAGCGAATCATCGATGCCACGGATCACGGTCCGCGGCGTGATGCCGTGCTCCTCGTTGTAAGCCATTTGCTTCTCGCGTCGGCGATCCGTCTCATCGATGGCGCGCCGCATGGAATCAGTCATCTTGTCGGCGTAAAGAATTGCACGTCCCTCCAGGTGGCGGGCAGCGCGGCCAATCGTCTGGATCAACGATCCTTGCGAGCGCAGAAATCCCTCTTTATCCGCATCGAGAATGGCAACCAGCGATACCTCCGGAAGATCCAATCCCTCGCGTAAAAGATTGATGCCGATCAACACGTCATACTCACCCTTTCGCAGATCCCGAAGTAGCCGGATACGCTCCAGGGTCTCAATCTCAGAGTGCATGTAGCGGCAGCGGACACCCACTTCGGTGTAATAGTTGGCGAGATCTTCTGCCATGCGCTTTGTTAGCGTCGTAACGAGGACCCGCTGGTTCTGCGCTGCACGGTCACGAATCTCCGCTAGAAGATCGTCGATCTGCCCTTTAACCGGTCGAATTTCAACCTGCGGATCGACCAGACCAGTGGGGCGAATGATCTGTTCAACGACGACACCAGCAGACTTCGTGAGCTCGAATGGGCCAGGAGTAGCAGAGACATAAATCGTCTGGCCGACGCGTGTCTCGAACTCTTCAAAGCGTAGCGGGCGATTATCCATCGCCGAAGGAAGCCTGAATCCGTAATCAACCAGGTTCTGCTTGCGCGAACGATCGCCGTGCCACATCCCATGGAGTTGGGGAACCGTCACATGAGACTCGTCGATGAACACCAGAAAGTCGCGGGGAAAATAGTCGAGAAGTGTAGGAGGAGGCTCTCCCGGAAGCCGTCCGGAAAAGTGTCGTGAATAATTTTCGATTCCGTGACAAAAACCTACAGACTTGATCATCTCAAGGTCGAAACGAGTGCGCTGATGTATGCGTTGTGACTCGACCAGGCGACCTTCTTTTTCGAGTTGCGCCTCCCAGTCGGTGAGCTCGGCTAGGATATTGTTCACCGCCGCATTCTTGCGCTCCGGTAGCACCACGTAGTGCGATTTGGGATAAATAGGCAGGCGTGAATACCGTTGCTTGACGGTGCCGAACAGTGGATCGATCTGACTGAGCGCATCGATCTCGTCCCCAAATAGCTCGATCCGAAAGGCATTTTCATCATAGGTCGGATAGACCTCAATCACATCTCCTCGCACTCTGAAGGTTCCCCGGCGGAAGTCTACATCGTTGCGCTCGTACAGAATTTCAACGAGCCGACGTGTAATGTCCTCGCGCTTAATTTTCTGGCCCTTTTCCAGCAGCAAGAGCATGCCATAGTAGGCTTCCGGCGAGCCTAGACCGTAGATGCATGACACAGAGCTTACGATGATGGCATCACGGCGCTCAAAAAGACTGCGCGTCGCTGAGAGCCTGAGTTTGTCGAGTTCATCATTGATCGTGGATTCCTTCTCGATGTACAGGTCGCCAGCAGGAATGTATGCCTCAGGCTGGTAGTAGTCATAGTAGGAGACGAAATACTCAACTGCATTGTTGGGAAAGAACTGCTTGAACTCGTGATAAAGCTGTGCGGCAAGGGTCTTGTTGTGCGCTAAAATAAGCGCCGGTCGGTTCAGTTCCTGTATCACCTTTGCCATAGTGAAGGTTTTACCCGACCCCGTAACACCCAATAGCACCTGGTCCTTTTCGCCCGCGTTGATACCCGATACCAAGTCGGAGATTGCGCGAGGCTGATCACCCTGGGGCGTGTATTCAGAGACGAGTTGAAAGTCCATCCTAGTAGGATAAGGCAAAGGGAGGGCGATGATGCCTGAGGGAAACATAGAACTGTGGTTGGTGCGACATGGTGAAACCGAGTGGAGCCTGGATGGACGGCACACAAGTTGGACAGATATTCCGCTCACGGCACACGGACGCCAGCGCGCCGTGGAACTGCGGGACTATCTGGCAGGCAAGAAGTTTGCAGCGGTATTCGTGAGTCCACTGAAGCGTGCTCGCGATACTTGCGACATCGCAGGTTATGGCGACATCGCGATCATCGACCAAGATCTCAAGGAGTGGAATTACGGCGAAAGCGAAGGCAAGACCACGGCTCAAATGCGTGAGATCCACGGTGCGAATTGGAGTGTCTGGACCAACCCCATCCTCGGTGGGGAATCGGTAGAACACGTCGGGGACAGGGCAGACGCGATGATCGCGAAAGCACTAGCTTCAGCGCCTTCAGGTGGTGCCATTGCACTCTTCGCGCATGCCCATATCCTGCGGATTCTCGCCGCTCGATGGATCGGCCTGCCAGCGGTTGGCGGACAGTTGTTTGGATTGGGAACCGGCAGCGTTAGCGTCCTCGGATTCGAACGCGAAACGCGCATCATCTCGAAGTGGAACCGCGGCTTCGAGAATGAATAATGGTTGAGCACTCGGTACCCTCGTGCAGCTACACTCATGCAACGCATTAAATAATCCGGTGGGAGAAATCTAACGTATGGCGCAGGATGCATCCGCAGATGTACCAATCACACCCCAAGGTCCTTCCTATGCAATTCTTGACCCGTCGGAGGTTCAGTCTGTGCGCCAATCCAGGTGTGCCCTCGCCGTTATGGCAAAAGCTCCGCGGCCCGGCAAAGTAAAGACGCGCCTCTCGCCCCCCCTTACCCTTGATGAGTCTGCGGCTCTAAATATCTGCTTCCTCCGAGACACTACAAATAACATCGCGGAGGTAGTTGCGCAGGGCTTAGCGGCAGGCCTCATCTGTTACACCCCAGTAGGGGATGAAGCAGCCTTTAGTGGACTGTTACCAGAGGGCTTTTTGCTCATACCCCAGAGAGGAGAAGCTTTTGGTGAGCGTCTACTCGCAGCCGCCGAGGACATTCTCACTAGTGGTTACGGCGCCGTGTGCCTCATCGATTCAGACTCCCCGACGCTTCCAGTGAAGGCGCTTGAGTTGGCCGTTGAAGCACTTATGCAACCCGGCGATCGAGTCGTATTGGGTGGCTCCGAAGATGGCGGCTACTATCTGATTGGCGTCAAGCACCCTCACGCCACGCTCTTTGAGCGCATCACATGGAGTACCGCGAGTGTCTATTTAGAGACACTCGAACGCATTCGTGATGCTCGATTGGAGTTCGTCGAACTGCCTCAGTGGTACGACGTCGACGATGCCGCAACCCTTGCCGTTCTGGAGGAGGAACTCCTTAACGGCGTGAGACCCCGCTTCTCAAGGATCGACGGCTATAAGGCAGAGAGCACCAGGGACTACCTTGCAGCGCGCCGACAAGCCTTGCATGAAAATATGAATATGTCGTCGAACCATTCAGTGGAAGAACAGCCATGAGGATAAGTCCATCCTTAATCTTATTGCGCCAGGGACGCCCATGGATGACCAACGTTACGCTTTGTGTTTTTGGCATTGGTCTTCTGATGCTAACCAGGCAGTTTACCTTCCAACTTCACCACTTCACGATCGGCTTTTCCGGCTGCTCCGGCTGGTCGGCACTGCTTTATATCGCATCCGTCATCGTCGTACTTACTCAACCCGACAATCGCGCAACCTTCTGGATTGTGATCGTCTTTGCCATTGCGCTTCGCATCATCACGCTGTCAGCGGATCCATTTTTATCATCCGATATCTATCGGTATGTCTGGGACGGCATTGTGCAGCACGCGCACATTAGCCCCTATCGCTATGTGCCGGGTGACCCCGCCCTTGGCTTCCTGCGCGCGCCAAATCAAAGCATCTTTGATCACATCAATCGTCGTGATTACGCACGAACCATCTATCCCCCAGTCGCGCAGATGATCTATTGGTTGGCGACGTTCATTTCGCCAACCGTTCTGGCGATGAAGATCGTCATGTTCGGCTTCGAGTGCCTCACCGCAGGTGCGCTGCTGTCGTTGCTCCGGGGGGCGCGCCGTCCCAAAACTCAGATCCTGCTGTACGCATGGTGCCCGTTATTGGCTTGGGAAATTGGAGATGCTGGACACATCGACGCGGCCGTCTTTGCGTTTGTCACACTCGCGCTTCTGTTCCGCTATCGTGAGCAACCCGTGCTGACGGGGCTCTTTCTTGCCCTCGCAGTGATGACAAAGTTCTACCCGCTGGTGCTCCTTCCCGCGCTATACAAGCGAGGAGATTGGAAGATGCCCACTACACTTGCCACCGTCTGCGCTTTATCTTATCTGCCCTATCTTTCGGTGGGCAAACTGGTCTTCGGATTTCTTCCTGGCTACACGCAAGAAGAGGGAATTGATAGTGGGGCTCGATTTTTTCTCCTCGAGTTAGTGCAGTCTCTTCGCGGACTCGAGCATTTCCCTGTTGCCGGATACCTGATACTCTCCGCCGCTGTCCTCGGAGGCATCAGCCTCTGGTCATGGAATAACGCGAGCAGGGAATCTGCCAAGGACGAAGCGCAGCGTTTCAAGAACAATCCTGCGTTCCTTCGTGCCGCCATGTTACTTGGCTTTGCCATGATGCTCTTGTTTTCTCCGCACTATCCTTGGTATGTTGTCTGGCTCATACCACTCTTTACGATCGCCCCCAATTTACCGCTCCTTGCCTACCTGATGTCATTTTTCTATCTCTTTACAACGGCCTTGGCTGATCCAGGACCAAAGATGTTCTTGCTAAACAAGATTCTCTATAGTGTTGTTTTGCTCGCGTTTCTCTTGCATTTTGCGATCAAACGCTTTTCGATCACGTCCAGCCATTTTCATCTCAGCGACGTCGAGCCTCACCAAGAATCACGGCAGCTAAACTAGATCGATGTCCTCGTATGTTTCTGTGATCATTCCCGCGCTTAATGAAGCTGAATCAATCGGCTTGGTTGTGTCTTCTATGCCATGGGAGCTCATCGACGAATGCATCGTCGTAGACAACGGGAGCACCGATGGGACGGACGAAATTGCAGCGGCAGCGGGAGCTCGTGTCATCAAGTCGCCGCGCGGCTATGGTGCCGCAATGCAAGCCGGAGTGAACGCGGCGCTGAGTTCGAGCACGATTCTGCTATGCATGGATGGAGATGGTTCTGACTGCATTCATGACATGTCACGACTCATCGGGCCGATCGCGCGGAACGAGGCGGACTTTGTGATTGGGTCTCGAGTGCGCGGGCAGCGCGACCCCGGATCGATGCTGACAAGCCAGTTATTTGCGGCATTTCTGATGGGCTGGCTGACAAAGATCTTCTACGGATTTCGATACACCGATATGGGTCCCTTCCGTGCAATACGGCGCGGATCTTTGGAGCAAATGCAAATGAGCGAGATGACCTATGGATGGAATCTTGAGATGCAATTGAAAGCGATTCAACTCAACTTGCGGATTATTGAGATCCCTGTAGATTACAAGCGGAGGATCGGCGGCGAATCTAAAGTCTCTGGTAACCTAGGCGCTTCTGTCGACGCAGCACGACGGATTTTAGGTGTTTTTCTGCGCGTTCGTCGAGGAGCGCAGTGATGGATCCAATCGTTGATCTGAGGCATGTATCTGTTGCTCGTGGGGACAACATCATTCTGCATGATCTGAGTTTGCAGATAAATCCTGGCGAACATCTCGCGATTCTCGGCCCTAACGGATGCGGCAAATCCACATTGCTTAAGACGATCACCTGCGAAGTCTACCCGTTGGTTCGCCCCGAAATGCATTTGCGTATCATGGGACGTGAGCGCTGGGACTTAACCCAACTGAGGCGAAAAATGGGTGTGGTGGCAACGGAGCTTCCTGGAAAGCCGACTTTGTCCACTACGGGGTTCGACACCATTCTCACAGGCTTCTTTTCCAGTTCGACACTATGGCCGAACCTTACGGTCACCCCGCAAATGCGTGAGCGCGCTGAAGAGATCACTGGTTGGATAGGAGCAGAAGATCTGCGCTCTAAGCTGGTAGGGGAGATGTCCGCCGGCCAGCAGCGGCGGATCATGATAGGCCGCGCAATAGCTGGAACAACAACCACTGATGATCATAGTGATGTCCAAATGTTGCTGTTGGACGAGCCTTCTAATGCCCTGGATCCTGGTGCGCAGCATGACCTGCGCGAGATGCTGCGTGGTCTTGCACAGCGAGGGACAGCGATCCTTCTCATCACCCATCACATCGCTGACATACTGCCCGAGATCAATCGCATCGTGATGATGCGTGACGGGCGCGTCGTGGCGGACGGATCCAAGAAGGTTCTGCTAACCCCGGAGCATTTGAGTGGCTTATTTGGACGCGACATCGCCCTAACGGAGCGCGCAGGTTATTGGAATGCATGGTAAGCATGCCTAGGGCTAAGTGCCTGTAGAACTCAGCTGCAGTGTTACAAGCTCTGGACGCTGCAGAGTTCGGGGTCCCAGCATCGCGACCTTCGGCAATGGTCCGCGCACCATCGCAACCTCATCGCACGCGTAGAGCCGTGGGCATGTTTGGCAGTCTTTATAAATCTTGTCAGGCATTGCATCGCGTTCCGCCACACGGAAACCGAAGTGTTCGAAGAACTCAGGAATGCGCGTGAAAAGGCATACTGAAAGTACGGCATGCTCCTCTGCTTCCTCTACGAGAGCCTGAAGCAATAGGCCACCCGCACCGAGCCCTTTAGACTCAGGCTTGACGACGATTGAGCGGACCTCAGCAAGATGAGGTCCATAGAGATGCAACGCTCCGCAGCCAAGAAAATTCTCGTTCTCTTCCTCGACAACCGTGAAGTCACGAATGTTTTCGCAAATTTCCGCATAACTCCGGCGCAGTAGGGTGCCGTCGCCGGAAAGCGAATTCACCAGGTCGAAGACGTTCCGTGCGTCCTGAAGATGTGCTTTGTGCACCCGGATCTCAGGCATTGACAACCTCCGAAACGGAATGGTGTCGTGTCAAATCCCGAGCCTTCGCTCGAGACTGTGCCTCCGTCAGGGACTGCTTCACGCGAGCCGTAGCCGTACCGCCCATCACATCATGGCAATCAATCGTCGCTCGCAATGAAATTGCATCGTGAAAATCCAGACTAAACTCAGGAGCAAACATCTGTAACTCATCAAGACGAAGAGCGTGGAGTTCCTTATCGTGTTCAAGTGCGAAACGAACGACATTCCCAATGATCTCGTGTGCCTTCCGAAATGGAACTCCTTTGTGAGTTAGATACGTCGCGGCAGCCATCGCATTCAGATAGCCGGTTTCGGCCGCGCCCGCCATCTTGTCAAAGCGAAATTTGAGAGACCTTGTAAAGGAGGGCAGCACGCTAAGGACGCCTGCAATCGTATCAGCCGCGTCAAATACGGGCTCTTGGCCTTCCTGCAAATCCTTGTTGTAAGCGAGGGGTAGTCCCTTCATGATGGTACTGAGCGCCACCACCGTCCCAGTGAGTCGTCCGCACTTGCCGCGAATCAATTCGGTCAGATCGGGATTCTTCTTCTGTGGCATAGCGCTTGAACCGGTGGAGAATCGCTCCGGTAGATCCAGAAATCCAAATTCAGCTGTGGAGTAGAGTGTGAGTTCTTCGGCAAAGCGTGAGATATGCAGCCCAAGCATCGAAAGAGCTTGAGCAAACTCAATGGCAAAGTCGCGATCACTCGTAGCGTCCATGCTATTCGGCGTAGGAGCATCAAAGTTCAGAGCTTCAGCTGCGATGTGGCGATCAAGAGCTAGCGTTGCACCGGCCACCGCACCGGATCCTAGCGGGCATAAGTTCACGCGGATGCGTGCATCCACCAGCCTCGAATGATCCCGTTCAGCCATGCTGACATATGCCAACATCCAATGCGCAACGAGCACAGGCTCCGCTCGTTGCAAGTGGGTATAGCTGGGCATCACCGAGTCTCCGGCTGACTCCGCAAGTGAGAGGAGGGCTGCAATCCATTGCTCAAGACCAAAGAGAGTTGCATCGATACTCTCGCGCACGAAGAGGCGCATGTCCGTCGCGATCTGCTCGTTGCGGCTGCGGCCAGTATGAAGCTTCAACGCAAGACTGCCAATCTCGCGAGTGAGTTCCAGCTCAACGTAGTGATGAATATCCTCCGCTTGCGGTGCGCTGGCCACAATAGCAGCGCCGATCTGCTGTGTGCTGGTCGCATACTCTGGCTCGCCCGAGGTAGCAGATATACGGTGTGCCCAGTTGTCCGGGCGTTGTCCTACTGCGATAAGCCCCTGAAGCGTCTTCTCAAGCTCTTCAGATGTAAGAACACCAGCAGCAGCAATCATCCGAGCATGCGCAGAACTGGCAGCCACTTCGTGAGGAAGTAATCGCCAGTCAACCGGAAACGACCGCTGCCACTGCTCAAACGTGCGATCGAGGGGCTCGCGAAAGCGACCCGACCACATTTTGCTGGCCTTTGTATCGCTCACTTTACCGCCGCCTTCTGCCTGCCGAGCACTTGTGCCCGGACACGAGCCGGAAGTCCAAGAATCTGAATGAATCCAGCGGCATCCTTCTGATCGTACGTAGAACCCATCGTGAACGAGGACAGATCGGCGCTGTAAAGGGAGCTATCGCTCTGGCGACTCACGAAGCTGATGTTTCCCTTATACAGCGCTAGCCTCACCGACCCGGTTGTATTCTCTTCAGTCTTTACAAAGAATGCATCGAGTGATTCGCGAAGGGGCGTAAACCATAGGCCAAAGTAAACGAGCTCTGCATACTTCAGCGCGAGTGTCTCCTTAAAGTGTGCCGTCTCGCGGTCCAACGTAAGCGACTCCAACTGACGGAGAGCTTCGAGGATGAGGGTGCCTCCCGGCGTCTCATAGGCCCCGCGCGACTTCATGCCAACAAAACGGTTCTCAACGATGTCAATTCGTCCGATCGCATTACGTCCACCTATTTCGTTCAGAAGCTCAACAAGCTGCACGGGCGGCAGGCGTTGCCCATCCACCGAGACGGGAGCACCCGATTCAAATCCGATCTCGACAAACTCCTCCCGATCCGGAGCATCCTGCGGGGAATTGCTCATCCTCCACGTCGTAGGATCAACAGGCTTGTCTGTGCCTTCTAGTTCGCCGCCTTCATGAGATACATGCCACAGATTGCGATCACGCGAATGAATCTTTGTGCGACTGGCTTCAACTTGCACGCCATGTGCCTCCGCATAGTCGAGACAATCTTCTCGTGAAACCAGATCCCATTCACGCCACGGCGCAATCACTTTCAATTCCGGGGCTAGAGCCTGAAATGCATGCTCGAACCTCACCTGGTCATTACCCTTACCCGTGCATCCGTGCGCCAGTGCCGTCGCTCCTTCAGCGAGTGCCACCTCAACCTGGTGCTTGGCGATGATTGGTCTCGCAATCGATGTCCCGAGCAGATACTTATGCTCATACACAGCTCCAGCCCGCAGCGTTGGCCAAACATAGTCGGTCAAAAACTCCTCGCGAAGGTCCTTAACGATTGCCCTTTTCGCACCGGTCTTGTATGCCTTTTCGACAACGGCATCGATATCTTCGCCCTGCCCTACATCGGCAATAAACGCGATGACGTCGTAGCCATAGTTCTCATTCAGCCACGGGATAATGATGGACGTATCAAGACCGCCGGAGTATGCAAGAACAACTTTCTCTGCCATGATTCAAGCCTTTCTTTACTTATCGCTTAGTGCGGGCCTGCAGGCCGCCGCGGTTACGGTTGGTGGGAATGCGCTTTGCTCCGCCGAGCAACATAAGAGTAATAGCCTTCTGCGCGTGCATGCGGTTTTCGGCTTGATCAAACACCACAGACTGTGGTCCATCAAGGACCGCATCTGTGACCTCCGCGCCGCGATGCGCAGGGAGGCAGTGCATGAACACCGCCGATTGCTGCGCTCGCGCCATCAGATCCTCATTCACCTGGAAGGGCTTGAAGATTGGTGCGCGTCGAGCAGCCTCATGTTCCTGTCCCATGCTAGTGCATACATCGGTGTAGATCGCATCCGCTTCAGTAGCGGCTTTCATCGGATCGTGCGTGATCGTCAGCGAGCCACCCGTGCTTTCAGCAATCTCGATCGCCTTATGCACGATTTCCAGCTTGGGGCCGAAGCCCTTTGGCGTCGCAACAGTGCAGTGAACGCCGAGCAGTGCTGCCGTAAGCATCAGCGAATGGCACACGTTATTGCCATCACCCACGTAGGTAAACTTCAATCCTTGAAGAGAGCCAAATCGTTCCTCGAGCGTCATGAAATCAGCGATAGCCTGACATGGATGTTCAAGGTCAGAGAGCGCATTAATGACGGGAACCTTTGCATTTGCCGCCATCTCCGTGATCGTGTCGTGCGCGTACGTTCGCAACACGATTACGTGCATCCACCGCTCCAGGTTACGAGCTATATCTGGAATAGACTCGCGCTCTCCTAGCGGCGAACTCGTCTGATCCACAAAGAGAGCATTGCCCCCCACAGTGTTCATCGCCGTTTCAAACGTCAGTCGAGTACGCAGCGATTCCTTCTCGAAAATCAAAACCATCTGCTTGGCATCGAGTGCATTTCTGAAGTCTTCAGGCTGAGCTTTAACCGCATGCGCTAACTCCATGATCGTTGCCATCTCTGCAACAGACAGATCAGCGATGGAACAGAGGTCGCGTCCGGCAAGGTTCTTTGCGGTCTCACTGAAAGCAGTATCGGACTGAATGCCCAGCATTACTACCGGACGCGAGCCCTTGGGCGGATTCATCATGATGGTTTTACTATCCATGGATCGGTTCTCCAGCCAGCAAGCTGCTGTGCGATGAATTGGTCGAGGTGTGCTCCGCGAGTAGCTCATTCAGCGCGATGATCGTCTGGTCGACATGCTCCCGCGTAATGAGAAATGGTGGAAGGAAGCGCAGCACAGTCTCATGCGTGCGATTAATTAGAATGCGACGTGACATCATGCCGGCAAGAATCGACTTTGCCAGTTCATCAGAGTCGAGTTCGACTCCGATCATCAAACCAAGACCCCGCACCTCGACGATCGCCGGATACTTCGCCTTGAGTTCCAGAATTTGCGAACGGAAGTACTCTCCCGTAGAGAGAATGTGATCAAGCAACCCAGCTTGCCTTATCTCGTCAATCACCGCGTTCGCTACTGCACAGGCCAACGGATTTCCGCCGAACGTCGTTCCATGCATCCCTGGCGTGAAGGCGCGCGCTGCCTCTTCCGTACAGAGCATTGCTCCGACTGGAATACCTCCCGCCATCGGCTTTGCAAGCGTCGTGACGTCCGGCTTTATGCCGTAATGCTGGTAGGCGCACCACTTGCCTGTACGTCCCATTCCGCTCTGAATCTCGTCGAGGATCAGCAGCGCACCCGTGGAATCGCATAGCTCCCGTGCGGCTGACAGAAACTCCTCCGAGACAGGATTGATCCCGCCCTCACCCTGGACGGTCTCCATGGCGATCGCGCAAACTTCGGGGGAGAATGCAGCACGCAGCGCGGTAACGTCGTTGAAGGCAACGAACTCAACATCGGGCATCACGGGCGCGAAAGGGGCGCGATACTTCAGCTTGTGAGTCGTCGCGACCGAACCCATTGTGCGACCGTGAAAACTATGTTCGAGTGCAAGAAACTTGGTGCCGAGATGCTTGCCTTCAGACCGTAGGCGCCCAGCATGGGCTCTCGCAAGCTTGAGCGCCGCCTCCCACGCTTCCGTTCCGCTATTGCAGAAGAACACTCGATCGAGTCCGGTAATCTCTGTCAGCCGAATGGCCAACTCGGTAGTTCCGCGGTGATAGAAAAGATTCGACGTGTGCAGTAACTCAGCACTCTGTTTTGCAATCACCTCAGTAACCGCCGGATGGTTATACCCCAGCGCGCACACGCCGATACCACTCAGCAGATCCAGATACTGGTTGCCCTGTTCATCGGTTAGATACACCCCCTTGCCCGAAACGAAGAGCAGGGGATACCGCTCATACGTCTGAATCAGCAACTTTGACTCAGCAGCCTGAAGATCTTTCAAGCTGCTACCGATCGAAACACTCATGCGACCATTACCTCAGTTCCATCATTGACTCGCGAACTCAGCAAATCGGGTAAAACCGATGCAGATTCTGCGGGGAGAATACGAACACGCTTCACCCCGTGTAGCAGCGCATCCTTACATGCATTCAGCTTCGGCAACATGCCTCCAGAGACGATGGCTTGCTCCTCCAGCATCGGGATTTGCTTGAGCGATAGCCAGCGCATTACGGTTCCGTCCGCTCCCTTTACCCCGGGAACGTCGGTGAGAAAAACCAGCGCATCGGCCTTCGTCGCAACTGCACAGGCCGCTGCCATTTCGTCTGCGTTGATGTTGTAATATTCGCCGTCGAACCCGAGAGCAATCGAAGAGATTACGGGCACCGCACCCATGGTCCAGATGGCGTCGAGCCACTTCGGATCCGTTGCAGCAATTTCGCCAACATACCCCAGATCCGGATTCGTCTTCTTCTTGCGAGCCCGAAAGACATGACCATCGCCGCCGGTCAGTCCCATTGCCGCCTGTCCACACTGGTCAAGCGCTGCAACCAACGACTTATTCACGCGGCCGCCGAGAACCATGAGCGCTGCATCGCGCGTCTCTGCATCCGTCACTCGAAGTCCGGCCACAAACTCACTCTTTTTGCCCATCTGAGCCAGCACCCTCGTAAGCTGCACTCCGCCTCCATGCACCAGCGCCACCTTGTGGCCATCCCGCGCAAGTTCTGTGACGGCCCGTGCGCAGCGCTGCAGAAGCTCCAGATCCTCCAGGGCCGCGCCGCCGAGCTTTACTACGAACTTCATAGGAGACCCTCCGTCTCATGCCAGCCAGCCATGAGATTCATATTCTGCACCGCCTGCGAGGCCGCGCCCTTCAATAGATTGTCAATACAGGACACAACCACCAACCGGCGTCCGTCGGGTGAGAGCTCAAAGCCAAGGTCACAGAAAGCAGTACGTACCACATGCTGAATCTGTGGCAGTTGGGGTGAACGGCGAACCCGAACCAGTGGGGCATTGGTATAGAAGTCGTCAAACCGCGATTGAATCTCTTCCAATGCCAGACGCTCGTTCAGCCGCACATACATGGTCGAAAGGATTCCCCGCGGAATCGGGAGCAAATGCGGAGTGAACTGCAGTTGATCCTGCGCAAGATTTAGTTGCTCAAGAAGCTCGCCGGTATGACGATGCCCAAAGACCGCGTACGCAGACAGATTATCTGCAGCGTACATAAATTGGTTGGTCGGAACGAGCGATTTTCCCGCTCCGCTAACGCCGGACTTCGCATCGCAGACAATCCCGTAATCGAGATCGACAATGTTGGCCCGCACGAGCGGCGCCAGAGCCAGGATGATCGACGTAGCGTAGCAACCGGGATTCGCCACCAGGCGCGCATGCGCAATCGCAGGTCCGTGCAACTCCGGCGATCCATACACCGCCTCACTCTGTAACTTCGCAGCGAGTGCAGGATCCATATCCTGCAACTTGTACACCGCACGATGGTGCTCGTCCTGCAATCTCCACGCCCCGCTGAGATCAATGACCCGGATTCCGTGCGCAAGCGCCTCCGGAACCCAGGCTCGCGATTGCTCATGCGGCGTAGCCATAAAAAGAATGTCGACGGACTCGCGCTGCAACTGCTTCCAGCTAAACGCAGCGACGGTTGATTCGTCAGCATGGGGAAGCCCGGATAACTGAGGATGGAGCGAGGTAAGCGCCACAGGCAAGGCGTCATTCTCGCCCAGCCGTCCTACGAAAACAGGCGGCGTATCCAACAGCCGCGGGTGTCGCAGCAACAGACGAGCAAGCTCGCCGCCCGCATATCCACTCACACCAGCTACTGCCGTGCGAGGGAGACTAATACCCGTCTCAGGCAATGTACGCCTCGATTCGGCTCCTCAGTAGGGCTGCTTTATCGCTATCCGGGCAGATGATCAACACCGTGTTATCTCCGGCAATCGTTCCAACGACCTCTACCCAATCTTCGGAGTCGATGCTCGCAGCTACCGGTTGCGCCCCGCCCATCGTGGTCAGCACGATCAGCAGATTTAGGGCCTGCCGAACCTCCAGCCCAAAGTCCGCCAGCACACTCGCAATCGCCGGAAGATCATCTTCTCCATCGAGCGACACCGGAAGGGCGTACCCTGCAGGTCCCTTCATAAGCTTCAGTTCACGTATGTCGCGGGAGAGCGTAGCCTGCGTCACATGGATACCGCGCCCTGCAAGCTTGCGGCGCAGTTCATCCTGGTTCGTGACCGTGGTCGTCACCAGGAGCTCTTGAATCGCACTATGCCGTTGACTCTTCATGCAGGTCCCATCTAAAAAGCGCTAATCTTGAAACACGAAAAAACGTGACGCACAAAGCGCCACGCCGTTCGCATAAAAACTCATATTTCATGTATAAATATACATACGCACATTGTCAAGAAGTCAGGTTCTTTCCACCTTGCCGCTCCAACGTCAGTGTACAGGGTGCAGACATGTAACTACAGGGTTGTGCGGGAACGGAAGTATAGTGAACTATGGTCCTCGCTGAAGTAAATCGCGCAAAGTGCGTTGAGCAAAAGCACGCCGGTCATGAGCCATCCCAACCCTCCTCGAAGGAGACTGCTCCGAGGTTACGACGGGAAGCTCCGGTTTCGCTCCTCGATCCGGCATTTGACCATGACTCCTGTGGAGTAGGTTTCGTCGCTTCAGCCCTTGGACATACCAATCACAAAATTCTGCAGCACGCTCTAACAGCCCTCTCGCGGCTCGAACACCGCGGTGCGGTTGCTGCGGATGGAGCCAGTAGTGATGGCATCGGTCTCATGACCGCGGTGCCGCGCGACCTCCTCCTTGCAGCGACCGGCATCGAACTCGGTGAGGATGAACTCCTGGGCGTGGGCATGGTCTTTTGGCCGTCGTCGGAGACGCGCGCAGAGGCGGTCCTCGAAAGCTGCCTCGCCTCGCAGCAGCTCCGAGTGCTGACATGGCGCGATGTGCCGACCAGGCCTGAGATCCTCGGCGAAATCGCTCTCAGCACCATGCCACGCATCCGCCAGGTCCTCGTCGCCGACGCGGCATCGAAGGACGCCGACCCTATGGAGCGTCGTCTCTATCTTGCCCGCAAGCAGTTCGAGCGCAGTGCTGCCTTCGGCGAAGTGAGCGGCTACATCTGCTCTCTGTCCACGACCACCATTGTGTACAAGGCAATGTGCCTCGGCCGCCTGTTGCCCGAGTTCTTTCCGGATCTCGCATCGCCCCACTACATCACGCATTTTGCCGTCTTTCATCAGCGTTATGCCACCAATACGCTTCCCGCATGGCATCGCGCACAACCTGGCCGCACGCTTGGTCATAACGGCGAGATCAATACCGTTTGGGGAAATCGTTCGCGTATGGCCGCGAGGGATTCCACGCTGCCTGTCGAGTGCAAGCCCGTCCTGACTAAGGATGGAACGGACTCCACAAGCCTCGATGAGACCATCGAGCTGCTGAGCCAGAATGGCCGCACCATCTCAGAAGCCGTCCGGATGCTTCTGCCTCCGGCCATGGTCAGCCGTCCCAGTCCCTTTCTCCAATATCACGCAGGCTGCACCGAGCCATGGGATGGCCCAGCGGCCATCGCCTATAGCGATGGCATCGTTGTAGGAGCCGCGTTGGATCGCAACGGCCTCCGGCCTTGCCGATATGCCATCACCAGCGACGGATTGGTCGTCGCCGGAAGCGAGGCTGGCCTCGTGGACCTGGATCCCGAGACCATCATCGAGAGCGGGCGCTTAGGCCCGGGACAGATGCTTGGCGTCGATACGACGGAGCACAAGATCTACCATAACGACGAGATGCTCGACGCCTTCGACGCCAAGGCGACCTACGCCTCGCTCGTTGAGGCGACGCCCCTCATCCCCGTCGCAGAGACTTCAGCGCCCCTCGATTTGGCTGCGCTGCAAAGCGGCTTCGGCTACACCCAGGAAGACGTAAAGATGATCCTGCAGCCGATGGCGGCGAGCGGTAAGGACGCCGTCTGGTCGATGGGTGACGACACGCCGCTGGCCTTTCTCGCGCGCAGTCCTCGTCCGTTGTACTCATTTTTTCGACAGCGCTTTGCACAGGTGACCAATCCCGCGATCGATCCGCTACGGGAGGCGATCGTCGTTTCGCTGGACACAAGGCTTGGCCCTTGGGCCCACATTCTGGATAAGAATGCACCGCTGCCCGGAATCTCCCTCAGCTCGCCCTTCCTGTCCCTGGGCCAGGTTGCGGCTCTTCGGGCTCATGTATATCCCCATGCCGAAGTGCTTCGGCTGGAAGAGTTGCCGTGCCTCTTCTCGCCGGAGAAGACCCTGGAACAATCCCTGGACGACCTCTGTGGGCACGCCGTCGAGATGGTCCGCTCCGGCGTTCGCCTCCTTCTGCTCACCGACCGCGGAGCCAGTGCAATGGCCCTCCCGATCCCCATGGCGATGGCGACTGGTGCTGTCCACCAGGGCCTCGTCGAGGCCGGTCTGCGCACCCTCTGCGGCCTTGCAGTCGAAGCCGGCGATTGTCGCGACATCCATCACGCTGCCATCCTGATTGGTTATGGTGCCGGTGCCGTATGTCCGTGGCTCGCGCTGGAGACCGCTCGCTCCCTGCAGCCCGAGGGCATCGACGGCGAGAAGATGATGCTCAAGGCTCTTGACGCCGGCCTCGCGAAGGTCATGTCCAAGATGGGCATCTCGGTAGTGGACAGTTATCGTGGAGCGCACCTCTTTGACCTGCTCGGCCTGCATGCCAGCGTTGTCGACCGCTGCTTCCCCAACACGCCCGCGCCGCTCTCCGGCATCGGTTTCGCCGAGCTCGATCGTCGCTTACGCCTGACCTGGCTGCCCGAGGTAGAGGCCCCCTCAAGGGACCTTCCTGACTTTGGCTGGGTGCGTTTCCGCAAGACCGACAGCGCCGAGCCTCACCTCTGGCAGCCGTCGACCGTGAAGTCCCTCCAGACCGTAGTAGGCAGCGCTCGCGGCGTCTCTACAAGCACAGACCCCGCCGCAGCCTTCACCATCTTCAGCCGTAATATGGATGCTGGTGAAGCCGTAACGCTGCGCGACCTGCTCGAAGTTCGCCCCGCTGGTCCCGAATTACGGCTCGACGAAGTAGAGCTCGCCGACAGTCTTTGCAAGCGTTTCGTCTCTAGTGCGATGTCTCTCGGCTCCCTCAGCCCCGAGGCGCACCAGACCATCACGCAGGCGATGAACTCGCTCGGAGCCCGCTCCAACACCGGCGAAGGTGGTGAAGACCCCGACGTCTATCGTCCTGTAGGCACAGCTCCCATCGCGGCACCAGACGGCGGGGCTGGAGCAATCTCGGCACGCTCCGGCAGCCAGGGGAGTGCCTCAGCCGTCGCCGAGTGGATCTCCGCGCCCGCCGTGCACAACTCCCTCAACAACAAGATCAAGCAGATCGCTTCGGGGCGCTTCGGCGTCACCGCAGAGTACCTCGCTCACGCAGAAGAGATTGAGATCAAGGTCGCACAGGGAGCCAAGCCAGGCGAAGGTGGTCAACTACCCGGGCACAAAGTCTCCGGACTGATCGCGAGGCTCCGTCACGCGCAACCCGGCGTGTCACTGATCTCGCCGCCTCCTCATCACGACATCTACTCGATCGAAGATCTCGCGCAGCTCATCTACGACCTCAAACGCGTGAATCCTCGCGCAGCGGTTGGCGTGAAGCTGGTATCTGGATGCGGCGTCGGAACCGTTGCCGCAGGCGTTGCAAAGGCCTACGCGGACTTCATCGTCATCGCCGGCAACGCTGGAGGAACGGGCGCAGCGGCGCTATCAAGCATCAAGTACGCGGGCAATCCGTGGGAGCTTGGACTCTCCGAAGCGCAGCAACAACTCCGCTCCAGCGGCATGCGTGAGCGTGTGCGCCTGCGCACCGACGGCGGCATCACCACTGCTCGCGACGTGCTCGTCGCTGCACTGCTGGGAGCGGACGAATATGCCTTCGGCACCGCAGTCCTCGTCGCTCTGGGCTGCGACATGGCGCGTCAATGTCACCTCAATACCTGTCCGACGGGCATCGCGACGCAGCGGCCTGAGCTTCGCGCCAAGTTCCGCGGAAAGCCTGAGCACGTCGTCGCGTACTTCCAGCAGCTTTCATCCGACCTCCGCAGGCTGCTGGCAAAGTTTGGCCTGCCCAGCATCGAGTCCGCCATCGGTCGCGTCGACCTGCTCGAGCAAGTTCGCTTTGACGGAAATCTCGACCTGACTCCTATGCTCTCCGATGTCGGCGAAGGACCAACTCGCTGGATGGGATCGCCCAACCAGCGCCCTGGCGAAGACCATCCGCTCGACGATCCGTGGACGGAACCAGCGCTTACCGCCACGGCCAAGGGCGAAGCATTCCACGTGCACACAACGATCTGCAACGAACATCGTGCGGTTGGAGCTCGGCTCTCGGGCGAACTGTCGATCCGCCGCGCCAAGGGCGAGCTCGATGTGGCCAACTTGACCTTCGAACTGGACGGTACCGCCGGCCAATCCTTCGGAGCGTTCGCCGGCAGTGGGATGAAGCTCATTCTCACCGGGCAAGCGAACGACTTCGTTGGCAAGGGGCTCTCTGGCGCCGACCTGATCCTGCGAGCTGTCGGACGAGCGGCGGAACGCAGCGATGAGCACGTTCTGCTCGGCAACGTAGCGCTTTATGGTGCGACCTCGGGACGTCTGTTCGCCGCTGGCCGCGCGGGCGAGCGTTTCGCCGTGCGCAACTCCGGAGTCACGGCCGTGATCGAGGGTGTGGGCGACCACGCCTGCGAGTACATGACCGGAGGTCTAGTCGTCATTCTCGGCGAGATCGGCATCAACTTTGGTGCCGGAATGACGGGAGGTTTAGCCTGGGTACTCGATACGCAGCAGACAATGCTCTCGGAGGAGCGCTATCACACCGACTTCCTCGGAGCCCAGACCTTTGCGGAGACAACCACCGACCAACAGAACGCCTTGCGCGCGCTGATCGAGGAGCACGTCAGTCTCGCGCATAGCACCCTTGGGCAGCGGATGCTTGCCGATTGGTCGAAGACCTCAGCCAACTTCATCCTCTTCACCCCGAAGCCACAAGCGTAAAGCCACACCGCAGGGACTCGACCGAAAAGAGCAGAGAATAGCGGCAGCCGAGCAGCTTCGGCTGCCGTTTCCCTTCGCCTTCGGTATCCTAGTGTTATGTCCGATCCGAAGCTGAGCTTTGCCACGCGTGCGATTCACGATGGCCAGAAACCCGATCCTCTTACCGGTGCGGTGAATGTGCCGATCTACCTGACGTCGACGTATCAGCAGGAGGCGATCGGAGTAAACAAGGGGCACGAATATGCCCGGCTCACAAACCCGACACGCGATGCTCTGGAGGAGAGCCTTTGCTCGCTTGAGGGAGGAACCTCGGCGCATTGCTTCGGCTCCGGTATGGCAGCGATCACAGCGCTTTGTACCATGATGAAGTCAGGTGATCACGTCGTCTGCTCCGACAACGTGTATGGCGGAACATCGCGCCTGTTCGACAAGGTCCTGGTGAACTACGGGCTCACGTTCACCTATGTCGATTCAAGCGACGTCGAAGCCGTCAGAGTGGCGATTCGGCCCGAGACCAAGCTCGTGCATATTGAAACTCCGACCAATCCCATGATGTCCGTGACAGACATTCGCGCAGTCGCGGACGTGTGTCACGCGAAGGGTGTCGAGCTAAGCGTCGACAACACATTTCTCTCGCCATACCTGCAGCGGCCCATCGAGCTTGGCGCGGACATCGTGATGCACTCGACCACCAAATTTCTTAATGGCCATTCTGACGGATTGGGAGGCGTGCTCATCTGCACCACGCCGCAGCAGGCCGAAACCTTCCGGTTTGTTCAAAAATGCACAGGAGGAATCCTATCGCCATTCGACAGCTATCTCCTGCTTCGCGGCGTGAAGACCTTGGCCGTCCGGATGGAGCAGCACGACGCGAACGGGCGAGTCGTAGCGGAATATCTCTCCCGCAAGCTGGGCTCCGACAAGGTCTTCTATCCAGGGCTCGAAACGCATCCCCAGCACGAGCTTGCGAAGCGTCAGCAGCGAGGCTTTGGGTCAATGATCTCATTCGAGTTAGGCTCACTCGAAAATGCCAATCGCTTTGCGACAAGGCTTAAGCTTTGCTTTCTAGCCGAGTCCCTCGGAGGCGTTGAGTCGCTGATGTGCCATCCAGCAACTATGACCCATGCAGCATTAGGAGTAGAAGGGCGCCAGAAGCTCGGCATCACCGACGGCCTAATGCGAATCTCCGTAGGAATTGAGGACGTATCGGATATCCTAGCCGACCTTGATCAAGCGATGGGCTCGTAGATTCAACGAATACAAAGATCCTACGTAAAATCAATCTCGTGCCAGTCATTATCAAAGTCAAATGTTCAGTGAGGCAACGATGGGGAACAGGTACCATCGGAGATGAAGAGTTGAGCCGCTAAGGAGAAGCAGTCGATGGCGAAGCCAATCATTGTGACGGGAGCTGCGGGGTTCATTGGGCGCAATACCGTCGCCGAGTTGAACGCGCGAGGCAAGAACGAGTTGATCCTCGTCGACGATCTGGGCAAGGACGAGAAGTGGAAGAATCTCGTTGGCTTGCGGTATGAAGAAATAGTTTCGCCAGAGGAGTTTCTGGGCCTGATCGAGGACGGAGCGTTCGCGGATGCAACGTCGATCATCCACTTGGGTGCCTGTAGCGCGACGACCGAGAAGGACGCGGACTACCTGCTTCGAAACAACTATCAGTACACCCGGGTGCTATGCAACTGGGCGCAGTCAAATGAGATTCGATTTGTCTATGCATCGAGCGCTGCAACCTATGGTGATGGGGCCGAAGGCTACAACGACTCGGATGAGGTAACGCCAAGCCTGAAGCCATTGAACATGTATGGATATTCGAAGCACATCTTCGACCTCTGGGCGTTGAAGCAGGGATTGTTTGAAAACATTGTTGGGCTGAAATACTTCAACGTATTTGGGCCCTATGAGGATCACAAAGGCGACATGCGATCCGTAGTATCAAAGAGCTACGAGCAGGTTCGAGCGACCGGTGTAGTGAAGCTCTTCAAGAGTTATAAGCCACAGTATAAGGACGGCGAACAGATGCGCGACTTCATCTCGGTGAAGGACGCTGTGGACGTGACACTGCACTTTGCTCTACAGGATGCCGCTGCTCCAGGTGGCCTCTTGAACTGCGGAACTGGGAAGGCGCGCACCTGGGTCGACCTAGTAACCGCCGTATTTGACGCAATGGGACTTCCGCCGAAGATCGAGTTCATCGAGATGCCGCAGCAACTGCAAGGGAAGTACCAGTACTTCACCGAGGCCAGCGAGAACAAGCTGCGGGCCGCGGGATACACCAAGCCTTTTACCAGTCTTGAAGAGGGCGTGCGCGAGTATGTCCACGGGTACTACCTGCCGCGCGAGGTGTGAACTGCGCGTACAAACGAGTATGCTGGCGGAGCGATGCAGAGAGCGAAACGAACGAAGGCAATCTATCCCGGAACGTTTGATCCACTGACCAATGGGCACCTCGACCTGATTGCGCGAGGCTCAAAGATCGTGGACGAACTGGTCGTTGCGGTGCTGCGCAACTCGGAAAAGGGCAAGCCACTATTTACGGTGCTCGAGCGTGAGCAGATGCTCCGCGAGGCGACCGTCGGAATTGAAAATGTATGCGTCACGACCTTCGACGGTCTTCTCGTCGACTTCGCTCGGGAACAAGGAGCCAAGGCTGTGCTGCGCGGCATTCGGGCTGTCTCGGACTATGAGTACGAACTACAGATGGCAATGATGAACCGAAAGCTCGATCCGGAACTGGAGACGCTATTCATGATGCCCGGGGAAAAGTACACGTACGTGAGTTCGCGGCTGATTAAGGGCGTGTTCCACCTCGGCGGAGACGTGAGCGCGCTCGTCCCTTCGAATGTCGTGGAACGTCTGAAGCGCAAGGTGCCGGGGAAGCACGCGTGACCGTGTCGGCGGATGAGCCGCGGATGAGCCTGCAGGAGCAGTTTGGGCAGATCGATATCTATGTCTTCGACCAGATTCTGCGAGGAAACATTGCTCCGGGAATGCGCATACTGGACGCGGGCTGCGGTTACGGTCGCAACCTTGTCCATCTCCTGCGGGAGGGCTGCGAGGTCTTTGCCCTGGACGCAAACGAGGAAGGAATAGCGCACGTCCGGCAACTAGCCAGGATACTGGCCCCGCAGCTTCCGCCCGACAACTTCCAGGTGGGAGCAATTGAGCGAATGGACTTCCCGGATGGATTCGCGGATATCGTCCTCTGCAACTCAGTGCTCCATTTCGCGCGGGACGAGCAGCACTTCCTGGCCATGGTGGAGGAGCTTTGGCGGGTCCTCCGGCCTGGGGGAATGCTGTTCTGCCGGCTGGGATCGAGGATCGGCATGGACTTCGAGCGGCTCCGTGGCAACGTGTATCGCGTTGGCGACGGGTCGGAGTGGTTCCTGGTCGACGAAGCGGTATTGCTGCGGATGACCGAGCAGATGAACGGCCTCTTGGTCGATCCGCTCAAAACCACAATTGTGCAGGATTTTCGTTGCATGACGACCTGGGTGGTCCGAAAACGCATCGAAGCTAGATAGCGGGGAAACCACTTTATATCCACGCGCAAATCTGAAAGACTAGTGACATGAGCACATTAACGGCGACGAAGGTGTTGACCGACCGGATCAACCGCATAGAAGTTTCTGCCACCATGGCCATTACCGCTGAGGCGCTGAAGTTGAAAGCGCAGGGCATCGACCTCGCTGACTTTGGCGCTGGCGAACCTCATTTTTCGACTCCGCAGCATATCAAGCAGGCTGCGATTGACGCCATCCAGCAGAACGTCACGCGCTACACGGCCGTGGCTGGAACGCCCGAGGTACGGAAGGCCATCATCGATCGCCACGCCGCGGACTTCGGCACCAATTACGCCGTCGACGAGTGCGTCTTCACCACTGGAGGCAAACTGGCACTGTTCAACGCAGTCCAGGTGCTGGTCGATCACGGCGACGAGGTCATTCTGCCGGTTCCGTATTGGGTCAGCTTCAAGGACATCATCCAGTACGCGGGAGGAAAAGTTGTCTATGTCGAAAGCGACGAAACGGAGAATTTCCGCATCACAGCAAAGATGATAGAGGCCGCCATCACGCCGCGAACAAAGGTCATCATCCTGAACACGCCATCGAATCCGTCGGGCGCAGTGGTGAGCCCCGATGACCTCGAGGCGATCGTGCGGCTGGCCCATGCGCGGGGCATCTACCTCCTCCTCGACGAGTGTTATGTGTACTTGAACTTCACCGGTAAGATCGTCAGCGGAGCATCGTTCATCGATTGCAAGGAGCATGTAGTCGTGCTCGGATCGCTGTCCAAAACCTATGCCATGACTGGCTGGCGTGCCGGATTTGCCCTCGGACCAAAGCAGGTAATCGCAGCAATGAGCAAGCTGCAATCGCAGAGCACATCGAACGCCGCCAGCATGGTGCAGCGCGCATCCATTGCCGCGCTGACGGCGTCTCAGGAGTGCGTCGCGGAGATGCGAGACGACTATATCAAGTTGAGGGATCGTGTCCTCGATGGTCTGAAGACGATCCCCGGACTGACCTGCACCGTCCCCGAAGGGGCCTTCTATGTATATCCAAACATCAGCGCTTTCATAGGCAAGGGAGGGATCAAATCTGCTTCGGACCTGGCGGCCAGACTCCTCAGCGAAGCCCATGTCGTCGTGGTTCCGGGAGAGGCGTTTGGAACTGATTCGCATATTCGCCTTTCCTATGCGGTCTCTGGAGACGTGATCGACAAGGGCGTCCAACGCCTTCGTGATTTTTTTGCAAAGCTGGACTGATGTTCTGAGCGGAGGCCGAGGCTAATGGGATCGGTCTCCGCGGTTTGATATGGAGACGTATGCCCTCAGGAAAGACGAAGACGCATCACCCGTTTGCAGCTGTCGTGCTCGCGGGAGGTAGTGGGACGCGGTTTTGGCCACGCAGCCGCCGCGCACGGGCCAAGCAGGTCTTACAGCTGGACGGCGAGCGCACCATGATCCAGCAGACGGTCGCGCGGTTGGACGATGTCATGCAGGATCACGCAGTATGGGTGATCACAAACGACCTCCTCTGCGACACAATCACAGGGCAGTTACCCGAGGTAGTCCCGGAGCGCATTCTACGAGAGCCGGAGTCTCGCAACACCGCCCCAGCCTGTGCGCTCGCCGCATTTCTGCTGGAGCGCGATGACCCCCAGACCGTAATCGGCATTTTCCCTTCAGACCATACGATTGGCAATGTGGCTCGCTTCCACATGATCCTGCGAGCCGCGATTAAACTAGCAGCCTCAGGCCCCAAGATCGTAGTGCTGGGTGTCCCTCCGACCCGCGATGAGACAGGCTACGGGTACATCGAATTAGGTGCGGCCGTTACCCCGACCACCGTAGGTGGAGAGGCGATCCCCGTGCGGCACGTGCGCCGCTTCACCGAGAAGCCGGATCGCGCCAAAGCAAAAGCATTTCTGCGTTCGGGAAACTATGTTTGGAACAGCGGTATGTTCTTGTGGAGCGCAAAGACCCTCTGCGATGCGGTGCGCGAACACTCCCCAGCTATGGCACCACTGCTCGAAAAGATTGCGCAGGCATGGGGAACCTCAGAGTTTGACGCGGTGTTCGCCGACCTCTATCCCCAATGTGAATCGATCTCGATTGACTACGCAATCCTGGAGCCGCGCTCCGCAAAGGGTGAGAACTCCTCGGAACTTTACTGCCTGCCCGCAGACTTTGCGTGGAATGATCTGGGCTCATGGGCAGCGCTACACGAGTACGTGGCGGAAACTCGAGAATGCACCAATGCCAATGTGATTGAAGCAGCGGATAACGTACAGATTGAGTCCAGCGGCTGCTATGTTTTTGCACCAAAAAAAATGGTCGCATTGGTCGGCGTGAAGGATATCGTCGTTGTCGAAACAGACGATGCAATCCTCATCACGACGCGCGATGGATCGCAGGATGTGGGCAAGGTCGTGAAGCAATTGAAGAGCACAGGCAGGGTGGATCTCATTTGAGCACCGCGGTAAAATTTGGAACCGATGGCTGGCGTGGAATCATCGCTGACGATTTCACCTACGACAATGTCCGCATTGCAGCGCGGGCCATCGCTCACTACGTTCTCGAGCACGAGGATCCCAAGGCTGGCGTTTGCATCGGCTACGACACGCGCTTCGGATCAAAGTCGTTTGCAACGGTAGTCGCGGACGTCCTCGCAAATGCTGGTATTCCCGTAGCGCTAGCCAATAAAGTGACGCCAACGCCGGAGTTGTCCTTCGCCGTGCGCGGGCGCGGGGCGGCGGGGGGCGTGATGATTACTTCCAGCCACAACCCCGCAGAGTGGAATGGCGTGAAGTACAAGGCGAGCTATGGCGGTTCAGGAAGCCCCGCGATCATTGCCTCAATCGAGACCTACCTGTTGAAGCCATTGCCGCTCGCAGCGACGCCAGCAGCCATAGAGGTAGTGGATTTCTCGTCCCCGTATATTGCCGCGATTGAGGCCTTCGTCGATCTGAAGGCGATCAAAGCATCGGGTTATCGTTTCCTGATCGACACCATGTATGGCGCGGGCAAGGGATACGTGGCAGGAATTTTTGCGCGCGCAGGCATTCCATTTGTTGAGTTCCGCAACGAGATCAACCCTGCATTCCCGGGCATCAATCCTGAGCCGATCCTTCCGCATATTGCCGCGACTCAGAAGGCCGTGGTCGAAGAGCATTGCGATGCGGGCTTCATCACCGACGGCGATGCGGACCGCATTGGTGCAGTCGATGAGCATGGGAACGTTGTCGACGCACATAAGATCTTTTCAATTCTGTTGCAATGGCTTTTGAAGCGTAAGCAGTGGCCGGGCGCCGTAACCCGCGCGTTCAACACGACCAAGATGCTCGACCGCATTGCCGCGAAGCATGGCCGCACGCTCATCGAGCATGGCATCGGCTTCAAGTATGTCTGCGACCTGATGTTGGAGCGCGAGATTCTCATCGGCGGCGAGGAATCGGGAGGCGTCGGCATCAGCCGCCATCTCCCAGAGCGCGACGGTCTGCTCAATAGCCTTCTGCTCGCGAACGTAATGGCCGACGAGCACATGACGCTCGGCGAACTCGTCGCCGCGCTCCAGGAGGAGTACGGCGAACACCAGTACGGACGCATCGATATGCATATCAGCGACGCATTGAAAGTGTCTGCCATCGAACGAGCGCGAGCAGGAGTGAAGGACATCGCCGGGCTCAAGGTTCTCCGCATGGAAACACTCGACGGCATCAAATTCTTCCTCGAAAATCCAGCGTGTGCAAACAAGCTAAACGCGGCTGAGACGTGGCTGCTGCTGCGTGCGAGTGGGACGGAACCGCTGCTCCGCGTGTATTGCGAGAGTTGCAGCCAGGAGAGCGTGCAGTTGGTGCTGGAGGCAGCGAGAGCCTTCATCCTGCAAGGAAATTCGCAGTGAGCGTCGAGGTCGATGTGGAGGCCGCTGGATTTCTCTTCGATATGGACGGAGTGCTTATCAGCTCTATCGAGAGCGTGAACCGCTGCTGGCGACGATGGACTCATCACTACGGCATTGCTGGCTGGGAAACATACGAGATCCCTCACGGCACGCGCGCCGTGGACATCATTAAGACGCTGAAGCCGGAACTGGATGTAGCCGAGGGTCTTCGTCTGATCGAGGACATGGAGATCGAAGACGTCGCCGACCTGAAAGTACTTCCTGGAGCCGGTACATTGCTCAAAAGTCTTCCAGTGGAGCGTTGGGCGATAGTGACTTCAGCAACGTACCGTCTGCTGCTCGGGCGACTTCGCGCCGCCGAGTTGCCGGTACCGGAACGCATCATTAGCGGTGACATGGTGGAGCGCGGAAAGCCTGATCCTGAACCCTATCGCCGCGGAGCGGAGCTGCTCGGGATGTCGCCAGCAGATTGCATCGTAGTCGAGGATGCGCCGAGTGGCATCGGCGCGGGAGTGGCAGCGGGTTGCCGCGTGCTCGGTGTTCTCGGTACGCACGACGAAAGGGAACTGCGAGCCGCCGGAGCCAGCTGGGTGGTGCGGTCGCTAGAGGACGTAAGTGCGACGGTTGGTCAGCACTGCCTGACGATCCACATCAATACGCTCTAAGCGCGCTGCGCTCGGTGCAGAAGAATTTTTTCTACACGCGCCAGATCTTCTTCAGTGTCGACGCCAACGGTGTCGTGTGCTGTCTCCGCAACATACAAAGCCATGCCATTTTCCAGCAGCCGAAGCTGCTCCAGTCTCTCCACCTGCTCAAGCTCACCAGGTGCGAGCGCTGCGAATCGCTGCAGCGCGGAGCGCCGGTACGCATAGAGCCCAAGGTGCTTCCAGTAATGCGCCCGGCCCGTGCTATCCCGGTCGAACGGGATAGCCGCGCGAGAGAAGTAGAGGGCGCGGCCATCGCTGGCGCAAACAACTTTCACTGCATTCGGGTTCGCGATGTTCTCGGCCGCGCAGCGAACCTTGAGCGTCGTGACGTCGACGGCTGGCCCTTCGAACGGCGCGAGCAAAGCCGCAATGTGCTCGGGTAATAGCAGGGGCTCATCGCCTTGGATATTGACGTACAGGTCGAACTCAGACCAGAGCTCGATTTGCGAAACAGCGAACAGGCGGTCGGTCCCGCTAGGCAGCTCGGGTGAAGTGAGGACGCAGGGCCAGCCGTTTCGCTCGCAAAGCTGCTCAACCTCCACCGAGTCAGCGGCAACGACCACTTCATCCAGTTCTGCGCAGGCTCGTGCAGCGCGATACACCCATGCAAGCAGGGGCTCGCCCAGAAGTGTCCGTAGGACCTTGCGGGGAAGTCGGCTGGACGCTAGCCGAGCCGGAATGACGCCGACAACGCGTGGCGGATGATTACTCATGAGTCGTTCTTATCGTCTTTCCTGGTTGCAAGATAGCTCTGAACCGTAAGCGCAATGACGATAACCAGGACAATCCCAAGAACGCCAGCCGTCGCATACAGAAACCATAGAAACTCATTCAGATGACACTTCAGACTGTCTCCTGACGCACTGCAATTGGTCGAGAGCAAGAGCTCCGACGCATGGGCCACCGCGCAGCTTACACTGCCAAACGCCAGCGCCAGCAGCATCGGAACCATCAGCGAGGATCGTCTTCGGAATGCAGAATCGTTCAGCACGGTTGACCTACGAACATACCAAATTTATGATGGTGTTGCGGCTGTTGTCGCGGCCGAATAATTTATGGCCGCTGGATGCAGTCTCCCCACCCGGCGGTGTAGCTCAGATGGTTAGAGCGACGGACTCATAACCCGTAGGTCATTGGTTCGATTCCAATCACCGCCACCATTTTCCTTCCTGACGATTCATACTAGATCATTCCGCAGCGATTCAACGGTCGACGCTCCCCGGTTTTGTCCGTTCATTTGCCTTCCACCTATCGAGGTCACAAATCTTCGCGGCAACAACTGGCACTCCACATTGCATCAAAACATGCAGCCCCAAATGTTAGCGATGACAGCGTGAAAAAGAAGGGGGAACCAAAGCTGTCTGTGCTTTGCCAGTCATTGTCAAGAGCATCGCCGAACATTATTCTTAGGTTGCTTCATTTGGATAAGGCGATGGAGCCGCCGGTTCCAGCTCTCTTCCTCTATCGCGACATGTTACTGGGCCAATTCGTGTTGGCAGGAGAATACTGATGCGGATCAAGCATTTTGTCTTACCCGGAATACTCCTCGTAGGATCCATCACTTTCGGTTGTAATTCGGGATCAAACACATCCATGGTCACCCCTCAGGCCACGACGGTTAAGACAACCATCAGCGACCCAGCGGCATGTCAGGCACCGAATGGTCAGTATGAGCACGTTTACGTGACCGTCACGGACGTTCAGGCCAGCACCAACGGAGACGCCGGTCCGGGTGATTCAAGTTTCGTCGACCTAACGCCAACCTTGAAATCAGGCGCCCCGATGCAAGTGGATCTACTCGGCCAGGCGAATAATAACTGCTTCCTCGCCAGCCTCGGCTCGACGACGGAGTTGCCGGCAGGGAATTATCAACAGATTCGCATCATGCTGGCCCCGGACTCCGCCGCTGGATCGATCCAGCAAAATGCCTGTGGCTCGTTTGCCAACTGCGTCGTCCTCAGCGATGGCACCACGCATGACCTCGCTCTCTCCAGCGAGGCAAAGACGGGATTGAAGATCCCCTCCGGACAGATTGAAAATGGACAGTTTGTCGTCGGAACAGGTCAGACGGAAGATCTGGACGTGGACTTCAATACTTGTGTCTCCATCATCCAGGAGGGGAACGGACAATTTCGTCTCAAGCCAGTCCTCCATGCCGGCGAGGTCTCGACGACGTCAACCTCCATCAACGGCACGATCCTCAATGCTCAAACACTTAAGCCCATCGTCGGAGGAACCGTGGTCGTCGCCGTCGAGCAAACCGATAACACCGGAGTGGATCGGATCCTCATGACCACCGTCGCCGATCCCGTCACCGGAGGCTTTGTCTTCTGCCCTCTGATGGCTGGCAGCTATGACATCGTCGCGGTGGCAGTCGACGGCAGCGGCGTTACCTACTCCGCCGGAGTGGAGACAGGGCTACAGCCCGGCAATGCCGCCGGAAACATTCCCCTCATTCCGGCCGGTGCCCAGATGACCCTCAACGGCCAGGTTACCTCCCAAAGCGCCTCGAACGGCGCCGTCTCCATCAACACCCAGGTCGCTGCTCTGCAACAGGCGACCGCCTCCGGCCTGATGGTCACCATTCCTTTGCTGCCCTCGCAGAACGCCACAGACGGGGCCTATGTGACGGAGGCAAACAACTGCCCATCCGGAACCGACTGCGCCGCCTACACCCTGAAAGTGCCAGCGGCCTGGCCGAATACCGGCGCCTATGTCGCTTCAGGAGCGCAGTTTACCCAGTCCGTGGCCGCCCCCGTGACAGATGCCATCGACGTCCTCGCTACAGATTCAGCAGGTAATCCAACCTGCTCTGCCTCCGAAATCAAGATAACCACTATGATCCCGGGAGCTCCCGGATCGCTCATCCCGAATGGCCCCATTGTCCTGACCCCGGGAGGCATCCTGACCGCCGCAACCGCCGCATTTATGGGCTGTTGATACGTCTGGCGAAGCAACTCGCTCCCTCCGCCGCACTCCCTCGCCGTTGCTCCCCCGAGCTGGCAGGAAGGGAAGTTCGCGGCGGTGGGAGTATCATTCTGCTATCGAGCTACGTCTAAACCTCAGGCAGTTCGACGCGACCGCCAAACCGATTTCGGAGTCCATCACCGCACTATGCCAAAGAGCCTCAAGATCTCCCTACTAGCCGTCTCGGTTGCCCTAGTCCTCTGCGTCTTCGTTGGCGTCAACGCCCATGGCGTGCGCGCCGCAAGCGAGGATTCCCAGCAGGGCGCGTATAACCAGATCAACGTCTACGGCGAAGTCCTGCAGCACATCCAGTCGGATTATGTGGAGGTTCCGAACATCCCACAGGTCACCAACGGTGCGCTCCGAGGCCTGCTCGAGTCCCTTGATGCGGACTCCAGCTACCTCACCCCGGCCGACTACAAGGCCTACAAAGAGGATAAGGGCGGAAAGGCGCAGGTAGGCCTGAACGTGTCCAAGCGCTACGGCTACGCGACCATCGTCTCGGTCGTTCCCGGCTCCCCGGCGGACAAGGCAAATCTCTCCGATGGCGACATCATTGAAGCCATCGGCAATCTGGACACCCGCGACCTCTCACTTGCCGTGATCCGGTTGCTGCTTGAAGGAGCTCCCGGCACCGACCTGCAGATCGCGGTCATTCGCCCCCGCAAGGCAGAGCCTGAAAAGATCATGTTGAAGCGGGTAATCGTATCCGAGCCGCCTGTGTCCGAGACCCTCTATGAGGATGCTTCCATCCTGTACCTCAAGCCAATGGACATAGACCGCGAGCACGTCCAGGAAGTTGAGTCCAAGCTGAAGGCAATGAACAAGGCAGGGAACAAGAAGATCCTCCTTGACCTTCGCGATGTCGCTGGCGGTGAGATGCCCGAGGCGATTCGCCTCGCCAACTTCTTCATCGGCTCCGGAACGATCACGACCCTCGAGGGCCAGAAGTTCCCCAAGCAGACATTCAGCGCAGAGCCATCCAAGGCGATCAACACGACCGCTCCGATGGCGGTGCTCGTGAACCGCGGAACGTCCGGCCCGGCAGAGGTCGTAGCCGCCGCCATCCAGGACGACAAGCGTGGCCAGTTAGTGGGAGAAAAGACCTTCGGCGAGGGATCGCTCCAGAAGACCTTCGACCTGCCGGATGGCAGTGCCGTCATTCTGTCGATTGCAAAATATGCGTCCCCCTCGGGCAAGCAGTTTGACTCGGATGCGGTAACGCCAGGAACAATCGTGGCATCGAACCAGGACGCGCTTGATGAGGGTTCTGACGACGATACGTCGACCTCAAACGGTGCGGCGACACCGAAAAAAGCTGCGCCGGCACCCGACGATCAACTCACCAAGGCCCTCGATCTGCTGAAGGCGAAGACGGCCTGAGGACCGTCTCGAGCGGAGGCCGGCGTTGTTGTCGAAAGCGTGCGTGGTAAGGTGGGGTTGCCGTGCCTAATTCACCGAACCTTGACCATCATGACTCCCTGAATTCGCGGTCGGCGCTGTGGCGCGCCATGCGCCGCTTTCCGTTTCGCGAGCCTGAATTTCGCAATCGGCATCTCGCCGCCCGCGCCGGCTTTCTCCTTCTCCTCGCGGCGTCGGCGCTATTCGGAGTCATGCTCGGCCTGATGCTGGTCTACTCCATCAATCTGCCGCAGATGGCCGAGCTTGAACGTTACCGCCCCAGCACCACCACCGAGCTCTACGATATTCACGGCAAAGTCTTCGGATCCTTTGCGCTCGAGCGCCGCATTGTGGTGCCCTATTCGGAGTTTCCGCCCATCCTCCGTCAGGCAATCTTCTCCATCGAGGACAAGGACTTTGAGTCCAACGCAGGCCTCAATCTGGTCCGAGTCGTCGGAGCCGCCTATCGCGATCTGCACTCCCACGGCAAGTCTCAGGGAGCATCCACGCTGACCATGCAGCTGGCCCGCAATCTCTTTCTATCGTCCGAGAAGACCTACGGCCGCAAGCTCCAGGAGATCTTCCTCACCCTGCAAATCGAACGCCGCTTTACCAAACAGCAGATCTTCACGCTGTATGCCAACCAGATTTATCTTGGCCGCGGCACCTACGGCTTTGAGGCTGGCTCGGAGTACTACTTCAGCAAGCACGCTCGCGACCTCACGCTACCCGAAGCCGCTATGCTCGCGGCGTTGCCCAAGGGCCCTGAATCCTACTCGCCTGTGCGCTACCCGGATCGCGCCCTCAAGCGCAGAAACCTGGTCCTGCAGGAGATGTTGAACGACCGCAAGATCACCGCCCAGCAGGCAGCCGAGGCCAAGGCAACCCCTCTCGGCCTGCATCTCGAGTCACCGCCGAACAGCGAGGCCCCGTACTTCGTCGAAGAGGTGCGTCGGCAGCTGGAGCGCGAATATGGGGCCGATGAGGTTCACGGGGCGGGCCTCCGCGTCTACACCACCCTCGATCTCGATCTCCAGCGCGCCGCGAACAAGGCCGTCCTCGACGGAACCGCCACCTATGAGCGCCGGCACGGCTGGAGGGGCCATCTCGACAACATGATGATCACCGGAGCTGGGCTCGACACCTACAAGCATCCCGACTGGACCCAGCCCCTCAAGGACGGTGCCTACTTCCATGCTCTGGTCACCGACGTCGCCGCATCCCACATGACCGTCAAGATCGGCGCGCTCACCGCGACCCTGGTTCCCGAAGATTGGGCGTGGACAACGCAAGCGCGAGCCACGGACCTGGCGCAAGTCGGTGACATCGTCTATGTCAAGGTTGCAAACGGTGCAGAGACCTCGTCGCCGCACCTCATCCTCGAGCAGGACAGCGGCGCCCAGGCATCGTTGATGGCCGTCGACAATTCGAACGGCGAGGTGCTCGCGATGATCGGAGGTCGCGACTTTGCGCTCTCGCAGTTCAATCGAGCAACCCAGGCGCAGCGCCAGGTAGGCTCGTCCTTCAAGCCATACGTCTACACGGCTGCCATGGAAGCAGGAATGAAGCCCAACGACATCGTGCTCGATGAGCCCACAACCTTCTACACCGCCGGTGGCCCCTACACTCCGCACAACTACGAGGCCGACTATCACGGCCCCATGACTCTCGTCGACGCCTTCGCCGAGTCCAGAAACATTCCCGCACTCCGCCTCGCCGATAAAGTCGGCATCAAACGAGTCATCGACGTCGCGCATCGCTTCGGCATCACCAGCGACATGCCCGCGTTCCTCCCCGTCGCAATCGGTGCCGCCGACCTCACGTTGGCCGAGCAGGTCGGCGCATACAGCGTCTTCCCCAACGACGGCATACGCGTCGCGCCCCACACCATTCGTCGCGTCACCCAGTCCGACGGCCTGCCTTTGCAGCAACAGCGCCCACAGGTCAGCGATGTAATCTCCGTCGACATCGCCCGCCAAATGATGGTGCTCCTGCAAGCGGTGGTGCAGCATGGAACAGGCGCCACCGCTGCGCAGTTGCACCACGCCCTCGGCGGCAAGACCGGCACCACCAACAACTACACCGACGCGTGGTTCATCGGATTCTCGCCCTCGATCACCTGCGGAACCTGGATCGGTTTCGATAACCGGCAGTCGCTGGGCGAGAAGGAAACAGGTGCCCGCGCCGCATTGCCCATGTGGATCGACTTTATGAAGGTCGCCATCGCAGGCAAGCCGAACGAGAACTTCGCCCAGCCCAACGCTCCCAAGCGCGAGCTAGAGGTCGCCACCGAGCCAGCTCCCGAGGCCGTCCCGCAACCAACCCACGACGAGCCCTCCGATCCGGCCGAGCCCGACGCGAGCACTCCAGCCGCCCAGCCCGCCGCACCCTCCATCGCCCCTGCCGTGCTGCCCGACGACGCCGGCACGAGCAAGCTCGCCGCTCATCCCCCGAAGCTACTGCCGAAGCCAGCGACTCCCACGATCGCGGCCAAGCCAACACCGAGGGCCGCTACAATCGTTGCCCCGGCAAAGCCTGTCCCATCAAAGCCCACCACGGCAAAGCCAGCACCGAAGATCAGTAAGCGAGCCCAACTGCTCACTCAGCCGCACTACTAGCCCAGGCGCGCATGCAGAGCGTCAGCGAGCGCGAAGTAGCGCAGCGCCTTCTTCACATCGACGCCAATCTGTGCGCGCAGAGCTTCCGGAGAATCGAAGCGGAGCTCTGGCCTGAGCCTCCGCAGAAACGTCATCTCGAGCGATGTCGACTCATTCAGATCTATCGCCTCAAAGTCCAGGAGGTGGGTCTCCACGGCAAACGAATCTGCGCCAAAGGTAGGTCGATTGCCAACGTTTGTCACGCCGCGAAAGACCCGCTCCCCCGCAATCTTCAGCGTCGTAATGTACACCCCGTGCGCAGGCAGCAACTCGGTGTACGGAGCAAGATTGATCGTAGGAACAGCGTGCTTTGTCCCGTAGCCGCGACCCGATGCAGGAGTGCTTCGAACGGAAAACGATCGCCCCAGCAAAGCGCGAGCCTCATGCAGATTGCCCGCCCCGATCAGCAAACGTATGCGACTGGACGAGATCGCGGCACCGCGAGCGATCCGGGGAACATACGTCCGCACCGCGAATCCCAGCTCGTTGCCCAGCTGCGATAGCCCCACAATGTCGGCCTCAGCCTGGTGCCCAAAGCGAAAGGTCTCGCCTTCGTGAACTTCGACCGCATGCAACCCATCGCGCAACACGCGCACCGCAAACTGGCGCGCCGTCCAGTGGCGAAGCTCCTCGGTGAAGGGAAGCACGAGCACCAGATCAAGCCCCGTGGCTGCCAGCAGCTCAAGCTTCTCCGCAACCGGTGTAATCAGCGGAAGGTGCGAATCCGTGCGCAGAACATGTGCCGGATGCGGGTCGAACGTCACCGCCACGGCCTTCGCCCCGCACGCACGAGCCCTCTCCAGGACCGACGCAATCACCATACGATGTCCACAGTGAACACCGTCGAAGTTGCCGACCGTCACGACGGAGGTGGAGTCAAAGGAGTCGAGTTCACCAAGCGAACGAGCGATCTTCATCACGCAATATCAAACTCAAGTTTAAGCCCGTCGTGTGCAAGACGGATGTGCCCCGGTAGCGAAGCATTGATCGTATCGTGCTCGAGGTCGTGCGAGATGTGCGTAAAGAAAGCTCTCTTCGGCGCAACCTTCTGCACCAGCGCAACCGACTTCGCAAGGTGCGAGTGACTCGGGTGCGGCTCGCGTCGCAGCGCGTCGAGCACCAGAATATCGAGGCCCTCCAACAGCGGCAGGCTCTCGTCCGGAATATCGCTCATGTCGGTCAGGTAAGCGGCGTCGCCAAACCGATAACCGGCGATCGTATTGCGCCCATGCGTAACAGGCACGCGAACAAACGTCACGCCGAACAGCGGGATCTCGGTACCGGCAGCCGTGGCCGTTCGGTGCAGCGTGACGTCCGCGCTGGTCGGGTAACGGTCAACCTTGCGAAAGGTGTACTCGAAGATCCGCTCGATAACGTCCGCAGTAGCATCATCTGCATAGAGCGGCAGTCCCCCGGAATTCTTGAAGCTGAGAGACCGAAGGTCATCCATGCCGAGAACGTGGTCCGCGTGGCCGTGGGTGTACAGCACCGCGTCGACCGCACGCAGATTCTCGCGCACAGCCTGCACATGAAAGTCCTGCCCCGTATCGATCACGACGTTGTGTCCGCCATACGAAACCAGCACAGACGGTCGCGTGCGACGATTCGGCGACGCAGGATCATGCGCCGCCGCGCACACCGCACACGGGCAACCGAGGGTCGGAACCGCCATCGACGTTCCCGTTCCGAGAAAAGTGAGCGTGGCCCGCATGCCGTTAGCGAACGATGCTCGGCCCGCCGCTCGGGCCTCCGCCAGGAGGAGTTCCAGCATTGCGTCCAGCAGCCTGCCGCGCCAGCGCCTGCGTCACTTCCAGAAATCCCATGTGCAACTCGAACAGCGCCGTCTCTAACAGCGTCGCCTCATCTTTAGACAAATTTCCCGCAGTCTTCGTTGACAGTATCCCAAGCATGTCGATCGTCTGGCGCGCCCCGAGGATGTCCACCTGAGGCTGCTGGCCGGGAGCCGCGGCCCCGCCAAGCTGCATCATCGCCTGCATATAAAGCGACTGAATCACTCGCTCAAACGTCAACGGAGGAGCGTGCTCCATGCCCGGATTTGTAGCCCGAATCGCCGTGTCCAAACGATCCACTGTAGCGTCGAAAGCACGCTTAGCCTGAGCAGTCTGCTCCGCTGTTGGAGGCGGGGGCAACGCCTCCTCATGCTCCACATGGCCCTCTTCCGTCGACCCCGCAGCGGCCTCCGTTTCGACCTGCTGCGTCGTAACCGCCCGTGGCCCCTTCTGTTCCGAGTCCTCAATCAAGCGAGCCGACGACTCCGTATCCTCCTTCGGCTGCAGCGTCTCCGGCCGTGGAGGTTTCGGTTCTGATGGAGGAGCATCCGGACGGACCTCACCCTCTGCAGTAAACTTGCGACGGTCGTTGACGACGAACTCTTTAATATCTGCCATGTTAATTCTCGGTTTCTCTTAGTTGTCATTTCGGTGCGGAAGGGCAATGCCCCCCGAGTAAGAAAGTGTCTGTCCGGTGTCCAGAGCCTCACGTCGAGCATAGCCCAGTGCCACGAGGGTTGGCCCCTCAGCCAGCGGCACGACCGCGGCGCTGGTGATCTCTCCAGCCGGTTTTCCAGCCGCTTCAAGCGCCGCAGGCAGCGTCTCTGGAAGCTCTCCTGTAAGCCGGAACGCCATGAACTGGCGGTGCACCTGCCCACGCGAATGGATTCGCTCGACGATCTCCTGGCCCAGATAGCAGCCCTTCGAATAATGCAGCGCCTGGGTCTGCGAGGTCTCCTGCGGAAGGTCGCGGGCCGTCTCGCTATTACGAATATCCTGCCCGTACAGCGGCGTCCCTTCCAGCAACCGCAGGTGTTCCAGCGCGCGGGAGGAAACGGGAACGGCCTCGCTGTCATTGAGTTCGACCAGGATGCTCGCGATGGTGGACGGATCAGACCAGATCTCGTAACGCGGAATAAGACGGCTGAAGGCCAGCATCAGCCGTACAGGGGCACCCGCATACATCGTTTGTTTCAAATTCAGCGTCTGCGGAGGAGGTCCTTGTGTGCCTGGAGAACAGGGAGCAGACCGCTGATTCTCAGTCCCGAGTGCCGCCACAACCGACAGAGCCTGCGGGCCAGCGACGAGGACCCCTGCGAGTCCTTCAAGCACGGTCAGTTCCACGTCGTCCATGATGATGAAGCGGTCGAGGTGTTGCCGAATCGCCTCCACCTGCGCGGCGGTCGTCGCCAGAAGAAACTCTGTGGGCCCCTCACCGGGCTCGCGATAGATCGTGCAATCACCCTCAATTCGCCCCTGCGCGTTCAGCAGAAAGTTGTAACAGCCTTCACCCGGAGCGAGCGTCAGGATAGCATTCGTGACGATACCGTTTAGCCATCGCGCAGCATCCGGGCCGGTCACGCGCAGGAAGCCGCGGTCCGTGATCGTTGCAAACCCCGCAGCTTCGCGAAGGGCAGCCAACTCAGTCTGTGAATCCTCGGGCAACAATCTCGCTTCTACCGGCATAGCTCTCGTCTCTTCATTCACTGACCGGATCGGGAACCGGCGCGCATCCTAAGAATATCGTGGATACGTAGGAACGATGTGCATTTGATTGCGTATGCTTGGATGCACCCTGTGAACGCTCCGATTCGCCTCCGGTGACATCCGCTGGGTACACTAAGTCATACAGTTTGTAGCGCGTTTGGAGGAAGTTTGACCTGGCAAAGAGTATGGGCAGCATGGATGTTGGTGGGTTTAGGTGCAGTCGCTGCAGCAGCACAGGCGAATAACGACAGCGGTAAGGTCACGCCTCCCGTGCTCGAGTCAGGCAATACCACCGTATCGGTGGACACCATCCTCACGCCGCAGCAGGAGCGTACTCTCCTCGGCGACGAGGATGAGATCCTCCACTTCGTCAGCAAGGACACCCTGCTTCCCATCAAGTCTCCGGTCAAGTGCCGATTCATCTCCCGCGATGCCGTCGCGAAAGAGCTGCGCAAAAAGTTTGACGAAGACAAGGGAGCCAAACGCATGGAGCGCAGCGAACTCGTGCTCAAAAAGTTCGGTCTCCTCGACGCCGACTTCAAGATGCGCCCCTTCCTCCTCAGCCTGCTCACCGAGCAGATCGCCGGCTTCTACGACAACAAAACCAAGCAGATGAACCTCCTCGACTGGGTGCCGATCGACGAACAAAAGCCGGTCATGGCCCACGAGTTGACCCACGCCCTCCAGGACCAGCACGTAGGTCTCGAGAAGTGGGGCAATCAGGAAGTCGAGGGCGTCGCGAAGAATGTAACCGAGGACAACAAGCACATCGCCAACGACGACACCGACACGACCCGCGAGGCTGTCCTCGAAGGTCAGGCCATGGTCAGCTTCGCCGACCACATGCTCGCGGACTCTGGCCATCCCGGCAAAACACTCAAGGATTTTCCGCAGCTAACCCAGCAGCTCGAGTCCAACGCCGGCGATATGTCCGACTCGCCCGTACTCGCCCGCGCTCCGCTAGTATTGCAGCAGGCGCTGCTCTTTCCGTACACCTCGGGGCTGGCGTTTGAAGAAGCAGTCCTCGTGAAGAATGGCACCGAGAGCGCCTTTGCCGGTGTCCTCGACTCGCCTCCCAGCACCACCTACGAGATCCTCACGCCTACCGCCTATCTTCACAATCAGACCATCCACAACCTCACCCTGCCGGACATCCATCCCATGCTTAAGGACGCCGGATACGAGCCCTACGATGTCGGCGTCATGGGCGAGCTCGACGTTCGCATGACCGCCGAGCTCTTCGGTGGCCGCCCTCTCGCCGTGGCCCTCGCCCCCGAGTGGAACGGCGGAATCTACTACGCCGCGCAGCGCCGCAACGCGACCCCGGCCGAGAAGGGAACCACCGCCTCCATCGCTCTGCTCTACAGCTCGCGCTGGAAGAACGAAGACTCCGCCCGCAGCTTCTTTGACGTCTTCGAACAGGCCCTCCCTCGCCAGTACAACGGCCTCAAACGCCGTCAGTCCGACGAGAAGGACGAAAATGAGCGCGTCTACTCCACGCGCGAGGGAGACGTTCTCCTCACCCTCGAAGACAGAACCGTATGGGTCAGCGAGGGCTTCGATCTAGCCATGGCCCGCAAACTTCGCGACGCCGTGGATGCCGCCAACATCCCGCCCGGAACCGGCCCCTACCAACAGGCCCAAACCCTGCAACCCTCTCACGATCTCGTCGGCGGCCTGGTCCACTCCATCGGAGCCTTTGGCACCATGAAAGTAGTGTTGCAATAGGCTCCCGCGCCTACTTTGACTGCGCCAGAGTCATCACCGAAAGCGTCGTAACGCCGTTCACCCAGCGTGAGGGGCTCGCGTCCTGCGGGTCGACAATCTCGATCATGCCGCCTTCAGTATTCGGAAGCTCAAACCGCATGATCGCGAGAATGGGCTTGGCCGAACTGAACTCCGGCTCGACCTCACCGCCAGAGTACAGCGCATAGAAGCCGTCCGCGCCCGTAGCCACAACCGTGCTATGCAGGATCAGCGAATGAGTCTCCGGAGACGCCACCAGCCCTCCCTTCGCCAGCACATCGGAGACCAGTGGCCCCGTAAATTCCACATCCTTATTCGTATGCCCGTCGCGAACCGTGACCTTCACCTGCGGCAGCTTGATCAACTCCCCGACCGTCAGCACCGTGGACACCCCGCGATACACAACCGTCACTGAACTCGACGGCTTTACGTCCGGCTTAACGCGCCCGGCCATGTCACTGCCGTGCCGCACAGGTGCCGGTGCTTTCGTCTCCGGTGGCGCCGCATCCGTCTGGGCGCGCATCGCCATTGGGCTAAGAAGGAACAGAACGGCCGCAGTTGTTGATGGCTTCATCCGACTAGGCTACTCCTGCCGCCTGACGACGTATACTGGAACTCTATGTCGATCATTCGCAATGTCGCCGCCATCGCCAAGGGAATGAGCATCACGCTAAGGGAAGGTTTCCAGCCCACCGAAGTCGAGAATTATCCAGACGGCAAAGGGCCCATGCGCGGTGCCCAGTTTCAGGAGCGCTTCCGCGGCAAGCATCAACTGCAGCGTGACGAGGCCGGCCTCGAAAAATGCGTCGCCTGTTTCCTCTGCGCCGCCGCCTGCCCCTCCAACTGCATCTACATCGAGGCCGCGGACAACACCGCCGAAGTCCGTATCTCGTCCGCCGAGCGTTACGCCAAGGTCTATAACATCGACTACAACCGCTGCATCTTCTGCGGCTACTGCGTCGAGGCCTGCCCCACCGATGCCATCACCCACGGCCACGGCTTCGAACTCGCCAGCCTCAACGCCACCACCATGGTCATGCGCAAGGAAGACCTGCTGGTGCAAGTAGCCACCGGTCTTCCGCGTTCGAATAATGAAGAGGCTGAAGTTCTCGCTTAAGGTTTGAAATTGCGGATTAGCAAGCAAGCGGCGAGCCAAGTTGGCTCGCCGTAGTGCGATCAGCGCTGAGTCTACGCGCAAGGAATTGACACCCATGACAACAGCTCACCAACATCCGCTGGAGAAGATTCTCCAAGACCGAATCGCCATTATCGACGGCGCTATGGGCACCACCATCCGCACCTACGGCATGACCGAAACCGATATCCGCGGCGACCGCTTCAAAGATTCCACCAAAGATCTACTCAACAACGGAGACCTCTTTTCGCTCACGCAGGAGAAGATGATCGGCGACATTCACCGCCGCTTTCTGGAGGCTGGCGCAGACATCATCGAGACCAACACCTTCGGCGCCACCAGCATCACCCAAAGCGAATTCTTCGTCGAAGATCCTCGCGAAACCGGTGGTCGCAAAGATCCCGAGTTCTACCAAAAAATCATCGAGGACAAATTCCTCAACGACCTCGCCTGGGACATCAACGAGACCTCCGCTCGCCAGTGTCGCGAGTGGGCCGACCGCGTCGGCACTGCCACCGGACGCCAGCGCTTCGTCGCAGGAGCCATCGGTCCTCTGACCGTCTCGCTCTCCAACTCGCCCGACGCCGACGACGCCGGCTTCCGCGTCGTCACCTTCGATCAGGTAAAGTCCGCCTACGCCCATCAGGTGCGAGCGCTCATCGCCGGAGGCTCGGACCTCCTGCTCGTCGAAACCATCTTCGATTCGCTCAATGCCAAAGCAGCGCTCGTCGCCATCCGCGAGGTCTTCGACGAAGACCAACTACAGCTTCCCGTCATGATCTCAGCAGCCGTCGGACGAGGCGGCGAAACCCTCATCTCCGCTCAAACCACCGAAGCCTTCTGGAACGCCGTCAAGCACGTCAAACCCCTGTCTGTAGGCCTCAACTGCTCGCTAGGCCCCGACCTAATGTACCCCTTTCTCAGTGAACTATCTGAGAAGGCGGACGTCGCAATCTCCTGCTATCCGAACGCCGGCCTGCCAAACCCACTCTCCGAAACCGGCTTCGATCTCGGCCCCAACGACATGGCGCGCTACCTCGGGGACTTCGCTCGCGGAGGCCTTATCAACATCGCCGGAGGCTGCTGCGGCAACACGCCCGAGCACATCGCCGCCATCGCCAAAGCCCTCGAAGGAATGCATCCACGCGAACTTGCCCAGCGCCAATCCGCACGTCGCGAGGTGACCGCATGAGCTCTCCTCTCGAGACCACACCGCTGCGCCTCTCCGGCAGCCAGCCTTTCACCCAGCAACCCGGCGTCTACATCATGATCGGCGAGCGAACCAACGTTGCCGGTTCGCCGAAGTTCGCCAAACTCATCAAGGAAGGCAAGTACGAAGAGGCCGTCAGCGTAGCTCGCCAACAGGTCGAAAACGGCGCCAACGTCATCGACATCTGCATGGACGAAGGCATGATCGATGGCGCCGCCGCCATGACCCGCTACCTGCAGCTACTGGCCAGCGAGCCCGAGGTAGCCAAAGTTCCCTTCATGGTCGACTCCTCCAAGTGGGAGGTCATCGAAGCAGGCCTGAAGTGCCTGCAGGGCAAGGGAATCGTCAACTCCATCTCGCTCAAGGAAGGCGAAGAAAAGTTCCGTCACAACGCTGCGACCGTCCTCAAATATGGCGCCGCCGTCGTAGTCATGGCCTTCGACGAACAAGGTCAGGCCGCAACCTACGAAGAGAAAATTCGTATCTGCAAACGTGCCTATGACATCCTCGTCAACGAGGTCGGCTTCCCCCCCGAAGACATCATCTTCGACCCCAACATCCTCACCGTCGCAACCGGCATGGAGGAGCACAACAACTACGCCGTCGACTTCATCAACGCGACACGCTGGATCAAATCCAACCTGCCCCACGCGAAGGTCTCGGGCGGAGTCTCGAACATCTCATTCAGCTTCCGCGGCAACAACAAGGTCCGCGAGGCCATGCACTCCGCCTTCCTCTACCACGCCATCGCCGCGGGCATGGACATGGGCATCGTCAACGCCGGCATGCTCGAAGTCTACGAAGAGATTGAGCCGGATCTTAAAGTATTAGTCGAAGATGTTCTGCTCAACCGCCGTCCCGACGCTACCGAGCGTCTCGTCGACTACGGCGAAACCCTCAAAGGTGCAGGCAAGGCCGTCAGCGAAAAGAAGTCGGAGGAGTGGCGCAGCGGCACCGTCGAAGAGCGCCTCTCGCACGCCCTCGTGAAGGGAATCGACACCTACATCGAGATCGACGCCGAGGAAGCACGCGTCAAACTCGGCCGCCCTCTGCTCGTCATCGAAGGCCCGTTGATGGCGGGAATGAGCGTCGTCGGCGACCTCTTCGGTGCCGGAAAAATGTTTCTCCCGCAGGTCGTCAAATCTGCCCGCGTGATGAAGAAAGCCGTAGCCCACCTCACTCCGTTCATGGAGGCCGAGAAGGCCGCGCTCGAAGCCTCCGGCCAGATCGTCAAGGCGCAGGGAAAGATCGTCCTCGCCACCGTCAAAGGAGACGTCCACGACATCGGAAAGAACATCGTAGGCGTCGTACTCGCGTGCAATAACTACGAGGTCATCGACATGGGAGTGATGGTCTCATGCGAAAAAATCCTCGCTCGTGCCAAGGAGGAGAACGCCGACATCATCGGCCTCAGCGGCCTCATCACGCCCTCGCTCGACGAGATGGTGCATGTCGCCAAAGAGATGGAGCGTCAAGGCTTCAAAGTCCCTCTGCTCATCGGCGGAGCCACCACCAGTCGAGCCCACACGGCCGTCAAAATCTCGCCGCACTATAGCGAGCCCGTCGTCCACGTACTCGACGCCAGCCGCGCCGTGCCCGTCACGACCAGCCTTCTCAGCGACGACGGCAGGGAAGACTTCATCGCCAAACACCGCGCCGAATATGAAGCCCTGCGCAAGGCCCACGCCGCTCCGCGCCAGCAGGTCGTCCCCATCGAAACTGCGCGCGCGCGACGCACCCCGATCAACTGGCGATCCGAAGACATCCCATCGCCCGAATTCACCGGCATTCGCGTGCTCGAAAACTTCCCCCTCGCGACCCTTCGCGACTACATCGACTGGTCGCCTTTCTTCCACACCTGGGGCATGAAGGGCATCTACCCTCGCATCCTCGAGCACGAAGAGCACGGCGATCAGGCGCGTCAAATCTTCAACGACGCCAACGCTCTCCTCGACAAGATCATCGCTGAAAACCTCATCACCGCGCGAGGCGTCTACGGCCTCTTCCCAGCCAGCGCGCTCGGCGACGACGTCGAACTCTACACCGACGAAACCCGCACCCAGGTCCTCCAGCGCTTCCACTTCCTCCGCCAGCAAGCCAACCGCGAAGGCAGCGAGCCCTGCCGTTCGCTCTCCGATTTCATCGCTCCAAAAGAGACCTCGCTCCCCGATCACCTCGGCGCCTTCGCCGTCACCACCGGCATCGGCGTCAAGGAATTGTGCGACCGCTTCCGAGCCAACAACGACGACTACAACGCCATCATGACCGAGGCCATCGCCGACCGCCTCGCCGAAGCCTTCGCCGAGTGTCTCCACAAACGCGTTCGCGACGACTGGGGATACGGCCGCGAAGAAACCTTCACCCCCGCGGAGCTCATCCAGGAAAAGTATCGCGGCATCCGGCCCGCACCCGGCTATCCCGCGTGCCCAGATCACACCGAGAAGGGTCCGCTCTGGAGCTTGCTCCACGTTCACGCCAACACCGGCATGATCATCACCGAGTCCTTCGCCATGTGGCCCGGATCAAGCGTCAGCGGCCTCTACTTTGCTCATCCGGAGTCGCGCTATTTCAGCCTCGGCAAAATCGACCGCGACCAGGTCGTCGACTACGCTGCACGCAAGGGCATCAGCGTCGCAGAAGCCGAGCGCTGGCTTGGCCCCAACCTGAACTACGATCCTGCGGTATAACTCTTCCTTGAGGGATTCACCATGGAGAAGACTCTGCCACAAGACATCTGGCCCGAGCTTCGCTGGGACGACTGGTCCGCAACCGCGGACACCCTCCACATGTGGACGCAGATCGTGGGCAAGACCCGCCTCGCGCTCAGCCCGCTCCAGGCCCACTGGTGGAACGTCCCGCTCTACGTCAGCGCCCGCGGCCTCAGCACCGCGGCGATGCCCTACGGCTCGGAGTTCCTCGAAATTGAGTTCGACTTCGTCAGCCACTCGCTGCACTTCCGCAGCAGCACCGGGGCCAGCGCTTCCACGCCTCTACGCGCACAAAGCGTCGCCGACTTCTACGCCGAGTACCTCCGAACTCTCTCCGATCTCGGCGTCCACGTTGCACTCTACGCAACTCCCGTAGAACTCGCCCACCCCATCCCGTTCGCCGACGACGTCCAGCACGCCTCCTACGACCCCGCCGCCGCGCACCGCTTCTGGCGCATCCTCGTGCAGGCCGACCAGGTCTTCCAGAAATTCTCCAGCAGCTTCATCGGCAAGGTCAGCCCGGTCCATTTCTTCTGGGGTAGCTTCGATCTCGCGGTCACCCGCTTCTCCGGTCGGCCAGCTCCTCCCCGCGACGGAGCAGACCCCATCACCCGCGAGGCCTACTCACACGAGGTCATCAGCGCCGGCTTCTGGCCCGGCAACGGAGGTTACGGCAAGGCAGCCTTCTACTGTTACGCCGCGCCCTCGCCCCCCGGCCTCGACTCCGCAATCATCCAGCCCCCGCAGGCCTTCTTCGACCAGGGCCTCGGCGAATTCATCCTCCCCTACGACGACATGCGCCGCTCTCCATCGCCCGCCGACGCCCTCATGGCCTTTCTCCAGAGCACCTACGACCGCGCCGCCGATCTCTCCGCATGGGATCGCAGCGCACTGGAGCGCCACCCGGTTTAGGATAGGGAATCACCACCATTTGATCTCACCGGAGTCTGCATGAAAGTTTGTGGCGTTGGCATCTTGGCAGTCGTACTTTGCAGCTCGGCCGTTGCGCAGGGACCGCAGTTGCCCGAACAGGATCGCGTCCTCGCGCGCCAGATCTTCAAGGAGTTCATCGAGACCAACTCGCAGGACTCTAACGGCAGCGTCACCGCCGTCTCCGAGGCCGCACGCAAAGAATTTCTCGCCGCCGGATTCTCTCCCGCCGACCTCATCCTCGCCGGCCCCAATGATCGCAAGCAGAACCTCGTCGTCCGCTATCACGGCACGCCCGGATCCAGGCTCAAGCCCGTCCTCATCATCGGACACATCGACGTCGTAGAAGCCCGCCGCTCCGACTGGACGCTCGACCCCTACACCCTCACCGAGAAGGATGGCTACTTCTACGGTCGTGGCACCCAGGACATGAAGGACGGTGACGCCGACGTCGTCGAGAGCCTCATCCGTATGCATCGCGAAGGCTACGTACCCGACCGCGACATCACCCTCGCTCTCACCGCCGACGAAGAGGGAGGCAAATCGAACGGCGTCGCCTGGCTGCTCAAGAATCGCCCCGAGCTCATGGCCGCCGACTTCGTCATCAACCCCGATGGCGCCGGCCCCACGCTGCGCAACGGCAAGGCCGTCGAGCTCGACGTCGAGGCCACTGAAAAGACCTACGCAGACTACCTCGTCATCGCCACCAACCCCGGCGGCCACAGCTCCGTGCCTCGCCCGGACAACGCCATCTATGAGCTCATGCACGCTCTCGAAAAGCTCGAAGCCACACCCTTTCCCGTCGAGCTCAACGAGGTCTCGCGTGCATCGCTCATCGAAAGCGAGAAGGTCACAACCCCCGAACGAGCCGCGCAGATCCGTGGCGTCCTCGCCACTCCGCCCGACCCCAAGGCCATCGCCGACTTCTCCAAAGACCCCAACGACAACGCCACCCTTCGCACCACCTGCGTCGCCACCATGCTCAAGGGAGGCCACGCTCCCAACGCCCTTCCCGGCGAGGCCCAGGCCAACGTCAACTGCAGAATCCTTCCCGGCCACTCGCAGGAAGAGGTGCGCAAGACCCTCATCGGCATCTTCAACGACCCCAAGCTCACGGTCGAATATTACTCGGATGATGGCACCGTCTCGCCCACCGCTCCCGACCGCCAAAGCCAGGCCCCGCCCCCCGTCCGTGCCGACGTCTTCAACCCCCTCCACCAGGTCGTCGAGCAGCTATGGCCCGGAACCCCCGTCATCCCCAGCATGATGGTCGGCGCCAGCGACTCCATCTACACCACCGCCGCAGGAATCCCCAGCTACGGCATTGGTGGTGCCGGTATCGACTTCGACGACGACCGCATGCACGGCCGCGACGAACGAATCCGAGTCGACGCCTACTACAAGAGCGTGGAGTTCTTCTACCTCTACCTGAAGGCGCTCACTAAGTAGCGCCCGAACGCTAGGACTTCGGTGCCAGCGTCGCCAGATTTCCCGTGGGCGCGGCACCGGGCTTGGCCGGGGCATACTTGCTGGCACACTTGGCCTGCAACTGCGTCGCGTGGAACGTGCCATCGCGTCCATAGGTTCCAATCGCCAGCGCCTGTGCCTCATCCTTGAACGTGTCCGGAGGAGGCTCCGCGCCCTCGTACACCACGCGCAGCGTCTTACCCTGCTCCACCAGCGTAAAGTTCGCGTTCGGCCCAAAGCGTGTGATGCTGCCCGGCTGCACATTGCCTGCAACCCGAAGGTTGACCTTATACGCCTTGCTGCCCATCGCGTTCAGCTCATTGATGGTCACGTAATAGCTCTTGGCGTTCCCCGAGGCGGAGATGGCGAGCCACACAACGGTCGCCACAACAATGGCGCCCGCAATAAAAAACTTGGCGAACGAGTTGGACTTTGGCTTTGACATACTCTCCTAGTTTACGCCGCCGAACTCGATCTCGAGCGTGCGTCTCTCCTCGCTCGATTGCAAGGCCATCTCCAGCAGCCTCACCGTGCGATAAGCGTCCTCTGCCGGGATCACCAGCGGCGACACACCCAGTATCGCATCGCGCACACTCGCATAGAAGTGACGGTAATCACCAGCCTCCGACGCCACCTTATGACGCTCGATCTTCGTCGGTTCCGCCGGATTCGGAGCCACCGCCAACGTCCCCCACGCCGCCTCCGGCTCCGCCAGCCACACCTCCGGAGACCCCATCACCGGAGGCCTCGCCCCCGCCAGCAGCGCCGCCTCCTGCGGATCCAGACCATACTTCACAAAGCTCCCATGCGTCCCGTGCACCAGGAATCGCGGAGCCGCCTCAGCCCCGATCATCGTCGAGTGGCACTCATACCGAATCCCTCGCTCGCCCTCCCGCACAAAGTCCAGCACAATGTCGAACGCATCCTCAATCTTCGTCACGTCTCGCTCTGACCGTACGCTCGCCGTAATGTACTTCGGAGCTCCATACAGTGCCAGCGCCTGATCCACCAGGTGCGGCCCCAGGTCGAACAGCAGCCCATTCGCCGCTCCACCGGCCTCCTTCCACGTCCCCACCCGCTGAACCGGCCGGTACCGGTCATAGTGCGAGATCACCTGCGTCACGCGCCCCAGCGTACCCTCCGCCAGCACCTTCCGCAGCGTCACAAAGTCACTGTCGAACCGCCGGTTATGGAACGGAGCAAGCACCTTGCCCCGCTCCGTCGCCAGCGCAATCAGCTCGCGAGCCTGCGCCGACGTCGCCGCAAATGGCTTATCGATCACCACATGCTTACCCGCCAGCAGCGCCGCCTTCGCGAGCTCGAAGTGGCTATCGTTCGGAGTCCCCACAACGATCAAATCGATCGCCGGATCACCGAACGCCTCCTCCACCGTGCGAACGATCTTCGTCCCCGGATAATCCGCTGCGGCCGTATCGCCATGCCGCTGCACAATCATCGAAAGCTCAAGCCCCGGAACCTTAGCTACGAACGGTGAATGAAAGATGCGGCCAGCGAATCCATATCCAAGAACGGCAGTGCGTATCGGCATTGACATCGGATTATCCTACAGCCCCCTCCGCAACTCCGTCGAGACTCCGCCCCTATGAATCCATTAGGGTTGCGCCGACGTCGGAACCGGAACCTCGGTCGGCTTCACCGGAGTATCGCCCATCAGTCTCGCCACCGTCGGCTCAATCGCCGACGCCATCATCCGTTGCCCCAGCGTGTTCGGGTGCAGCGACGCCCGAGGAGGATTCAGGTAAGGATCATAGAAAACAGAATCGTTCAGCGATCCGCCCTGGTAAAAGATCACGCTGATATCCATATACGTCACATGCGGGTCTTCGCCCCCCGCATAGTGCAGCCCCAGATAGCCATTCACATCGAAGTTCAAATCCTTCGAAGGCAGCCGGCTCGGCAGAATCCCCAGCAGCAGAATCTTCGTCTCGGGCAGCCGCCGCTCCAGGTCAGCGATCACCGCATCGATGCCAGCCTCTGTCTCCTCCGCCGTCTCATGCATCATCCCGGTATTGTTCGTCCCTATCAGCAGCACCACCAGCTTCGGATGCAGCCCTTCGACCTCGCCATGATCCAGCCGCCACAGCACATTCGCCGTCGTATCCCCGCTAAAGCCCAGGTTCAGCGCCTTCCGCGGAGCATAATACTGCTGCCAGATCGGCTGAAAATCCTCATTCGGAGGATTTGCCTTCTCGTAATTGTTCGTAATCGAGTCGCCAATCATCAGCAACTGCGCGTCCTTATGGCTCGCCAGCCCATCTACGATCGTCTTATGCCGCTCCGCCCACCACCCCACCGACAGCCGATCGGTAGGTACAACCGCCGGATCAGGTGGAGCGGACCCAGGACTCTGTGCCTGAGCCTTCACCATTACCGGCAGGGAACACAACACGGCTACAATCAGCGCAGGCAACACCAGGGACTTCGACAGAGCGCTCATAGCCTACATCCTACGACGTACCGCCTGCCCGTTTTGTTAGCGAATCGAGTACAGCGCCGGATATAGTTTGCGGTAATGAACATACGCCGAGGCCATCCTCTCCGCATGCTGCGGAACAATCGTCTCGGCCGCCCGGATCGTCGCCTCGCACGCTGCTTCCACCGACGCCCACGCACCCACGCCCGTTCCCGCCAGCAGAGCCGCTCCAAACGCTCCACCCTCCTCGGCCTCCAGCAACTCCACCGGCTGGCCATACACGTCAGCCTGAATCTGCCTCCACAGCGGCCCCCGCGCTCCACCTCCGCCCAGCCGAATCCGCTCCACCGGGATTCCCAGCTCAGCAAATAGCGTGAACGTATCCTTCAGCGAAAACGCCACGCCCTCCAGCACCGCACGTACGAAGTGAGCGCTCGTCGTCGACGCCGTAATCCCCACAAACGCCGCCCGCGCCTCCGGGTCCAGATGAGGAGTCCGCTCCCCAAACAAGTAGGGAGCCCACAGCAGCCCATCGCTCCCCGCCGGAACCTCCGCCGCCACCGCCGTCAGCTCGTCATACGAGCGGGAAGGGAAGAAGGTATCCTTCAAATACCGGAAGCTCAGCCCCGCCCCATTCGTCACTCCCATCACATGCCACACTCCCGGAGCCGCGTGGCAGAACGTGTGCAGCCTCCCCTTCGGATCGAGCGTTGGCTCAGCAGTCGCCGCAAACACTACGCCCGACGTCCCAATCGTCGCAGAAACCGATCCCGGCGCCAGGATCCCCATCCCCACCGCTCCCGCGCCCTGGTCCCCGGCCCCGGCCGCCACCGGGGTACCCACCTTGAGTCCCGTAGCCGCAGCTCCCGCAGCCGAAATCCTCGCGCATATCTCCGGCCCTTCAAACAACTCCGGCAGCCAGCTCATCGGAATCCCCGCGGCCGCAGCCATCTCGGTCGACCACCGCCTGTGCACCACATCCAGCAGCAGCGTCCCCGACGCCTCCTGCATGTCCATCGCATACACGCCCGTCATCCGCAGCCGAACATAGTCCTTCGGGCACAGCACATGCGCAATCCTCGCAAAGATCTCCGGCTGCTCCTCGCGAACCCACAGCAGCTTGGTCAGCGTAAAGTTCGGCAGCGCCGGATTCGCCGTCAGCTCAATAATCCGCTCATAGCCAATCGTCTCGTTCAGCCAGTCGCACTGCGGCTGCGTCCTCTGGTCGCACCATATCAGCGCCGGCCGCAGCACTTCACCCGCTGCGTCCAGCATCACGCAGCCATGCATCTGCCCCGTCAGCCCGACGGCCTCCACCGCCTCCGTATGCCCAGCCTCCGCCGCCGCCTTCAGAGCTCCCGCAATCGCCAGCTGCGCCGCGCGCCACCAATCCTCCGGGTCCTGCTCCGCCCAGCCGATAAACTCCGAATGGATCGGCGCATGTTCCGCCGAATGTGAGGCCAGCACCCTTCCGGTGCGGTCGATAAGCAGCGCACGGGTCCCACCCGTACCAACGTCGATTCCTAGAAACATGGGGCTCCTGATTACGCGAGATCTGGTTGCATCCAAGAGTGTAAAGCGTCGGGGCTGATTTTGGTTTAATCGTTTTAGCCAAGGCGATCATCACCTCCAGCCTCCCCTCCGCAGCGCTCAACCTTCCGCCTCCAAATCCCGCAAATCCCTTACCTGTGGATTTCCCGAGGAAGTTTTGCATACATCGCGGCCCTCTCTGCATCTGTTACTCAAAGCACAAAGGACCACAGCAATCCACGGTCCAGCCGACGATTTAGCATGAAACCTATGATTCAAATAATGAGACGCGCGTCCTGGAACGCGACCGCCCTGCTCCTGATTGCGGCCAGCGCTGCCACAGCGCAGGCGCAGGCACCTCAGAGCGGCAGCAATAACGGCTACACCGGAGCCTCCTCCGAGCTGGGCACGGCCGTGCAGACCCAGCAGCAGCTCGCCCAGCCTGGTCCGCCGCTCAATCCCTCCGGAAGCGCCTCGCCCAGCACCATCGACCCCAGCTTCCGAGGCAGCCTCGTCAACGGCAAAGCCACCGCCGACGTCCTCCCCATCAGCCTCGACGACGCCATCCAGCGAGGTCTCCGTAACAACCTCGGCCTCATCCTCCAGACCTCCAGCCAGCGTCAGGCCAACGGCCAGCGTCTCGAGCAACTACAGGCCCTGCTCCCCACCGTCACCGCCGACGCCTCCATCACCGTCGAGCAGGTGGACCTCGCCGCCTTCGGCCTTAAATTCCCCGGAATCAACCCCATCATCGGCCCCTTTCAAGTAGAGGATTTCCGAGCCTACCTCACCCAGAACCTCGTCAACCTCAACGCCTTCCAGTCCTACTTGGCCGCCAAGCACAACTTCCAGGCCGCGAAGCTCTCCGCCCAGGACGCCCGCGACCTCGTCGTCCTCACCGTCGGCAACGCCTACCTCCTCTGCGTAGCGGACCAGACCCGCATCCAGGCCGTGCAGGCCGAGCTCGACAGCTCCCAGCTCTCCTTCAACCAGGCCAAAGACGCCCATGAGGCCGGCACCAGCCCGCGCCTCGACGTCCTCCGCGCCCAGGTCGACTACCAGAGCGAGCAGCAGACCCTCATCGCCACGACCAATCAGCTCGCCAAAGACAAGCTCTCTCTGGCCCGCGCCATTGGCCTTCCGCTCGATCAGAAATTTTCACTCACCGACACCAACCCCTTCCAGGCCCTCGACACCCCGGACCCCGACGCCGCCTTCCAGCAGGCCCTCAAGCAACGCAAGGATGTCGCCGCCGCAGCCGAGCAGACCAAAGCCGCCGAGGCCCAGAAGAAGGCTGCCTTCTACGACCAGTTTCCGACCCTCAAGGCCAGTGGCAACTACGGCGATCAGGGTGAAACCGTCGCCCACTCCCACGGGACCTTTACCGCCCAGGGAGACCTCTCCGCCCCGATCCTCCAGATCGCCAAAAATCGCGGCGAGCAGGAGGTAGCCGGTGCCCAGCTTGATCAGGCCCGGGCCAAGCTCTCCGACCAGGTCCAGCAGGTCAACGCCGACGTCCGCGACGCCATCCTCGACATCCAGACCGCAGCCAAGCTAGTCGATGCGACCCGCAGCAACGTCGACCTCGCCCGCGAGGCTCTGAGCGAAGCTCAGCAACGATTCAAGGCAGGAGTCGACCAGAGTCTGGCCGTCTCCCAGGCCCTGGCAACCGACCGCCAGGCCGAAGACCAATACATCAGCGCCCTCTACCAGCACAACGTGGCCAAGCTCTCCTTAGCCCGTGCGCTCGGTGTGGCGTCGACCAACTACAAAGAGTATCTCGGAGGAAAGTAAGCGTGGCCGACCAGAACGAAATTCCGCAGAACCAGAATGAGCTCGAGGCTCCGCCAAAGGACAACTCCGGCAAGAAGATGATCGGCATCATCGTCGTGGCCGCGCTCATCCTCGGCGCCTTGTTCTTTTACTGGCGCTCGACCTTCACCGAAGACACCGACGACGCACAAGTGGACGGCAACCTCTACCAGGTCAGCTCCCGTGTCGCCGGCCAGGTCATTCACGTCGACGTCGAAGAGGCTCAGTTCGTCCACCAGGGCGACCCCATCGCCGAGGTCGACCCCAAGGACTATGAGGTAGCCGTCGAGCAGGCCAAGGCCGATCTCGCCAACGCCCAGGCTGACTACGAGCAGGCCAGCGTCAACGTCCCCATCACCAACGTGCAGGTCTCCACTACCCTCCAGACCTCCGGCTCCGACGTCCTCGGCAGCCAGGCCTCCGTCGATCAGGCTGAGGCTCAGGCGCAGGCCGCTCTCTCCCGCGTCCAGTCCGCCAAGGCCCAGGCTCTCAAGTCCCAGCTTGACGTCGACCGCTACACTCCGCTCGTTGCCAAGGACGTCATCTCCAAGCAGCAATACGACGCCGCCGTAGCCCAGGCCACCGCCGATCAGGCCGCCCTTGAGGAAGCCCAGCGTAACGTCAAGGCTCAGCAGGACGCCGTCCGCCTCATGGTCCAGCGCCTCGCCCAGTCGCAGTCGCAGGAGAGCCAGAGCCGGAAGAACGGTCCCAAGCAGGTCGCAGCCCAGCAGGCTCGCGCCGATGCCGCCGCCGCCGCCGTCAAGCAGGCCCAGGCCAAGGTCGATCAGGCCCTGCTCAACCTCAGCTACACCAAAATCACCTCCCCTGTCACCGGAATCGTCAGCCGCAAGAGCGTCGTCGTCGGGGTCAACCTCAGCGTCGGCCAATCCCTCATGACCATCGTTCCCCTCAAGGATCTCTGGGTCACGGCCAACTTCAAGGAGACGCAGCTCAAGGAGATGAAGGTAGGCCAGGAGGTCAAAATCCAGGTCGACGCCCTCGGTGGCCGCAAGTTCGAAGGCAAGGTAGCCCAGATCGGAGGAGCCACAGGAAGCTCCCTCAGCCTCTTCCCGCCAGAGAACGCGACCGGCAACTACGTCAAGGTAGTCCAGCGCATCCCGGTCCGCATCAACTTCACCAACCTCGACCAGGAAAACAAAGACTTTGCGCTCCGCATCGGCATGTCCGTCGAGCCCGTCGTGCGAGTCAAAGACTAACCCTTTCTCGATCATCCCCGGGCAGGCAGCTTCGGCTGTCTGCCCCTTTCTTTTTCTCCCTCTGTCACGAGATCTTCATCCATCGGTTTCTCCCTCGTCTGCATCAAAACCGGAGAGAGGTGAAGTATGCCCATTGCAGCGAAGAACGGTAACAGCACCAAGAAGGACTTTGTCACGGAGCACTATCAGCAGCACGGCCGCGAGATCCAGAAGTACGGCGACGTCGTGAAGCATCTCCCCCACCCCCTCGACGCGGACATCCGCTCGCAGATGTGCAAGAGGCTCAACCAGCTCCTCGCCGATTCGATCACCCTCCGTGATCTCTACAAGAAACACCACTGGCAGGTCGCCGGCCCCACCTTCTACCAGCTCCACCTGCTCTTCGACAAGCACTTCAACGAGCAGGTTGAGATCGTCGACACCATCGCCGAACGCATCCAGCTCCTCGGCGGAGTCACCATCGCCATGGGAGGCGATGTCTCCGCACAGACCAAAATCCCAGCTCCCCCACGCGGCCGCGAGGAGGTTCCCGTCCAGATCTCCCGCCTCCTCGAAGCCCACAAGATCATCCTCCAGGAGTGTCTCGATCTCGCTAGGGCCGCCGACAAAGCCGGCGATGACGGCACCAACGACCTCGTCGTCAGCGACGTCCTCCGCGTCAATGAGCTCCAGTCCTGGTTCATCGGCAATCACCTCGTCGAGATGCCCCTCACCATCGCCGAGTAACCCGATCGTCGGCTAACTCCGGAGATATCGAACGACGGCCCAGCTTCGGCTGGGCCGTCTTCTTTCCACACACAACCTTTTGCACCCTGCGCGTGTCAGTATCATCTAGTTAACCTAAAGAGAATCAGCAGGGCGTAAAGTCTGTCTGCGGAGAGGGGGATTGACCATGCATTCGGTTCTGCACCTACTAGTGCACCACACCTACGCTGTCATGTTCGGATGGGTACTCATCGAGCAAGGCGGTGTCCCGATCCCCAGCGTCCCCGTCATGCTCGCCGCCGGCACCATGAGCGCCGCCCACAAGCTCCACGTCGCCTACGCCATCCCCGTCATCCTTCTCGCCTGCCTCATCTCCGACTCCGCCTGGTACTTCCTCGGCAGGCGTTTCGGCGGTCGCGTCCTCAACATCCTCTGCCGGTTCTCCCTCGAGGCCGCCACCTGCGTCGAGCGTACCCACGGCACCGTCTCAAAGCGAGGAGCCGTCACCCTGCTCTTCGCCAAGTTCGTCCCCGGCCTCAGCACCGTCGCCGCTCCCATCGCCGGCCAGGCCCGAATCGATTACGGCACCTTCGTCGCCTATGACATGGCCGGCTCCCTCATCTGGGCCAGCGCCTGGCTCTTCGCCGGAAGGTTCTTCGGCGACCTCGCTCGCCGCAGCACGGACTTCTTCTCCATGCTCGGCCACTTCGGCATCGCCCTTGTCTTCCTCATGGTCGTGGGGCTCATCATCTATCGCCTCGTCAAGCGCCGCCAGTTCCTCGCCGAGCTCCGCGGTCTCCGCCTCGAGCCCTCCCAGCTCATGGCCATGATCCATGACGCCGAGCGCGAAGGCCTCGACCGCCCCTTCATCATCGACCTCCGCCACCCGCTCGACGTCATGACCGACCCCCTCGTCCTCCCCGGCGCCCTCCGCATCGGTCCCGACGAGCTCAAGCAGCGCCGCGAAATCATCCCCCTCGACCGCGACATCGTCCTCTACTGCACCTGCCCCAGCGAAGAGACCAGCGCCAAGATCGCCCTCGAACTCCGCCGCCTCGGCATCAAGCGAGTCCGCCCCCTCCGCGGAGGCCTCCAGGGCTGGCGTGAAGCAGGCTACCCCCTCGACCAGGCCGTCTTCGTCTAATTCTTCAGTTCAAGCAGCCGCATCGGCCATTCCCGCCCCCGAGACCTCCCGTGATCCAATCAACCTCCATCGACCATCTCGTCTTCCGCGTCGCCGCCCTCGATCGCACCGAGCGCTTCTACTCCGCGCTTTTATCCCAGTCTCCCGAACGCACCGCACACAGCCTGTTCTACACCATCGGCAGCACGCTTCTCTTCTTCACCCCATCCACCGCGCCATCCACTCTCTACGACAAAGAGCACATCGGCCTCAACCACCTCGCCTTCGCCATCCGCACCCTCGCCGACCTACAGGAACTACAGCAGCAGCTCAACACCGCCAACATCCCCCACAGCGGCATCCAGCTCGATCCCTACGGCCTCAAGGAATTCATCTGGCTCGATGATCCCGATGGAATGCGCATCGAATTCTATCTACGCCCTCGAAGTTGAACCCGCCTCTCCACCACTCCACCCCTGCACAATTCCCTCCATCGCGTCACAATAGAAGAGCATCGCTACAAAGGAAGAGGGAACCACCGTGGGATACGAAAGCCTGAGAGATTGGATCAAAGCACTCGACAAAGCCGGCGAGCTGAAGCGCATCACGCAAGAAGTCTCCCCCATCCTCGAGATGGCCGAGATCGCCGACCGCGCCTCCAAATCCGGGAAGGGAACCGCCCGCGCCGGAGGCCCCGCTCTCCTCTTTGAAAACGTCACTGGCTACAAAGGCTCGCGCGTCCTCATGAACCAGTTCGGCAGCGACCGCCGCATGCGTCTCGCGCTCGAAGTCAACTCACTCGACGACGTCGCCAAACGCATCGAAACCCTCATCCACCCCGTCGCTCCCACCGGCATCATGGACAAGCTCAAGCTCCTCCCCATGCTCGCCGAAGTCGGAAGCTTCTTCCCCAAACTCATCGACCGCAAAAAGGCCCCCTGCAAAGAAGTCATCCTGCAAGGCGACGACATTGACGTCCTCAAATTCCCCGTCCTCCAAACTTGGCCCCTCGACGGCGGCCGCTTCATCACCCTCCCCTGCGTCACCACCCGCGACCCCAAATCCAACAAGCGCAACCTCGGCATGTACCGCATCCAGGTCTACGACGGCCAGACCACCGGCATGCACTGGCAGCGCCAGAAGGTAGCCGCCGAGCAAGCCCGCGACCGCATGAGAGCCGTCGCCGAAGACTCCGCCGGACAGGTCGAGCTCATGGCCCTCACCGCCGGAGGAACCGCCGCCGCCGCGCCCAACTCCGTTCCCCAACTCGTCGCCACCAAAATCCGCGGCGCACGCATGGAGGTCGCCGTCGCCATCGGCACCGACCCCGCCACCACCTTCTCCGCCATCGTCCCCGCGCCCCCCGAGGTCGAGGAGTACCTCATCGCCGGCTTCCTCCGCCAGCAGTCCGTCGAGCTCGTCCGCTGCGAGACCGTCGACCTCGACGTCCCCGCCCACGCCGAAATCATTCTCGAAGGCTACGTCGAGCTGGGCGAGCTCCGCACCGAAGGCCCCTTCGGCGACCACACCGGTTTCTACACCATGCAGGACGAGTACCCCGTCTTCCACCTCACCTGCATCACCCACCGCAAAGACCCCATCTACGCCGCCACCGTCGTCGGCCGCCCTCCCATGGAAGACACCTGGATGATCAAGGGAGTCGAGCGAATCTTCCTCCCGCTCATGAAGCTCACCATCCCCGAGATCCTCGACATCAACCTCCCCGCCGAAGGCGTCGCCCACAACCTCATGCTCGTCCGCATCCGCAAGAGCTACCCCGGCCACGCCCGCAAAGTCATGCACGCCATCTGGGGCCTCGGCCAGGCCATGTTCACCAAGTGCATCGTCGTCGTCGACGAAGACTGCGACGTCCAGGACGTCTCCGACGTCATGCTCCGCGTCGGCAACAACATCGACCCCGAGCGCGACATCCAG
>DAIDGQ010000036.1 GCA_027452215.1 Granulicella sp. | reverse complement strand
GGGGTCGAAGGCGTAGAAGGTGACGGTGCCGTTGTAGGCGTCGAGGACGACTTTGACGCTGTTGCGGATGTAGTTGACGGAGGCGTCGCCGAGGGTGGCATGGGTGGAGTAGGGGTAGGTGTCGGAGGTGGTGTAGGCGTCCATGATCCAGGAGAGGCGGCCGTCGTCGCCGACGACCATGTAGGGATCGTGGTCGAAGGTGAGGAAGGGGGCGAGGGCGGCGGCGCGTTCACGGATGCTGCGGCGCATGAGGAGACGGCTCTGGGGCGTGATGTCGTCTGAGAAGGGGAGCTTGCCGAGGTCGCCGCGGTCGATGGCGATGAGCAGGCGGCGGATGAAGCCGCCGAGGACGATGCCGCCGGTGCCCTGATAGGAGGTGAAGTTGTTGCTGGCGCCCTGCGGGTAGTCGAACTCCTGCTGATGGGTTTTGACATAGACGTCGGTGTTGGTGAGCTCGCCGAAGTAGACCTCGGGACGGGTGACGCTGAGGCCGGGAGCGGTGCTTTGGACGGGCATGTTGCTGAGCAGGAAGAGAGGCAGGCCTTCGGAGGTGAAGCCGTTGACCGGGTTCATGGTGACGCCGTAGCCGTGGGTGTAGGTGAGGCGCTCGTTGATCCAGTTGCGGCTGCTGACGGGGAGCTTGTCGACGTTGAGTTCGCGGTCGGCGAGCATGACCTCGCGGGTGGTGCCGTTGATGGTGTAACGGTCGATGTCGATGTCGGGAAAGTCGTAGTAGGTGCGAATCTCCTGAACCTGGCGGAGGGTGTCTTGCAGGGCGTGCCAGTCCCAGAGGCGGATGTTCTGGAGGGTGGGCTGGTTGGCGGCGGGGTCGGCGGCGGCGATGGTGGTTTCGGCGGGAAACTCGCGCTGGACGAACCGGTCGAGACCGAAGGCTTCGCGGGTGCTCTGGATGTTGTGGGTGATGTAGGGGGTTTCGCGGACGAGTTCGTTCGGTTTGACGACGAAGTTGCCGACGTACCAGCCGATGATGCCTAGGCCGATGTAGCAGATGGCCGCGGGGAAGATGGCGGTGGCGATCATGCGGCCGCGCGGGATTCGGACGGCGTTGACGGCGGCGAGGATGGCTCCGAGAACGAGGGCGATGGAGACGAGGAGAAGGCCGTGGATGGTGATGTGCGCGTCGGTGTACGAGATGCCGTCGAAGAGGGTGTGGTGCTCGAAGAGGGACTCGAAGCGGCTGACGTAAACCATGCTGGCGACGACAAGGAGGAGGAAAGAGATGGCGAGGGAGAGGCCGCGCCAGGGAGAGGTACCCATGACTCCCGTGCGGGTTTTGTCGAGTGCGCGGGTGCTGCTGGTGATGATGAAGTAGACGGCGGCGGCAACGCAGAGGACGAGGGCGAGGGTGAGGAGCCAGTCGTTGAGGATGTCCCAGGCGGGGAGGGTGAAGAGATAGAAATTGAGGGGCTTTCCGAAGATGGGATCGGCGAGGCTGGCGGTGGAGCGGGGAGCGTACCAGAAGAGGGCGAGCGCGGGCCAGTTCGCCATCATGGAGGCGCCGCTGAAGAGGGCGATGACGATGGCGGCGATGAGGGAGCCGATGCGGAGGACGGGCTCGACGGAGAGGTTAATCGTCTGACCGTTGAGGACGAGGGCGTGGGCGCTGGGGAGGTCGGCCTGATTCGCTCGGCGGAGAGCCGTGAAGGCGACGTAGAGGATGAGGAAGGTGAGCGTGGTGAAGACTGCAAAGACTCCGGCTTGCAGGGTGATCATCTTCCAGAAGACTTCGGCGTAACCGAGCGAGGAGAACCAGAGGAGATTGACCCAGGAGGAGAGGAGGGTGCTGCTGGCGAAGAGGGCGGCGATGACGAGGACGGCGATGAGAATGAGGAGACGGCGACCCCATGCGGGTGATTGCTGCCGGTTCGAGTCGATTAGGTAAGCCAAGTTTCCTCCGCGGGGCAAGCCCGGTTCACGCTGAGCTGTGGGAGCGATGGGTGAACACGGAGATTGTACAGGCCGCGAAAGGAGAGCATATTGGTGTCCATCGTGTTCTGAGTGGACTTTAGACTGATGCGGTTCCCGGCTTGCATTCCAAATTTTGGACGCGTGCGACAACTGCCAACATAACCCAAAAATGGAAATCGATCTTCTGTTGATGGAGCTAGTAAGGCCGGGCGAGAAGCGACCCCCCTTTTCCCACGGGTCGGGCTGGCATCTAGTAACCTGGCGAGGTGTCCCGCCGCCAGCAATGCAACCGCATCGAGCCAAACCATCGCCGCGTTTCTTCGGCCTGCCGCTGGCTACGGCGTATCGCTACCTCAAGTAGTCCTTCGAAGTCTAATTTGTCGTTTGTTACTGCAACAACCGGATTATCGCCCGACTCCAAATTGTGGAGCGAATCCAACTCTCAGCTTAACAGGGGTTTCGACCACCACAGTCGCGCCGCTATCAAAAGACAGGCGAGAGGAGCTGGCGAGACTATCGTATTCGTTATTGCTGATACTCTCCCCGATGCCGCAGGTCACGAATTGGCGCCACGGTAAATGCTTACCAGTGCAGTATTGACCTGGTGGTCGTCCACTCGGGCTGGCCTGTTGGGTCGAAGACTGAGGCAGTCCCGGTGCCTTGAAGTTTGTTGGATTGGACCTGCAGCGAGATCTCGAGTTCGGTGCGGTCAATAAATTGATGAGTGGTCCGGTCGGCGGAGGTTCGACCAGCTTCGCGGTGACATAGTCTCCGGCACTCTTCCATGTGCCCATCAGGTTGCTGTCGCTGCGCCGGGGGTCTCCGGCGTCGGGGTTTGATTGGATGACGGAACCATCGGCATGGAAGATGAATAGATGGTACGGGTATGGCGCAGTGGGCATATGAACGAACCATGTGCCAACGACTTCCGGCGCGGCGACCGGACGCGAGCAACTGGAGAGACATAGGGTCGCGGTGAGGAAGACCAGGGCAATATGCCTGGTGTGGCTGGGTCCGTGGAGAGGGGCTAGATCGAGCATGGGTGTCTCACTTTAGCTTCGGAGTTGTGTTGGTCAATCTCTGTTCAGCTTGAACGGGTTCATGGTGGCGTTTGGGATGGAATGTAGCCGATTCGGAAGCATTTCGCTCTGGCTAGACCGAACGCTTAGTGGCAGTGTAAGCAATGTGGCGGTTCCGCCAAGTTCATTTGGGCGGAGGGGGACGGACTAGCTAAGTAAAGTGACAACGCAGGCCGCTCGAGCAGTGGACCTTCCCAAACCGAATGGCCTCCGCGCGTCTTTGCAAGGTGATGGCTTAGCAGGTGGCAAACCAGTTTCTCTACTTCTTTGGCAATGCGCTAGTCTCTTGCGCATCGTCAACGTCACTTAAATTTCCCTTCGAGGAAATGTATGCCTCGCCCCTTAGCCCTTCTCGTGCTTCTCTCGAGCTTCGCAATGGGCGCAACCCGGTGCCCGGCTGCCGATCGCGTGGTGTTTCTGCGTACCGGCCTAACCGAAACCAATCTTTATATAGCGAACGCTGATGGCACTGCCGAGCGTGCGCTCACTGCAAAAAAGTTCCTTGTTATAGTTCTTCGGCCGCCAAGAAATCGAGCTGTCGCTAAAGTCCTCTCTTCGACAACTACTACTCTCAGTTATTGTGTGCGGGCCAAGTCGCTCATACAGCTCTGTTTCAGGGACCAATATCGGATTAGTTCTGAAACGCCGTGCGGCATCACGCGGCCGCAAACGCTACTCCCACCGAGGCTATCAGCATAGCGGCGCTGACACCTTTGCCGGAGACGTCGCCGATGACGACGACCATCGGCCAGAAGAACTTGCTCACTTCCAGCCGGGCTCTCTGCTAGTATCCGGCGACTCGCGTGGCTGGTACTTCGCCCGGTCTGTGAGCGCGGCGACAAGCTCCCAACGCAATCGTATAGATGCAGGAACGGTCGTCAGATCAAATGCTGAGGTCGCGGCTTACGAGTAAGCCAAGAGAGATACCTGCGCGAGGTGAGCAGGACCCATTGATGAACGCTCAAATTAATATGACAGTGAAAAAATTATTTCACAACCAAACAGCCTTCGCGGGGCGTCACATCCAGTAGTGCTTCTGCCCGAGTCCATTCACGAATTCCTTCGCTGCAAATTATTACGTCCCCTGCTGCGGCTGATGCGCGGCGGAGTGACCCCCCGCCGCATGGCGTGGAGCCTTGCATTGGGAATAGTCCTCGGGATCAATCCGTCGGTGGGGCTCACGACCGTTGTGGTTATCCTGATCGCGTGGACACTGGGTCTTAACCAGGTAGCATCGCAGATCGGAGTCCATGTGGTAGCGCCGCTCCACTTGCTTCTGTTCATTCCATTTATTGACCTGGGCATACATCTCTTCCATACCCGTCGCCTTCCGCTGAGCCGACAGCAAATCGAGCATCTCAGCCATCATCCATGGCGTCTCGTCCGCAACATCTGGCAGTGGGAGTGGCATGCGCTGATCGTGTGGGGCATTGTGGCTGCAGTCCTGATGCCGCTGCTCGCGTTGTACATTAGACACGCTCTAGTGGTGTTGATGCATCGCAACAGAGTTCTCCTGCGTTCGCGTCCCGCACTGAGCGAATCGGAGTAGCCCGCTGAGAGATCCAGCAACAGGTTTACAGCCCTGATGCCGATTTGAATAATGACTCTGCCCAGCAGCGTATCTTCGAGCAGGATGCGGTATTTCCAGTATTCAATTTCGGCCTTCACCCATATGCGGATTGATTAACTGAATTGACTTGCTTGGGCCGGGTAACTACCTGGAGGCTAAGAGTGAGATATTCAGCGAGAATCCTTCCGGACAGGGGGGCAGAGTAGGCCTCCCGAAATGCAGCAGGGTGCGATAGCGCGAAATTGCCTGAATGGTCACGCTGGTTGCAACGGTAAATTTAGGCCGTGACGATGGCAAAGAACCAGGCAAGCCGCAAGCCGACAGCCGAGCATTGTCTGAAACTTCCGGATCTTGAGCAAGCGAAGCTAGCACCTCTGAATAGTCTGACGCCTCGAAGTTCGCAACGAACCCAGAATCATGCAACCAGAGAATTCATCGAATCACGAACTGAGAAGACCACTGGATCCGGGCTATCCGCGATTGCTGGAGGTTTCAGCAGCCGGACAAGCCGTAACGCCCGACGAAGCTGGAACGGCAGGTGCGCTTCTCATGAGGCCCGAACGCGCGTTCATCATAGGAAGAGACTTCCTGATGGTGGGGAGTGGCCGAAGCTAATTTGTAGAGAGGTCTCGCTCCCAATTAGTCACGATCTCAGTTGGTTATATATCGAGACTTTCATCAAGCCACTCTTAGGCGCGATTCTCAGGATTACTCCTCATAAGCGCGGTAGGGGCAATGGGCGGGGCAAGGACGGCTGGTATGACGTTGCTTGCTCCGCACCCGATTACTCAGCGGGGCGTCCTAAATCAGATAGCATGGCTCATAACCGATGCCGATCTTGAGCGGAACCCTCATACGAAAACTGTTAGCAGTGGCGATCCTGCTTGCCGTCCCCGGTGCGGCGATGGCGACTGCCTTGGAGCCTGGCGTCTCCCACGACCTGGCCGTGGCTCGCACCGCTCGCCTGTCGAATATTCGTTATCGGCTCTCCTTCACACTGAAGGAGCATGCGTCAGATGTTGTCGGCACCGAGACGCTTATCTTCGATAGCAACGCTGCCGGCGATCTTGCCATCGACTATCGCGACGGTGTAATTCAGTCCGCCACGCTCAATGGTCATTCGATACCGACGGAGCTTGAGAATGGTCATCTGAATCTCCCCGCGGTTGTTGGCCAGAATATACTCACGCTCGCATTCATCAGCAATGCGGCCACCGCCGGTAAGGCAATCACGCGGTATGAAGATAAAGACGATGGCAGTGAATACTTCTACACATTGTTTGTGCCGATGGACGCGAGTATGGCCTTTCCATGCTTTGATCAACCTGATCTGAAGGCAAGATTCACGCTCGATCTTGAGCACCCGGCAGCGTGGTCTGTCATTGGCAACACGGCCCCGGTTGCGTTCGATGACAGGCACGCGCACTTCTCCGAGACGCGCCCGATCAGCACCTATCTCTTTGCGTTCGCAGCCGGACCGTTCGCCGCTATCCGCTCAAAAAATCCGAGCGAGCCAACTGTGTACGTACGCAAGTCGCAACTTACCCGCGCCGAGGAGGAAGCGCCTCAAGTACAGCAAATGGCCGGGCGTGGCATCGTTTACCTCAGCGGTTACTTTGCACAACCGTTTCCGTTTCCGAAATATGACCTCGTCCTGATTCCCGGCTTCCCGTTTGGCGGCATGGAGCACGCAGGGGAGACGTTTCTCAACGAAGACGGCGTCCTCTTTCGTTCGACACCGACCCAGAGCGACTATTTCCGCCGCAACATTCTCGTCCTGCACGAGACGTGTCACCAGTGGTTCGGTGACATGGTGACGATGCGCTGGTTTGACGACCTCTGGCTCAAGGAAGGCTTCGCGCAATATATGGCGTACAAGGCTTTGGAGCATTTGGACCCTGCCTCGAACCCGTGGAAGCACTTCTATGAAGACATCAAACCATTGGCCTACGCGATCGATGAGACGCGGGGCACCACGCCCATCTTTCAGAACATCACCAACCTCAAGGACGCCAAGTCCGCCTACGGAGCGATCGTCTATCAGAAGGCTCCGGCGGTGCTTAAACAGCTAAATTATTCTCTCGGCGAAACCACCTTTCGCAACGGTCTGCGGCTTTACCTGAAACAGCATGCTTACTCGAATGCCGCATGGGCCGATCTGGTTCGCGCGTTCGAGATTGCGAGCGATCAGGCTGGACGTCATCAGGATGTTCAAAGCTGGGCCAAATCTTGGATTACCCGACGCGGTATGCCCGAGGTTACCGTCAAGTATTCCTGTAGCGACGGGAAGATTGCTGCCTTCACGATCAATCAGCGAGATGTTCTCGATGACGACTATGTCTGGCCCATGGACAACCAGATTCTGTTCCTCTCCACGGTTCAACCGGAAGGTGGTCACGGCACCGCGACGACGGAGATCGAGACGATTAAAGTCCATTGGAACGCCCCGAGTTTCCCGGTTCCATCCGCCATCGGCAGGCCTTGTCCAAACCTTGTTTTCGGCAACGAAGGTGATTATGCCTACGGTCGCTTCCTGCTTGATCCGTCTAGCGAGTCGTTCGCTGTCTCTCTGTTCGATCCGGACTTGCCACGTGAGCCAAATCCAAACCTTCTCGCGAGCATCTCCGATCAGACTGCTCCTCTTCGTCGCACCATGCTGTGGGGAGCGCTCTGGGACGACGTTCACGTCGCTAAATCTCCTCCGCGTGGCTACGTCGAACTCGCGTTGAAGTCTCTTCCTAAAGAGACCGATGAGTCTCTGGCTCGCATTCAAGGTGCGCGCATTGCTGCCGCGCTGCATTCGTATCTGCATGAACCGGCGCGGAAGGCGCTCGCGCCGCGGGCGGAGTCCATCGTCGCCGATCGCATGCTCCATGCGCCCACGCTCGGCTTGCGCATCGTCAACTTTCGCACCTTCACGTCGATATCGGAAACTCCGTCAGCCCTTCAGCAATTGAAGGATCTGCTTGCCGGCAAACTAGTCGTTCCGGGACTCACTCTGAAGCCACTCGATCGCTGGAACCTTACCGGTCATCTCATCGCCTTGGGCGACCCCGACGCCCGGTCTATCCTGGCCGCCGAAAAATCTCGCGATCACAGCGGCGAAGGTCAGAAGTACGCCTATGCCGCAGAGGCTGGAACTCCCTCAGCCGAGGTCAAAGCCCGCTACTTCGACCAGTACCTTCACTCGCGGACGATCGAGGAAGATTGGATTACGCAAAGCCTGCGCCCGTTCAATTTCTGGAACCAGACCAGCCTGACCGAGCCCTATCTAAAGCAGGCGCTCGATGAACTGCCCAACATCAAGCAACATCGCAAGATCTTCTTCCTCGGTGCATGGCTTGGAGCGTTTATCGAGGGTCAGAATAGTGTGAAGGCGCAGGCCGCGGTGCAAGCCTGGCTCGCGAGTCAGAAGATCGATCCTGATCTCCGCCTGAAGGTCCTCGAAGTGTCCGACTCGCTCGACCGTACCGTCCTCATCCGCGAGAAGTTTCCTGAGTAAGCGAAACCTCGACATGCAGGCGGCGTGCACGCGGCGTCGTCGGTTACGAAATGTTCGCTGAGTGCTGGAACTGTGGTAACCATAGCTGCTGGCGGATCACGATGCGTTGCACGCGTCCGCTGAACTGTAGATTCACCCAATCCGGTAAAGCATGGTTTGTAGAGATCCAGCTTTTGGATGCGTTCCGGCTGCAGATCGTATAACATCGGGCGTACTTGTCGATACGGCTCTCCGCCGAAAAGACACGGTATCCTTCAGATAGCTTCATCTCGCATCTCTATTCGATAAGTTTGATTCCAAGAACTTAACTCCATCGGAGAGTCACTCATGAAAAGGCTGATGCTTTGTATCGTTGCGTGCCTCGTGCTCCTCGGCACAACTATGCTTGCCCAGAACTCAGACATAACGGGAACGTGGCAGGGCACGCTGAAAGCCGGCAAAGACCTTCGCCTCATCCTCGTTGTCTCCAAGGATGCAGGCAAGCTCAAGGCCTCTATGTACAGCATTGATCAGGGCGCGATGCCCTTCAAGGCCTCCACTGTATCCCTCGACGGCTCAACATTTAAGTTCTCCATCGACATGATCGGAGGAACCTACGAAGGCAAGCTCGGTCCCGACGGCAAGACCATCACCGGAACCTGGACGCAGGGCCCGACGCCTCTTCCGCTCGTGCTCAGCCGCGCCACCAAGGAGACCGCATGGGAGATTCCCGCGCCTCCTCCTCCTCCCAAGCTCATGCCCGCCAACGCCGATCCGTCGTTTGAAGTAGCGACCATCAAACCCAATGACACTGGCGCAACCAGCATGCAACAGTTGACCCTCAACGGGCGAAACTTCCAGACCCGAGCCTCATCTCTGCAGGACCTCATTGCATTCTCGTACGACCTCCAGCCAAAGCAGATCGTCGGTGCACCGGACTGGATCAGTAAGGATCGTTATGATGTCGCGGGTGTACCGGACGTGGAAGGGGCGCCTAACCCGGAGCAGATGCGCACGATGATTCGCAAGCTGCTCGCGGATCGCTTCCAACTCAAGTTTCATCACGAAAAGCGTGACATGTCCGCCTTCGTCCTGACTGCGGCCAAAGGCGGCGAAAAGCTGACGCCCACGCAGATGAACGGACCCCTTCCGGGCATTGGAATGCGGCCTGCCACGGGAGGTCTTACGCTCTCGGTCTTCAACGGCACTCTCGGCGACTTCACAGGATTCCTCCAGACGATGGTCCTCGACCGGCCTGTCGTCGACCGCACGGACCTGAAGGGCAAGTACGACTTCAGCTTTACCTTCCTGCCTGATGACACCCAGTTCAACGGCCATTCCCCAGTTGGAAAACTCGCCGATGGAGTTGAGCCAGCGCCCAGTCTCACCGAAGCTCTCCAGCAGCAGCTCGGCCTCAAGATGAGCGCCGAGAGGACACCGGTTGATGTGATCGTCATCGACCACGTAGAGAAGCCGTCCCCGAATTAGAACCGCAGCCAGCGATAACCACAGGCAAGTCCGTCCGTCAGACTGATATCTCATTTGAAAGGGAGCTGCTCCGCTGCATGAGCAGCCGCACAGCCAGACCAGAGGACCGTCCACGCATGATCCCTGCCCGCAATCGCCGCATTGCTTTAAAAGCTATTCTGCCGCTCATGGCTGTACTCTTGATCACTGCTGTTCTGACGCTCGACTGTCCTATCGCGCGCGCGCAGATGTCGCTACCCATCCTTACCGACCCAACCCCGAACCCGGAAGACCCAAACGTCAAGCTGCCGGAGTACGATGTCGCCTCGGTGAAGGAGAACAAATCAGGCGATCACATGATGCGCATCATGAATACGCCAGACGGCTTTAGTTGTACCAATATTGCGCTGACGACGATCATCGAAATCGCTTACGGTGTTCGTCAGGACCTAATCTCCGGAGGCCCTGGCTGGGTCAACTCGACCGGCTTCGACGTTGAAGCCAAGGTCGCTGGTTCTGACCTCGAAGCCTTCAAGAGGCTAAGCCCGCGACAACGGAGTTCTCTGCTCCAGACCTTGCTGGCGGACCGCTTCCAGCTCAAACTCCATCACGAGACCAGGGTGCTTCCCATGTACGACCTCGTCGTCGCTAAAGGAGGTCCAAAGCTCAAAGCATCTGTGCCCGTCAGTACGCCCCCCGATACAGCTTCGGATGCCTCTAAGAATTCCGATGCCGCAAAGCCTCGCGGCATGATGACAATGGGACCGGGCATGTTCAAGGGTGAAGCCCTCCCTATGAAGGTTCTCGCCAATAACCTGTCCTCCATCCTTGAGCACACGGTCGTCGACAAGACCGGACTCTCCGGCGACTACGATTTCGACCTAAAGTGGACCCCTGAAGGCACCGCGCCCGCGGCAGACAACGGTGCCTCCGACTCTGGGGCGTCCATCTTTACTGCGGTCCAGGAGCAACTCGGCCTCAAGCTGCAATCCACCAAAGGTCCCGTCGATACCCTGGTCATCGACCATGTCGAACTTCCGTCACAAAATTAAAAAAGTAAATAACCTCGAACTAATTCGTTCGTCAGACGTATATCGCATAGTGACACAAGCTGCTCCTCGGCCAGAGCAGCTTACAAGCTTACTCGCCCTGATCCATCGCACAGAGTTGTCTTCGGGAGAACCAACCACGGATGATTGGTACCACGTTACGGCGAGCGAGCAACTACATCCGGCTGGTCTGCACGCTCATGCTTCTCTGCGCCGCCATGCTCGCGCACGCCTCTGAGCATCACGGCCAAGTCACCTTCAACGGCCTTCCCGTACCCGGCGCAACCATCACCATAACCCAGGGCGCGAAGTCCTTCACCACCGTATCCGACACCGACGGTAGTTATGCCTTCCCGGATCTCGTCGATGGTCCATCGAAGATCGACATTGAATTGCCCCTCTTCGTTCCGATACACCAGAACCTAACCATCGCTCCCGGCATGCCGGGAATTAAGTGGGAGCTCAAGATGCTTCCCCTCGATCAGGTGATTGCACAGACCAAGGCCATCAAGCCCGTCCCTCCCTCCAGCATCGTCGCTGCGGTGCCATCACCAGCAGCCAAGCCGAAGGATAAGCCAGCCGATACCGAAGCTCCCAAACCCACTGAAGACTCCGCTGCCTCGAACGATGGTTTCCTCGTCAACGGCAGTGTCAACAACGCCGCGACCTCGCCGTTCACGCTCTCACAAGGCTTCGGCAACACGCGCAGGGGAACGAAGAGTCTTTACACCGGTGGCATCGGCATCACGTACGACAACTCCGCACTGGACGCTCGGCCCTATTCGCTCACCGGCTTCGACATACCGAAGCCCACGTACAGCACGATCACCGGCATGGCAAGCATCGGTGGCCCGATTCGTATTCCACATTTGCTGCCGCGAGGCCCCAACTTCTTCGTCGCCTATGAGTGGACGCGCAACAGCATCGCCACCAGCGACTCCGGACTCGTCCCAACTCTCGCGCAACGTGCTGCCACGCCTATCGATCCTGTGGCCGAAGCTCTCCTCGCTCTCTATCCCAAACCCAACCTGACCGGCAACGCGAACTATAACTATCAGACCGGAATTCTGAGCAGCTCACACGAGGACGCAATGCAGGCGCGCCTCGACAAAAGCATCGGCCGCAAAGACGAGATCTTCGGCGGCTTTGCCTTCCAAAGTATTCGGGCCGACAGCATCAGCCTCTTTGGTTTCCGCGACACAACAGGAACCCTCGGCATGAACGCTAACGCCAACTGGCAGCACCGTTTCAGCCACAACATTTACCTCACGCTCGCTTATCATTTCAGCCGGCTGCGAACCCTCGTCACGCCCTACTTTTCCAATAGCAATAACATCGAAGCCGGCGCGGGCATCGCAGGAACCGACCAGTCGCCTATCAACTGGGGGCCTCCGACTCTCATCTTTTCCAGCGGAATCGCCACCCTCACCGACGCGCAAAGCGCCTTCGACCGCAACCGCACCGACGGCATTACTCCGTCGATTGCGTTTTATCGCGGTCGCCACAATATCACCGTTGGTGGAGACTTTCGCCGCCAGGAGTTCAACTACCTCGCGCAGCAGGATCCTCGAGGAACCTTTGTCTTCACTGGCGCAGCTACGGGCTCGGACTTCACTGACTTCATCGCCGGAACCCCCGACACCACCTCCATTGCATACGGCAATGCGGACAAGTATCTGCGCCAATCTGTATACGATGCCTACATTAACGATGACTGGCGCCTGCGTCCCGAGTTCACCGTCAACGTCGGCCTTCGCTGGGAGTACGGAGCTCCCATCACCGAATTGAAAGACCGGCTGGTCAACCTCGACGTAACCCCCGACTTCACAGCCGTCGCGCCTGTCCTCGCCAGTGACCCCATTGGTCCGCTCACGGGTCAGGTCTACCCAACGTCGTTGATGCGCCCTGACCGTCGCGACGTTGAGCCGCGAGTAGCCTTTTCCTGGAGGCCCATCCCCGGCTCCTCCCTGGTCGTGCGAGCAGGCTACGGTATCTACGCCGATACCTCTGTTTATCAGGCTACCGCCCTGCAACTAGCCCAGCAGTCACCGCTGTCCAACACCCTCAGCGCGCAGAATAGCCCCGTCTGCCCGCTCACTCTAGCCAATGGCTTGGTCCGCAAACCCTGCACCGCAACGACACCGAACACCTTCGCGGTCGATCCGAATTTTCGCGTCGGCTACGCTCAGACCTGGCAGATCTCCGCGCAGCGAGACCTTCCCGCGGCCCTCCAGATGACGGCAACATACTTAGGTGTCAAAGGAACTCGCGGAGTCCAGGAGTTCCTCCCCAACACCTACCCCCTCGGCGGAATCAATCCGTGTCCTTCCTGCCCCTCCGGCTTCACCTATCGCACCTCGAACGGAGACTCCACGCGCGAGGCCGCCAGCCTCCAACTTCGCCGCCGCCTTCGCAGCGGGTTCTCCGCGTTACTGCTCTACACCTTCTCAAAGTCCATCGATGACGACTCCGTGCTCGGTGGCCAGGGCCCACTCGCCGCCGGAGCAACCGCTCCTACGGCGCCTCCCGCAAGCGTCGCGCAGGATTGGCTGAACCTCCGCGGCGAACGCGGACTCTCCACCTTCGACCAGCGCCACCTGCTCACCACCAGCTTTCAATACACCACCGGAACAGGGCAGGGAGGTGGAACCCTGCTCTCCGGGTGGCGAGGTCGCCTCTATAAAGAGTGGACCGTCGCCGGCCAGATCGTTGCCGGCAGCGGCTTGCCCGAAACACCCGTCTTCTTGGCCGCCACCAACGGCTCGGGCGTCTCTGGCAACCTGCGCCCCGACCGCACTTCCGCTTACATCTATGCCGCGCCTGTCGGCCACTTCCTCAACGCCGCGGCTTACACCTCGCCGCAGCCCGGCCAGTGGGGCAACGCTGGCCGCGACTCCATCACCGGCCCCGGATCGCTTACCTTCGACTCATCGTTATCCAGAACCTTCCGCATCGGCAAGGCGTACAACCTCGACATCCGAGGAGCCGCCACAAACCTCTTGAATCATCCCGTCTACACGAGCTACAACACCATCATTGACCCGTCGCTGGTCAGTCCCATCTTCGGTCTGCCAGCCTCGACCAATCCCATGCGAAGCCTGCAGATCACAGCGAGGTTCAGGTTCTGATCATGCGATCGCTACGTCATCTCGCCGCTCTTGCCAGTCTCGTCGCTCTGACCTCTTTCGTCTGCATATTACCCGCACACGCGCAGACGATCGGTCAGAACAAAGAACCAGGCGCGGCCGATACCTACACCCTCTCCGTTCGCTCCCAGCTCGTCGTTGAAGCCGTTACCGTAAAGGACAAGCAGGGCAAGCCCATCCCTGGGCTCACCGCCCATGACTTCACGCTCACCGAAGACGGAGTGCCGCAGACCATCCGCTACTGCGAATACCAGTCGCTTCCTACGAATGCTGCGCCGCTGCCGCGCTCCAAAGATGAAAACCTCACCATCTACAAACGTCTAGCGCGAACCCAGCTCGCACCCGAACCCGCCGATAGCCCGCGCTACAAAGATCGCCGCCTGCTTGCCCTCTATTTCGATTTGAGCGCCATGCCGCCCGGCGACCAGCTTCGCGCCCTCGATGCAGCGGAGAAGTTTATCCGCACCCAGATGGCCTCCGTTGACCTCGTCTCCATCCTCCGCTACCAGGGTGGTTCGGTCGATGTCCTGCAGGATTTCACCGCAGATCGCAATCGGCTCCTCAGCATTCTCCAGACGCTCATCGTCGGAGAAGGTCAAGGCTCAGTCGACTCCATCGACGACGCCAGCAGCGCCGACACCGGGGCCGCCTTCGGGCAGGACGATAGTGAGTTCAACGTCTTCAACACCGACCGCCAGCTCTCGGCCCTGCAGACCGCAGCCCGCATGCTGGGAGCTCTCAGCGAAAAGAAGTCGCTCATCTACTTCGCCAGCGGCCTCCGTCTCAACGGGGTCGACAATCAGGCTCAACTGCACGCAACCGTCGACGCCGCCATCCGAGCCGGCGTCTCCTTCTGGCCCATCGATGCTCGCGGCCTCGTCGCCTCCGCTCCGTTGGGCGACGCCACCCAGGGCTCGCCCGGCAATGAGGGTATGTACTCCGGCACCGCCGCAGCCGCCAACACCTCCAACTTCCAGCAGTCGCAGGACACCATGTTCTCTCTTGCGGGCGACACCGGAGGCAAAGCTCTACTCGACTACAACGACCTCGATCGCGGAATCGTCAACGCCCAGCAGGCCATCTCCGACTACTACATCCTCGAGTACTACACCACCAACGCCGCACTCGACGGCCGCTTCCGCAAGATCAAGGTCACCGTCTCCAACCCTCCCGATGCCAAGCTCGATTTCCGCCAAGGCTACTACGCCGGCAAAGAGTTCGGTAAATTCAACGCCGCCGATAAGGAGCGCCAGCTCGAAGACGCACTCATGCTCGACGACCCCATCACCGAGCTCACCATCGCGATGGAGATCAATTACTTCCAACTCAATCGCGCCGAATACTTCGTTCCCATCGTCGTCAAGATCCCCGGCCGCGAGCTTGCTCTTGCCAAACGCGGAGGTGCCGAACATACCCTCATCGACTTCGTCGGCGAAATCAAGGACGTCTACGGTGGCAACACCGTTAGCAACGTCCGCGACAACGTCAATATCAAGCTCTCCGACGCGACCGCGTCCGAGCTCGCCCGCCGCCCCATCGAATACGACAGCGGCTTTACACTGTTGCCCGGAAAATACCTCATTAAATTTCTCGCTCGCGACGACGAAACGGGCCGCATTGGAACCTACCAAACCAATTTCGTTATTCCTAATCTCAACAAAGAAACCACTAGCGTTCCCATCAGTTCGGTCGTACTCAGCGCCCAGCGAGTCGACATGAAGGAAGCGCTCTACGATGCCATGAAAGGCAAAGACCAGGCCAAGGCCATCGCCGCGAATCCATTGGTTGTCGACGGTCGCAAGCTCATTCCCAGTGTCACCCGCGTCTTCAATAACGGACGCGATCTCTACGTCTATCTGCAAGGCTATGAGCAGACCGCAACGACCGTGAAACCCCTCGTCGCGTACGTCAGTTTCTATCGCGATCGAGCGAAGGTTTACGAGTCCCAACCCATCGCCGTCACTCCCGCGGCGAACGGCAAGCTCGCGCCCGTGCCCCTCACCTTCGACATCGGACTCGCCAACCTGCCTGCCGGTGAATACCAGTGCCAGGTAACCATCCTCGATCCCACCGACTCCAAGGCCACCTTCTGGCAGGCCCCGATTCGTCTCTCACACGAAGGACAATAGCGTTAGGTGACACTGCCATCGGAGCGGCTCGGACCGGCTCAATAAGTTCGCCCTAAAGAGTATCGTCGTGGGAGATTGGCCGGCCACGCTCTCCATGCGCGACCGTAGATCAAGGGCATGCATCTATGCTCCTCGTGCGCTTTCTCCATCGGTCGAATGGTTCGTAGTAAGATTGCGAACCAGTTGTCGATTTCGCAGGAGCTGCAGCCAATGTCTCGTCTCCGTACCCACATTCTTTCGTGCCTCTGCGTTGCCACCATGCTTCTGCCGCTGCACGCTTCCGCGCAACAGACACCTCAACCGCAGGCTGAAACGCTCCCCTATAAGAATCCAGCGCTTCCAGTGGACCAGCGGGTTGAGGATCTGATCGGCCGTATGACCCTCCAAGAGAAGGTCGATCAGATGCGCGATCATGCTCCTGCGATCCCGCGCCTCGATGTCCCAAAGTACGACTGGTGGAACGAAGGTCTGCATGGTGTGGCATTCGCAGGCGTGGCCACCAACTTCCCGCAGGTGATCGGCATGGCCGCCACATGGGACACGAACCTGGTTCATCACATGGGCCAGACGATCTCCACCGAGGCCCGCGCAAAGTACAACCAGGCCATGCGCGAAGGCGATCATGAGATGTTCTTCGGTCTTACCTTCTGGGCGCCCAACATCAACATCTTTCGCGATCCCCGCTGGGGACGCGGGCAGGAGACGTATGGCGAGGATCCATATCTCACTGGACGGATGGGCGTAGCCTTCGTGACGGGAATGCAGGGTGACGACCCAAACCATTTGAGAGTCATCTCCACACCGAAGCACTACGCTGTGCATAGCGGCCCGGAGCCTTTGCGACACGGGTTCAACGTGGACGTCTCGCCGCACGATCTGGAGGACACCTATCTGCCAGCCTTTCGCGCCGCGGTGACCGAGGCAAACGCGCAGTCAGTGATGTGCGCCTATAACGCTATCGACGGTGTACCGGCCTGCGCGAGCACGATGCTGCTGCAAAATCATCTCCGCGATGCATGGCATTTCAGCGGGTATGTCGTAAGCGATTGCGCCGCTGTAGCCGATGTGAACACCGGCCATCACTATGCGCCCGACATGGCCCACGCCGCCGCCGATGCCGTGAAGGCGGGCACGGATCTTGAGTGTGGCTTTGGGAACGGGCAGGCGTTTCCTGCTCTCGTCGACGCGGTACACCAGAACCTGATCACCGAAGCGGAACTCGACACCTCGCTGCGTCGACTCTTCCGCGCACGGTTCCGGCTTGGGATGTTTGATCCGCCATCAAGCTATGCTTACGGCCGCATCCCCTATAGCGAAGTGAATTCGCCTGAGCATCGCGAGCTTTCGCTGCAGGCGGCAAGGGAGTCGATGGTGCTCCTCAAGAACGCCGATGGCATACTGCCGCTAAAGCCGGGCGTCCGCAGCATCGCCGTAGTCGGGCCAACTGCGGAGCTCGTACAGTCGCTACAAGGTAATTACAACGGTCCCCCACAGAAGCCAGTGTTTCCGCTCGAAGGAGTAGAGAGGCGCTTCTCGTCCACGAAAGTTATATATGCTCAGGGCTCGAGTCTTGTCGACGGCTTCGCGATGCCGATCGAACACACCGCACTGCATCCTTCCAGCGGCCCCGGCGATGGGCTTACCGGAGAATACTTCGCCTCGAAAGACATGACAGGTCGACCCGTCCTCACGCGCACAGACCGCACCGTCAACTTCAACTGGGACAAGTTCGCACCCGTTGCCGGTCTCTCGCGCAACAACTACTCCGTGCGCTGGAGCGGAACGTTTACACCCCCCTCACCCGGAGAGTACAAACTCGGTATTCGCGTAAATTATTGCTATGCCTGCGAGAATGCGGAGGGCTTCAGGTTATATCTCGACGACAAGCTTTTTCTCGACAGCAGCAACCAGAAAACAGGAGAACGGGGCGCCGTAATCGAAAGCGCCATCCACTTCAGCGACTCGAACCCCCATGCCATCCGGTTGGAATACTTCCACGGCACAGGGAGCGCTGGCATCGATCTCACTTGGCAGGCTCCTGCCGTTGCGCTGCTCGATCAAGCCGTTACTGCAGCGAAACAGTCCGATGTCACAGTGGCTTTTGTGGGACTCTCGCCTTCGCTCGAAGGAGAGGAGATGCCGGTTAAGCTCGATGGTTTCAGCGGTGGCGACCGCACATCTATCAATCTGCCAGCCGTGCAGGAGGAGATGTTAAAAGCAGTTGCCGCCACCGGTAAACCGCTCATCGTTGTGCTGCAAAACGGCAGCGCCCTGGCTGTCAACTGGGCAGCGGATCATGCCAACGCAATTCTCGAAGCCTGGTACCCGGGCGAAGAAGGTGGCACCGCCATCGCAGAGACACTGGCCGGCGACAACAATCCTGGAGGTCGACTGCCGTTGACCTTTTACGCCTCGCTGGATCAGGTTCCGCCCTTCACCGACTACGCCATGAAGGACCGAACCTACCGATACTTTTCAGGCAGGCCGCTCTACCCCTTCGGCTTCGGCCTTAGCTATACCAGCTTCACTTATAGCGACCTCAAGGTCCCATCGTCGGAGGTTAAGGCCGGCGACTCGGTTCAGATCGAAGGCGATTTGAAAAACACGGGCTCCGTGGCTGGCGACGAGGTTGTTGAGCTTTACCTAACGCAGCCTAAGGGCTTTGAGACGCCCATCCACCTGCTCGCTGGGTTTACGCGCGTCCATCTTGCTCCGGGCCAGTCAACCCATATTGGTTTCACACTCGACCCTCGGACGTTGGGTCAGGTCAACGAGAAAGGAGAGCGCATGGTTCTCCCGGGCATCTACGAGGTCTCTCTCGGCGGCGACCAACCGGATAACAAGATGCGTGCTCCAAATGCAAGATTCACTGTAGTGGGCAACACGAAACTTCCGGAGTGAAGCAGTCATCACGCCATCGATCGCATGCAGCCGCGTAACTTCGCTTCGCTCGGCTTGCCTCGAGTAGGTCCGTTGCCCCAAAGGGTGAAGAACACTAAGCATCGCAAAGTACCAACAACGTAGGTTCGGTCCTCCAGTGTGAGCCTGAGTTCTCCATGTTTCATCCGCGCCGCGTCAAATTTGCATGCTAAAGTATTCATCACCATGGACCCGCTGAATGCATTGCAACGACTAGGACTGGAGTTACCCGAACCGCCAGCGCCCGGAGGTAATTACACGTCTGCTAAAACCTCCGGCAATCTCGTCTACCTCTCCGGCGTCATCTCGCAAACGGCCCAGGGCATCCTCACTGGAACCGTCGGCCTGGACCGATCCATCGAAGAGGGCTACGAAGCCGCTCGCGCCTGTGCACTCCTGCAATTGGCCGTCCTTCAGCGGCATCTCGGCTCGCTCTCAAAGGTCCGTAGCATTGTCAGCGTCAATGGCTACGTCAACTCCGTCCCCGGTTTTGCGGACTCCCCCAGAGTCATCAACGGCGCCTCCGATCTCTTCCTCGCTGTCTTCGCCGAACCCGGCCGCCATGTTCGCGCCGCAATCGGTGTGAGTGGCTTGCCCCGCAACGCTCTCGTTGAACTCCAAATGACGGTGGAACTCTAATGGCCGAACACACTCTCATCGCTGTGCCCACACACTCCCGCTGGAACGCTGACCTTGCCCCGCGCCTGACCATTGAGCCCGGCGACACAGTTCACTTCGAATGTCAGGACGCCAGCGGCGCCCAGGTCCATCCCGGCATGACCGTCGACGATTTCCAATCCATCGACCGCGGTCGCATCCACGCGCTCACCGGTCCCGTAGCCATCCACGGAGCACAGCCCGGCGACGTTCTCCAGGTCGATATCCTCAACGTCACCCACAGAGGCTGGGGTTGGTCCAGCGTCATTCCCGGCCTTGGATTTCTCAAGCAGCGCTTCACCGAGCCCTTCCTCTTCCATTGGAATCTCGACGCCGCAACCTCCAGCTCACTCGCTCCCGCCATCGTTCCGCTGCGTCCCTTCTGCGGCATTATGGGAGTAGCCCCTGTCGAGCACGGCGAGTTACGAACCCGCGCTCCCGGCATCTTCGGTGGCAACATGGATGTCCGTGAGCTTGCCACCGGCTCCGCCCTCTATCTGCCCGTCCAGCAGCCCGGAGCGCTCTTCTCTTGCGGCGACGCACACGCTGCCCAAGGCGACGGAGAGATTTGTATCAACGGCATCGAGTGCCCCGCCGATGTCTCTCTGCGATTCCATCTTCATAAGCGCCAACAGCTCGCCGGACCACTCATCGAATCCTCTCCCGCGCTAGACCACGCCTCCCCTGCATGGGTTGTAGTCGAGTCCTCTACCGATGCCCTGACAGCCGCGCACAACGCCACCAATCGCATGGTGGATCTGCTCACCAGCCGCTGGAACTTTGACCCCATCCACGCCTACCTGCTCTGCAGCGTCGCCATGCATCTCCATTTAAGCCAGGTCGTCAACGAACCCATGATCACCGTATCGGCCTCGATCTCCAAGAGCATCCTGCCGCAGCGCACCCTCTTTCCCACCAGCCTTTGAGGAGTCCACATGCAGATCAACGACCCGGCCACGGTCGCCGAACTTCGCCAACTTTATCCACTCTATGAGGCCGCCCTGGTCAACAACGATGTCGCAACGCTGACCGCCATGTTTTGGGCATCGCCTCACGCCATCCGTCTCGGCGCCGGCGAAAACCTCTATGGTGTCGATGAAATCGAAGCCTTCCGGAAGTCCCGCCCTGTCGCCAACCTCTCCCGCCGCATGGGACGTCTCGAAGTCGTCACCTTCGGCAAAGATTTCGGCAGCATCACCCTGGAGTTCGAACGCGATACACCCGCAGGCATCACTCATGGTCGCCAGAGCCAGGTCTGGGTTCGCCTGCCCGAAGGCTGGCGTATCGTCTCGGCCCACGTCTCTATCCTGCGCTAAGCCGAAACCATAACGACAAAATCGACAGGCTCCGCAGAATCCAACCAGTCTCGCAATTCCTCAGAACTAGCAAACGTCTCCCCCGGCACATACCGCGCAGAGAACGTGAAGGTTAGCTTTGCTTCGGCTAACGGGTACGGAGTCAATCGAAATGCCCGCTCTCCCACTCGCTTCACCTTGATCTCCGTCATCCCCCCATCCTTCATTTCGAACGGATGCAACAACGTCGCATCCCCGTCAAAGTCCACGCAGCTCAGCAAGGATAGGTTGTCACAAGCCTGTAGTAACTGAAATTGCTTGTGCAGACTCTCCGGCGTCAGGAACTTCAGGTCCAGTTGTCCCTCGGCAATCAATTGCTCCCGCAGAGCCCTCTGTAGCGTCATCTGTTCTACTAAAAATGCATCCAGCCACTGCAAATCCTCCGCGCGAATCGTACTCCGATCGGCGCGTTCCGACAGCAGATTGTGAGTATGCATTGAGATCAGAATCGCTGCGTAAGGATCAACCTTCGCCATCAGCTGGACCGCCTCACGCCGAACCGCAAGATATGTCGTCAGATCAATTTCCTCAAACGCAGAGTATTTGCCAACCAACTCTGAAGAAAACGCGGCGGGCTTTCCTTGTCGAGTAATCACCGGCTCAGCATCCCGAACCCGCCAACCATCATCATGCGAGTAAACGCCACGCAGCACCTGCTCGCGCGGCTCCGGGGATGCAAACATCTCATTACCCCACTGATTAGCAAACTTCCCGGCAAGATGCGCATGTTCAGGATGCGTCACCAGCCACCAGCCCCGGTTCTTCTCAAATCGCAACATCCGCAACCTCCGTATTAATCATTCATCCCGCTAGTGCTCACGGCTGATTCGTGCCACTTATGCAGCGCCAACCACTCAAAAAACATCACTGCAAAAAAGAACGCGAAACCAAGCCCTGTCGCCGCAATCACCAACGCAAATAAATAATCCGTTTGCAATTGCGCCTGCGCATAAAGAATCGAATATCCCAAACCGCCTTGGCCTGCCCGCCCCGAGCCAGCAAACCACTCCCCTGTAAGGGCTCCAATCACCGCAATTCCACTGGAGATTCTGACTCCAACAAACAAATACGGCAAGGAG
>DAIDGQ010000035.1 GCA_027452215.1 Granulicella sp. | reverse complement strand
ACAGTGCGGCTCGGAACGTTCACGGGGACAGCCTTCAGTCATTATGGTAGTGTATTGCGCGATATTCGCAGTACAGGGCGCTGGGGGATGCTGATATCGACGGGATTGGCGGGAGGATGCGCTCCGGGTGTGGTGGCTGGGTCGGTGATGGAGGCTGGGGTGGTGGTGGATGTCGCGTCGGGAGAGAGGTTTGTGGCGGGGGCCGACGGAGAGGGGACGCTGGCTACGGCGGGGGCGATTGCGAGTGTGGCGGAGAAGGCTCGGCTGATGGAGAGGTTTGGGGCGGTGATGGTGGATATGGAGGCGGCGACGGTGGCGCGGATGGCGGCGGCGAAGGGGTTGGGGTTTCGCGCGATCAAGGGGGTGTCGGATGGGTATGATTTTGAGCTGGGTGGGCTGGGCAAGTTTGAGGGAGAGCGGGGGAGCTTTCGGACGGGGGCGTTTGCTCTGCATACGGCGATGAGACCGTGGACGTGGGGGAAAGCGATGGAGTTGGGGCGTGGGGGTGCGAAGGCGTTGGCGGGGTTGGATGAAGCGCTGCGGAGTGTGATTGCGGAGAGGGCGCATTCCCCCGGCGACTAAAGTCGCTTGCGTGCAGATTCATTATGGAGGGGCTGAAGCCCCTCCCCTTCAATGCTTGAGTGTGGGGGTGGGTTAGGTTAGGACCTCGGCGAGGAGGTGGTCGGCGACGCGGATGGCGTTGGCGATGATGGTGAGAGAGGGGTTGACGGCGCTGGCGGAGGGAAAGAAGCTGGCGTCGACTATGTAGAGGTTATCGAGCTGGTGGGCCTTGCAGTGGGGATCGAGGACGGAGGTGGCAGGGTCGTGGCCGAAGCGGAGGGTGCCGTTCTGATGGCCTACGCCTTCGAGGGGGATGCGCTTTTTGAAGTAGGCGTGGAAGGGGATGGAGGTGTCGGCGTGGCCGGCCTGCTTGAGGACGTCGACCCAGCGATCTTTGAGGCGTTCAAAACTCTTGGTGTTGTTGGGGGTGTAGGAGAGCTTGATGTGGCCGGGCTGCGCGGTGGTGACGGCGGCGGATTGGTTGGAGGGGCTGGCGGAGGAGTCGGGGTGCGGGCCTTCGGGGCCGGGCTGGGTGGCTGTCATCTGGCTGGGCGTGGTGTTGCGAAGGGTGACGCGGTTGTTGGGGTCGGGGAGGTCTTCGGTGGTGAGCCACCAGGGGACGGCGTGAAGCTTCATGCTTTCGAGGATGAAGCCGGGGGTGAGGGGAGGGGCGTCGCCCTTCATCATCTCGTGATGGAAACTGCCGACGGGTTGGACCTGACCGAGGGGCCAGGGGTAGGAGGGATCGGTGTCGCGGAGGTAGAAGTCGTTGGTGCCCCAGGTCTTGGTGTAGGCGTCGTGGTTGTCGAGGGTGGAGAGAGCGAGGAGGGCGTCGGCCTGGTGGTACATGAAGTTGCGGCCAACCTGGTCGGAGGCGTTGGCGAGGCCGTTGGGGTGCTTGTCGTTGGCGGACTGAAGGAGGATGATGGCGGAGTTGATGGCTCCGGCGCAGAGGGCGACGATGTGGGCTTCGTAGGTGGCGGGAGCGGAGCTGTCGGCGTGCTGGACTTCGACGGCTGTGATGGCGGTTCCGGCGGCGTTTGTGAGGAGACGAAGTACGCGTGAGGTGGTGAGGAGCGTGACGTTGGGGAGATGCATGATCTCGCGAATGCAGTTGATGTCGGCGTCGGATTTGGCGTGGATGAGACAGGGGTAGCCGTCGCAGGTGTCGCAGCGGATGCACTTGCTGGCGACGGGGTCGAGGGCGTTGCGCTTGAGGCCGAGAGGGATGGGGAAGGTGTTGATGCCGAGCTTGCGGACGTCGGCTTCGATGGCGGCCATGCGGGGTTCGCTGGAGAGCGCGGGGAAGGGATAGGGCTTGGAGTGGAAGGGCTCGGTGGGGTCGTAGGAGCTGGCGAAGCCTCCGGGGACGGAGGGCGCGAGGCCGAGGTCGCCGTGGACGTGGAAGAGAGCTTCGGCGCGAGTGTAGAAGGGCTCCATGTCGGCGTAGGTGATGGGCCAGGCTGGGGAGATTCCTCCTTGATGCTGGATGACGCCGAAGTCTTCGGCACGCATGCGGAAGAGGGCTGCGCCGTAGACCTTGGTCTGGCCTCCGACGTAGTAGGCCTGCTGCGGGTGGAGGGGATGGTCGTCCTTGTCGTGCCAGGTCTCGGTGGTGTGATAGCAGTTGTCGAGGAAGACGGCGGAGGTGCTCCAGTTGAGTTTTTCCTGGGGGAGGAAGGGGCCTCGTTCGAGGATGAGGATGCGCTTGCCGGCTTGCGCGAGATGGAGGGCGAGGGTTCCTCCTCCTGCTCCAGTGCCGATGATGATTGCGTCGTAAGGATTGGCCATGAGGTTAGGATGCACGCTTTCGGTTCGTGGCTGTTAGGTGCTGGCTGGTAGCTGCAGCTCCTAGCTTCTAGCTCCTAGCTTCTAGCTTCTAGCTTTTCGATTCTCGCTAGAGGCTGATTTTGGGGACGTCCGTTATGCTTAATGTGTCATGAATGAGAAAGTGTTGGGAATGATGAAGGCTGCCGTTTATCGGGCGGTGGATGATGTTCGGACTGAAGAGATCGCGGTGCCGGAGATTGGGGCTGGCGAGGTGCTGGTGCGAATCGATACGTGCGGGATCTGCGGGACGGATCTGAAGAAGATTCATACGGGGTCGCATGCGGCGCCGCGGGTGTTTGGGCATGAGATGGCTGGAACGATCGCTGCGGTGGGCGAGGGCGTGCGCGGGTTTGCGGTGGGGGACCGGGTGATGGCGTTCCATCATATTCCTTGCGGGCATTGCTTCTATTGCAGGAAGCAGACGTTTGCGCAGTGCGAGACGTATAAGAAGGTGGGCACTACCGCGGGCATGGGTGAGGCGGCGGGCGGAGGGTTTGCGCAGTACATTCGTGTGATGGATTGGATCGTGGGGGACGGCGTGACGCCGGCGGGGTTGATTCATGTGCCGGATGATATTCCGTTTGAGCAGGCTGCGTTTATTGAGCCGGTGAATACTTGTTTTAAGGCGATTCGGCTGCTGGCGTTGGAGCCGGACGATACGGTGCTGGTGATTGGGCAGGGGAGTATTGGGATACTGCTGGCGGCGCTGGCGAAGCAGACGGGAGCGACGGTGTTGACGAGCGATATGTATGCCGAGCGACATGCGATTGCGGCGCAGTATGGATTGGATCGGCCACTGGATGCGAGGGGCGATGTGGTGGCGGCTTGCAAGGCGGCGACCGAGGGGCGAGGTGCCGATGTGGCGCTGGTGGCGGTGGGGGCGGATGCGTTGATTGCTACGGCGATGGCGGCGATTCGTCCGGGGGGACGCGTGATGTTGTTTGCGAGTACGCAGCATGGGACGGCGGGGTTTGATCCGGCGGCGGTGTGCATGGAGGAGAAGACGCTGATGGGTTCGTACTCGGCGAGCGTGGCGATACAGCAGGAGGGGATTGACCTGGTGTTCGAAGGGTACAGGTCGGGGAAGCTGGATCTGACGAAGCTGATCTCGCATCGGTTTGGTTTGGAAGAGGCTGCGAAGGCGATTGAGTTGGCGTCGCATCCGGTGGCGGACTCGATGAAGATTGTGCTGAAGCCTTAGGGGAGCCCTGAAGAAGTCTCCAGCATTCCCTCATGATGGCTGAGGTTACGGCGGGACTAAAGTCCCGCCCCTTCAGGGCGAAGACTTATGCAGAAATTTCTTAGGGCTTTGGCTGGTTGCTTTGTCGATCGCGACGATGTTGGTACAGTAGGTGCAGTTCGGTTCCCCCTAATTCCTTGTGTTGATGAAAGGCCCCGGTTGCTCGTTGACTCGGACGGCAGCGGTCACTCATCTTCGCTACGTTTCCTTCATTACAAGGAGTGTCGATGCATCGTTTGATTTCGTTCCGGCTTGGCTTGTTGGTGGCGTGTGCTGGTTTGGTTTTGGTGGCTGCCGGGGCGCAGGTGCCGACTCCTTTGTCGGTGCTGGGGCATACGCCGGGGGATGATTTTTATCTGGCGGACTACGAAGATGCGATCAAGTATTTTCATGCGGCGGCTGCGACGTCGGACCGGATGAAGATGTTTACGGTGGGGAAGACGACGCAGGGGCGGGATATTGAGATTGCGGTGATCTCGTCACCGGCGAACCTGGCGCGGCTGGATGAGTATAAGAAGGATGCTCGGCGGCTGGCGATTGCGGATGGTTTGGATGATGCGTCGGCGCGTGAGTTGGCGCGGAATTCGAAGGTGATCGTGCATATCGATGGGGGATTGCACTCGAGTGAGGTGGCGGGTGGACAGCACTCGATCATGCTGGCGTACAAGCTGCTGTCGGCGAAGAATGATCCTGATGTGGATGCGATTTTGGACCAGGTGATATTGGTGCTGTGGCCTACGTTGAATCCGGATGGGCAGGATATGGTGACGCATTGGTATCGGCAGAATGTGGGCTCGAAGTATGAGGTGAGCCCGATGCCGCGGCTGTACCAGGAGTATGTGGGGCACGATAACAATCGCGACGGATTCATGTTGAACATGAAGGAGTCGCAGGTGCTGGCGAAGGCGGAGATTGACTGGAGCCCGGAGATTTTTTATTGCCAGCATCAGACGGCGCCGTTTCCTGCTCGCATCTGGATTCCTCCGTTTGCCGATCCGATTTCGAGCAACATCAGCCCTTATGTTCGGAGCTGGCTGAATGTGGTGGGGACGAATATGACGGCGTATCTGGATGCGCACAATATGCCGGGAGCGATCTCTGAGACGCGGTTCGATAACTGGTATGCGGGGTTCAACGATTGGGTGCATGTGTTCCGGAACGAGGTGTCGTTCTTTACGGAGACGGGGCTGTATGCGTATGCGACTCCGCGGTTTTATACGGTGGATGAGTTTCCGAAGGAGACGCAGGATTTGAGGGCGCTGTCGATGTATTCGGAGCCGTGGGAGGGTGGATGGTGGCGGCTGTCGGATGCGGTGAATTACATGGTGGGTGGGTCGATGTCGGTGCTGGATCTGGCGGCGAAGAACCGGGAGACGCTGCTGTATAACCGCTACCAGGCGGCGCGGGATAACATTGCGCACTATCGCAAGGAAGGGCCGTTTGCTTATGTGATCAGCGATAAGCAGGCAGATACTCCGGAGGCGGGATTGCTGGCGGAGAAGATGCTTGAGAACGGCATCAGCGTGTACCAGACGAAGGCCGGGTTTACGGCGAATGGGATGGCGTATCCGGCGGGGTCGTGGGTGATTCCGATGGATCAGCCGTTTGCGGGATTGGTGAAGGAGTTGTTTGAGCGGCAGAGGTATCCGGATGAGATTCAGCTGGGGACATCGAAGGCGATTGATCTGCCGTATGACGTGACGGGGTGGACGCTGCCGCTGCAGATGGGCGTGTCAGTGGATGCGGTGACGGACCCTCTGACGGCGGAGCAGCGAGGGCAGATGGACGCGATTGATGCGGTGAAGCTGCCGGCTGCGGAGGTGGCGGGGAGTGGTGGCGTGTTTGTGGTGAGCCACCTGCCGAATGCTTCGTTCCAGCTGGTGAATGAGGCGCTGCAACATGGTGGGACCGTGTCGATGTCGAAGGATGTGATTGCTACGGCGGAGGGGAAAGAGCGCGGAGCGTTTGTGGTGCAGGGGTTGAGCCGCGCGGCGATGGACGACCTTGCGAAGAAGTACGGGGTGGGTGCGGTGACGGTGGCGACTTTGCCGGCGAATGTGCTGCCGATCAAAAAGGCGAAGGTGGGGCTGTACCGGCCGTGGTCGCCTTCGATTGATGAGGGATGGACGCGATGGATACTGGAGAACGATGGGTTCGAGCCGAAGAGTATTTATAACGCGGACATGAGGGCGGCGGGATTGCGGAGCCGGTATGACGTGATTGTGCTGCCGGATATGTCGAGCGCGCAGTTGATGGATGGGTTCCATGTGGGGATTGTGCCGGGACAATATACGGGCGGCATTGGGCAGGATGGGATGGCAAATCTGCGAGGGTTTGTTCGCGATGGGGGAACGCTGGTGGCGATGAATCAGACGGCGGCTAGTCTGATTCCGCTGATGTCGTTGCCGGTGAAGAATTTGCTGGAGGGAGTGAAGAGCGATAAGTTTTTCTGCTCGGGTGCGCTGCTGCGGGTGGAGCAGGAGAGTGGAGATCTGCCGGTGAACTATGGGGTGGCGGCGGCTCCGATTGTGATGTTCCAGCGAGGGCCGGTGTTTGCTCCGCAGCCGGGATTCCAGGGAGCGATTTTGGCGCAGTATGCGAAGGCGACGGACCCGCTGGAGAGTGGATTGCTGCTGCATCCTGAGACGATTGAGGGCAAGGCCGCGGCGGTGGAGCTGGTGTATGGGAAGGGCCGGATTCTGCTGTATGGGTTCAAGCCGCAGTTTCGCGGGCAGTCGCATGGGACGTACCGGTATTTGTTCAATGCGCTGTACAACTATGAGCAGCCGGAGTTGCCGGTGCTGAAGATTCCGGCGACACCTGCGCCGGACCACGTGGTCACGGCGAAGGTGTCGGTTGAGGATCCGGATGATCTTCAGCAGCGGTAGCGCAATGAGGCGAGAGCGCCGCAGTTAGGCGAAGCTGAAGCCGCTGCGGGACAGGGGCAGCGTGCGGATGCGCTTGCCGGTGGCGGCGAAAACGGCGTTGGCGACGGCGGGGAGCAGCGGTGGGAGGGCTGGCTCGCCGAGGCCGGTAGGAGGGTGGTCGGTCTTGAGGAACCAGGCGTCGATGATGGGCGTCTGGCGCATGCGCATGACGGGGTGATGGTTGTAGTTGGTCTGCTGGATGGCGCCGTTGTCGAGGGTGATCTCCTGGATCATCTGGCTGAGGCCGTCGATGACAGAGCCGTAGACCATGTTTTCTGCGGCACCGGGGTTGATGATCTGGCTGCCGATGTCGCCGACGACCCAGACTTTGTGGACGGTGATTTGATTCTTGGCGTCGACGGAGACGTCGGCTACTTCGGCGAAGAAGCCCTGGTGGGAGGCGTAGCAGGCGATGCCCATGCCACGGCCGGGAGTCTTGGGGCGATTGGACCAGTTGGATCGTTCGGCGACGCTGGCGAGGACGTTGCTAAGGCGGTCGGAGTGGTCGGGGGAGTTGCCGCGGAGCTCCATCTGGAACTCGTAGGGATCGCGTCCGGCGGCGGTGGCGACTTCGTCGAGGAAGGACTGGCCGACGAAGGCGATGGTGTTGCTGCCGGGGGCGCGAAGGGGGCCGGTGCGGAGATTGAGGGGCATGGTGCTGGTGTAGAGGCCGAAGTTTTCGACGTGACCGGCGGGGAACTCGGTGCCGCGCATTCCGGCGCTGCTGCCGTAGTGGTCGCCGACGCCGTAGGTGACGAAGTGCTGACGCCAGGCGATGAGTTTGTTGTTGGCGTCGAGGCCGGCCTTGAAGGAGTGGAAGCCTCCGGGGCGGTAGGCGTCGTGGCCGAAGTCGTCTTCGCGGGACCAGAGGAGCTTGACGGGGGCCTGGACCTTTTGGGCGAGGTAAGCGGCCTCGACCATGTAGTCGTTCATGAGGCGGCGACCGAAGGCTCCACCGATGCGGGTGAGGTGGATGGTGATGTTTTCGGGGGCGATCTTGAGGGTGTTGACGATCATGCGGCGGCCGCTGCCGGGATTCTGGCTGGGGCTCCAGACCTCGAGCTTACCGTCTTTGAATGAGGCGGTGGTGTTCATAGGCTCAAGTGCGGCGTGAGCGATGAAGGGGTAGGCGTAGGTGGCTTCGACGACCTTGGCGGCACCTTTGAGAGCGGCGTCGACGTTGCCGTCGGTGTGGAGGGTGTTTGCGGGCGGAGACTGGAGGAGCTCGGCGGCTCGCTTTTCGAAGGCGACGGTACTCTGGGTGGCTCCGGGGCCGTTATCCCACTCGACTTTGAGGTTGGAGCGGGCGGATTGGGCCTGCCACCAGGTGTCGGCGAGGATGGCGACGCCGGGCTCGATGCCGGGGTCGGAGGAGACGACGGGGTCGGAGCTGAGGGTTCCGTCGAGGATTAGGACGTGGCGGACTCCGGGGAGCTTTTCGATCTCGGCCTGGTTGAAGGACTTGACCTTGCCTCCGAAGACGGGACACTTCTGGATGACGGCGTGGAGCATGCCGGGGACGGTGACGTCGATGCCGTAGAGAGGCTTGCCGGTGGCGATGCTGTGGTTGTCAACGCCGGCGTGCGGCTTGCCGATGATGCGATAGTCCTTGGGGTCTTTGAGGGGGACGGTGGCGAGATCGGGAGGGGTGAGCGCGGCTGCGGCTACGGCTAGCTCAGCGTAGGGAAGGATCCGCTTGGAGCCGGTGTGGTGGACGTGGTTGGGGGTAGTGGTGCATTCGGATGCGGGGACGTTCCAGCGCTTGGCCGCGGTGGTGATGAGCATTTGGCGGCAGGCGGCGCCTACACGGCGGAGGGGATCCCAGTTGTTGGGAGTGGTGGTGCTTCCTCCGGCGGCCTGGCCTCCGAAACGGGCTTCATCGAGCTCGGCTTGTTCGATGCGGACAGTGCTCCAGTCGGCGTCGAGCTCCTCGGCGATGATCATGGGGAGCATGGTCTTGACTCCCTGACCGATCTCGGGGGACTTGGCCATGATGGTGATGGAGCCATCGGCGTTGATGTGAATGAATGCCTCGGGAGTGAGGATGGGGCGGGTTCCCTGGGCGGAGGCGATGGGGAGATCGTAGAGGTTGAGGGCGAGGCCTCCGGTGAGGAGGGCGCTCATCTGAAGGAACGTGCGGCGATTGAGTTGCGTGGGGCTGATGGACATGGGCGTGACCTCCTTTACTTAGTGGTGGATGAAGCTGCTTTGTGGATGGCCTGGCGGATGCGGGGGTAGGTTCCGCAACGGCAGATGTTGGAGCTCATGGCGGCGTCGATCTGGGCGTCGGTGGGATGGGGCGTGGCGGCGAGCAGAGCGGAGGCGGCGAGGATCTGGCCGGCCTGGCAGTAGCCGCACTGGGGAACGTCAATCTCCTGCCAGGCGAGCTGGACGGGGTGATTGCCGTCGAGGGAGAGGCCTTCGATGGTGGTGACGGGATCGGTGCCGACGTCGTCGAGGAGGGTTTGGCAGGAGCGTGCGGGCTTGCCGGCGAGGAGGACGGTGCAGGCTCCGCAGTTGCCGATGCCGCAGCCGTATTTTGTTCCCTTGAGATCGAGGGTGTCGCGGAGGATCCAGAGAAGGGGGGTGTCCGGGGCGACGTCTACTGTGTGGACCTTGCCGTTAACTTTCAACTGCTGGGGGGGCATGAAGTTGTCTCCTGTTGAACACGCGATTCGACCTAAGGTTACACCTCAACTGTAATGATGGCCAAGGGTTACGATGCGGGTTGTGGGGGCGTGAACAATCCGTTTGAGATGGCGTGAAATTGCGTGGACTTGATCGCGAGATCGATGGCCGGGCCGGCGTGGATGTGGATTGAAGGGGGGATTTAGCGGTGGCGGCGGAGGAGGAGGGTTCCGGCGATGAAGAGGCTGGCTCCGGCGGTGCCGAGGAGGAGAATGGCGTGGCGGTAGGCGGCCTGGACCGATGGGGGTGTGGCTTTAGTGCTGTCGAGACATTGAGAGCAGCCCTGGCCGAGGGACTGGATGGAGATGCAGAGAAGGAGAAAGCCTCCGAGCCAGAGCCAGCGGAGATGCTTTTCTCTGAGATGGGAGAGCTTCATTTCTTTGAGCTGAGGGAGCTTCACTGTCCGTACTCGAGGAGGAGGAAGAGGAAGACCCAGAGGATTCCCATGACGTGCCAGTACCAGACGGTGGTGTCGACGACGACCTGGCGGGTGGAGAGGGAGCGGGAGAACTGGAGGAACATGAGGGCGGCGATGAGGCCGATGATTCCAAGGAAGAGATGCAGCGCGTGAGTGATGGTGATGAGGTAGAAGAAGTGGCTGCTGGGGTTGGTGCGGAAGAAGACGTGCTGGGCGGCGAGCTGGTCCCAGGCGGCCCACTGGCCGGCGAGGAAGAGGCCTCCGAGGAAGAGGGTGAGAGAGAGCCAGAGGGTCGCTCGTTTGGAGATGGGGCGGCCGATGCCGAACCACTCGTCCATGGCGTCGTGTTCGCGGAACATGGCCTGGCGGGCGACTTCGGCGGTGACGGAGCTGAGGAGGAGGACGGCGGTGTTGAGCCAGAGGATGGTGGGGATGGCGGTGGGGAGCCACTCGTTGATGAAGTGGCTGTAGGCGTCGAAGTGGCCGCTGGCTTTGGTGACGAAGAAGACGCTGACGAGAGCGACGAAGAACATGAGGTCTCCGCCGAGGGCGAAGAAGAGACCGACGCGAGCCTGGGAGAGACGTTCGCGCGGGCCGCGATGGCCTTGAGGACGATTGCTGAAGTTATCGCCATCACCGTCGCCGTTACCCCCGGTGCGCTTATCCGTAGGCGGTTTCTGGCCGTTGTTGCCATCGCTAATGTGATGGTGGCGGTCGATCTCCGGCGGTGTGAAGGTGGTTGGCATATCGCGGGATGACGGTACGGATTCGTCGCTGTCTGTTTAATTTACTCCGGTTCAGGGGAGAAGGTGGAGGCGGTGCTCCATTGGGTCAAAAACTCTTTGCCTGAGTCACTGTAGTGGCAAGGTTCGCGGTAGACGATGGTCTGATCTTCGGTTGGATGCGGGGTGAGGGCGTTGGGTGCCCACTCCATGGTGGTGGCTTGCCAGGGATTGTCGAGGTGCTGGGCGGGGCGGCGGAGGGAGAGGATGAGATTGAGGAGGAAGGGAAGCTGCGCGCAGACGAGAAAGATGGCGGAGGCGGTGATGTGGCGCTGCAGGGGCAGGGTGGATTGGAGGAGGTCTGTGGCGGGGCCGGCGACTCCGGAGAGTTGGGCGTAGTGGCGGGGTTCTCCGGCGAGACCTGTGAAGTGCATGGGAAGAAAGGTGGAGTAGGCACCGAGGATCGTGGCCCAGAAGTGGAGCTTGCCGAGGGGCTCGGAGAGGGTGCGGTGGAAGAGGAGTGGGGCCCAGTAGTAGATCGCGCAGAAGAGACCGAAGATTCCAGCCATCGCCATGATGAGGTGGAAGTGGGCGACGACGAAGAAGGTGTTGTGGAGGTACTCGTCGAGGATGGGCTGGGCCAGGATGGGGCCGGTGATGCCTCCGGTGATGAAGAGGGAGACGAAGCCGAGGGCGAAGAGCATGGGGGTACTGAGGGTGGGTCGCGAGCGCCAGAGAGTGGCCAGCCAGCTGAGGACTTTGGCGGAGGCGGGGATGGCGATGGCCATGGTGGAGATGCTGAAGGCGGTGCCGGCGAAGGGGTTTAGACCGGCGACGAACATGTGGTGTCCCCAGACGAGGATGCCGAGGAAGCCGATGAGGAGGGTCGTTGCGATCATGAGGCGGTAGGCGAAGACTCTACGGTGAGCGAAGTTGGCAATGACCATAGAGGTGAGGCCCATGCCGGGGAGGATGGCGATGTAGACCTCGGGGTGTCCGAAGAACCAGAAGAGATGGAGCCAGAGGAGGGGAGAGCCGTCGCCGTGGTGTTGGAGGAGGACACCGTTGACGAGGTCTTGCGCGGGAAGGAAGAAGGCGCTGTGTAGATGGCGGTCGCAGAAGAGAAGGAGCAGAGCTGCGAGGAGGACGGAGAAGGCGAGGACACTGAGGAGCGCGGCGGTGAACCATCCCCATACGGTGAGCGGGAGGCGCTGCCAGGTCATGCCCTCGCAGCGGAGTTTGAGGATGGTGGTGAGGGTGTTGATGGAGCTGAGGGTGGAGGCGATGGAGAAGATCGCAATGCTGGCTAGCCAGAGGTCCATGCCGAGACCCTGGCCGGGACCGGCGAGAGCGGTTTCCGAGAGGGGAGGGTAGGCTGTCCAGCCACCGATGGGGGCTCCTCCGGGAACGAAGAAGGCGGCGAGGAGCGTGAAGAGTGCGAGGGCGGTGAGGTAGAGGCCGAGGGCGTTGAGGCGCGGGAAGGCCATGTGGCGGGAGCCGATCTGCGCGGGAAGGATGAGGTTGCTGAAGCCGGATTGCGGCGCTACGGTGAGGACGAAGAAGAGCATCAGCGTGCCATGCATGGTGACGAGGGCGAGGTACTCTTCGGGGAGAATGGGGCCGTGGAGCGGGAGCGGCCAGTTGGGCCAGGCGAGATGCGCGCGCATGGCGAGCGAGAGGAGAGTGCCGATGAGGACGGCGAGGAGCGAGAGGAGGAGGTAGCCGAAGCCGATGGTGCGGTGGTCGGTGAGGCGGCTCATGGGCGAGCCCCTGTGCGCGTGCAGTGAAGCAGATCCCCTGCGGGGATGACAGAAAGAGAGACAAGTGAGGTCGCGTGATTTCTCATTGGCTGGCCTCGGTCATCGCCGCTTCGTGGGATTGGAGCCAGGCGTTGAAGGCTGGCTGGGGGAGGACGCGGAGGGTGGCCATCATGCGGTAGTAGCCGAGGCCGCAGACCTGGGTGCAGAGAATGGCGTAGTCGCCGGGGGTCTCAGGGGTGAAGTGGATGTGGGTGGTCTGGCCGGGGACGGCGTTTTGTTTGAGACGCATCTGGGGGACGGAGAAGCCGTGGATGACGTCCTGGGCGCGGAGGGTGAGGTCGACCTCGCGGTCGGCGGGAAGGACGAGTTGGCTGGTGACGAAGTCGTCGTGGCCGTAGCGGTCGTTGGGGTCGATGCCGAGAGGATTGCCTTCGGCGGGGGCGACGAGGGAGAGTTTGGTGTTGCCGAAGGCTGCGTCGGCGCCGGGGTAGCGGAAGTACCAGACGAATTGCATGCCGGTGACTTCGACCTGCATGGCGGAGAGGTCGGCTCCGGTGTAGCGCTGGGCGGCCCAGAGGCGCTCGGAGCGGAGGGCGAGGAAGGCGAAAAGGAGGGTGAGGGCGGCTAGCGGGAGGTACTCGACGAGGAGTTGGCGAGCGGGGCGGGCGGAGCGCTTGCGGATGGCGAGGCCAAGGAAAAGGATGAGGTGCGCGAGGGCGAGGAGGCCGAGGGCGATCCAGAGATTGAGGAGGAGATGGGTGTCGAGGGTGTGGCCGTGTTGCGCTGCGTCGATGGGCAGATTCCAGAAGCCGTGGGTTGGCGAGATGGCTTGCGGGGGCTGCATGGGTTGATTGTAGAGGGTTGTTCGCCTCCTGCACTTGATGGAGGCGCTGGGGCAACGGCATGTGCAATGGCGATTGACTTGGCGCGGGGATGGCTCGGATGGCTTGGCAAAGCAGCAGCGCCCTGCGCGAGTGGCTCCGGTGATGAAGAGATGAAGGAGTGGACCGGGCAACAAGGCTTCAGGAGGCAACAAGGCTTCACGATATGAAATGACGTCACGCAGGGAGTAAATAACGGGGATTCTGCTAATTTTCTGAGGGCAAAGAGCTTAGGCCCAGGGCTTGTCGCTGGGGATTGTCGAAGCAAATCGACGTATGGATTTGAAGATCACCCAGATTCACCCATCGCTCACGGGCATTTGAACGCATTATTTGGTACGCTTGTATTGTATTGGCTACGGAAAGGAGAACACTGTGCTCAAGAAGCGTAATTCATCCGTATCATTTGCTCTTGAGTGTTCACTTCTCTTTTTGGCGATCTTTGTATTCAGCTGGGGGCTTCACGCGAAGCTCTCTCTGTATCACTCGGATCAGGGGACCTATTCCGTAACCAACTCGATGGCCAAGCTTTCGGCTGAGACCCGGACCATTCGGTCGACGGTCTACATGGAAGAAGATAAAGATCCACCATCTTTTGAATTTCCGACATTTTATTTGTCGTCGATCGCATTCTCCCTGCAAGGCGAACGATCTGCTTCGGCTGGATCGGTTCGAGTCGAGTCAGGGCCTCGAATACCCGGTCAGTATTATTTGCATGGCCCTGATCTGAAGCGTCGCCCCCCACCATCCAAGTCCTAATCGCGCCTAGGCAGATTCTGCTGTCTCGCGGATTTATGCGCCTAGAAGGTGCTGTGAAGTATGCATTGCATCCTTTGGAGTGGAGTATGAATCGGCCTCTCTAAATGGAGGTGGTCCTTCTTCGATAGTCCAACGTCGCAGGCACTGAGCTTAATTCGTGCACATGATTCGATCCAAACAAAAGACTTCTGGACACCCGCAGTGCCAATGTTTCGGGGCATCTTCCAATCGATGGATTGCAGAGATGCCTGCTCTTGAAATTGCTTGACGGCCTCAACTTAGACAAAAGGTCACGTATCGCCCTGATGACTTACGGTACAACTCGACTGAAGCATTCTGTCGTTGTGATTGCGGTGATTCTTATCGCTGCTGTGTCCTTTCCGGAACAGGACAAGGGGTACTTCTTTTCCTGCCCGGCCAAAGTGACACGGCTTTTCGTGACGGCTAATACCGAGGTCCAAACGGAACGACTTACAGTTAGGAAACAGATTACCGTTGTCTGGAAGGGGAAACAGCCTGAGGTTAATGGCACAACCTATGCTGCCTTCGATGCCACTCTGAAACAAGCGGGCAGCCCTGATGCCGGGATGATTCGCTGTATCGATTTCAGGTTGCATGAAGACCGAATGTCACAACCAAAGGAATTCTGGCGAATAACAAGTGGTACATCACGTGCACCTCCTACTGTTGTCATCTAAGCGATGGCACACTCTTCCCGAGAAATGATGCACCGCCCCAGTCGGCGACCTGCTTCAGTTTCTAGAACGATTGATTTCAACAAGACCGAATAGGTGGTTCCATGCCTCGAAAGCGAATCTTTTGGATTGCAGTAATCCTCAGTTGTTTCATCATTGCCACCGCTCTCTATGTGTTCTTCCACAAAGAGAAGACGACCTCAGAGGCGCCGCGAGCAGCAGCGGTCGTCGACGTGACGCGCGGAAATCTTGCGAGCTCGCTGACGGTTGCGGGACAGTTTGAGCCTTATCAGAATGTCGACCTTCATGCGAAGGTGTCGGGATATATTCGCTGGATCAAGGTGGATATCGGTGATCGCGTGCGACAAGGAGAAGTTCTGGCTGATCTCGAAGTGCCGGAGTTAGGGGATCAGTTGCAGGGGGCGCAAGCGGAGGTGCGGCATTCTCAATCAGAGATTGGGCGAGCACAGAGCGAGATCACCAGCGCCGAGGCGACCCATGCGGCATTGCATGCTGAATTTACTCGACTGGAAGCGGCATCCAAACAGCGTCCTGGTCTGATTGCGGAGCAGGAGTTAGATGATGCACGCTCGAAGGATCAGGAATCAGAGGCGCAAATCGGCGTGGCGAAGGCGTCGCTTAATGCGATGGAACAACAACTCGGAGTGTCCAATGCAAATAGTCATCGCATTCAGACCCTGACCGATTACGAGCAGATCATCTCCCCATTCAATGGGGTCGTGACGATGCGTTATGCCGATGAGGGATCGCTGATCCAGGCAGGAACATCATCCGATACGCAGTCGATGCCCGTGGTACGGGTTGCGCAAAGTGACTTACTAAGGTTGCGTATGCCTGTGCCGGAATCTGACGTTCCTTACATCCATATAGGAGGAAATGTTCAGATTAAGGTGAGTGCAACGGGGCGGGTGTTTGAGGGGAAGATCATCCGTTTTACTCGAGCACTTGATGCGAATACCCGCACGATGCTTACGGAAGTGGACGTTCCAAACCCCGATCTTGTTCTTAGTCCTGGCATGTTTGCCGAGACGGTGATCCAGTTGCAGCAGAAGGATAACGCTTTGACTCTACCTGCGCAGGCTGTAGTCCAAGATGGAGAGAATGACTACGTCCTCGTCGTGGACTCGACGAATCATGTGCAGCGACGGAATGTCAAAGTGGGCATCCAGACTGCAAATCGGATGGAGATTGTAAGCGGATTACAGCTGGGAGAGCGCGTGATTGCTTCTGGCCAGACGAGTTACGAGGTTGGCGAAGCCGTTACTCCACATGCAGCCTTCATTCCTACAGCCGCACAGGAAGTGAGCGAGTAATGTCTTTGTTTGCAATTATGTGTCCGTTATTCATCCTGATGTTCTGCCTGATAGGGATGGTTGTAGGAACGGTGATTACTTCTCAGAGATCAGTCGATGATTTTGCTGGGATCAAGTCTGGTGCGCATCCGGATTTGAGCCCAGCCAACAACTACTTTCACCCTGGCAGGACAGTAAGCCAGGCTGCCAGCGGTAACTCAGATTCTGTCGTGATTAATCTCAGACGACTTACTGCTGAAACACTGCGTCCTATTATTCAAACACTAGTATTGGGGCCTGTGTCAGAGGTCAACATGGTGGAGTATTCCTTAGTAACTCGTGCGATATCTGGTGGCCTTTTCTTGCCAGGGATTGTCACTCGTTGTTTAGTTCCGGTTGTCTATTTACTCATGCATCGCAATGAAGCAGCGGACGAAGAGTTCGCAGAGGTAGCATATGCATAAGCTACATACAGCAGGGATGATCTTGTTGTCGTTTAGTTCGCCACTTCTACTGGCGCAGAGCCAGGGGAGGCCTTTGCCGAATGCACCGATGCTTCTGCAGATGTCGGCCTCATCGACGGCGGGTGCATCGAATGATGAGGAGTTGACACGGCAGCAAGCAGAGCAACTTGCTCTGAAGAACAATCCGCGTATCAGTGTCGCGGCCCTCATCGCACTAGCGCAAAAGCAGGTTGTTCGAGAGACTCGGTCTGCTGAACTACCGAGCCTTTATGCGAACGGAACCGGGGTTGGAGCGGAGCAGGCAAGCCGCCTGGCTTCGGGTGATCTGGCATCATCCCGGCTATTGAACCATGTGGGTGGCGGCCTTCAACTCAGCCAGTTGATCACAGATTTTGGACGCACACCGAACTTAGTGGCTACTTCATCGCTACAAGCGAAAGCAGCGGAGCAAAATGCTGAAGCTACGCGAGAGGACATTGTGTATGCGGTTGACCTGGCGTTCTACAACGCGCTCGAAGCCCAGGCGACTTTGCAGGTTGCAAACAGCACAGTGAATGAGCGACAGAGTATGGGAGATCAGGTAGATGCGCTGACCGCGAGCAAGCTTAAGTCAACCCTCGATCAGAGCTTTGCGCAAGTAAATCTCTCTGAAGCGAAGCTGCTTTTTCTCGACTCAAAGAACCGAGCAGAGGCCGCCATGGCGAGTTTGAATGACATTCTCGGCGAGACGACTGAGCATCATTATCATCTTGTGGATGACACGGAACTCCCCACGCCTGTTGCAAATTCTGCAGAAGCTTTGATTGCAATGGCTCTTCAGCAGCGGCCGGATCTCAAATCGCTCCAACTGACGCATGAAGCAGATGTGCGATTCAGCCGCGCGCAGCATGAGCAACTGCTTCCGACCGTTTCTGCACTCGGTGTTGTTGGCGGGACACCTGTTGGTTCGAGCACCTATTATGATCCGAGATGGTATGGCGCGGCAGGTGTCAATATCAGCGTTCCTGTTTTCAATGGGTTCAAGTTCCATGCCGAGGCAAATGAAGCCACCCTTCGAGCGAAGGCTTCCAATGAGCAAAGTCGTCAACTCACGGATAGGATAGTCCGTGACGTACGAACGGCGTGGCTGAGTGCGAATACGGCTCAGCAACGAATGGCGGTGACGGCAGAGTTGCTGAAAGAAGCAAATACAGCCATGGATCTTGCACAGACACGGTATCAATTGGGACTCAGTTCCATCGTGGAGTTGAGCCAGGCGCAACTCCAGCAGACACAGGCTCAAATTGCATCTGCAAACGCACGCTTCGAATACGAGGCTGATCTAGCTGCTCTGAGGTTCCAGAGTGGCGTACAGCCATAGTCTCCCCCGGAGAAAAGGATGCTTCCTGAAATTAAGATTAAGCGGATTTTATTTGCAACAGATTTTCTAGAAAGCTCGCGCCTCGCCCTCGATTATGCTGTCGCATTTGCGGAACATTTTAATGCCGCGATTGTTATGCTGCATGTTGTCGAGTTATCACAAGCAGCAACTGAAGTTGAGGTCGAGACCTCAAAGCCGAGTTTGATGCGACGGGTTGCACACGGACGTCTGGATGCTCTTGCATCTGGAGTAAGACGGCTTGGAATTTCCGTTGAGGCGCACGTGGAGGACGGAATTCCGTGTCAAGCGATTCTGAGAGGCATAGATCGATACGGTGCCGATCTGCTGGTTCTCGGAGTGCACGGTGTGCATCGCGGACTGGATCACCTGCTCATCGGATCAAATACAGAAAAGATTCTTCTCTCTGCCACCTGCCCCACATTGACAGTAGGTGCGCATGTTCTTTCAGGGGTTGATCTAAAACTGCACATTGACGAGATTATCTATTTTTCAGACTTTACTCCGCAGGCGACGGCGGCCGCTCCGTATGCGGTTTTCTTCGGCAAGGAATTTGACGCTCCTATCGAAGTGTGCCAACTCTTGCCGGTGATCGCTGAGAATAATGAGCGTTTGAAGATGGATCTTGCTGACGAATATTGCAAGAGCATGGCGCAGACACTCGGCGAAGATAGCTCGGAGTGGTGCAAACCTACGTTTCAACTGGAACATGGTATGGAGATTGACCAGATTATCGAGCGTGCTCAGAGGCAGAATGCGGGTCTGATTATTCTGGGTGTCCGCACCGCGTCGCAACTGGGTCGCCGTCTTCATAGCAGCTTCGCGTATAACCTGTTAGCGAAGGCAACCTGTCCTGTACTTTCAATACGCTATACCGATGCCCCCACTAAAGAGGAAGCCTGATGAGCATTGTCGTATTCAGTTCGCTGCTCTTCTTGACGTCGATTACTGCGGGCTTTCTTGGAGCTTTGACCGGATTGGGTGGCGGTGTGGTCATCGTTCCCGTGCTGGCTTTATTGTTCAAGGTTGATATTCGATACGCGATTGGAGCTTCTCTAATTTCCGTGATCGCAACCTCCTCGGGCGCGGCTGTTGCGTACGTGCGTGAAGGACTATCGAATATACGCATTGGGATGTTTTTGGAAGTTGCTACTACACTGGGGGCACTGCTTGGCGCCTATCTGATGTCAAGGATATCTAGCCATTGGATCGTAATCATTTTTGGCATCATGCTACTTTATTCGGCTCTCTCCTCCTACCGCAAGAGATCCGAACATGCTTCGAATAGTATAGAAAGCCCTTTAGCTAAGAAGCTTGAGTTGTCGGGAACCTATCCAGGAGTTCATGGAAGCGAGGCCTACGTAGCTCAACGTGTGCCGCTTGGATTTGGGATCATGTTTGTCGCCGGGACTCTTTCGGGGCTCCTGGGAATTGGGTCCGGTGCGGTTAAGGTCCTGGCAATGGATCAAGCGATGAAGCTCCCGTTCAAGGTCTCGACTACAACGAGCAACTTTATGATTGGTGTAACCGCCGCAGCAAGCGCTGGCATTTATTTTGCGCATGGTTACATCGATCCAGGCATAGCGATGCCCGTGATGCTTGGTGTTCTCGGTGGGTCTCTGATTGGCACGAAGATTTTAGTCAAGACAAGTACGACGAACCTTAAGAGCTTCTTTGCTTTTGTGCTTCTGGTGCTAGGCTGCGAGATGATCTACAGCGGCATTACGGGAAGGATCTAGATGAGTAAGCCTACGGATCACGATATCGATATGAGTGTTTCCCGGATGCTACTCGTGGGGGTGACGTTAGCGGCTGGAGTCGTGTTAACGGGGGGGCTACTGTATGTGCGGCATCCGTGGGTGATGATCCCGGATTACACTCACTTCAGTACTGGCGGAGCGACTCGTACAACGATCGCCGGGGTTATGGATGGGCTCGTTCACATGAATCCCAAGAGCATCATTGAATTCGGTTTGCTGCTGCTGATAGCCACGCCTGTTGCACGAGTTGTGTTTTGCGTGATCGGATTCGCGCGGCAGAAAGATAAGCTCTATGTATTGATCAGCTCCGTGGTTCTGGTGATCCTGCTCTACAGTCTGACCAAAGGGTTGAGATAGATTCTGAGACGTACCGTGTAAAAAGCGAAGTCTGGCTATTGCTCCATTGGCTGTTGGACTTCTATGTTTTGTCAGGACAGAGAGATCCAACCCGCACGAATTGCCAATAGAGAGGCAACTCCAACAACCGCCCATAGCAGGATGCCCTGGAGAAACGGGCGGGCTCCTACTCGGCGGAGCGTGTCCTTGGAAAGTCCTGTACCGATAAGGAATAAGACAACGGTCAAACCAATGCGTCCCAGGTTGCTAAGGCCTATATAGATGATTTTTCCGATGGGGAAATAGGTGTAGGCGACTGCGGCAAGACAAAAGAAGAGAATGAACCAGGGTAATTTGATCTTTGCGCGACTCTTGGTGAAATAGGCAGTGACCATTGCAAGCGGAACGATCCACAGAGCCCGGGTAAGCTTAACGGTGGTGGCGATCTGGAGAGCCTGACTGCCGTATTTTGCTGATGCGCCCACGACGGAGCTGGTGTCGTGGATAGCGAGCGCTGCCCATAGCCCGAATTGAGCCTGCGTCAAGTGAAGAGCACGTCCGATGGGTGGAAAGAGAAGTAAGGCGGCGGAGTTCAGGATGAATACTGTTCCGAGCGACATTGCCATCTCTTCTTCATTGGGGTTCGTAATTGGCGAAATGGCGGCAATCGCGCTTCCTCCGCAGATCGCAGTACCAACAGTGATGAGATAGGAGGCCTTCTTACTCACGAGGAAGAGGCGGCCGAGGAGCCATCCGAGCAACAGAACACCGGAGATACTGATTGCGGTGTAGACGAATCCGGCTTTGCCAGCATGAACGACCTGACGGAGGTTCATGCCAAATCCCAAGCCTACAACGGCGAGCTGCAGGAGAATCCGGGATAGATTCCTGCTCTCGAGGTGATATGGGTGGACGAAGCTGAAGCCGTAGACGATTCCTAGAACGAGGGCAATTGGCGGAGATATTGTCCCGGATGCGGCTAGAATCAGGGCGATGAAGAATACTGTTTTGGGATTTAGTTTGGAGAAGAGAGTCATTTTTTCCTCTTGTTGAAGTGTCAACGTGAGGAAAAGCTGAGTCCAAATGGAAGTTCTAATGGGTGATTTGATTTGCTTATGTGGTCGGAACTGGGGTTGTGCCAGATCTGGCTAACGTATTCTACTGCAGTGGGTTAGCGTTGTGCGATGTGCGCGTGGAGGGTTTGGCTGGGAGGGGGTTTCGGCGAGGGGCCGACGGCGAATGTGGGTATGCCGAGGGGATATGCTATTGGATTGCAGGGTGTATCTGTTTGATTTGGTGGGGGTTATGGCGGAGAGTGAGGGATTCGAACCCCCGATAGCCTTGCGACTATGTCTGATTTCGAGTCAGGTGCATTCAACCGGGCTCTGCCAACTCTCCTACCTGTAACACCTTCATTTGGTGAAGGTTAGCTTGATCGCAGCGGGCGCTGCAACTTCCGCCTTCGTTAGTTTACTGGCGACGGGGGATGTTTGCAATGGTGGTGATTTGACAAGAATGGGGCTGGGGAAGGGGTGGTATTTCGGCGGGACGGGGGAAAATGGGGGCGTTTCGTGCCTTTTCGGGCGGGTTTGGGGCTGCAAGGGGCGTGACTGAGGGAAGGTTCGGGTTGCGCGCGGGAAAAATGGAGGGTTGGGGACTCTGAGTGGGCCGGGGTCTTTGGGGAGGTCGGGGTATTTGGGCGGGTCCGGAAATTTCCTCGGAGGCTAAAGCCACCTGGATCTGTGGGGTGTTAGGGCGGGGCTGAAGCCCCGCCCTTTCAAAACCAGTGAGAGGCTTACGAGAACAGGTTAGTTGGCGGGAGAGAGGGTGCCAGTCAGGGATAGGTCTATGTCTACCTGCTTGGCTACCTTGAGGACGAACCAGCTGGGGTCTTTGAGGCCCCAGTCTACGTAGGGGACGGTGAAGTGGGCTTTGGCGGTGCACTTGGAGCCGTCGATGTGGATTTGCATGGGGACGGTGAGGGGGTGGGGGGTTCCGTGGAGGGTGAAGATGCCGGTGACCTGGAGGGTGGAGTCTCCGGAGGGGGCGAGGGTTCCGGCGTAGGACTGGGGGGCGAAGGTGACGTCGGAGAATTTGGAGGCTTCGAGGACCTGGGCGGTCATCTTCTTATCGCGGGCGCTGTTGTCGGAGTTGCCGCTGTTGGCGTCGACGACGATGAGGCCGGAGAGTTTGGGGGAGGTGCGGTCGAAGTCGACGGTGCCTTTGGTGACGTGGAAGGTACCGTTGGTGGGATCGTGATTGCTGGGGAGGAGGAACTTGATGGAGCTGGCGTCGGGACTGACGGTGAGGGTCTGGTGCTGGGCGAGAGCGAGGGTGGCACAGAAGAGAGGAAGGGCTGCAAGGAGGGTGCGAGTGGTCGTCTTCATCGTTGATCTCCGGGGGAAGGTGTTGCGGCTGCGGTTACGAGGGGCTGGGTGAGGGGTTGGGCGATGGTCTGCGCGTTGGTTTGGTTGCTGGGTTGATTGTTGAGGGAGTCTGTGGGTGGTGCGACTGGCTGGGCGATGGTTTGCTGCAGCCACAGACTGAGCGAGGCTACGTCCCGGTCTGAGAAGTACTCATGGCCCGGCATGTCTGTGCCGGGGATTCCGAACTTGACGATCTGGGCCAACCGATCTCTGCGTTGATCGGGAGAGCTGCGGGAGGAGACGTCCTGGATGGGGCCTTCGGACAGGATGGGCGGAAGTCTATGAAAGCTGCTCCGCCAGCTTAGACGGGTTTGGCCGGCGGGCATGTGACAGGTGGCACAGTAGGTGGAGAAGAGTTGTGCTCCTCGCTGGGGAGTGGCGGAGGCGAAGCCGGAGGGGGAGGGGTGCCAGGCAAGTTCGGCGACGAGGTGCTCGGAGCCGGGGTCGCGGAGGGTCTGGAGATAGGCGATGAGGTCGTCGCCGCGGCTTTCGGCGCCCGGGTCTGCGCGGAAGAGGTAGGCATAGGAGGGCATGAAGGAGCCGTGGCTTACCTGCGGGGGGGCGTAGAAGTGGGCGCGGAGCCAGAGGGGGGAGCGGCGGCCTCCGACCTGGGAGAGGTCGGGGCCCTGGCGGCGGTTGCCGATGAGGGGAGGGTGCTGGCGGCGAAGGTCTTCGACGGAGAGGGCGGGACCCCAGAGGAGGACGTCGGGGGTGTTGGGGCGGACGTACTGGGAGTGGCAGTTGATGCAGCCTTCGGAGATGTAGACCTGACGGCCTCGCTCGGCTTGCGTGAGGGGGGCGGGGGTTGGGGTGAGGGCTTTGGTGGTGGTCCAGAGGGCCAGGGCGGCGAGGAGAACGGCGGCGGTGGCGAGGAGTTCGCGGCTGCGGGTCTGGTAGAGGGTGAGGAGTTGCGGGGCGAGGACGAGGGCTCCGGCGCAGAGGACGAAGAGCCAAGGGATGTGGCCGAGGTTCTGGCCCATGCCGATGCCCATGGCGGAGCCGAACCAACCTCCGATGGCGTAGAGGTAGCCGGCCTGACGGCCGCGCTCTGCGAGGGTGGAGGTACTGGAGAGAAGAGCGGGGTAGGCTACGAGGGCTACGGAGTAGAGGGAGACTCCGATGGGGTAGAAGAGGGAGGCGAGGATGGCTCGGTGGGGGTCGAGGAGAAGGAGGCAGGCGGAGGCGAGGGCGAGGAAGGCGAGGGCGAGGGTTTTGGAGAGGCCTCGGCGGCGGAGGAGCCAGGCGGAGGCGAGGGCGGCGGAGAGATGGAGGAGGCCGTTGAGGGTGAGGTGGAGGGTTCCTTGCCAGGTTCCGGCTTTGAGGGCGGGGGTGTTCTGGATGATGAAGAAGGCGGCGGAGTCGAGCCAGATTAAGGCGGTGAAGGCCAGGAGGGTTTGGGGGAAGGTGAGGGTGGTGGGGCTTGCTGGGCTTTCTTGGGGTTCACCGGAAGACGTGATGCGGGGGTCCTTCGGCTGCGCCTCAGGATGACGGCGAAGTGCGGGGGGAGTGTCGGGGTGGGGCTCCGGGTCTGGGGCTGGGGTGGATTTGGCGGCGATCGCGATGGCGGCGAGGCAGAGGGTGGCGGCGGTTATGGCCTGGGTGGTGGGGGTTGCGGTGAAGAGGGGCGGGAAGTTGCAGAGGAGATAGCCGAGGCCGGTGCCGAGGGCTACTTTGAGCAGGAGGTTGCCGGTGCCGAGCCAGGAACGGAGGTGCGTGACTAGGGTGACGGTGAGGATGCCGAGGCCGGTTCCGATGAGGAAGGCGGTGGCGATGCTGGCGGCGAGGGAGAGGGGCAGGAGCGTGAGGAGGGCGGCGGTGGAGCAGAGGGCGAGGCCAGCCTGGAGGCGTCGGATGGGCGAGGGGATACGTTTGGCGCGGGGCGTGAGGAGGCTGAAGAGGATGCCGCCGAGAGCCATCGCGGCCATGACGGCTTTGAGGTGGGCGTCGGTGATGTGGAGCTGGGCGAGGCGGTTGAGGAAGGCGAACTGGGCGAAGATGAGGAAGTAGACGTAGGTGATGGCGACGAGGGAGACTCCTCGCCAGCCGGCCAGGTTGGGATTACTTTGGTTCATCGCGCAACCATCCTCTTGTGAGGCCGATGAATTGGAGCAGGGCGAGGGCTCCGTCGGATGCGGCTACGGTGAGCCAGCCGGAGGGGAGCGCGCCGGTGGTGACTTGGATGACGACAAAGAGGGCTACGGAGGCTCGGGTGAGGGCGGTGAGGAGCCAGACGGTTTCGAGCCTGGCGGTGAAGTGCGGGCGGGCGGTGAGGAGGGCTCCATAGAAGCAGGCCAGGCCGGTGGAGAGGACGAAGGCTCCGATGTAGGAGAGGTAGGGGAGCGCGGCGGCGGGGGCCTGGAGGCGCATGAGATGGAGGGTGAGGGCGGGCGCGGCGAGGAGTAGGAGGCCGGTGGAGGTGTCGGATAGGCCGGTGAGGAGCTGGTAGGCGAGGAGGATGTGGCGGCTGGTCATTGGGCGGCCTCCGGGGTGAGGGGATGGGAGGGTTGCGGTTCGCGGAGGAGGCGGGAGGCGGCGAGGAGCCAGTCGGCGGAGGCGATGAACATGAGGATGCCGGTGAGGAGGCGGAGGGAGTAGAGGAGGTTGCGCTCGGGGCCGGGGGTCATGGTGAAGGAGGGCTGCGTGCCCTCGTGCCAGCCGGCGAGGAACATGAGGAGGATGTAGGCGAGGACGCTGAGGTTCCAGAGATAGAAGGACCAGGGGGCGGTGAAGATCCAGCCGTCGTCGGCGAGGAGCTGGACGAGGGTGAAGATGAGGAGCGAGGTGACGAAGCCGGCCATGGCTAGGAGAGAGTGACCGACGAGGCCGTCGGTGAACTTGAAGTGGTCGAGGATGCCGGGGAGGAAGAGTGCCCAGCCGGTGGGGACGAGGACGGCCCACCAGCAGAGGAAGGCGATGCGCCAGGAGCGCGTGTTGGGGTGCCAGTGGAAGGCGGCGAAGTAGGCGGGGATGAGCGGGATCCAGAGAAGGAGGCTGGCGAGGGAGATGTATTGGGTGGGGCGGTGGTGGCTGACGTCGGAGCGGCCGAGGCCGAGGCAGAGGAGGGACTCGGCGAGGAAGATGGCCCAGGAGAGGGTGATGGCGGGGAAGCGCGTGGGCTTGCGGCGGGTGAGGCCGAAGGGGAGCAGGAGGAGGATCGCGATGACGACGAGGGTGGATTCGAGCTGGCTGGCTCCGGTGGGGCCTCCGGTGTCGGGGTTGATGGGAGGGTAGAGGGTGGGGCTGGCGGAGATGTAGAGAAGGATGGGGACGGCGAGGAGGAGAGCCAGGCCGATGAGCTTGCCGGCGTGGAATTTGCGGGATCGGAGGAGGGCGTAGGTGAGGAGGAGCCAGACGGCGAAGATGGCGAGGGGGAAGAGGACGCGGGAGTAGCCGGTCCAGTCGAGGAAGAGCTTGCCGCTGGAGTGGCCGGTGATCCAGGTGAGGGAGCCGACGGCGAGGGCGGTGGACCAGATCCAGAGGATGGGGCGGGCCCATTGGGCTGCGGGCTGTCGCTCCACGGCGTAGACCTTGAAGAGGAAGGCGAGGAGAGGGAGGCTGGACCAGCCGTAGAGCTCGACGTTGAGGTGGACGGGCATCCAGCGGCCGTAGGTCCAGGTGTCGAGGAGGGTGTTGAGGTTGGGGAAGAGGAGCATCGCGGCGAGCAGGACGCCGATGGCGTTGGCGAAGACTAGCCAGGCGAGGGAGTGCCACGCGGTGTAGGCGTAGATGGTGGTGGGGGTTGCTCTGGGTTCACCGGAAGACGGGATGCGGGGGTCCTTCGGCTGCGCCTCAGGATGACGGCGAAGGGCGGGGGTGGCTTCGCTTGGGATGGCGGCGGGGGTGGGGCCAAGCAGCGTCTGACGAGTTGCTTTTGCCTGCGTAGATTGAGTTTCGGGGCGAGGAAGGCATACCCCAGGGGCTAAAGCCCCGTTTCTTGTGAGGGTATGGGGCCCAAGGCTGAAGCCTTGGGGTACCCAGAAGCGTGGCCACCGGCTGAAGACCTGCGCTGTCCGGAAGCGAAAGCCAAGGCTGAAGCCTTGGGGTACCCAGAAGCAGAGATTTCGATTCGTCACACGTCGCCTAGAGGGGGTGAGGCTCACGGATCCTCCCATCGTGCATTTCGACGAGGCGGTCGCAGCGTTCGGCCAGCTTGCGGTCGTGGGTTGCCATGACGAGGGTGACGCCTTCGGTGGCTGCGATGTCGAGGAGCAGCTGGAAGACGGTGGCGCTGGTGTTCTCGTCGAGTGAGCCGGTGGGTTCGTCGGCGAGGAGGATGCGGGGGTGGTTCATGAGGGCTCGGCAGAGGGCGGTTCGCTGGCGCTCTCCTCCGGAGAGTTTCTGGATGCGGTGGTTGAGGCGATGGCTGAGGCCGGTGCGGCCGGTGAGGTGTTTGAGGCGGGCGAGAGCGGAGCTGCGGCTGATGCCGGCGGCGACGGTGGGGATGAGGCAGTTTTCTTCGAGGGTGAGGTCGGGGATGAGGTTGTGCATCTGGAAGACGAAGCCTACCTGATAGCGGAGGAGGTCAAGACGGCTGCGGTGCCGATTGAGTTCGATGCTGTTGACGGAGATGCGGCCGCGGTCGGGTTCGTCGAGACCACCGAGGAGATGGAGGAGGGTGCTTTTGCCGCAGCCGGAGGGGCCGCAGAGGGCGACGGTCTGGCCTTCGATGGCTTCGAAGTTGACGCCGTTGAGGACAGTGATGGCTCCGTCGTCGTAGCTCTTCCAGACGTCGGTGGCGCGGAGAACTACGGAGGTGTCCGGGACGGCCGGGCGAGGGGGAACGGAGGGCTCGCGGAGGATGAAGGGCGGGGGCAGCGACGGAGGTTTGGGGGTGAGTTTCATTCGAAGCGCAGAGCCTCCACGGGACGGACGCGCATGGCGTAGAGGGCGGGGTAGAGAGCTCCGGCGACTCCGGTGAGAAGGGCGAGGACGATGACGATGAGGACGACGAGGGCCTGGATGGAGACGTCGACGTAGCCGTGGAGAGCTGGAATGAGCTTGAGGATGTAGAGGAATCCGGTGCCGATGAGGAGGCCGGTGATGGCCCCGATGACGGAGACGAGGGCGGACTCGCCAAAGATCATGGAGGCGATCTGGAGGTTGGAGAAGCCGCTGACGCGGAGGATGGCGATCTCGCGGATGCGGGTGAAGACGGACATGATCATGGTGTTGGCGACGCCGAGGCCGCCGAGCAGAAGGCCGCAGCCTCCGACGGCCCAGGCGGTGGCCTTGAGGATCTTGAACTGCGAGTAGGAGCGCGTGAACTCTTCGTCTTCGAGAGCTACGAGGTTGGGGAATTTTTCTTTGACGAGGCGCTTGAATTCGGCGGCGTCGGTTTTGTTGCGCAGCTTGATGGTGATGACCGAGGAGGAACCTTCTTTGTGGAAGAAGGCCTGCGCGGATTGGAGAGGCATGAAGACGCCACCGTCTTCAAAGCCGTTGGCGGTCTTGATGATGCCGATGACGAGGAAGGTTCCGTGGCCGATAGCGACGTGCGAGCCGACGGTGGAGTGGAGGAATTCGGCGGCTCGTTCGCCGAGAACGACTCCGTCGGATTGTTTGGCGAAGTCGGAGCGGGAGCCGGTGAGCCAGGTGGCTTTGCGAAGGCGGGCGTCGGATTCGGTGATGCCGAAGCAGGTGATGATGGGGTGGTCGGCGCTGGAGACGATGCCGAAGAGGACGGGGTCGGCGTGCTGGACGAGGGGCCAGGCGGCGATGTCGGTGACGGCGGAGGAGGGAACGTCGGAGAAGAAGAGGTCGGAGACGTTGCGCTCGAAGACGATGATTTCGCTGTCGCTGGAGAGGATGCCGGAGAACATGCCGACGGCTCCCTGGAGGATGGTGACGATGGTGAGCATGGCTGCGACGCTGAAGGCGATACCGGCGATGCTGATGACTGATCGAATGCGATGTCGAAGCAGATTTGTAAAAATCAGCTTGAGAAAGATCATGCAGCTCCTTGGATGGAGTTGTCGAAGGCGGAGGCGATGAGGTCGGTGGCCTCTCCGTTCAACTGGGCACGCAGATCCTGGAGGAAGGAGACGCCGGGGCGGCGGTCGACGATGCGCTGGAGCATGTTGTCGCCAATGCGGATGAGGCGGGTGAGGCGATGGACGGCGTTGGGAATACCGACGACGAGAGCGATGTTGGGGCGGCCGAGTGAGGCGTCGCGGGAGCCGGTCTTGCCGCTTTCGGCGGGGGAGTGGAGGACGTCCTTGAGGTCGTCGACGATTTGATAGCTGAGGCCCCAGCAGATGGCGACACGCTCGAGGAGCTGGAGCTCGGCGGGGGAGGCTCCTCCGAGCATGCCGGGGAGGACGAGGGTGAGGCGGATGAGAGAGACGGTCTTGCCCATGGCGATTCGCTCGGTGGTGTGACGATCGTGGGGGAGCGAGGCGTAGTTGAGGTCCATGCTCTGGCCGTTGAGCAGGCCACCGACGCCGAGGTAGTGCTCGAGGTAGTCGAGGGCCTGGGTCTGGTGGGCGGGGCCGCAGCCGGCGATGGCTCGCCAGGTGAGGCTGTAGGCCTTGTTGATGAGAGCGAGGGCGGAGAGGATGGCTTGGGCTTCGCCGAACTCGACGTGGACGCAGGGAGCTCCGCGACGCTCGGTGGCGTCGTCCATGCAGGGGAGGTCGTCGAAGAGGAGAGAGGCAGTGTGGAAGTACTCGAGTGCGATGCCGAGCTCGGCGGCGTGGGCGGAGGGGAGGCCGTAGGCGGCGAACATCTTGGCGACGATTTCGGGGCGAACGAGACTGCCGGGATTGCTGAGGACTCCTTCGAGGGCGGCCTTGAGATGGGGCTCGGTGCCGGCCGGCAGGGGAAGGTAGGCGGAGAGGACGTCCTTGAGGGTGTTTTGATCTTCATCCATCATGTGCTGCTGGTGCTGCCTCCGCGTAAAGGCAATTGGTTGGGATGCTTCGAAACGATGAATTTTCAAATTAGAACCCATAGCGAAAGGATACTCGTTGTATGGAAGATAAGACGAGCGTAGGGGGTGCTTGGTAGCGGTCTTCCGGGTGGTATTGCGATGACGATTTGTTCATGGGGCGGAAGGTGTGACGTCATCAAAGATGCGGATGGCTTACCATCGGAGCATGCAATTACTGCTGGTCGAAGACGAGCTGGAGATTCAGGGATTTTTGAAGGCTTCGCTTGCGGATGCGGGCTATGTGGTGGACACGGCGGGGGATGGAAAGACGGCGGAGAGCCTGGCGTCGGTGAAGTCGTATGACGTGCTGATTGTGGACCTGGGATTGCCGGACCAGGATGGGATTGATTTGATTTTGCGGCTGCGGCAGATGGGGGTGAGCAGCCCGGTGTTGATCCTGTCTGCGCGGAGGTCGGTGGATGACCGGGTGCGGGGATTGGAGCAGGGTGGGGATGATTATCTGACGAAGCCGTTTGCGCTGGCGGAGTTGCTGGCGAGGCTGAGGAATCTGCTGAAGCGAAAGGCTACGGCGACGACTGGGCCGACGGTGCTGCGGGTGGGCGACCTGGAGCTGGACCTGCTGAAACGGAGAGCGACGCGAGGGGATGAGGTGCTGAGTTTGAGCCCGCAGGAGTTTGTGCTGCTGGAGTATCTGTGCCGGCATGCGGGGAGAGTGGTGACGCGGTCGATGCTGCTGTCGGAGGTGTGGGGGATGCGGATTCAGCCGGATACGAATGTGGTGGATGTACACATTTACCGGCTGCGGGGGAAGGTGGATACGGAAGGGCGCGAGCCACTGATCAAGACACTGCGAGGTGTAGGGTATGTCCTCAAAGAACGATAGCGTGCGGTTGCGGAGTGGAGCTTGGCGGATCTCGCTGTGGGCGACGCTTGCGTTCGCGTTTGGAACGTCGCTGGTGTTTGCGGGGCTGCATCGATTTGTGGCGAACGATATTCAGCGACGCAGCGATGCGTGGCTATCGGGCGAAGTGGAGGTGCTGGGGGATGTGGCGGAGCGAACGCCGAAGGACCGGCTGTATGGGCGGGTGGTGAGCGAGGTCGCGGAGCTGGCGAGCAAGGAGGTTCCGGACAAATTGCGGTCGGGGGATAGTGAAGGCGAGAGTGAAAACGACTCGGTATTTTTTCTGCAGGTGGGAGCGGATGGATCTCCGCAGTTGTGGGTGGGTGCGGGGAATGGCGTAGCGAATTTGAAGTCGATCCGGGCGAGCCATGTGGAGCCGGATGTTCCGTTTCACCTGCAGGTGAAGGGGTTCGATATACCGTTCCGGGTGGCGTCGGTGCGGATGGATGATGGGAGCTCGATCTACCTGGGATTGTCGGAGAGAGATGAGCTGCGGGTGCTGAGAAATCTTCGGCTGCGCTTTCTTTCGTTCGGATTGCTGATCGTGTTGTTTGGATTTGCGATTGTGTTTTATACGACGCGGCGGATGCTGGGGCATGTGCGGGAGATTACAGAGGCGGCGTCGCGGATTGGGAGTTCGGACCTGAGCAGCAGGGTTCCGACGACGCAGCATAACGACGAGGTGGGGAATCTTGCTCGGACGCTGAACAGGATGCTGGACAGGATTGAGAGCTCGGTACACCAGCTGCACACGATTACGGATTCGCTGGCGCATGATTTGAGAAGCCCGCTGACGGCGATTCGAGGGAAGCTGGAGATGTACCTGTCGATCGGGATCGGGGTGGAGGAGGGCGAACCGATTGTGTCGGCGATTGATGAGCTGGACCGGTTGACGGAGTTTCTGAATACGTCGCTGGATGTGGCGGAGGCGAAGGCGGATGCGTTGCGACTGTCGCGGACGGAGATGGAGCTGGATGAGTTGATACGGGTGATGATGGACCTGTATGAGCCGTCGATGGCGGAGCGTGGATTGCGGATGCAGCTGCGGAGCGCGGGGCCGGTGCGGGTGTTTGCGGATGCGGCGCTGATTCACAGGCTGATTGCGAACCTGCTGGAGAATGAGATGAAGCATGTACCGGCGTCATGCACGGTTGTGCTTCATCTGCAGGTGGAGAACGAGGTGGCGAAGCTGGTGGTGGAGGACGATGGGCCGGGCTTTGCGGAGGAGATCTGCAGCCAGGTGTTTGAGCAGCGGGTGAAGGGCGCGGGATCGAAGGGGCATGGGCTGGGGCTGGCGTTTGTGGAGGCGGTGGTGCGAGCGCATGGGGGAGTGGTGACGGCGTCGAACCGCGCGGAGGGTGGAGCGAGGCTGACGATTTTGTTGCCGTGCGGTATGGATCATCATGAGCAGGAGGCTGCTCCGGTTGCGGTGTTCGCGGGGTAGGGCTGGTCGCAGAGTGGGGAGTGTTTATTGGAGCGTGGATTTTTGGAGCTTCGATTTTTGGAACATCGATTTGTGCTGCGGATTTTGCTGACGTTGCTTTGCGTTGTGCAGGGCGCAATGACGGTTGTGATGGATCTGAACCGGACGCATGCGACGCATCCGGGGTGGATGCGCCATGCGAGGTTTCACGTGGTGTGGCAGACGTTGACGATGGTGCTGCTGGCGGTGGTGGAGGTTGTGCTGCTATGGGGAGGCGTGGTGGACAGGGAGCGAGGATTTTATGGAGCGCTGGTGCTGGCGATGTTGTCGCCAGTGGCGTTCCTGCTGGCGTGGATGGGAAGGCGGAGGTTCCATGGAGCGCTGTCGGATCCGGGTGGGATTGCTCCGCTGCGGGTGACGATGCTGGGACGAGTGCGCGTGGTGGATATGAATATGGTGGCGGTGCTGGTGGCCGTGATGGCGATGGTGGTGATGGGTGTGTTGTATTGATCGTTAGCGTGCAATGGGTGAAGCGTACACTTGTGCAGTCTGAAGAATTGATGGAACTGGAGAGAGGAAACAATGATTGTTATTGATACTGAGCATGTAGACCTAACGACACCGACGGGCAGCATGAGGACGCATATTGTGCGGCCTGCGGCTCCTGGACGCTACCCGGGAATTATGTTGTTTTCGGAGATCTTTCAGGTGACGGCGCCGATCCGGCGGACGGCGCTGCAGCTGGCCGGACATGGGTACGTGGTGGCGGTGCCGGAGGTGTATCACGAGTATGAGCCGGCGGGGACGGTGCTGAAGTATGACCAGGAGGGATCGGACCGCGGCAATGCGCTGAAGACGACGAAGCCGGTGCAGGCGTATGACGACGATGCTCGCGCGGTGCTGGCGCATCTGGCGGCCCGCGAGGATTGCACGGGGCGGCTGGGCGTGATGGGCATCTGCATGGGAGGGCACCTGGCGTTTCGCGCGGCGATGAATCCGGAGGTGCTGGGAACGGTTTGCTTCTATGCGACGGACATCCACAAGGGCGGGCTGGGCGAGGGGATGCGGGACAATTCGATGGCTCGCGCGGGAGAGATCAAGGGCGAGCTGCTGATGGTGTGGGGACGGCAGGACCCGCATATTCCGACCGAGGGACGGATGAAGGTGCTGGAGCGTTTGAATGAAGTGGGGACGCGGCTGAACTGGCACGAGGTGAACGGAGCGCACGCGTTCCTTCGCGATGAAGGCGTGCGGTATGATCCGGAGCTTGCGAACTCGATGTTTGGGTTGGCGTTGGATTTATTTCATCGCAGCATTGCGGTTGGGGCTTAGGGCAGGTGGGGCTTAGAGCGGAGGCTGCGTGGCGCGGATGCCGCGCAGCCGATGCTACTCGATGTAGCGGCGGAGCCAGGGGTCCTGGGTGTGGGTGAGCTGCAGGGTGGTGCCGTCGAAGACGACCTTGCCCTCGTTGAGGATAAGGAACATGGTTTCGGCGGCGATGCCGTTGTTGGGGATGGGCTCCATGCGGTGGTGGTCGAGGTTGTAGCGGTGGGTGGCGAGGGTGAAGGCGTCCTGGAGGCGGTGGGTGATGAGCAGGCAGGTGGTGTGGTAGACGTCGCGCTGCTTCACGACGAGCTCGATGATGGTGTTGGAGGTGATGGGGTCGAGGCCTCCGGTGGGTGAGTCGTAGAGGATGAGGTCGGGGCGGCTGATGATGGCGCGGGCGATGGAGACGCGGCGGCGCATGCCACCGCTGAGCTCAGAGGGAAATTTGTCGATGGCTTTTTCGAGCTCGACGAACTGGAGGGCTTCGACGACGCGGTTGTGGATCTGGACGGGATCGACGTGCTCCTCTTCGAGGCGGTAGGCTACGTTGTTTTCGACGTTGAGGGAGTCGAAGAGAGCGCTCTCCTGGAAGACCATGCCGATGTGGGCGCGCATCTCAAAGATTTCGCGCTTGGACATGTCTTTTAGATCGCGGCCGAAGATGCGGATGACTCCGGAGTCGGGTTCGAGGAGGCCGTTGGCGAGCTTCATGAGGACGCTTTTGCCACCACCGGCGGGGCCGAGGAGGATGCGGGTTTCGCCGTGGAGGACGGTGAAGGAGACGCGGTCGAGGACCTGGTTGCCGTCGAAGCCGATGGAGACGTCCTGGAATTCGACGATGGGTTTGCCGGGGGCGAGGGCGTCGGATACGGGGGAGCTCGCGAGGGTGTCGGCCATGGCTACCTTCCGAAGATGCCGATCATGAGCTGGGTGACGAGGAAGTCGACGAGGATGATGAGGACCGAGGAGGCGACGACGGCCTGGGTGGTGGACTGGCCGACACCGCGGGTTCCACCGGTGGTTTTGAGGCCGTAGTAACAGCCGATGGTGGCGATGATGAAGCCGGAGAAGATGGGTTTGACGAGGCCGCCGATGACGTCGCCGGCGATGAGGGTCATGTAGGCGGTGTGGAAGTAAGTGCCGCCGTTGAGACGGAGGAGGAAGACGGAGACGAGACCGCCGCCGAGGGTGCCGCAGGCGTCGGAGATGATGGTGAGGAAGAAGAGCATGAAGACGGTGGCGACGAGGCGCGGGGTGACGAGCTTGCGGATGGGATCGGTGCCGAGGGCACGCATGGCGTCGATCTGCTCGGAGACCTTCATGGAGCCGAGCTCGCTGGCCATGCCGGAGGCGTTGCGGCCGGAGACCATGAGGCCGGTGAGGACGGGGCCGAGCTCCTTGACCATGGAGAGAGCGACGAGGCGGCCGGTCATGTTGACGGCTCCGAACTGCTGGAGCGTGGTGGCGGCCTGGAGGGCGAGGACGCAGCCGGTGAAGAAGCCGGTGAGGACGACGATGGGGAGGGAACCGACGCCGATGGAGTCCATCTGGGTGAACGTGTCGGCGATGTAGCGGGGCTTGGAAAAGATGTTGGCGATGGCGCGGCCGCAGAGCAGGGAGTACTCCTGCACGGAAGCGACAACGGACTTGGCGTAGGCTTCTGGAGAGATGAATCTCATGCGATCGCTTGGCTCAGGGTATCAGATGCGGGAGGCAGGGCCGATGGTCCAGGGATGTGGTGTTGAGAGAGCGTGCGAGATGAGAAAATAGAGAGATGGCTCAAACATCCAACCAGGCTAGTGGCCGAATGATGACGGCTGCCGTTTTGCGGGGGAAGGAAGACCTGCGGATTGAGCAGGTGCCGCGGCCCGAGGCGGGCGCAGGCGAGCTGGTACTGCGAGTTGGAGCGGCGCTGACGTGCGGAACGGATTTGAAGGTGTATCGTCGCGGATATCACGCGAAGATGCTGACGCTGGACCGGCTGTTCGGGCATGAGGTGGCGGGGACGGTGGTGGAGGTGGGCGAGGGGGTTGTCGGATTTGGAGTGGGCGACCGGGTGGTGCCGCTGAACTCTGCTCCTTGCGATGCATGTTTTTATTGTCGCAACGGGCAGCAGAATCTTTGCGAAGATTTGCTCTTTAATAATGGAGCGTATGCGGAGTTTATACGGGTTCCGGCTCGGATTGTGGCGAAGAATACGCTGCGGCTTCCGGAGGGGATGCCGTTTGAGTTTGCTGCGTTGACGGAGCCTCTGGCGTGCGTGGTGCGAGGGCTGGAGGAGTCCGGTGCTCGTGCGGGGCAGACGGCGATTGTGCTGGGAGCGGGGCCGATCGGGCTGCTGTTTATTCATACGGCGTCACTGATGGGGCTGCATGTGATTGCGGTGGTGAAGCGGCGAGACCAGGTGGCGACGGCGCGGCGTTTTGGAGCGGAGCAGGTGGTGCGGATTGCGGATGTGGATGATCCGATTGCGGCGGCTCGCGCGCTGACTCCGGAGGGTCGCGGTGCGGACGTGGTGATTGAAGCGGTGGCGACGGCGGAGGCGTGGCAGTGGGCGGTGCAGATGGCTCGCGTGGGAGGGCTGGTGAATCTGTTTGGCGGGCCACCTGCGGGGACGACGGTGGCGCTGGATACGAACCTGATTCACTACTCGGACCTGACGCTGAAGGCGAGCTTTCACCATACTCCGGCGACGGCTCGGAGGGCGTTCGAGTGGATCTCGTCGGGACGATTTTTATGCAGGGAATTTCTTACAGGCTCGGCGGAGATTGAAGAGCTTCCGGAGGTGTTTCGGCGGATGCTGGATCGGCCGGCGGAGGGAATCGCTCCGGAGATTAAGACGGTGATTGTGCCGCGTGCGGAGCTGCAGAGCACGGTGCTGGATGGGGTGGAGGAGCACGCATGAGCGGCGTCGCGAAGGTGGTTGAGGAGACGATGGACGACCGGTTGATGGGTGCTCCGGAGCTGTATCTGACGCCGGCGGCGCGGCCTTCGCTGGGGGAGGCGCAGGCGTGGTGCAAGATGCTGGCGACGACGCACTATGAGAATTTTCATGTGGCGACGTTTTTTCTTCCGGCAGCGTTGCGACCGCATTTTCACAGTGTGTATGCGTTTTGCCGGACGTCGGATGACCTGGGAGATGAGGTTGCGGATACGACGACGGCGACGCGGCTGCTGGCGGAGTGGAGAGCGATGCTGCACCAATGTTTTGCGCGGCCGGAGCTGTCGCGGCATCCGGTGTTTGTGGCGCTGCAGCCGACGATTGCGGCGCGGGATCTGCCGATGCAGCCGTTCGATGATTTGATCTCTGCGTTTGAGCAGGACCAGGTGTATACGCATCATGAATCGCTGGCGACGTTGGAGGAGTACTCGAGGTATTCGGCGAACCCGGTGGGGCGGCTGGTGCTTTTGATCAGTGGATACAGGGCGGAGGAGCTGATGCTGCTGTCCGATGAGATTTGTACGGGGCTGCAGCTGGCGAATTTTTATCAGGATATTGTGGAGGACCGGGAGCGCGGGCGGAGGTATATTCCTGCCGATGCGATGCAGAGATTTGGCGTGACGGATGAGCAGTTGATTGCTCGTGTGTTCGATGGCAAGGTGCGGGCGATGATGGAGTTTTTGGTGGGGGATGCTCGGGCGCGGCTGGCGCGGGGTGAACGGATTACGCAGCTGGTGTCGAGGGAGCTTGCGTCGACGCTCCAGCTGTTCGTGAATGGAGGGTATGCGATTCTGGATGCGATTGCGGCGCAGGATTATGACACGCTGCGGGCGCGGCCGGTGGTGACCAAGGGGGCGAAGCTGCGGCTGCTATTGGGAGCGGTGGCGGGGAAGGCGGGGTCGATGCTTTTGCCGTCGAGGCGTGCGGGAGAAGGTGGGCGAGCATGACGGACCAGGGGACGGACCAGCGAGCTCCGGAGTTAGTGGCGGCCTATGCGGCGTGTCGCGCGATTGCGAAGCGCGAGGCGAAGAATTTTTATTATTCGTTTCGTGTGCTGCCTCAGCATAAGTCGGATGCGATGTGCGCGGTGTACGCGTTTATGCGCAAGGCGGATGATCTGGCGGATGATGAATCGATGTCGATTGAGGCGCGGCGCGAGGCGATGCGGGCTTGGACGGCGGCTTGGCGGGCGTCGCGTGCAGAGGCTTCTGAGGATGTGATTTTTATTGCGCTGAATGATACGCAGCGGAGATTTGGCATCTCGGATGAGCTGCTGGAGCAGCTGGTGGCGGGGACTTCGCTTGACCTGGAGGCGCAGCCGGAGGGCGTGTGCAACGTGGAGGTTCGCGGGGCGGATGGAGGCGCGCGCACGGTGCAGGTGTATGAGAGCTTTGCGGCGCTGCATCATTATTGCTACCTGGTGGCGTCGGTGGTGGGGCTGGTGTGCATACGGATCTTTGGGTATACGGATCCGCGCGCGGATAAGCTGGCGATCGATACGGGGGTGGCGTTCCAGCTGACGAATATTTTGCGGGACGTGAAGGAAGATGCGGAGCGAGGGAGGATTTATCTGCCGGGCGATCTGCTGCGCGAGAAGGGTGTGGCTGCGGAGCGCATTGTTGCACTCGCCGCAGGTGGGGGGCCGATGGAGGAGAATGAGCTGGCGCTGCTGCGGGGGCTGGAGGTTCGAGCGCAGATGCTGTATCACAGCGCGGAGGAGTTGATTCCGCTGCTGGATGCGGATGCTCGGCCGGCGATGCGGGTGCTGGTGCGGATCTATCATGAGCTGCTGGACAGGATTGCGGAGGATCCGGGGGCGGTGTTTGAGCGGCGGGTGTCGGTGCCGACGTATAAGAAGCTGGGCGTGCTGGGCGTGGGGATGATGCAGTCGTTGATGGCAAGGATTTCGGGATGAGGGACGCGGCGGGCGCGGAGGTGCTGGTGATTGGGGCAGGGCTGGCGGGGCTGTCGGCTGCGGTGGCGCTGTCGGGTGCGGGGGCGAAGGTGGCGCTGGTGGAGCGCAAGCCGCATGTGGGTGGGCGAGCGTATTCGTATGAGCATCCGGCGCTGGCGGAGGTGGTGGATTCGCAGCATGTGCTGCTGGGGTGCTGCACGAACCTGATCGATCTGTGCAGGCAGGCCGGGGCGGATCGGCACATTCGGTGGTACGACGAGATTACGTTTCTGGAGCCGGGAGGCGGGAGCGGGGCGGCTCGGCGGAGTGAGATTGGGGCGAGCTTTCTGCCGTCGCCGGGACATTCGTCGTGGAGTTTCCTGCGGGCGTCGATGCTGTCGGTTGCGGACAAGGCGGTGATTGCGGCGGGGCTGCTGGAGTTTTTGCGGGGGTATCCGGAGAGCGATGACGAGGCGTTCTCTGCGTGGTTGAAACGGACGAAGCAGACGGAGGGGGCGATTCGGCACTTCTGGGAGCCGGTGATTGTGGGGGCGCTGAATGATGGGTTTGAGCGGTGCTCGACGCGGTATGCGGGGCAGGTGTTTCATGAATCGTTTCTGAAGTCGGCGGAGGGTGGGAGGCTGGGGATTCCGTCGCAGCCGCTGTCGGAGTTTTACGCGGCGGTGGCGGAGAGGGCGGAGCAGTTGGGGACGGCGGTGCATCTGCGGACGAGCGTTGACCGCATTGGGCGGAGAGCGGATGGGATGTGGGAGATGGTGGCGTCGGATGGTGCGGTGTTTGGTGCAGAGCAGATGGTGCTGGCGCTGCCGTTTGAGCAGACGGCGCGACTGCTGCGGACGCTGCCTGAGGAGTCGCAGCAACGGCAACGGATTCTTCCGGCGATGGAGCAGTTTGTGCACTCGCCGATTACTACGATTCACCTTTGGTTTGACCGGGTGATTACGGAGCTGGACCATGCGGCGCTGCTCGATACTCGGATCCAGTGGATGTTTAACAAGTCGCGGATTCGGCGGTTTGAAGAGGGTGCGGGCGCGGGGGAGGGGCAGTATCTGGAGCTGGTGATCAGCGCTTCGTTTGCGGAGCTGCACCGGACGCGCGAGGAGGTTGTAGGGGCTGCGGTGGAGGAGTTGGCACGATTCTTTCCGGGGGTGCGCGAGGCGATGATTGTGAAGTCGGGGGTGCTGAAGGAGGCGAGGGCTACGTTCTCGGTGGTGCCGGGGCTGGACCGGTTTCGGCCGGCGGCGGATGCGGCGGGAGAGGGGCTTTATCTGGCGGGGGATTGGACTCGGACGGGGTGGCCTTCGACGATGGAGGGAGCGGTGCGGAGTGGGCGGCTGGCCGCAGAGGCGGTGGCGAAGGGCGCGGGTGGTGAGGGTGGATTTTTGTCGGCGGATCTTGCGGCTACGGGGTTGATGCGGCTGCTGGTTCGTTAGTGCGCTAGCAGGATGACGCCGATGGCTACGAAGGCGGTGGCTAGCCAGCGGCGGTGGTCTACCTTTTCTCCGAGGACGAATTTGGCTGCGATGGCGTTGCCGATGTAGGTGAGGGAGGCGATGGCTGGGGCTGCGAGGGAGAGCTCGGCGATGCTGAGGGCGAAGAGCATGGCGAAGAAGTTGAGGGCCATGCAGAGGGCTCCGAGGACGAATTTGCCGCTGGTGAGAACGGCCTTGATGGCTCCGGGGATTCCGCTGCGTTCGCGGATGAGGTCGAGGTCGCCGAGGTCTCTCATGCCGGAGGCGATGAGGACTTCTCCGGCGATGGCGAGGGCGGCGACGAAGGAGATGGCGGCCCAGATGCGGAGGTTGGGGGAGAGGGAGGCTGGGGTGAGGATCATCGGCCGGCTCCGGCGTCCATCTGGTCGAGCTCGGGGTGCTCGGTGCGCGAGGGGCCGCCGGCGACGAAGCCGACGGCGGAGACGACGAGGAGGATTCCGGCCCAGCGGGAGATGGACATTTGCTCGTGCAGCCAGAAGCGGCCGAGTAGAGCGATGACGACGTAACCGAAGGCGGTGGCGGGCATGACGAAGGTGAGGTCGGCCCAGCTGAGAGCAGTGGTGTAGCAGGCGAAGAAGCCGATGAGGAGGATGATTCCCGCGTCGACGAAGGGGTTGAAGAGGGCGCGCCAGAGGAGCGAGAGGTGGTGCATGTCTACGGCGCCGACCTGGCCCATGCCGCGGGAGAGCAGGGAATCGCCGACGGACGCGGTGAGCATGATGGCGATGAGGACGGCGTACTGCGAGGGCTTCAGGGCGTGCTTCAAGAGATCCCCTTCGTATCGAGCAAGAAGAAAGGCGGAGCAGAATCGCTCCGCCTCTGGTTCGCTGGTGATCGACTAGACGTTGGCGCTGGCGCTCTCGGCCTTGAGGGCGTTGGCTGTCTTCTTGGCGCGGGAGGCCTTGTTGCGCTGCGAGCGCAGCTTCATGAAGGCCTTGGCCTCGACGTAGAGACGGGGAACGTCGCGGTTGACGACGGCCTTCCAGACGACGCGGAATGCAGCCTTGGGGCGGAAGTAATATTCGTCGTAGAACTTGTGGACCATCTCCATGACGTACTCGGTGGGGAGGCCGGGGTACTCGATGTGCGCCATCTGGTGACCTCCGCCGTCCTCCATCTTTTCGTTGGTGATGAAGTCGTTGCGTTTGGCGTAGTCGTAGAACTCGGTTCCAGGATAGGCGTGAGCTACGGAGACCTGGATGGTCTCGCAGTCGAGCGTCTTGGCGAAGTTGATGGTGTTGCGGATGGACTCTTTGGTCTCGCCGGGAAGGCCAAGGATGAAGTCGGCGTGGATGATGAGGCCGAGGTCGTGGCAGTCCTTGACGAACTCGCGGGCACGCTCGACGGTGGCACCCTTTTTGATGTTCTTGAGGATCTGGGGATCACCGGATTCGAAGCCGACGATGAGCAGGCGGCAGCCGGCATCCTTCATGGCCTTGAGGGTGTCGCGGTCGGTGGTGACGCGCGAGGTGCAGCTCCAGGTGATGCCGAGGGGCTTGAGCTTTTCGCAGAGCTCGATGGTGCGAACCTTCTGGATGTTGAAGGTGTCGTCGTCGAAGAAGAACTCCTTGACGTGGGGGAAGTTTTGCTTGGCCCAGGCCATCTCGGCGGCGACGTCGTCGGTGGAGCGCTTGCGCCAGGCATGGCCGCTGAGGGTCTGGGGCCAGAGGCAGAAGGTACACTGCGCCGGGCAGCCGCGGGTGGAGTAGAGCGAGATGTAGGGGTGCAGGAGGAAGGGCACGTTGTAGCGCGTGACGTCCATGTCGCGGGCGTAGATCTTGGTGGCCCAGGGCATGGCGTCGAGGTCTTCGACCTGCGGGCGGTCCGGGGTGTGCTGGATGACGCCGTTGGAGTCTTTGTAGCTGATGCCGAGGATTTCGTTGAGGGGCTTGCCGTTGGCAAACTCGACGACGGAGAAGTCGAACTCGCGGCGGCAGATGAAGTCGAGGACTTCGCACTCGTTGAGAGCGCGGTCGGGGTCGGTGGTGACCGGGGGGCCGACGAAGCAGATCTTGATGGAGGGGTTGGCCTTCTTGATGGCGCGAGCGAGGCCGTGGTCACCGGACCAGCCTACGGTCGAGGTGAAGAGCACGAGGAACTCGTAACCCTTGGCGATCTCGATGGTCTCTTCGGCGCTGACGTGGTGGGGCGGGGCATCGAGGAGCCTGGAGCCCTCGAGCATGCCGGCCGGGTAGGCGAGCCAAACGGGGTACCAGTAGGACTCGATTTCGCGAGTTGCGGGCCAGCGGGAGCTGGCACCACCGTCGAAGTTTTCAAAGGAAGGCGGGTTGAGTAGCAGGGTTTTGAGAGGCATAATAAGCTCCTAGTTTACCACTTTGCACTCGCGGACGGTGAACCAGAGTGGGCTCATGTGCACAATCGTTGAGGCAGGGCGGTGGTGTGCTTTACACGTTTTGGTGGGAGTGGAAACCAAAGAATATCAATGGGTTGCGGGAGAAGTGGAGACGCCGGGAGAGGTGGTGACGGCGGTTTTGAGCCAATCGTCGAGCTGACCGGTCTGGCGCATGAGATTGACCTGAGCCTGGCTGAGCTGCGACTGGGCGTTGAGCAGGTCGATGGTGCGGGCGCTTTGCTGGAGGCGGGCGTTCTGCTCGTCCTTGGGGGAGAGCTGGGGGCGGTCGTCGGAGGCGCTGGTGGCGCTGAGCTGGGCGAGGACGGCGTTGAGCTGCTCCTGGGAGAGGTCGAGGTCGATCTGGGCGAGCTCGTAACGGGCGGAGAGTTCGGCGGTGCTGTGCTGGAGTTTGTAGCGGCCGTCGAGGAAGAGGTTCTGCTGATTCTGGGCTTCGAACTTGGCGTGGGCGGCGTCGGCGGCGGCGCGGACGTCGTCTTCGTGCTTGCGGTCGTAGAGAGGAATCTGGATCTGGAGGTAGACGCTCTCGGCGTTTTCGGAGTGGTTGGTAAAGGTGGGGTAGTAGGTGGTGTAGCCGTTCTGGCCAGTGTCAATACGGCTGTAGTTGATGTTCAGGCTGACCTCGGGGCGGAGGCGGTAGCGGCTGACGCCAAAGGCTACCTCCTGCTTGCTCTTGGCGGCGGCGAAGGCGGATTGGATGCCGAAGCTGGTGGGCTGACTGGTGATTAACGAACGGAGCGGAGGGAGCGGGGGAATGGAGCTGGATACGGCGTCGAGTGGTGTGCCGGGGAGACCGATGATGCGGGTCAGGTGGTCGGATAGAGTCTTGATTTCATCTTCGGTCTGGAGCTGCTGGAGCTCGATCTGGGTGGCGTTGCGGCGCGCCTGGAGGAGATCGATGCGGGTGTCCTGGCCGGCGTCGAGGCGCTGCTGCACGATGGTGACGAGGCGCTGGGCGAAGGAGTATTCCTGGGCGATCGCGGTCTGGCGGCGCTGGGCGTTGTCGAGGTTGAGGTAGGTGAGGACGACGTCTTCGGAGACCTGCTGGTTGGACTCTTTGAGGGCGAGGTTGGCGGCTTCGAGAGCGGCGCTGGCGGCGCGGACGTTGTCTCGCTGGGAGAAGTTGTAGACCAGCGACTGGCTGGACATGCTGAAGATGATGGGGAGGCTGGTGGGAACGCCGAAGCCCTGGCCGTAGCCACCGTCGGCGATGAGGTTGGGGACGTAGACGTCGCGGGCGGCGGCGAGCTGGGCGCGGGCTTTGGCGACGTCGGCTTTGGCAAGGTTGACGCGGGGATCGTTGCGCAGGGCGAGGTCGACGGCGGAGCTGAGCGAGATCTGTGCGGAGGCTCCGAGGGCACAGGCTCCGAGGGCACATGCTGTGAGCATGGTGAGCGTGGCCGCGAATCGTGTCCTAAGGTGCATCCTGTTCCTGTGTCCTTCCGTGTGCTGCTGGCGTTGCGGGTTGGATGGTTGCAGTGCTGATGGGGTTAGAGCTCTCGGAGTGCCTGCCTGGCTGGAGCGTAACCGGAGGCGAGCGCCAGGGCTTTGTCTACTTCGATCTTAGCTGCTGGCTTATCTCCGGCAGCGGCGAGCAGTTTGGCGAGCATGACGTGGACCTTGATGACGGGGGCGGCGTCGCTGCGGGAGGGGCCGCGGAGGTAGTCCTCGAGGCAGCGCTGGGCGAGCTGGGGCTCGAGGTGGCGGCTGTTGAGGATGCTGGCGACGTCGACGAGGGATGCATCCTTTGCGTGGTCGGCGGCGATGCACTGGCGGAGGGCGGCGACGGACTGGTCGGGCTGATTGCGGCGCATGTAGAAGGCACCGAGATCGACCCAGGCGTCGGGGTGGTGGGCGTCGTCGACGGCGGCTTTGAACTGACGCTCGGCCTCGTCGTAGTCCTTGTGCTTGTCGGCGAGCAGGGCGCGGATGCGGTGGGCGACCTGGGGGAGCGTGGCCTGGGTGCGGTTGGCGAGGTCGACGGCTTTGTCCTGACCTCCGCCGACGATTCCGGGGGCGTTGATGTAGAACTCGCTGAGGTCGTTGACGGCGGGGGCGTTGTTGGGGTCGAGCTGGACGGCGGTCTCGAAGGCGGAGCGGACTTTGCGGGCGAGGCCGAAGCCGGCGAGGGGGCCGGCGTGGCTGGCCTTCATGCCGTAGGCACGGCCCATCCAGTCGAAGGCGTCGCTGCTGCGGGGGAGGGTGCGGACGGCGTTTTCGCAGGTGGAGATGGCCTCGTCCTGATGCTCCTCGGCATAGAAGCTGCGGCAGAGCAGGAGATAGGCGGGGCCGTCGTCGGGATGGGAGGAGACGATGTGCTGGAGGGAGGCGATGGCTTCGTCGATGCGGCCTTGCATGAGGGCCTGGCTTGCGACGTTGAGGGGAGCTGCGGCATGGTCACGGACGGCGGCGTGGGCGACGCAGGCGAGGCCGAGGGTGGAGGCGAGAAGTAGGTGCCGGGCGATGCTCATTGATGCAGGTCTTCTTGACTCCTGCGCCGCCCGGGGAGAAGACGAGGCGGTGTGGGCGGGTAGGGTTGCTGCGGCCGCGGTTGCAGCGGACGCCGGGGCGGCGGGGGAGAGGCTCGATCGCATGGCTAGCCTCTCACTCAGGGCTGCACCTTGACCCGAAGGCCGTCGCCGAGGTCGGCTTCGGTGGTGGCTCCGAGAGCTACGACGTCGCCTTCGTTGAGGCCGCCGAGGATTTCGAAGCGGGTGAGGTTGGTGAGGCCCACCTGGATGGGCGTGCGGACCAGGGTGTTGTCGACGATCTTGTAGACGAAGTCGCTGTTGCCGATGGTGTGGAGGGCCTCGCGGGGGAGGCTGAGGACGTCGGTGTGCTGGAGCTCGGTGACGGTGACGGTGACGGTGGTGTTGGGGAGGAGGTCGCTCTTGGCGTCGTCGACGGAGATGAGGCACTCGCCGACGTTGCGGGTTCCTCCGTAGGCGATGATGGTGGTGGGGGCCTGAATGACGTGGCCGTGCCAGAGATGGTCGGGCTTGGCGTCCCACTTGATGGTGACGGGCTGGCCGGCTTTGAGCAGGCCGATGTCGGGCTCGTCGAAGTAGGCTTTGATGCGCAGCTTGTTGAGGTCCGCGACCTGGACGAGGGTCTCTCCGGCGGCAACGAACTCATACTGGGTGACGGGGATGGCGTAGACGGTTCCGGCGAACGGGCTATGAATATTGACTCCGTCGTAGGCGATCTGGGCGGCATCGACGGCGGCTTTGGCCTGGGCGACCTGAGCCTTCTGGGCGGTGAGATCGTCGGAGGAGTAGCGGGCGGTGCGACGCGCCTGAAGCTGGCGGACATGCTCCTGGGCGGCGTTGAGATGCTGCTGGGCGAGGGCGACCTCGTTGGCCGAAGCTGCTCCCTTGGCCTGCAGGGCCTGTAGAGCGGCAAGGGCTGTGGTGTCCTGGGCTACCTGGATTTTGGCGTTGTCGAGTTCTGCGGTCTGGGCGAGGCGCTCGTCCTGGGTTCCTCCCTGCTGCATGGCCTGGAGGGTGGCGAGGCTGGAGGCGAGGCTGGCCTGGGCAGCGGCCAGATCCTTGCGGGCCTGACTGTCATCCATCTGGAGGAGTTCCTGATTGTTCTGTACGGCCTGGCCGAGATGGACTTCGATTTTCTCGACGACTCCGGGCATGGGCGCGTGGGCCTGGAAGTCCTGGAGGGGGACGACGCGGCCGTTGGTGGACTTTTCGCTGGCGAGATTATGGCGTTCGACCTTGGCGGCCCCCACCGTGACGACTCCCCGGCCGGAGCGTATGTAGAAAAACAGGGCTAACCCTGCCGCAAAGGCGACCAGCACCCACACCCACCCTCGAGATCGAACCGAAACTTGTTGAGCCATAAGCGAAATTTCAGTATATAAGACGCGTCTGCGAGCCCTAAGAACCAAACTTTTTGCAATGCTCTGAAATCAAGTTATTGGAATCAGAATGTTGATTGAGTGATAGGAGCAAGGGAGGAGCGGAGGGCGACGACCTCGAGCTCCCAGCCTCCGAAGTCGGGATGCCAGTTGCGATGGAGGCGGTAGGCGAGGTCGAGAGTGTCGCCGGTGGTCCAGCCTTCGGTTCGCGCGAGGGCGGCCCAATCGGTGGTGCGGCTCCAGACCATGCCACCGAAGCGGACTCCGGTGGTGATGTCCTCGACAGAGAGGCGGAGGTGACGGTCCTTGATGACGCGGAGGGCGGTGGCGAGTCTGACTCCTCGGGTGACGAAGAGGGGTTCGAGATTGCCGATGCCGAAGGGGCCGAGGGATTCGAGGGCGGTTAGAAAGGCGGGGGTGAGATCGCTGAGGCTGACCTCAGCGTCGCAGGCTAACTCTTCGGTGAGGTCGAGGCTGTCCCGGTGGTTGGAGGCATATTGGAGGAGGAAGCTGCGGAGCTCGGCGACACGGGTGGAGGGCATGGAGAAGCCGACGGCGTGGGCGTGGCCTCCGAAGCGGGAGAAGAGAGGCTGAGGCGCCTGGGTATGAGCTTTGCTGATGGCGTCGAGGAGATGAAAGCCTCGCACGGAGCGGCCGGAGCCGTAGGCGAAGCCGTCTTCGTGGGTGATGACGATGGCGGGCCGGGCGGTGCGGTCGACGACGCGTGAGGCGAGGATTCCGATGACGCCGCGATGCCAGGGAGAGGCGGTTCCGGCGTCGTCGAGGACGAAGCAGGGGGGGAGGCTATCGGGCGTGGCGCCGGTCAGGGACTCGATCTGGGCTTCGATGGAGCGGAGGGCTTCGGCCTCGGTGGCGCGGCGGTCGTCGTTGAGGCGGTGGAGCTTTTCGGCGAGGATGCGGGCGGCGGAGGGGTCTTTGGCGAGGAAGAGCTCGACGACGTCGGAGGCGATGTCCATGCGGCCGGCGGCGTTGATGCGGGGAGCGACGCGGAAGGCGATGTCGGTGGAGGAGATGGGGCGGGCGGTGTCAATCTGGGCGAGCTCGAGAAGGATACGGAGGCCGGACTGCGAGGGCTTGCGGAGCTCGGCGAGACCGAGGGAGACGATGGCGCGGTTCTCCCCGGTGAGAGGGACGGCGTCGGCGATGGTGGCGATGGCGACGAGCTTGAGGAAGGAGGGAAGGAGTTTTTCGCGGAGGCGGTTGCGCTCGGCCTCGGTGGGAGCGGTGCTTTCGAGGAGGGCCTGGGCGAGCTTGAAGGCGACGGCGGCTCCGCAGAGATCCTTGTAGGGATAGGGACAGAGAGGCTGGTTGGGGTTGAGGACGGCGAGGGCTTCGGGGTTGCCCTCGTCGCCGTCGGGGAGGTGGTGATCGGTGACGATGAGATCGAGGCCAACTCGTTTGGCTTCGACGGCGGCGGCGAAGGCTCGAATGCCGGTGTCGACGCTGACGACGAGACGAACTCCTTCGGCGGCGGCGGCTTCGATGCGGGAGTCGAGCATGCCGTAGCCTTCGCGAATGCGGTGCGGGATGTGGTAGCGGACGTCGGGGACGACTCCGAGGGCGAGGGCGGCGCGATCGAGGGCGGTCTTGAGGAGGACGGTGGCGATGGTTCCGTCGGCGTCGTAGTCGCCGTAGATAAGGATGGGCTCGGCGGCGGCGAGGGCGGAGCGGAGGCGCTGGACGGCGGACGCGATGCCGAGCATGAGGGAGGGGTCGTGAAGTTGGGCGAGTGAGGGGTGCAGAAAGGCTTCGGCTGCCTGCGGGGTGTCGACGCCGCGACTGACAAGGAGGCGGGCGAGGGCGTCGGGCAAGCCGAGATCGCGGGTGAGCGTGGCTGCGGCTGCACCGGGATGGGAGGCGATGACCCAGGGGTCGAGAGGGAGGGGATGTGGATCGGGCGAGTCGGCCACGGGCTGCCTACTCGTCGTCGCGGTCGTCGACGATGATGTGGCCCAGCTCAGAGACGGACTCCATTAATTCCTGGAAGAGGTCGTACCATTCGGTGGCGGTTTCGTAGAGGAAGATGACCCCGCCGTGGGCGAAGCCGAGCTGGAGATAGCCGGTCTTGCCGACGTGCTGCATGAGGCCCTGGGCCTCTTCGAGATCTCCGGAGTCGCCGTCGGGATAGGTCTGGTCACGGAGCTGGCTGATGAGCGCGGCGACGTCCTCGGGCTCGAGGATGACGTCGCTCATGGTGATGAAGGGGGCGTTGGCGGCCTTGGCGTGCTCGACGAAATCCTTCCAGCCATCGACGTCGTCCTCTTCAAAGAGGACGGTGGGAACGTCTTCGGGGACAAAGCTGTTCATGCGCCGCATGCCGTGACCGGCGATGAACGCGACCATATCGTCTTTTACCGCGGTTAAATCATCAAATGCCATAGGACTCTATTCTCGCAGATGTTGCGGCAACCTGACGCGTGAATCTCTGCGTGCTACCCTATCTTTGCCCATGATTTTCTCGAAAGATTACGTTAGCTACCTTGCCCGGCAGACCAGTAAACATCTGGTGGCCACGAAGATGATCAAGACCGACAAGCCGGCCTTGGTGGATGAGCGTCTCGCTGCAGCCATGATCGAGGAACTCGCGCTGGAAGATCGTATCAACGATGAGGTTCGCGTCATCCTTGAGGCGTTCCAGGACGATATGCTCAAGAGCGGAGCGAACTACCCGGAGATGTTCAAAAAAGTGAAGCAGGAACTTGCTCGCAAGTATAGGGCGGTCCTATGAGTGCGATGCGCGGAGCACCGGATATTAAGTCGAGCAATACGACGCGGATTTCTGACGACAAGTTGAATAAGCTGGCGCACACGGTCGCTGATACGCTGGCTGAGATTGATGAAGTGGACTTCCTGGAGGATCGGAACACGATTCGGCAGGAGGCACGGAAGGCGCTGACAAAGCTGCTGCTGGAAGAGGTGAAGATCGATGCAGCGGCGCGGCTGAAGATTGCGTCGCAACGCAGGATTATTCCGGAGGGATCGCAGGAGTGGGACATTCTGTACCGGAAGTATTACAACGACGAGGTTAAGAAGCTGGGGCTGTAGGGAAGCGGCTGCGTGTTGATGGGGGAACGGTGCGTTTCCTGGCGGCTGAATTTCTTACTATGGGCCCGGGTTTGCTATACTCGGGAAGTTGCGACGGGTGATCTATCCGTTCAGTGGCGTTATGGTGTAACTGGTTAACACGTCGCCCTCTCAAGGCGAAGAGTCCGGGTTCGAGCCCCGGTAACGCTACCAAAATCCCTCATAAAATCAATAGTTTTAGCGCGGACGCGGAAAAATTGCGGGAGACGGCGTTTGCGAGGTCTATGGCTGAGCCCATGGTCTGGGTCGGCTGAGAAGCTCTTTCGGACGCTCTACCAGGAGCACTTCGGGGTGTCGCTTGAGGGTTGAATTATTGGATGGGCCCTTACCGCATGCGAGATGCTGAAGTTGGCGGGTCTCTGTCTCGTTCGCCTGTAACTAATTCTCATAAATTGACTCAGACGGATATCTGCTCTTTGGGCCAACGGTTGGCCGATGGGCGGACGGTCCGTGATGCGGCCGATACGAGCGGACCAATGAGGTGAGATGAGCGCGAAGCACAAGATCGTTATCGTAGGCGGTGGTTTTGCGGGAGTGTATACAGCGCTGGCTTTGGAGAAGATATTTCCTCCGGGTGAGGATATCGAGATCACGCTGGTCAACCGCGAGAACTTCTTTTTGTTTACGCCGATGCTTCATGAGGTGGCGGCCGGGGACCTTGATCTGACGAACATCGTCAACCCGATCCGCAAGCTGTTGAAGTGGGTCACGTTCATCGAGGGTCAGGTTGAAGCGATTGACTTGCGGGGGCGTCGTGTCGTTATAAGCCATGGCTTCGACGGGCATCCGCATGAGATTCGTTTTGACCAGATTGTTTTGGCGCTGGGATCGACGACTCAATATTTCGGACTTCCGGGGGTGGAGGAGAATGCGTTGACGATGAAGTCACTCTCGGACGCCGTCAAACTTCGCAATCGGCTGATTGCGATTCTCGAGGCTGCGGATACGGAATCTTCTATCGAAGAGCGTCGGCGGTTGCTGTCGGTGGTTGTGGCGGGCGCAGGCTTTGCTGGGGTAGAGACGCTGGCTTCCATCAACGATTTTTTGCGCAAGTCACTTCGGTTCTATCCGAACGTGATGAGTGCCGACTTGAGTTTGACCCTGGTACATCCGGGAGACACGATCCTGACAGAACTCGGCGCCGGCCTTGGAAAGTATGCGCAGAAGAAGCTTGAGCAGCGTGGAATCGAAGTCCTAGGCCACTCAAGAGTCGGCTCCTATGATGGAGATGTAGTTGTGTTGGCCGATGGCCGTGAGATTCCTGCGAAGACACTGCTGTGGACTGCGGGAACGATGCCGCATCCGCTGGTTGCGTCGCTGCCCTGCGACAAGGAGCATGGGCGACTGAAAGTTACAGCAGAACTTGCTGTTCCTGATTGGCCGGGAGTATGGGCGCTGGGAGATTGCGCGGTTGTTCCGGATCTGACCCCGGGTAACGCTTGTCCCCCAACTGCCCAGCATGGTCTTCGGCAAGGCAAAGTAGCGGCGCACAATATTGCTGCCCACGCGCGCGGACGCGAGTTCCAGACGTTCAACTTTAAGATGATTGGGCAGCTCGCCACCATCGGTCATCGTGCGGGGGTTGCCAGAGTGTTTGGCGTGAACGTGTCTGGTTTTATGGCCTGGTGGATGTGGCGGACAATTTATCTCAGCAAACTTCCTCAACTGGAAAAGAAGATCCGTGTCGCTCTTGATTGGACGCTCGATCTTCTGTTTTCAAAAGACCTGTGCCAGTTTATTGATGTGCGGCAGGGACAGAAGATGGATAACAACAACCTGGCTCACCTGCACGAGAAAGGTATGCGGAACGCATCGAGGCCAGGTGAGGAAGTGGCTTCCGCGACGATTCTCTAAACATCGATGCGGCTGAGCAGCTCTTTGCAGCTGCTCAGCGGTTTGAGCGGAGATGAAGGTAGTTCATTATTTTTCTGCTGTCGATGTAGCGTGGTGCGCGGCCTGCGCCTCGGAGAGGTCGGAGATCAGGTTAGCCACGAGTGCGGTCCAGCCGGTTTGATGACTTGCTCCGACACCGGCTCCGGTGTCGCCATGGAAATATTCGTGGAAGGGAATGAGATCGCACCAGTGCGGATCGATCTCGAATAATTCGTTCCCGGCGAGCACGGGGCGATGGCCGTTTGCATCTCGCTGGAAGATGCTGATGAGGCGCCTTGAGACTTCATTGGCTGCTTCCTCGAGAGTGAGGAATTGAGCTGATCCGGTGGGGCACTCCACTTTGAGGTCGGTGCCGTAGTACTCATGCGAACGCCTGAGCGCCTGGATCAATAGGTAATTTACCGGCATCCATATGGGTCCGCGCCAGTTGGAGTTGCCACCAAAGAGTCCAGTGGAGGACTCGGCTGGTTCATACTGCACGGAGTGTTCGGTGCCATCGATTTCAAGAGTATAGGGCTGGTCACGGTGACGCCGAGAAAGGGCGCGAATTCCGTAGGACGAGAGAAATTCTGACTCGTCGAGCATTACCTTGAGGATGCGTTCGAGCTGATCCCGATCTGTGATGGACAATAGTCTGCGCTCGCGCAGGCCTTCGGTGCGCATGCAGGCCATGTTCTCGGTAAGGTCTGGCCGATTGGCGATGAACCAATCGAGGCGCCGTTTGAAAGACGGCATGCGATCGAGCAGGTCGGGCTCCAGCGTCTGCACAGCATAGAGCGGGATCAATCCGACAATCGAGCGTACCTTCATCGGGATGCGCCCGCCCGGCTCGACATGCAGCACATCGTAATAGAGGCCATCTTCTTTGTGCCAGAGGCTTATGCCATCGCCATCCATGTCGTTCATGGCCCGGGCGATGTAAACGAAGTGCTCCCAGAACTTGCTCGCGACGTCCTCGTACGTCGGGTCAGCCGATGAGAGCTCCATTGCAATGGCCAACATGTCAAGCGAGTACATTGCCATCCAACTGGTGCCGTCTGACTGTTCAATGTGACCTCCCGCCGGCAGCATTGAACTACGATCGAAGACTCCGATGTTGTCCAGTCCGAGGAAACCGCCTTGAAACACGTTCTGGCCTTCGATGTCCTTCCTGTTGACCCACCAAGTAAAGTTCAGCAGTAATTTATGGAAGACTCGTTCGAGGAAATCGCGATCTCCGCGGCCTCCATTTTTCTTCTGCTCGATGCGATAAACCTGCAGTGCAGCCCAGGCGTGAACGGGCGGATTGACGTCTCCAAAAGCCCATTCGTAGGCAGGAATCTGGCCGTTGGGATGCATGTACCATTCACGGAGCATGAGCAGCAACTGTTCCTTGGCAAAGGCGGGATCAACGCGAGCGAAGGCGACGCAGTGGAACGCAAGATCCCAGGCAGCATACCAAGGGTATTCCCACTTATCGGGCATCGAGATGACGTCGGCGTTGTAAAGATGTGCCCAGGCGCTGTTGCGGCCGCTCTTGCGTGCGTCGGGGGGGCGGGGAGGCGAGCCGTCTCCATCGAGCCACTGCTTCACGACGAAGTGGTAGAACTGCTTGCTCCAGAGCAAGCCTGCAAAGGCCTGCCGCTGGATGGCCTTTGTGTCGGCGTCGATACCTGCGGGGGCGAGTGCATCGTAAAACTCGTCGGCCTCCTGCTTTCGAGTGGAGAGTAGTTCGTTGAGGTCGACCTCGGATGCAGCTTTGAGTTTGGTTGGCTTCCTAAGCTGAAGATTTCCTTTCAGATTTGAGCTTCGTTTGAGGCTGGTTCAAAGCTGGCCATGAGTGAGTTGACTCAAACTACGTGGGCGGTGGGCTGGGCCGCCTGCGGTCTGAACGGCGCGAAATGAAGAGATCGATTGACGGCCTTTGCGAGCTTCAATAATTCCGCAACGCTCCAGGCTTGAGCGAAACAACCTCGCGGCAGGTGAGGCGGATCTCCGTCAAAGATTTCAGAGACCTGACCCAACCCAGCGTCATTGAGATGGGTGCTGAAAGCTTCGAGCCACGCCCTCGCTTCTCGCGCTGCCTCGGCAGGGTCTTCTGAGAACTGCAGCTTTGCTGTGAAGAAGGGTCCGGCGAGCCAAGGCCAAACAGTGCCCTGGTGATATGCGCTGTCGCGACTCCAGACGTCGCCTTCGTAACGGCCGCGATAGTTTGGATCCGACGGTGCAAGCGTTCGAAGTCCGAAAGGGGTCAGTAGCTCTCGCTCAGCCGCTTTCAGTACATCGAGCGCGCGGTCTCGACCGAGAAGACCGTGGCGGAGGCTGATGGCGATTATCTGGTTGGGGCGGATCGAAGCGTCGACTGAGTTGCCTCCGACCACATCGAAGAGGCACTGGCGTTCATGATTCCAGAAGACTGACTCGAATCGACTGTGCAATCTGGATGCCACGCCGGAGTAGCGGTCCGCAGCGTCGTTATCACGGAATTGTCGCCCAAGCTCTTCCAGAATGCGAAGGGCGTTATACCAAAGGGCCTGAATCTCGACCGGCCGGCCAGCTCGGGGTGTGATCGCAGTGTCACCCACCTTTGCGTCCATCCAGGTCAACTGAGTGGTGTTATCTCCAGCCCAGAGAAAGCCATCCTCGTCGGCATGAATGCCATACCGCGTGCCAGAGATGTGCAGGTCTGCAATGTTCTTGAGTGCAGGATAGAAGTCGGCCTCAATCAGATGCCACGCCTCTTCTCTCCAGGCAGCGTCAGTCTGGCAAGTCAGGTATTGCCAGATTGCTTCAAAGAACCAGAGGGTCGCATCGACGGTGTTGTATTCCGGAACTTCCCCCTTTTCTGGGAAGCGATTCGGCAGCATGCCTTTGTCGATACTTTGCCTGAAGGCCAACAAGATATCGCGGGCGACTTCGGTTTGACCGGTGGAAAGGAGGAGCCCGGGAAGAGCGATCATGGTATCTCGTCCCCAGTCAGCAAACCATGGATAACCAGCAATGATGGTCTTGAGGGGTGGCCTCGAAACGATGTACTGCTCCGCTGCTCGCTCGAGCGCGGCAATTAGCTCGGACAGGTCTCCCTTGCAATGATTTTGATAGCGAAGGGAGGTGTCGCGGCGAATGGCCGCATGGCGAAATGCAGAAGCATCCGCGGTGCTATGCATCTCGGTGGAAGCGATCAACGTAAGACGTTTGCGTCCGGTGAGCGACGTTTTAAACTGCAGGGGGCTGAAGAGATCTTCGGAAAAATCCAGGCCACGCGCCCTCTCCTCGGCGTATTCGAAGTTGCGGTACCAGTGGCCGTCAGCGAAGACGCTATCCGCATCATGAGAGAGAAAAAGCGCGGGCAGGTCCGAGTATGGCTGCACTCTGACACAGCCAAAAGTTTCAGTCAGGGTGGAGTCGAGCGTTTCATTCTCATGAGTGGTTGCGTGGTACTCGCGGAAGGCGATCAAGGGGCGGACTTCAAGTGTGATCTCGTGCGCATCACCGCGTGAAGTCAAGAGGTACTCGATCACGACGGTGTTTGATCCTTGCACCATGAAGATGGACTTAGTCAGGGTGAATCGACCGTCGGAATAGGTATAGATGGGGAAGGGATCCAGCGAAAACGAGTCAAGCCGGAGGTAGCCGTCTGGGTGAATGACACGTCCGCCATAAAGATTTGTCGAGAGCTCAACTCGCAATCCATCGATGATCAGGGCATCTTCGAGCTTGGAGAGGAGTACCAGTCTGCCGACCGGAGGGGTCGTCGCAGCCACCAGGAGGCCATGATATCGCCGCGTATTCATGCCGGCGATCGTAGAAGAAGCGTACCCTCCGATGCCATTCGTAACGATCCACTCTTTACTTCCCGACGAGCTGAGATCATTGCATTCGGATCTATTGAAAGTATGCATAGCGATATCCGTGATTTGTGTCGTGACGGTGTTGTGTCTTCTGTTTGCTGTCAGGTATGAGAAGAATGGGTTGCAAAAGTTACAGTCGCAGGCAAGAAATTTGTAAATTTGTTTCGATCCAAAAATCTTGTAACCTTTCTCCGGCCATTCCCTCAAAGGGGCAGCACGATTAGCGCGACGACACAACTAAACCGGGATTTCCGGTTTGCAAAGCGATCGCGCTTCGTGGGTGAACCTGCACGCCCTCGAGTCTATCCATCAACGTCCGGCGGATCGTTACGCGCGGCTCAACCAAAGAAAGGTGCCTTTCATGAAGAATTCCACCAAGTCCCTCGCCCTGGCTGCGGCCCTTACTGGCATGCTCAGTGGCACCGCCGTCCGTGTTAGTGCGCAGCCAACCCAGAACACAAACACGACAGCGCACGCTGGCATCCTGCTCGCGCAATCCACCACGCCAAATCTGCCCAAGCATTCCTGTAAGGGAAAGAACGATTGCAAGGGACAAGGTGGCGGCAAGCACCCGGGAAAGAACAGCTGCAAAGGGAAGGGCGGTTGTGCCACCGACGGGTCAACGCCACCAAAGGCAATTTAGTCGCACGGCCTGTGGAGGCTTGAAGACGCTTTCAAGCCTCCCAGCGTTAGCAAGCTGTCGTTGCATCGGAGAGAGAAAGTGCCAGCGAATCGATTCAATGGATTTACTGACTATGGGATAGGTGTCGGTCTTCGAGTGCCGCACTACGAACACATCTTTGCGGAGAGGCCAGTCGTCGACTGGTTCGAAATCATCTCAGAGAACTACATGGTTGATGGTGGACGCCCACTCAAGATCCTCGACCAGATTCTTGAGCAGTATCGCGTAGTGCAGCATGGGGTCTCAATGTACTTTGGATCTGCTCAGCCGGCTAACTATGAGCATTTGAGACGCTTGAAGGAGCTAGTCAAGCGCACCAAGACTCCGTGGCTCTCCGACCACCTTTGCTGGGGAAGCGTAGATGGCCGCTATACCCACGACCTGCTTCCTCTGCCCTACACCTTTGAGGCGATACGGACAACAGCCCGCAGAATCCGTGAAGTGCAGGACTTCCTTGAGATTCCCATCTCCGTTGAGAACGTCAGCAGCTATGTTGAATTTCAAGAGTCGCAGATGACGGAGTGGGAGTTCCTGAACGAGGTTGTCCATGAGGCGGATTGCGGCATTCTGCTGGATGTGAACAATATCTACGTATCCTCGCAAAACCACGGCTTCGACCCGTTCGAGTATGTGAACTCGGTCGCGGCTGATCGGGTGGCGCAGATCCACATTGCAGGTCACTCGAAGTTCGAGAAGTATACTCTCGACACCCATGATCATCCCGTACTGGACCCTGTATGGCGGATGTACGCCCGCGCCATCGAACGAGTTGGTCCGACTGCAACACTTCTTGAATGGGACGATAACATTCCATCCTTCGAAGAGGTTCACCGCGAAGCACTCAAGGCAAATCAATATCTGGCTGCCGCGGCTTCAAAAAGCCTCGAGGTGCTCGCATGAACCTGGTCGATTTCCAGCGACGCATGTTCGAGGATGTCTCACGGCCGTTGACACGCGAGTGGAAGACGCGAATCCAAACGGACGAGGGAGAATCTGTTGCAGCGATCGCAAACTCATACATAACGCCTAATGACCGCCTAACTTCTTTCGAAAGACTTGAAATCTACAACCGCCAGTACTGGTTTCGACTAATCGATGCCGTGTCAGAAGATTTCCCCGCACTCCAAGCGGTGCTGGGAGCGAGGAGATTCGATTCGATGATCCTCGGCTACCTTGTAGACACTCCTTCGACTTCATTTAGCTTGCGTGATCTCGGTGCCTCTCTTCCAAAATGGTTGGAGAGGAATCCCCACCATGCGGGAAGCCGCCTCAGGCTGGCATTGGACGTGGTGGCGCTGGAGTGGGCCTATGTGGAAGCATTTGATCGCGCTGCGCTTCCGCCGATGGTTGAGAGCGACCTGCATCAACTGAACGACGCTTCAACGCTGATGCTACAGCCGCATCTTCAACTCCTCAAGCTTAGCTATCCCGTAGACGAGTTGGTCCTCGCCGTTCACCGGGGGCAGGGCACCAGTGATATCGTGAGCAACGCTGTAGTCGATCGCAAGCGCAAGGTTCAGCCGCGCCTACCGAAGATGCAGCGCTCAAACGTCTACCTTGCTGTGCATCGATACGATAATTCGGTCTACTATCGGCGCCTCGAACCCGAGGCTTACGAATTGTTGTCTGGGCTGCAGAAGGGGCGCTCCCTCGGCGCAGCGATCGCAGAGGCTTTCTCGACCAGCGGAGATTCAGCGGAGGAGCAGGCAGCAAAGATCCAGCAATGCTTTGCTCACGCAGCAGAGCTTGGTTGGTTCTGCCGACCAGGTGTAGCCGACTGACTCGTATTGCAGGACCGGCGCCGCTTCGGCTTTAGTTGTTGGGAGGACTTCGAGAGTAATGTGGCTCTGGACATGCAGCGCTTCCTAGTTTCTTTTGGGGCGTTAATGATGGCGGGCTATAATTTTGTCCATGTCACCTTCTTCTGCTCCGTTGTCCCAAGCGCCTGAGCCTATCAGCAGGGATGTCGTTGGCGGCGTCAGCAGTCGTGCTGCTTATTTGGCTGCCGCCTGGACGAGCCTGGTGTTTGCGGTGTTGCAGAGTGTTTGCACCGTGTTGATTGGGCTTGGTGGAGCACGCATCCTGATCTCGCTGCTCTCGCTAGCGGTTGCCAGCTCTGTTATGTCGGGATGGGATTGGCTTCACCGCGATGTGTTTCGGATTCCGATGATGGTATTCGCATTCATTGGTGCGACCGTAAACCTGATTGTCGTGGCCCAGGTTCGTATGTTGCGAAATCGACCCTCAGCGCGCTGGAGACTCGATCCTGTTCGCCAGGCGAAGAAGGCTAAACAGGAGCAGTGGCAGACAGCGCTGTCAGTAGTCACTCTCATTCTCCTAGCTGCTGAAGAAGCGATTCACTGGCACCACATACATCAAGCCTAGGAGGCTAGCCAGGCTCAGACGCAGCTGCCTGTATGATTCTACCGCGGTTGGCGGCCCGTGATAGGCGTGTCGCCGTTAGCGACGTTCCGAGCGAGACAGGACCTTCACTGGAGTTCGCCGAAAGAATATGTTGGCACTACCTTGTCGAAGGTATATGCGAATGTAACCATTTGCGAGAGTCTTCCTCTAATACCCGTACCTCCAAGATCGACGTGGCTCAAGGATGGGGCAGAACAGGCTGAGAGTGGCATGAACGGAAGCGAGAGCCATCGGGATGAGTCGAAGATGATCGCCGCAATCCTAGGCGGCGACACCCAACTCTTTCATGATCTCATTCGCCCGTATGAGCGGACGGTCTATGTCATGGCCCTCTCGTTTATGCGCAACGAGTCGGAAGCCGAAGATGTCTCTCAAGAGGCTTTTCTGCAAGCGTTTCGTAAATTGGACTGCTTTCGTGGGGAATCCAAGTTCGGGACCTGGCTTATCAGCATCACATTGAATGAGGCGCGGGGGAGGCTGCGGCGAAACAAGATACTCAAGATGGACTCGCTCGACGAACCCGATGACGAAGATGGACACATATCGCCGGCTTTATTGCGTGATTGGAAAGAGATTCCTTCGGAGGCGCTGGAGCGGAAAGAAATGCAACAGCTTTTGGAGAGCGCCGTATCGGAGCTTCCATTGATCTATAGGGAAACCTTTCTGTTACGTGATGTAGAGGAATTGAGCGTTGCGGAGACTGCCGAGTTGCTAAGCATCAGCATAAGCTTGGTGAAGGTGAGGCTGCATCGGGCTCGCATGATGTTGCAGCGAAGCCTGGCTGCAAGGCTAAAGGCGATGAATCCGAAACGGAGGTGGTTCTTATGGTCCTAGAGTGCAAGCACGTTTGGGACTACATTTCCGGATACCTAGACAACACGCTACCTGCTGATACTCTGCGTCTCGTACAGGAGCATCTCGACCATTGTGAGATATGTTCGGCGGTGCTGGACTCAACGCGAAACATCTTGATTCTGACTGCAGATGATCGTGTTTTCGAGTTGCCTTTAGGGTTCAGCGATCGCCTCCACGCACGTCTGGATGAAGAGTTGAACAACCGAATGCAGACCTCTGAGTAGGTTTCACTGGCCTACCGCGGGGATTGGCGTCTGCGCTTCGTGCAATGAGCGCTCAGGCCATGGAGGCAAGGGCGGTATGTGTCGGACGGCAACCGAAGGCAGGAGCAGAAGGGACGAAGTTGTCGTCACGGATTTTTGGGGGGAACTCGGAAGCTTCTAAAATTTGGCGCTAGGGCGTCGCGCATTCGTGAGCGAGCACGACAAAGCCTGGTCTTAACATTGGCTTCCGACAGTCCTAGAATCGCAGCCGTTTCGCTGACGCTGAGATCCTGCACATCGCGCAAGATCAGTATGGTGCGGTACTTCTCGGGGAGATCGTCGAGTGCTTCTCTCAGTGTGCGCCGCAGCTCGAGTTGCTCGAAGACCTGCGACGGAATTGCCCGCCAATCGGGGATATCTCGGAAGATGACATCATCCTCGTTGTAGGGACTCGTTTGGTGCAGCGACTCAAAGAGGTGCCGGCGATCCTTGCGCAGCCTGGCCTTCGCTTCGTTGATGCATATCTGAATGAGCCAAGTGCTAAATCTGGATTCATGGCGGAAGTTGACGAGGTTTTTGAGCGCTCGCAGAATGGCTTCTTGTGAGATTTCGATCGCGTCCGCTTCGTTTCGGACCAGCGCCCAGGCTGCAAGGAACATGGGACGTTGATGGGGACGGACCAGGTCATAGAAAGCCTCGACATCGCCTGAAAGCACGCGGTGGACGAGGTTTCTATCCGACTCACTGCCATCTGTGTTCGAACCCTGGAAGTATGTGAGAGCCGGAGTGACGCATCCCATAGCTAACTACCAACTTTCTTGTCAGTGTTTTCCGAAGCACGAATTGTGGAATGTAGGACCGACTGAGCGAATCTCAGGATTGAGCCAAATGGCGCACCCGGCTGAGGGTGAGGTGGACGCTTCCAGAGGGGCGCGACGGCTGGTCTGAATAGGTCCCACTATGTTTTCTCGGCGCTGTTGGAGGAAGGTTTTATGCGTATCCATCCGAACAGACGTGCGTCTATTGACCAGACCCCCGGCCCGAGCATTGCAAGTGCCCCTCCAATTGTTCCGAGCAGCAGGGCGGTCCATCTGTCGCCGGAGAGTGCCAAGAGGTTCCGTGTTTCTATAAGAGTGACAGCAACTCCAGCGAATGGTGTCCACAGACCGGAGACCAGAAGCAAAGCGCAACCGGCAGAGAAAGCGCACCAGGCATAGGTGCCCAAAGCCTGATCGGCCCTTGGGATACAAATCGCTCGGTCCGTAAGTGCGGCACCAACTACGAGGCGCATGAGCAGCAAGCCTGCGCCAGGCCAACCTCCAGCGAACGTGGAATATAGACGGCGCAAAGGAATAGTTTCCAAACCTAAGCAATAATGCGTGGTCTGGACCGCGCGCGAAAACCCCCATTCGGGTTTTGCGTTCCCCTCTTTTGGGGTTGCAAGGAGCGTGCCGCGTGAATCGACACGTTACAGTTCGATGATTCCCCTCTTCAAGCCGATCATCGCAGCATGGGTCCGATCATTTGCACCTAGCTTTGAAAGAATGCTTTTCACTCGACTCTTCACGGTCTCTTCAGCAATCGACAAGGAGTCGGCAATATCTTTGTTTGCGTTTCCTGCGGCTATGAGTCGCAGTACAAGGACCTCAGCGGGCGACAAGACATCGTCCGTTGCATGCTCCGCGATCTCATAGGTGGCTTCGGGCGATAGTGCTTTCCTTCCCGCATGGACAGCCCGGATTGTCTGCATCAAATCTGTATGCAAAGTATTCTTGAGAAGGTAGGCTTGGGCACCGGCTTTGAGTGCACGCAGGATTTGCATATCGCCGGCGTAGGTCGTGAGAACGATGATTCTGGCGTTGGGAATGTCCTTGCGAATCGCAATCAGAGCGTCGAGTCCAGTCATCTCAGGCATACGCAAATCCAGGAGTGTTACATCTGGCATGAGGTTGCGAAACTGCTGAACCGCGTCGCGGCCGTTCGACGCCTCTCCAACCAAGACCATATCGGTTTGAATTCCGACGAGGCTGGCAATGCCCTGACGCACGATGGGATGATCGTCGACTGCGAGGACCCGAATTTGGTATGGTTCGACGCTCATAACTGATCTTCTGCTTCAAGCTTTGGACAACAACGTAAACCAACGACGTTTCTGCCGCGTTACATAGGCAGCAGCAGCGGGGACGTGCAGATCTATCTCCGTGCCTTCATTCCCCTCGCTCCACACGACGAGTTCGCCACCTATCAGAGCGGCTCGTTCTTGCATGCCACGCAAGCCGAAGTGCCCCTCATTGCTTTTGTTCGTGAGCTTATGCGGATCAATTCCTCTACCATCGTCTCGAATTCGCAAACGGAATTGGTCAAGGTCATAGCGGATTTCCACTTCGATCTTTCGCGCCTTCGCGTGGCGGAATGCATTACGTAGAGCTTCGGTGGCGATCTTATGGATTTCGTCGTAGAGCAGGGGGTGGAGAGAGTTTATCGATCCTTCCACCGTGACCTGAAATTCTGGACTCGGAGGAGAGGATGTACCGTTTGCCAATTCTCGACCCAGGGAGCAAATGGCCACTCCGATATCGCTTGTATTTGCTGCTGAGTCGCGCAAGCCCTGCACTTCGTCTCGCGCTTCTGTAACCATATTGGCCGTCTGCTGGATGGCTTCGTCCAGCTTTTGCTTGGCTTCTGTTGGGCGATTGGGCAATAGCTGTGCGACCGTCTCAAAGCTGAGCAGGAGACCATGGGCACTTTGTAGAAGTGTGTCGTGAAGTTCACGCGCAATTCGGGTGCGTTCATTGATGCGCGCCTCCGACATGATGGCAAACTGCTGTTGCATTTGAATCATCCGCAGTTGATAAGCAGCCCATAGCAAAGCCAGCAATGCGCCCACGATGAGGATGCGGAACCAGCTCATCTGGTAATACGCAGGGGCGACGGAGAACGCAAACCTGGTTGGTGTTGAGTTCCACATTCCTTGGCTGTTGCTTGCGATGACGAGAAAGGAATACTTTCCTGGGGGCAGGTCGTTGTAGAACGCTTGCCTCCGGGTACCCGCGTCCTGCCAATCATGGTCGTAGCCCACAAGTCGATAGCGGAACTTAACTTTCTGGGGAGAGGCAAACGTCGGTGAAGTGTAATCGATTTGCAGGTCGTGGACATTCGGTGCGAGGCTGAGGTTGGCGATCGCCGGGAAAAGCTTGCGATCCGAGAGGACCGATTCAACATAGGTTGCCGGAGGCTGCTCATTCAGATTACGAGTTGATGAATCCAGCATCTGCACGCCAACGCCATTGGCGAACCACACGCGGCCGTCGGAGGAAGATGCCGCCGAATTAAAAGAAGGCTGACCGGGTTGGGCGCCATCTGTCACATCGAGAAACCTGAAGTGCACCACTAACTGTGGATCTGCCCACCATCGCTGCAGTTCAGAATCAGGAAGCTCCACAATGCCGCACCCCGTATAGAGCCACCAGATCTTGTTTCTGTCCTCTTGAAACGAGATAACGGAGTTGCAGGGGAGCCCATTGTTCATTGCCATCTGCTGCACCTTGCCGTTGCGCAATCCGACCAGCCCATTCACTGAGGAGGCAAGCACCGAGCCGTCGGTCTGAGCCAGAATCTTGCTGCTGAAGATAGTCTCGGTGGGATCCACCATGAACGATTTGAGGTTGCCGTTACGAAGACGCAAGAGTGTGTTGCCCTTGATGCTTCCTATCCAAATTCCGCCATCTGGATCAGGCGACAAGGCGTGGCCAGCCGGAACCTGGGATGAGGTGAACTCTTCGCGGACCTGGAAATCTCGAATGCGCAGGAGCTTTCGAGAACTGCCAGAGCATTCGGCCCAGATATCTCCATTGCTGTCTTCGGTCAGTCCAACCACCAGGCCGAGCGGCTTATGGTCTGGTTCGGGAAGGCGATGAAACGTCCCCTTATCGAACAGATAGAGACCGTCATCGATTCCCAACCACATATTTCCTGCACGATCTTCGAGCATGGCACCAACCTGGTTGCCCGGCAGTCCGCGCCCGGTGCGAAGCGAGGTGACTTTGCCATGCACAATATGATCGAGCGAACCTGCGTTTGCGACCCAGATTGTGCCGTCGTTACGGGCGAGTACGCCGCCCGCAAGGTCGCCGCCAAGACCTTGCTGCGATGAGTATGTTGTGACGAGGGGATCTCGAAAACTGTCGACGCCATTGGTAGTCGTTGCCCAGACGTTCCCCTCCCGATCCTCGTCCACCGCCAGAACGGTATTGCTCGACAGACCATTTGTCATGCCGTAATGATCCGCAGATCGACCATGAATCCGAAAGAGTCCTTGGCCAGAGGTGGCTACCCAAAGATTGCCATCCCGGTCAAAGTCCAATCCGTTGACCTGGAGATTGCTTCCATCAAAGCCGGGCACGGAGAACGACCTGACTTTGTCGCCTATCAATCGCGCAACACCCAAGCCGGGTCCTTGCGCGAGCATACCCAGCCAAAGAGTACCGTCAGGCCCACGGGCAAGACTTGTGATGCCGTCTTGTCCCACATTCTTGTTCAGCCCCTCGATTGCGTAGGTGATGGAAATGCCGTTCTTCCAGTGCACGAGGGTGGTTTGTCCGCCCAGCCAAAAGCCGCCTTCTCCATCAGCCAGCAAGGAGTCGATCGGCGAAATGGGGATGCCATCTGCCTTGCCGAAGCACTTAACATCATGGTCGGTAACATGGCATAGGGGTTCATCTGAATCGGTATTGAAGCCGCGAGTCACCCATAGCGTGCCATCGGGGGCCTCGCTAACGTTTCGGCCCTGTGTCATCCCCTTCAATGCGAATCGCGCTACCACCACGCCGCCCCGTACATGAACGATCTCTGCTCTGGAGAGCACCCAGAGACCCCCGCCGTGATCCCCGTAGATATTTACGACGACGCCCGTGATCTTGGCAGAGGGCACATCGACTGCATTGCGGTCGGCAGGCTGAAATGACGGTTCAAACTTTATCCCGTCAAAGCGGTAGATATCGCCTGCATGGGAGGAAAACCACAGGAACCCGTCCGATGTTTGGGTGATAGCCCACATGCCGGCTGGTGCGGAGCCGTCCTGCATGCGCCAGGACGTGTGCATATATTGAGTCAAATATTTGCTTGGATCGAGAGCGTAGGCCGAGTTCGCCAGCAGCGGTACGCATGCGAGAAGACAGCTGCTCCACACAATCGCGATGCTGCACCACCTACGATGGAGAGGCTTCGACTTATTGAAGGAGTGTCTTGCCATGTTGGAAGTCAAGCGGTGACATCTCCATTGCATTGGCTGGATTGCGCGGCAACGAAGCCTCGTTCATTGCAGGAGTCATCCTGAGGTTCGCACACTGTGCAGAGTAACACTGGAAAAAGCAACGACGATCAATACGCCTTGTAGATTCGCGTCCATCATAGCGCCGACGCGAGCCGGGATTCCAGTCGCAGTGGAGGGGGATCGGTTTCAATCTGAGGGCGCGGAGGCGGGATCGCGAGGCCGATTTTCAGCAAATCCGGATGGCCATCAATTAGCTCTATGAAATAGGATCCGACGTAGACTCCCGATGCGTACCGTTGGATTGTGGTGCAGTGAGTTGGAGGCAATTGTGAAAATTGTCTGTAACCCGGCCGCGGTTGAGCCGTCAGATGAGGACCATTTGACTGGAGGTATGTTCATGCGACTTCGCTATCTATTTGCACTGTTTATTGGATTTCTGGTGACCGAACTGCATTGGCGGGCTGCGGCACAGGTCGACACATCAGGGAAGCAGCTCGATTCTGTCGTGATCGTCGAATTGTTTACATCTGAAGGCTGTTCCAGTTGTCCTCCAGCCGACGCACTTCTGCAGCAAGTTCATCTCAAAAGAACGTCCGCGGGTCAGTTGATCGTGGGGCTCAGCGAGCATGTCACGTATTGGAATAACCTTGGGTGGAAAGATCCATATTCTGAGGAGAGCTTCACGGATCGGCAGGAAGTCTATGCATCGAGGCTCTCTCCCGATGGTGCTTATACCCCGCAGATCGTTTTGAATGGACGCGATCAGTTCGTCGGAAGCGATGGTTCCGCGTTGCAACAGGCCCTTCGCAACGATGCGCACCGAAAGCACTCAGATCTGAAGATTGAATCCTTCGTGCCGCAGGCGGACAGCGCAGATCTAAAATTTTCTTTGGCAGGATCTGAATCGAAGCGGCTGGATATTGTCGCCGTTCTTACCGATGACATGGATCATTCAAACGTTCTTCGCGGAGAAAACGCTGGTAGGAATCTCCAACACGTTTCAGTAGTGCGAAGCCTATCGCGGGTAATTACCCTTGATAGGGATAGCGAGCAAACCGTGCATTTATCGCTTCCAGAAGATTTTCTGCAGAAAAAGGTTGGGGGGCATCACCTGGTTCTATTCGCGCAGGAGCCAAACCAAGGCCCGATTGTTGGCGCTGCGATCCTGCAACTCTAACGAAACTGTACGCGGGGTAGCTTTTGCGGTATGAGAGATGTGCGATACTGCGAAAACTCGCTACGATCCTGTGAATAGGCATTCAAGCCTGGTTTCTGGTGAAAGCTGAAGGAGCGCGAAGATGCTATTTTCTCGATGTAACCTTTGGGTGCGATCAGACTCTAACGATCAACTACAGTAGAGTGAACTTCCAAAAGTGATGGCGATGATTAAAAAGTCTGCATATCCGTCCAACTTGATTCGGCTCGATCGAAAGCATCCCCTTGCGATCAGGTGGATGCATTGGATCAACTTTCCTGTGCTCTTCATCATGATATGGAGCGGTCTGTTGATCTATTGGAATGACTCTGACAATGCCTACCGGCATCCGCATGCGATTTATCGCATTGGTATAGGAAAGATCACGTTGTTTCGATTCTTTCCAGATTGGTTCTGGAAGGGAATCAATGCTCCATACCACGTTACGCAAGGACTTGGGCACCACTTCTTTTTTATGTGGATCTTCGCGGCCAATGGGGTCGCATATGTTATCTACCTTGCGATTTCGGGGGAATGGCGGTTTCTTATCCCGCAGAAACGCAGTGTAGAGGATGCCATCCAGGTCACGCTGGTGGATCTTCATCTTCGAAAAGGCCTGCCGCCGCAGACCAAATACAACGGGGCCCAACGCATCGCATATAGCGCAGTGATACTGATGGGTTTTGGCATGCTGGTCACCGGCCTGGCGATTTACAAACCGACTCAACTGCACTGGCTGACTACAGTCCTCGGTGGATACGAGATGGCCCGATGGGAACACTTCTGGATCACGATGGGGTTTGTTGGTTTCTTTGGGGTCCATGTAATGCAGGTCATTTTGGCGGGATGGGACAATTTTAGAAGTATGGTGAGCGGGCTCGAGATTAAGAGTGAAGAAGACGTGTCAGTTGAGGCGGAGAGGAGATCATGGTGACGCCCGATCCAGAACAGAAGAAGCCACCCATGCTTGACGGGAGTCCTGAGGTTCAGAAGACTGAGAGGGGAGCGATTGAGGACGTGCCTGTGGCTGCGAGTTCGAGTGACAGCGCCGAGTTTGCGAGCGACGCGAACGCAGCCGTGCTTGCAGATTCGAGGCGACACACACGACGGTCCTTCGCGATGGCAGCCATAGCAGCAGCTGCGGGATATGGCCTTTACAACTGGCTCGATCACCTGCCATCGGAAGAGATGCAGCCCCTTGGCTATAGGAAGGCCTTCCAAACGAACGCGGCGATCTCGCGTGCGATCTTCGATGACCGAGCGCTTGCTCCCACTTACGCTCTCTCCAAGGCTGAGAATCTGAGGGTCAATGGCGTCTATGGCCTTAAGAAAATGCTCGCTCCAGCGAGCTATCGGCTGCAGTTGGTTGGCTCCGATGCATCCACTTCTCACCCGAGGTACAGCCGAGATGTGACCTCGTGGGAGTATGTCTATGTCGACGAGAAAGCGATGGAAGATCAAGGGCACGACACCAAGACGCCGCCACCTTCTGCCAGCACTTCCGAGAAGATGGCGCCCGCATCGATGGTGGAAGAGGAGAGACAGAAAGAGAACCGAAGCGGTCGAATGCCTCGCGGCACAGAGGAGGCTGGTGAGAGTGACTCTACGCTGGCTAAGGGTACCCCGGGATTGCTTCTGACTATGGAAGACATCGTCAGTTTCCCGCGGCATGAACTGGTGACTCAGTTCAAGTGCATCGAGGGCTGGAGTCAGATTGTCCATTGGGCTGGTATACGTATGGCAGATCTTCTTGATGCGTATCCTCCTGCGCGCGTTGACGGTAAGGAGCCGAAGTATGTGTATATGGAGACGCCGGATGGAGACTATTACACGGGATACGACCTCGAGGTATGTCGTCATCCTCAGACCCTTCTCGTAACCGAGATGATGGGGCAGCCGCTAACCCAATACCATGGTGCTCCGCTGCGATTGCACATGCCCACGAAGTATGGGTACAAGCAGATCAAGCGGATCGGTCTCATCAGCTACACCAACAGCAGGCCAGACGACTACTGGACCAAGCTTGGTTATGACTGGTATGCGGGTTTGTGAAATCACCGAGTTCGCTTCTCCGAGGGGACGAAGCTGCTGATGACTAAACTCTAATGCAGTCGTTTTGTGGATGATCCCGATTGGGAGCCCGTCGGCTTCGAACTGGGCTGGAAATCAAATTGGCGGAATACTGTATCTGAGGCGCGAGGGCGGTGGGGGTGATTGCAAAGGCTAGGGAGCGATCGCCGTGGGGGATTGTTCCGGTTGGCCTCTGCTTGCGAGGCGCGGAAGCAGGATCAAAGTGGCGGCATATAGAAAGAAGGAAGCGGCGATCAGTACCAGATGACCGTGTCGCAGGTCTTCAATCAATAGCTTTGCGGCAACAAATACTAGCGCGCCGTAGGCGATCCAATTGAGTTCGATCCTGTGCCAGCGTGAGCCACTGTAAGCGAGGACAAGGGCAGTCGAGCAAGCGGCGAGTGTCTGGATAAATTCTAGGGGGTTGGTCTTGAGCGAGTTGAGGTGAACCGTGAAGAGCGCCAGCACGGATACCAAGAGTGCTGCTCCCGAAGTGGCGGCTAGTACGGCCGTAACGATGTTTGGTCGCCATTGTGCACGCTTAGCTTTAGGAGGGCTGCCGCCCAGCAGATAACAAAGAAATGAAATTGCGAAGATGGCACCGAAGATCCACGCAGGCGGGTTGGGCGGTGATCCGATGAGGGCTTGAGCTGTGAATCTTGGCAGTCCAGCGGCGAAGGCAGCAGTCAACAGATAGAGTGCGCCATGGTACTCCAACGTAAGACGAGATCGTTGGGCACCGATAGAGGTGGCTGCGATTGCTGCGACTCCGAGCCAGATTGAGAGCCATATCCGAGGGAGACAGAAGAAGCTGCCAAGGAGGAAGAGTGCCGCGCTCCATGCACTATAAACGCGGTAGTTCATTAGGACAGTTGAAGCGTCGAAGAGCTTGAAGGAGACGGCATATCCTGCGGCAGATAGGGCGAGGCAAGCGATTCCAATCGTGCCGTAGTGCTCGCCTGAAGCGACACTGATCACTCCGTAGAGAGCGAGTGAAAATGCAATCATTGTCTGCATCATTTCGAAGAGGCTGATTCGCTGACGGCGAAGAATGGTCTGGAAGGCGACGCTAACCGCGTAAACGAGGAAGGGGATTGAAACCAGCGTTAGTAATGTTGGCATGCTGACGCTGCTGTACTCGGCGCGGGTATTTGCTGGACCAGAGTAGATGAAGATCGACAATGCGACGGCGATATCGACGACAACCCCCGCTAGAACCTTTCCATTGAGACGATGACCGCGGCAGGCGGCGAACTCGCTCGCAACAAGGATGAGCAGAAGTGCGCCGAGGAAGGGTGCCAGATCGTGGGTGACGATCATCAAGGCCAGGGAGGTGAAGACAGCAGTTCCATAAGCAACCCAGAAGACCGACACGAGACTACGCTTCCAGGTAAGGGTGAGAGCTGCAATGGCGAACGATGCCAATACGAGTGCGCTGATCAAAGCAGGCAGGACTTTGAATCGCAGGGTGAGCTCCCAAACCATGGGAGTGAGAATCAGGCTAGAGGTGGTGGCGTAGGTGATGCCTGTGTACCACGCCATGGTGCGGACTCGCACCGCAAATACCAGCCACATCCCGGCATACGTGATTGCAAGCACAACGACGGCGAGCTTTGGAAACGAGCCAGACTCTGCTACGGCGCGAAGCAGATAAGCGCCTGCAATGCCGAGCAGCGCTTTCCCGAGCATGGGAACGATGCCGCTTGCCTGTGCGAAGGACAAAGTTTCAGCGTGCTGATGCGGAGGGATGTTGATTGCGTCGACTGCGGGTACAGGTTTAAGGGAGGACTCTACCGCCGCATGTTCAAGGGTAAAGACGCGATGTTCCAGTGTATCCAGTCGCTTGTTGAACTGTGCGATCAAGTCGGGAATTTCGCTCATCGTCCATACCCATTTGCGGAGCTCAGTACCAACTGCTTTAGGACACAGGCGTAGGCAAAGCATGAATCTTGCCGGATTCCTGGTCGGGCCAGGGGGGAAGCAGCTTCACCAAGAGCCACAGGATAAATAGCGGGAGAATCAACAACGCGATCGACATGAGTAAACCTTCACGCGTGACGAGACTCATCTTGTAGGTCGTGAATCCTAGAAAGCTCTTGGAGAAAAGTTGTCCTCCGATCACCACATTCCAACGCATGGAGATGATGGCTACTTCGATCAAGCATCCTGATACAACGTAGATTGTCTTCCGCGCTGCCTCAGAGAGCTTCTTAACCTGAACCAGAGCTAGGAGGAAGAGTGGGATAAACGTACCGATGTAGATCTGCAGGATGATCTGGGAGAAATAGAGCTTGGTGTGGACCATGAAGCTGATCGAACGAAAGGACTCATCTGCTTCATAGATACGATGGACCAGGTCAAGCATCTCCAGACTGAAGTCGATAATGAAGATGTAGAAAAGGTATTTCGCAATCGTGTCGACGCACGGCATATCGATCCGCAGCCGGCGGAGTTTTGTGGTGAGCATGTACAGTAGCATCACGGCAGCGATGCCTGAGACCATCGCCGAGAAGATGAAGACAACTGGCATCAATGGGGAGTTCCACCAGGGGTTCGCCTTGAGCGAACCAAAGATGAAGCCGACGTACCCGTGCAGGATGAAGGCAGACGGGATACCAACCAGAGTGATGATCCAGCCTGCCCGCTCGTCAATGGCCAGAGAGCGCTCGCTGATGTTGTTAGAGCCCAGCGTCATGATGCGGTAGAGCATGCGCCTCCACCCTGTTGCGGACTCTGACAGGAGGACGATTTCACGCCTGTAGTCCAGCCAAATCTCGAATACGAGAACGGCCATCAGATACCACAGATACACATATCCGAACATTGCCATCGCCGAGGTGGCGTGTGGTGTGAAGTACATCTCGGGCGCTCGCTGGGGCTGGCCGAGATGCAAGGTGAGAGGCAACGGAGCAACGATCAGGAAGGACAGGGCCGTTAGCAGCGCGAGCCTGTAAGTCGGCGCTACCGCCTTGACGTGGAAGATTCGTACCAGAGAGGCCAGAATGAACGCGCCTGCGACGAGCCCAGTGATGTACGGATAAAGGACGATCAGCACGCTCCAATAGAGTCTAACTTCGTTGGGATACATGTAGCCTTCAACACCGTTCATCGCACTCACCGTCTCCTCGTCGCACCAAATCGTTTGAAAATTCGTGTCGCTCTCAGCCAGGGAAGTTTTATCGCACTGAGCCATCCAAACCGTTGTAGAAAGCCTTTGCGCTGGTGGCCATCTGTGGTTTCAATACCTGCACGTCATGGGTCTTTAGGAATGCGTGGATCGAGTCGTTGGGATTCTTCAAGTCGACGAGTTGGCGCGCGCCGGTCGGACAGGCTTCGCAGCATGCCGTTGTCAAACCCTTGGTAATCCGGTGGTAGCAGAGGGTGCACTTGTCGGCAACTCGCTTTTCCGGATGAATGTACCGGCAGCCGTAGGGGCACGCCTGCACGCAATACGCGCACCCGAGGCAGTAGTTCGGGTCGATCAGCACGACGCCATCCGGACCGATGAACGTCGCGCCCACGGGACATACCTGCGTGCAGGGTGAATCTGCACAGTGGTTGCACATTTTGGGAACGAAGAAATACTTGCCGTTGGCTTCTTCTTGCGCAACCGGGAAGCCTTCTTTGCCTCCATCGGGCGAGATCACCTCGGGGTGTTCAAGATGCCAGTCGGTCACGAGGTAGCGTTCCACCCAAGTGCGGAAGTAGCCGTTCGGCACGTCGTTTTCTGCCTGGCAGGCGCGAACGCAGTTGCCACAGCCGATGCACTTTGGGATATCAAGGAGCATGCCCCACCAGTGTTCGCTCATCGTATAGTTGGGAGCATCTTCTGGAGCACCAGCGAGGACATACTTCCACGCGATCGCAGCAGCCGGCATCATGACAAGAAAGTGACGTCGATTGATATTCATTTCGCATCTCCAGCTTGAACGACCGGGTTATGCGGCTGGTGGCAGGTCTCACACGCAAGGCCGCCGGAGTGTTGATCTGCCTCCACTTGCGGGAAGGCCTTTGGTCGAGCAGCGCTGGCCGCATGACAGCGGATGCAGAGTGTAGCGGTCTCGAGCTTTGGCGGATCGACCGAGCTTGGGTCGCTGGCATGATTGGCGAGCGGTCCATGGCAGGCTTCGCAATGGACATTGGCATGCTTGCCTTTCTTCTTTATCTCGAGAACGTCGGCATGGCAGGCTTCACACGTCTGATGACCTGCAAAGTGGATGGGACGGGCGGCAATCTCAGCAATGGCGGCTCCACGGTAGTGGCCATATTCGCCGAAGCTCTTCGGAACAACGAAGTGACGGACGACCAGAAAGATTACGAAGCCGACGACGAATAGAAGAGCAAACCGGAAAAGATGTCCTGCATCCTTGAAGTAACTCACAGCTAAATCCTTTCCGGTACTTCTATTGAAAAGTTGAGCTGGGTCTTTGAGCGGAGCTCAATTAAAAGCTGATCCATTCATAGGCAATGAACATAGGAGAGTATGTGAGCGCTGTCACAAGAAGTATTGGAGGCGACTTTCTGTATGAATAGGCTTTCGATCCTGTCGAAGCTCATGGACACCGCCGGATACTGGGCGTAGCGTCCACGAATGGACGAGCAAGACTTAGGGCCCGGCAAGCGGATCCTCAATTGGTGGCCTGCCTGGGGGTGGCGTGGTCGGCGAGAAGATACCAATCCTTGCAAGGGCAAGGATTAGAGAAAATAGGGCTACCCGCAGGTCGCTTATGTTAGACCGTAAGCTATTTGTAATCTGAATAAAAATGGTGGACGCGGTAGGGATCGAACCTACGACCAGTCGATTAAGAGTCGAATGCTCTACCAGCTGAGCTACGCGTCCATTCCTTGAACCTTGCCGGGAGGCAAAGAGCGAACTACATGTAGGTCGCTAAGGGATGTGTGGGAGAACTTCACCGCACTTGAAGAGGATATCATGATCCGGCGCCCAAGCGCAGTGCCGGATCTTGAGGAAATCGCTGGGCATCCATTCGATAGGAATGAGGCAGGGAAGGGACGCTAGCCGACAAAGTCCACGTTCGCTTTATGTGGAATGATGCCGCGTTCGTAGCCCATATCTAATAGCCTCCGAATAGCTACCCTCCCATCGTCGCCATAGTTGAGCGTGCGTTCGTTGACATACATGCCGACGAAGCGGTTGGCCATCGAGGGGTCGAGATCGCGAGCGAACTGCATGGCATACTCGAGCGCTGCCTCGCGGTGATCGAGTGCGTGCTGAATGCTTTCGCGCAGAGCATTGGTGGTAATGAGTTGCACTTCATGGCCCAGTGAGCGGCGAATGGCATTACCGCCAAGAGGGAGCGGAAGACCCGTCTGTTCATGCCACCAGACGCCGAGGTCGAGAATCTTTGTAAGGCCATCGCGACCGTACGTAAGCTGCCCCTCGTGGATGATCAGGCCGGCGTCAAATTCGCCCGCAATCACTGCAGGGATGATTTTGTCGAAATCCACTGTAACGGTCTCAATTTCCGGGGCGAAGAGCTTGAGCGTTAGATAAGCGGTCGTGAGCGTTCCGGGGACAGCGATGCGGAGCTTCTTGACTTCGTCGAGCGAGTAGTTTTTGGCTGCGACGATCATGGGCCCATAGTTGTCTCCCACGGAGCCGCCGCAGGCCATCAGGGTATAGTTTTCCTGGATGTACGGGTAAGCGTGGAAGCTGATGGCTGTGACGTCGTAATACTGATCGGTCATGGCGCGGTGGTTCAACGCCTCAATGTCGGTCAACGTGTGGGAGAACTTATAGCCGGGCACGCGCACCTTGTTTGTGGCGAGGCCATAAAACATAAACGCGTCGTCGGAGTCTGGGCTATGGGCGATCTTAATCTCGCGAACATCTGATGCTGCAGTAGTCATGGGTCCTTTTATAGCTCTTCATGGTTGCGAGAAGCGTCGTATTGGTTGGGCCTCTCGTGCCGTTCCCTTGGGGGAACGCAGTTTAGATGCGCTGGCCGCGTGCCAAGGTGCTGTAGATCCCGGACGCAATCAGAACTTTGACGAATTCCCCGGGCAGAAAAGGAGCAACGGCGCCGATCCATGTGAAATACAGGGAGTGGTGGGTGTACAGCATAAACCAGCCAGCTCCCGACAAAAACAGGACGCTCATGGCAATATTCCCCGCAACGAATGCCGCCAGGAATCGTGGGGTGTGGCGGGCGAGTCCCCGGGTAAGGCCACCGACGATGGCGGCAACGAGCGGATAGGCCATGAGAAAGCCACCGGTCGGGCCAAGGAGTTGCGCCATTCCACCCGGCCCCGTGGGGCTGAATACGGGGAATCCCATTGCTCCCTCAGCCAGGTAGGCGAGCATGGTCAGGAAACCAGCTACTGGCCCGAGGGCGAGACCCACCCCCAGGACTGCCAGCGGCTGGAGGGTGAGCGGAACCGGCGTGAACGGCAACGGAATCGCCACATGAGCGGCCACCGCGACAACAACCGTGGCAGCCAGGCCGATCAGGATTCTTCCGGGAAGGGTCGCGGCAAAGCCCTTAAGGCCTGCGGTGGGGGACGAGTTCGCGATGACTGTTTGCATAGTGGGCTCTCGGAATTAAGTTTATCTCAGCGTGTACTCATGTTTTTGCGTCACAAACGGCGCCCATCCGATTCTGCGACTGCTTCATTGTGCAACTCGCGTTGATGGCGCTGCCGTGCCTGGTAGACGTGCCGCGCAATCGCGATTGAGGCCCAAAGAAGAGCGATCAGGGCCAAAATCGAGATGCCAAAAAGGACACGCATGCGGACATGTTCAAGAATAGCAAAGCTCGCGGTGCAAACAGGCATCGTCCCACAGATAACCAAAATCGAACCTGGCTATCGACAAGTCTGATTCCCTCTTGCTCATAGTGGCTCTCTCCACAAGAGAATGAGCGATACTTTGACAGAACGAGCATCAAACTGGAAGTTGGCATGTGAGGCCACCACCTTTGGGACCCCTTCAGAGCAAATCGAGGCTGACCACTCAGCTACCGGCACTCGCCGGAGCTGCGAAGGAACGCGTCTATCTCTGGCGGCGACGAGCTGCGACGATCGCCATTGGATCCCTGACGCTGGTAATGGCCTACGGCGTCATCTTTGGCCATAACGGGCTCACCGCCTTTGCGCATAAGCGCGAAGAGGCAAAGTCTCTGCAACTCCAGATGCAGCAGTTGCAGAAGGAAAATCAGCAACTCCACGAGCACGTGGACCGGTTGCAGAACGACCCTAGCGCAATCGAGCACGAGGCCCGGGAGGAGCTGCACTACACCCGAGCCGGTGAGGTGATTTACACCCTGCCGACGGACAGTACCTCTGCCAAACCCACTACGAAGTAGCCCTTACATCGACTTTCTCCGGTATGCCAACGGGGAGGTGTAGCTATGTATCGGAGCGCTTGAGTCCGCCGCAAAGAGCCCGCACGGTAGGATTGTGTGGGAGGCGCAGTGCAAAGCAGAGTACTCGAATCGTTGATCGCAGTGATAGGTGTGCAGGCGCTCGCCGCCATTGCTGTTCTATCTCTGCGCCGGTCGGACGCCTGGCTGCGCCGTGCTCTCCCTTATGTGATCAGCATCGCCGTAGGAGTTCTGCTCGCGACGGGCGCCGCCCATCTACTGCCAGAAGCCGTCGGAGTCCTGGGAAATCGGAGCGCCGTGTGGATCACGGTGGTGCTGACGATGCTCGCGCTGTACAGCTTTGAGCGAGTCTTCCATGTCGTATCCGGCGTCAGTGCCGAGCCGGCAACGGATGCGGAAGAAGCCCACGATCAGGGGCATCATGATCACCATCACTCCTCCAAGCCTGCTACTTTATTGCTCGGTGCCGTGACCCACAGCCTAGTCGATGGAACCAGCGTGGCCGCTGCCTTCGCGATTGACCCTCGCGTTGGGTGGGTGACGGCCCTCGCAGTTGGACTGCATGAAATTCCACACCGCCTGGGAGACTTCGCCCTCCTTGTTCACATGGGACTGGCGCGAGGTCGCGCAGCTTTACTTGCTATCGGTGCGGGTCTATCGAGTGTGCTTGGCTGGGCTATAGTCGTTGCGGTTGGAGAGCAGGGTTCGCATCAGGTGGCATGGCTATTGCCCGTGAGCGCAGGGAGCTTTCTGTATATATCGTTGGTCGATCTGATGCCCGAGTTGCAGACGGAGCGCAGACCCTGGGCCGTCTTTTGGCAGATCGTGTGTCTGGCCAGCGGTATTGCTCTCGCGCTAAGCTTGACCCATCTTCCGGGCGTTTAGGATAGAACAAGATAAGCAACATCGATATAGGAGCAGCAAGGACCGAATGCGAATTGGCGTGGATATGGGCGGTACGAAAATTGAGGCGATTGCTCTCGACCCCGCGGGTCTGGAACTGCAGCGAATTCGCGTTGCGACACCGAAGGGTGATTACGCCGGGACCATTGCTGCGGTGGTCAACCTGGTGCGTGAGTTGGAGACGGAGACTGGGCAGACGGGCACTGTTGGCGTAGGGATTCCGGGAACGGTTGTCGCATCGACTGGGCTCGTAAAGAATGCAAATTCGACATGGCTCAATGGGCAGCCGTTGCAGAGGGACCTAAGCGTGGCTCTCAGCCGCGAGGTTCGCTGCGCCAACGATGCAAACTGCTTTGCGGTCAGCGAGGCAACCGATGGTGCTGCGCGCGATTTCGAGGTAGTCTTCGGTGTCATCTTCGGTACCGGATGCGGGGGCGGAGTCTCCATCAACGGCCGTGTGCATGCGGGCCCGAACGGTGTGGGCGGGGAGTGGGGGCATACGCAGCTCCCCTGGGCGACGGCCGAAGAATCACCTGGCCCGCTATGCTATTGCGGGCATCACGGCTGCCTTGAAACCTGGATCTCGGGCACCGGTTTTGAGTGGGATTTCGCCCGTGTTACCAGCCGCAATCTTCGCGGAGTTGAGATCGTGGCGGCCGCCGAAGCTGGCGACATCGAGGCCAACGAAGCCCTTGACCGCCTTGTGGAACGAATGGCACGGGGCCTGTCCACTGTCGTCAACGTGCTCGATCCCGACGCGATCGTCATCGGAGGCGGTCTGTCAAATCTCAGCCGTCTGTATGAGGGGGGCCTGTCCTCCCGACTTCGAGACTATGGCTTTGGCGGAGGTATCAAGACCCCAATCCTGCGCAATGTGCATGGCGATTCCAGCGGTGTCCGTGGTGCTGCGTGGCTCTGGCCTTCGCGACGACGCGACGTTGGCGAACTCTAGAGCATCTCATCGTTCATGACAAATCTAGCAACGGCAGAAGCAAAACTTGGACGGGCTCTCAGAGAGCAATTGCAGACACTGCTGGACGGCGGGCAGGCCCACGCTACCTTTGAGGACGCAGTGACTAATTTCCCCGAGCACCTCCGTGGCGCTATCCCCGAAAACCTCCCCTACTCCGCGTGGCAGATTCTTGAACACATCCGTATCGCGCAGCGCGATATTCTCGACTTCAGCAATAACTCCGACGGCAGCTATAAGCCGCGCTCGTGGCCTGAGGCCTACTGGCCAAAGAATCCTCAGCCCCCCAGCGCGGATGCGTGGGAGCAAGCTATCCATCACATCAAAGAAGACCGCGTTGCTTTTGAAAGGCTGCTCAATGCTACTGACGATGCGGCGCTCATCGCTCCGTTTGCCTGGGGAGACGGCCAGTCACTGCTGCGAGAGGCATTGCTGATCGCGGATCACGCGGCCTATCACACGGGCGAACTCATCGTGCTGCGGCGCCTGCTTGGCGCATGGAAGAAATAGCCTAAAGTCCCAGCGCTGCGGGCCACTCCGAGGGATGATCGACCGTCCCGTCTGGTACTGACGTCGCCAGCGCAGCCGGGGCAAGGCCAAACGTGCACCCCAGGGAGCGGGCCCCACATCGGCGCGCCGTGAGCACGTCCACATCAGAGTCCCCAATCATTACCACCTCTTCGGGCATCAGCGGTGCCGTATCGGAGCTGCCAATGAGCAGGGAAGCCGCTTCCTCCATCAGCGTGAGTAGCCCCATCGGGTCAGGCTTCTTGGTTTCAAATGAGTTGCCGCCATAGTTCTGAAAGAAGAATGGCTCCAGTCCCAGAGCGCTGCAAATGGCGCGCGACGGATCAACTGGCTTATTGGTCAGCACCGCCATCGGAAGGTCCGGGTGGCGCGTCCTTATCTGCGTCAGGGCTTCAATCACGCCGTCGTAGCAGCGCGTGTTGTCGAGTTTATGCTCACGATAGTAGTGGAGAAAAAAATCAAATGCGCGGCGGAACAGGTCATCCCCATCGCTAGGGTGCATCGCGTCCAGATCCCCGGGATCGCCCATCGCACGTCGAACCAGCATAGCCGCTCCGTCACCGATATAGCTCGCGATCAGAGCATTGGGCAGCGTTGGTTTACGGACGTGTTGCAGCGCCGCATTCACCGAGTTGCATAAGTCGAGCGACGAATCGATGAGTGTGCCATCGAGATCGAAGACCAGCAAGCGGGGTTTGCTAGTGACCATGTCTGCAGTGTATCGGCCCAGGCGGTTCTCGCGAAGCCTGATGTAAACAGCTAGTGGCTATCGATCTCGATGTTGCCCGAGCCGGTGCGTACCTCCAGTGGCGTTCCACCGCCGTTGATCGGCGCCGTCATGTGATGCCGCGAGTTATCGCCTTGTTCGGGAGCCCCCGGAAAGCGAACGTGAATATCCCCCGAGCCTGTCGATGCCTCCAGGTTGAAGCGCGCATCCGGCGTGAGATGCAGCTTGATGTTGCCCGATCCCGATGCAAGATTCGCAGGGCCAATAAGTCGGCCATCTGCGTCAATATCACCAGAGCCGCTGCGTGCCGTGAAGCCGCCGTTCAAGCCATGAACCTTGATATTCCCCGACCCTGTCTTTGCCTTGATGTCTCCAGGCCCCTCTTCTTCCAACTCAATATCGCCCGATCCTGTGCCAAGGTCTGCGGGGCCATGAACGCCATGCGCTCGCACATCGCCTGAACCGCTTGATGCAGAAAGATAGCGGCCCAAATGATCGCTCTCAATATCGCCAGAGCCGCTTCGAAGGTTGAGCGCTACCCCCGCTGGGGCCGAGATGTCATAGTCGATGTTGATATTGTTGAAGAGTTCCCGATCGTTCGATTCGCCTACATGTACCGTGTTCCCGTCTTGCGCAATCGGAGGATTTGCAACGATGCGATCCATGCGTGCTTTGATGCTGCCGACCGAGCCACTGATACCAAACATGTTCCATCCCGCATGCACATGGCCGACCACGTGTATCTGGGTGTCCGTCCCCGGATGAATTCTGATGTTTCCCGCTCCCGTCGACACGAAAAGATTGGCCTGTCCGGAAACATTCAGTGTTCGTTCGAACTGGTTATCCGCAGCAATTGCTGCCGACGAAGCCATCAGTAGTGCTGCGCCTGCGATGAGTTCAAATTTCATGGAGTTCACCTTCTCTCAATTGAATTTACGATGTCTGCTGCAGGACAACCTTGTCGCCTGACTTCAGCCCAGACAGCACCTCGATGCGACTGCCATTTGAAATACCAGTCTTGATGCTCACGACCCGATGGCCATCCTTGCCATGTGCGTCCGGTACCCACACTGACGCATTCCGGTCCTTGTCGTAAATCACTGCCTGCTCTGGAACGCTCAGCACATTCTTATGCTCCTCGAGCACGATCTCAGCATTCGCCGTCATGTTGGCCTTTAGCTCTCCACCCGGATTATCGATCGAAATCTGTACCTCAAACGTCGTGACATTGTCCTTCTCGACACCCAATGGAGCAATCTTTGTTACCCGGCCCGCGAATGTCTTCCCAGGAAAGCTCTGTACTTTGATACGGGCCCCCTGTCCGAGATAGACCTTGGCGATATCGGATTCGTCGACCTTGCCCTTTACATACACTTGATGAATATCCCCCAGCGTCATTACCAGCGTTGCCGTCGAACCGAGTACCAGGATCGAGCTCACTGCATCGCCTACCTGTACATCGCGCGACAACACTACCCCATCGATTGGTGACGTAACAGTAGTGTACGAAAGCTGCTCCTCCAACTGATTCAGGGACGCCTGAGCCTGCTGAACCTGCGACGCTGTCTGATGTTCCTTCGCCTTGTCCACGGCAATCTGTGCCACAGCCTTGTCGCGCATATTCAGAGCCGCAAAGTACTTTTGCTGCGCATCGTCCAGCGTCTGCTGCGACACCACGCCGTCCTTTTGCATCTCCAACGCCCGATGATACGAGTGTTCAAACATCGGCAGGTCCGGAGCCTCTGCCGCAACCTGATCGTAGGCCACGGCTGCTGAAGCTGATCGCGCACTCGCCTGCGCTGCAGCTAGCTGAGCCTTCTGCGCCGCTACTTGGTCAAGTATCTCTTCCTGGTCCAACTGCGCCAGCACCTGGCCCGTATGAACGGTCTGGTTGATATCGGTATCGAGTTTGGTGACAATGCCGCTGGCCTTCGATTTCACCTCAACTTCGGTGATCGGCTGGACCTTGCCCGTTGCCACTACCGAACGAGCGATGTCTCCGGTCTCCACTGTCCCCAATTGTGATGGATCCAGTGGGGGAGAGCTATTGAGGCTCTTAGCTGCGACAAACCCTCCGCCTCCAAGGAGACAGAATATGACGGCGAGGATGATCCAAAGCCGTTTCCGCGATCTCGACTTCGTTCTAGTGGACGTGTTCAAGAGGCCTCCGAAGCAATGAAAATTTGCTCTTCGGAGTGCAGTTACGCAGTAATTGGCGCGGCGGTTCCATCCAGCAGCCGTCTGGCGGAGATTCAGGCGTACTTACGAAGCATCCCTAACACCTTGCCCTGGATGCTGACATTGCCTGCAGGAGCATAGATCGGTTGCATTTCGGTATTCGAAGGCTGCAGTCGTATCAGGTTTCCCTCACGATAGAACCTCTTGAGGGTTGCATCGCTTCCGTTGACTAGCGCAACCACGATCTCCCCTTCGTTCGCCATGTTGGTCCGCTCCACCAGTACATAATCGCCCGACACGATGTGCTCGTCTCGCATGGAGTCGCCCCGAACTTCCAATGCATACACCTCGCGATTCCCAATAATGTCGCCCAGTGAGATTGTCTCTGCCGTTTCAATCGCTTCGACCGGCCGACCGGCGGCGATGCGGCCAAGTAGCGGCAAACGGTCCGTAATCTTGCGGGTCGGTCGCTGTGGAATCACATCAATGGACCGGCTCCGGTTATGCTCCCTTTGCAACAGCCCCTTGCTCTGCAAATTCGTAACGTGCTTGTGCACGGTGGCCAATGAATTGAGTCCAAGTCCGGCTGCAATCTCTTCGTAAGACGGAGAGTAGCCATTCCTGGTCGTGAAGCTGGAGAGAAAGTCGATGACTTCTTTTTGACGCCGCGTCATTGCCATGCCGATAGTGTAGCGAATAAAAGGCGAATTTGCAGCGAAATTTTGGAGGAATCCTCGTCGCTAACATCAAGCTCCAAAATGGAACTCGGCAGGAGCGTCCCAAAGTGGGAGAACCAATCATTAGATCCGCATAGGTATTCGTTGTCCCGCGCCACCGGGCAGTGGATGGTTATAGGACAGCGATGGAGAGTGCATCGATGTCAGCGCCGATGAGATTCATAGAAATGAGTCTCAGCTAAGTGGAAGGAGTGCTATGCGTGTCTTGGTTGTTGAAGATGATCCCTCGTTAGGGGTATTTCTCCGGAAGGGCCTGATGCTTGAGGGGCACGACGTGGAGTGGGCGGTCGATGGCGATACCGCCCTCGAGATGGCCGCCCTACAGCCGCCAGATTTGATGGTATTGGATTTGGGACTACCCCGTCGCGATGGCACATCCGTCCTAGTGGCGATGAGGACGGATTTCCCGGGAACGGGCGTTCTGGTGCTCACCGGTCGGAGCCTGGTTCAGGAACGCGTCCGCTGTCTTGATCTGGGCGCCGACGACTTCGTGCTCAAGCCTTTCAGCTTCCATGAGTTGATGGCCCGCTGCCGTGCTCTCCTCCGGCGCCGAGAGCGCTTCGCCGATCCGGTTCTGCGTTTCGGCGGTGTCGAAATGAATCGCATGGAACGCACGGTGAGCTACGAAGGGGTACCTATCGACCTCACCGCCAAGGAGTTCACTTTGATGGAATCTCTGATGCTGCGGCGCGGCGTTTGTTCTTCTCGGGCGGAGTTGCTTACCCAGGTCTGGCACTCGACCCCGGAGTGCGGCACCAACATCATCGATGTTTATATTACGTATTTGCGCAAGAAGCTCGCCGCCGCACATCCCGAGGACGAGTTGGCGAGTTCGGTCATCGAGACCGTTCGGGGATCAGGCTATCGGCTTCGCGATAAGCGCCGGATACCACGCTTCGAACAGCCCTCACTCCACAGCAAAACGACATCCCAGTCTGCTCAGCAGGATCCTCCGGATGCGCTTGAACTTGCCCGTGGAGCCTAGGAGACGGACATGAGCTTACCGGAACGGGACGATGTTTTGAATCAGTTACATGCAGATCTCCACGAGCTTTGTCAGCCGCTCACGGCCCTGCAATGCCGCCTTGAAATCGGGCGGATGATGGGCAATGAAGAGGCGTTGCTCGAGGCCGTGGACGGCGGCCTCGAGGAGACACTGAGAATGTTTGCGGTGATTGACCGCATGCGTCAGCGCCTGATTTGCGAAGACGCCGTCGTTAAGTAACCAGCCGAACCATAGGAAGCAGGAACAAAGAATGGCATCGCAAACGATGAGCTACGACAGAACGGTAGTGTTGGCCAGCGCGGATCCTGCATTGCGCCAGCGACTTCATCACAGCTTGAGCGGACTCCGCTGGCATGTGCGTGAGGCGCGCGGCGGTGCTGAGGCCATCGCACAGCTTGAAGACCATCCTACGGAAGCTCTCCTCCTCGATCACTGGCTTCCCGATCTTGAGGTGATGGAGTTTGCGGAGCAGATCGGCGCCATGTATCCAGGAATGGATGTGTTGCGTGTCGATGGCGACCCCATTGTCGGTGGCACTCGCAGCCCGCGCCGCCATGAACTGCTGCATGCTCTTCGGGAGGCCGTCGGTGCGGCCAAAAGAACAACCCCGTCCCCGGACGAGGTCTCTGGGGACGTCACAACGGCCTCTGAGCCGACAGCCGGCACGGTGCGACAGTCCCTATATCCGTTGCCAGTGCTCGACGCTGTGCAATTCGAGTCGCCGCGCATCTCCCCCCAACCGCCCTCCGTAATCGTGCCGTCGCTTTTGATTGATGAGATGGTGGGTGAGAGCGCCAGCATGCTTGAACTGGCACGCATCATCCGGTTGGTTGCGCCGCGTAAGGCGACCGTGTTGATCGAAGGCGAGACAGGAACTGGTAAAGAGGTCGTGGCTCGTGCCTTGCATCGCCTCAGCACTCGGTCCTCTAAGCCATTCGTTGTGCTCAACTGCGCAGCCATCCCAGAGGCCCTACTTGAAGCAGAGCTGTTCGGACACACCCGCGGCGCCTTCACGGGTGCCGTCCAGTCCCGCACCGGCCGCATCGAAGCTGCGCACGGTGGAACCCTCTTCCTCGACGAAATCGGCGAGATGCCCATCGCATTGCAGGCCAAGATGCTGCGCTTTTTGGAGAGCGGGGAACTGCAGCGCGTTGGCGATAACGACACCCTGAAAGTCGATGTACGCGTGATCGCTGCAACGCATCAGCAGTTGGAGAAGCGCGCTACCGAGGGCAGCTTCCGCCTTGATCTCTATCACCGCCTGGCGGTGTTTCCCATCGACGTGCCGCCACTGCGCGAGCGTACCGAGGATATCGCCCTGTTGTGTGAATACTTCCTCGCACTTATGGGAAAATCCTCGCCCCGCAAGATGCTCTCCGGCGCAGCTCTCGACAAGCTATGCGTTCACGATTGGCCTGGCAATGTTCGCGAGTTGGCTCACGTCCTCGAGCGTGCCTCTATCCTCGCCGAGGATTCTCCGACGATTCGAGCCGAAGATATTCGCCTGCGTCGCGCAGTCCGAAAGTAGATTTCGTCTCGTAATCAGGTTCTCCAGGAAGGCCCTCCGTTGGAGGGCCATTTTTTTGCCCAACAGTAATCTCTGAATCTTTGAATTAGCTCAGAAACGTACACCAAAGTTTGGCCTTCCTCGTGCCCTTACCAAGTCGCCGACACAGAACGACTGAGCGGTGGAATCAACAATTGCGAGGACCCAGTGGCCATGACCCCGAAGAGCGATGTGCGATCCGCAACACCCATTCATGAAGCACAGCAGGCTGCGTTGAGCATAATGATGGATCAGACGCTTCCGAAGTCTGATCTGGCTCAATATGACTATGTTGCTCCGCGTAAAGGAACGCCCGCGGCGAAGCGATCGGTTCCCAAGTCGCTTGCCGGCCCGGAACGTGATCGGCTTCTGCTTGAGCATCTCCCCACGGTGCGCTATCTGGCTCGCCGCATCCACGAGAGGCTGCCCCAGCACGTTGAGCTTGAAGACCTCGTCTCAGCAGGCGTTGTCGGCCTGATCGATGCCTTCAGTAAGTTCGATCACACCAAGCAGGTGCAGTTCAAGAGCTACGCCCAGTTTCGCATTCGCGGGTCTATCCTCGATTCGCTCCGCATTCTCGACTGGAGTCCCCGCGAGCTCCGCCGCAAGGGCCGCGCCGTGCAGGACGCGATTCAAGTCTTGACGCAGACATTGCGCCGGACTCCGACCGAGCCGGAGATCGCCAAGCAGATGAAGCTTGACCTGAACGAATACCAGATTCTCTTAGGAGATCTTAAGGGTCTGGAGATCGGCAGCCTCAACCCTGAGCGCACGGAAGACTCAACCGAAGACGAACTCGCCTACGTGGCAGGCTCTCCAGAGGACGACCCGCTCTTCCGCTGCTTACAGGGCGAAATGCGTCAGCACATGATCGATGCGATCGAAAGTCTTCCGGAAAAGGAGCGCATGGTCCTCACGCTCTATTACTACGAGGAGCTGACCATGCGGGAGATTGGCCTGACCCTTGGGGTCGTTGAGTCGCGCGTGTCACAAATCCATTCGTCGGCTGTACTTCATCTCCGCTGTTCCCTCGAGGGTTTTCAGGCAGTTCGGGCCAATCCCACCGCCTCAATGGGTCGTCCGCTCCAGGCGGCTGCATCCAGATAAATTCTTAGTGAACCCTAATGTATTTTCCGGATGCGCCGATAGAACCCATGAGGGTTATATGCCTAATGAATATTTGGGACTCCTGGAGTGTATCGAATGTCGGCCGGATCACCGTCTGGGAGGACGATGATCCGCTCTTCCGCCAGGGAACGGTGAGAAAGGTGTCCGTTAGCGGCCGTTCAAAGTCTGCTAACGGACCGGAGATCCCTTCTGCCTGGAGGAGTAAGTCGCTTGATGTTGCAATGCGCCACTCTCCACTGAGGCGGAAAAAGATTGCAGACATTAAGGCGGCCCTAGACGACGGCTCATACACTGTCTCTGCAGCTGATCTTGCCGAAAAACTTATGCGCGTTATGGGCGACAAGTACCGATAGCGTGGGTCTTCGGATCTTCAGATGTACGTGCCGGTTTCGTTTGATGGCACGAACACATCGTTCCTCTTCGATCTTGCGCGGCGCCAGAGTTCCTCCGATCTCGTAGAGAATGGAAGGTGGCGCGGTGCGACCTTTGGTCAGCACGCCGCGTCTGAATCAACGGAGGAACTAAGCATGAGTGAGTGGGTAAACCTGACGGCGGCCGATGGCCATGAACTAACCGCATACGTAGCCAAGCCTGAGGGCGAGGCGATCGGAGCTCTCGTCGTCATCCAGGAGATCTTCGGTGTGAACTCTCACATCCGCAGCATAGCCGACGGTTACGCCAGAGATGGCTTCGTCGTCATAGCTCCAGCACTGTTTGATCGCTACGAGAAGGCAGTTGAGCTGAAGTATGAGGGGGAAGACTTGAAGAAGGCCTATGAGCTCTACCAGAAGCTGAATCCCTCGACGGCACTGATGGATGTAGCAGCCGCTTATCATCACATTCAATTGGAAGGCAAGGGAATAGGAGTCATTGGTTATTGTTATGGGGGCTTCATGAGTTGGCTCAGCGCCACTCGCGGGGAATCTCTCAAGATGCAGCCTTCCTGCTGCGTCGGTTACTACGCCGGGGGAATCGGCAGCGTCGCCGCGGAAGAGCCCTCCTGCCCGGTTCTGCTGCACTTTGGTGCGGACGACGATCACATCGGGACGGATCAGATTGATGCCGTTCGCCAGGCTCATCCCGAGGTTGAAATCTTCGTATATGCGGGTGCGGGGCATGGTTTCAACTGTGACGCACGTGGAAGCTATAACGCTGAATCTGCGAAGCTGGCTCGTCTCCGCTCGCTTGAATTCCTCAAGACCCACATTGCGTAGCAGAATCAGTCGCAGAAGGGTGGTATCTGCGATGCGAATACCACGCTGGGGTCCAATTCTGAGGCCCCAGCGTGGTATCTTTAATTGGACACTAGAAGAAGTGGACTAGCGCATAGAGAATCAGGAGTAAGACCCGCCGTGTTGGCAACAGCGAAGAAGACAGACATTATTACGAAGTTCCGCACGCATGACTCGGACACTGGAAGTCCTGAGGTGCAGATTGCGATCCTTAGCGAGCGTATTGGCGAGCTGACCGAGCACTTTAAAACCCACAAAAAGGATCATGGTTCCCGCCGTGGTCTGTTGATGCTGGTGAGCAAGCGCCGTCGTCTTCTGGATTATCTTAAGAAGACGGATTCCGATCGCTACCGTGACGTCATTGGCAAGCTGGGTATCCGCAAGTAGCCCATTCAGGGCTGCTTCGGCCACGTTCGACCAAGGCGGCCTCACCAGGAGTGTAGGAAGATTGAATCTGCCCGGAGCCATCGACGGGATGGGAGCAACAGGAGTTGCTGCTGTTCGCGCCGCTCGACTCAACGCATATTGCGGCGCCTTGTCGCGCTGGCATGCGCCTTCCCCTGCATCCGCAACCGGACTGTATCGAGCCCCGACCGAAGATGCTTCGGCGGGGCTTTCGTCTTAATACCGCTCCCTCCAAACCGAGTGGTGTAGGACCACCCAACAAGCTTCGAGAAAAACAGAAAAAGAGGAATGCTTATGAAGCAGGACGTAACCGTTGAGCTTGCCGGTGGCAAGCATATTAAATTCGAGACAGGACGCATCGCCAAGCAGGCTTCAGGCGCTGCCTTTACCACCAGCGGCGACAACGCAGTGCTTGCGACCGCCGTCGCCTCCCCCGATCCAAAAGAGGGTATCGATTTTTTCCCTCTCACCGTCGAATACCGTGAGTTCACCTACGCCGGAGGACGCATCCCCGGCGGCTTCATCAAGCGTGAAGGCCGTCCCAGCGAGAAGGAGATCCTCACCTCGCGCCAGATTGATCGCCCCATCCGTCCGCTCTTCCCGGAGGCCTTCCGCAACGAGACTCAGGTCGTAGCGTTCGTCTACTCGGCCGACAAGGAAAACGATCCCGACGTCCTCGGCATCAACGGCGCAAGCTGTGCTCTTGCCCTCTCGGACATCCCCTTCCACGGCCCCGTTGGCGCGGTCCGAGTCGGCTACGTTGACGGCCAGTATCTGGTCAATCCGACGTATGCCGAGCGTCTCGTCAGCAAGCTCAACATTATGGTCGTCGGCACCAAGGACGGCATCGTGATGGTCGAATCCGGAGCCAAGGAGATCCCCGAAGAAGTCGTGGTCGGTGCGATCGAGTTCGCCCATGAAGAGATCAAGAAGATCGTCGCCGGTATCGAGCACCTCGTCTCTCTCGCCGGCAAGACCAAGCGGTCCGTCCCCGAGTTGGAGAATGACACCGAATACGCCGCCGCTCTCAAGGCCAAGGTGGGCGATCGTCTCAAGGATGCTCTCGACACTCAGAAGCACCCCAAATTCGACAGCTACGCCTTGGTGAAAGAGATCAAGGATGAGCTCAAGAAGGAACTTCCAGCCGATGATCCCAACGCTGGTAAGAAGCTCTCGAAGTACTTCGAGGGTCTGCGCGAGACCATCTTCCGCGAGCAGGTCCTCAACGACCGCATCCGCCCCGACCATCGCGCCTTCGACGAGATCCGCAAGATCACCATCGAGACCGGCGTTCTCCCCCGCGTGCACGGTTCGGCCCTCTTCACCCGTGGCGAAACCCAGGCCCTGGTCAGCGCCACCCTCGGCACCACCGACGACGCCCAGCGCATGGAAAGCTACGAAGGCGAGCAGAAGCGGAAGTTCATGTTGCACTATAACTTCCCCCCGTTCTCCGTTGGTGAGGTTGGACGTATGACCGGCGTCGGTCGTCGCGAAATCGGCCACGGAGCTCTCGCCTGGCGCGCCATTGAGGCCGTGCTCCCTGCTGAGGATGAGTCACCGTACACCCTCCGCGTCGTCTCCGACATCCTGGAGTCCAATGGTTCCAGCTCCATGGCAACCGTCTGCGGAGCCTCTTTGTCCCTCATGCAAGCCGGCATTCCCCTCAAGGGCTCGGTCGCCGGCGTCGCGATGGGCCTGGTGAAGGAGGGCGACAAGTACGCCATCCTCACCGACATCGCAGGCGCAGAAGATCACTACGGCGACATGGACTTCAAAGTAGCCGGAACTCGTAATGGCATTACCGCCCTGCAGATGGACATCAAGATCATGGGCATCACGACCCAGATCATGCGTGAAGCCCTCGAGCAGGCGCGTCAGGGCCGTCTCTTCCTCCTCGACACCATGGATGCCGTCATCTCCAAGGCCGCGGAAGAAAAGAGCGCCTATGCTCCGCGCATTCACACCATCCAGATCCCCACCGACAAGATCCGCGATCTCATCGGACCCGGCGGTAAGATCATCCGCGGCATCGTCGATGCCACCGGAGTCAAGATCGATGTCGACGACACGGGCCGCGTCAATGTAGCCTCGTCCGACGCAGACGGTCTAGCCCGCGCCATCCAGATGATCTCCGACATCACGGCCGTCCCCGAAGTAGGCAAGACCTACCTCGGCAAGGTCGTGCGGCTTGCCGAGTTCGGCGCGTTCGTCGAGATCTTCCCTGGTACCGACGGCCTCCTCCACGTCTCCGAGATCGCCGAGCATCGCGTCAAGGAGGTCAAGGACGAGCTCCGCGAGGGCGATCAGATTCTGGTCAAGGTGCTCTCCATCGAGGGTAATCGCATCAAGCTCTCCCGCAAGGCCGTCCTCCGCGAGCAGCGTGAGAAGCTCGGTCTCCCACCGGTTCCTGAGCAATCCGGCGGCGGCGAGCGCGGTGAGCGTTCCGACCGCGGCGAGCGTTCTGATCGTGGAGAGCGGGGTGACCGCGGAGATCGCGGAGGCCGTGATCGCGACCGCGGCGAGCGCTCTCCCCGTCCTGAGCGTTCTGCTCCAGTCGAAAGAGCACCCGAGCCCACTCACCGGGACACCATCGTTCTTGATGGCGGCGAAGACTTCGATGACGAAGACTTCGACGGCGATGACGAGGGTGTAGATGAGGTTGCAGCGACGACCGGACAGCCCCAGGAGGGCGCAACCCCGCAGACAGGAACGCGTCCAGACGGTCAGCGTCGTGGCCGCCGCCGTCGCAGTCGTCGTCCCGGCGGACCCGGCGCAGGTACTGCTCCCCAGGGTGGCAGCAACAACTAATCGAGCACCTATCCAACCAGTGAAGCCGCGCCCTCAGCGCGGCTTCACTTATTTGCAAATCTGAGCGACATTTCAAGACGTCATGGGTTGTATTGTGAGGGGAACAATCGCACTGTCTCAACCGGCTCAAGTAACGACGTATCACTGGTGGCCCTTCGTTCTGCTCCTCTTTGCAGGAGCGGCCCGTTGGATCGTCACGGCTGCCCATGCAGAGGCCGAATCGACGCTTGCATCGGAGGCAATCGGTTGTGCCTGGGCAGCGTTCCTCGCGCTCCTCTTCCTGATGCGCCAGCCCTCAAGACCCAGGGCCCGGTACATGCGCTCGCCGGCAGTCGCAATCCGCCACCTGCTCGCTGGTGCGATGCTCTTTGGCGGTCCTGCTATCTACCTCCTGATCCGCAGCCACGAGCTCGAAGCATCGAGCCTCACTATCGGCCTCGCTCTAACCCCGGTCATCATCGCCATTGCAGCGCCTGCGCTCGGAACGGAACGCACGGATGGCGTTGCCGGCCGGATTTGGCCAGGTCTCGCAGCGGTTGCCGGTCTGCTCCTCCTACTCGCGCAGCCGAGTCTGGGAGATCTGCGCAGCGATCTGGCGCTGTTCCTCGCTCCCACCCTGACTGGCGTAGGCGCCGCTCTTTTCGGCGTCGATGTGCCCGCCTCGCCAATGCGCATCACCTCGACGCTACTCGGTGCATCTCTACTGTTCACGCTCGCACTCGCAGCGAACTACGTCATCGCAGGCGTCCGGCCCTCGATCTCGCTCCTGGCAGTCGCGTGCGATGGCCTGCTTGCGCTTCTCGGCGTCATCGCCCTCGAACAACTTGGGGCCACGCGCTGGTCCTCACAATTCACCTGGATCCCCTTACTCATCGTCCTCGAGGGCATCGTGCTCGTGCGTCCCCAACTCACGGCGTACTGGATTGCCGGCTTGGTTCTGCTGGCCCTAGCCAGCGTCTATCTCCTTCTGCCGCAGCCCGACGAGCCAACTCCAGCCATACCTTCTCGTCTCGGTTGAACCCCGAATCCGCGGTGATTCTTCCCCGGCAGCTTCAATCCACAACCCAACCAGCGCTACACTCTTCTCAATGGCTGCGTCGATGTACATCGTGGTCGAGGGCGATGATCCCGGCTACAACATTTATGTAAATGGTCGCCTCCTTGCGCGCTACGAGAGCGCCATAGAAAAGCTCGCCCTGGAACTCGGAGTCAAGCCCTTGCTCGAGTTCTTCTCAGCTGACGAGAACTCTATGGCCCTGTTGATCGAAGAGGGTGGCGGCAATCCCGACCTCCTCAAGCGGCTTCCACCTCCGCAGTGGTACCCAGCAAGGGATGGGCTCCGTACCCTGGCCGCCCTGATCACGGCGCTCGACGCTGACCCTCACCAGTTTGGCAGCGAAGGTCCTGAAGTCCTCAGTGAGCTGCGAGAGTACGAGGCCGTCCTCCGCAAGACAGCCGAACGCAACCTGCGCTGGCACCTTGCCGTAAGTTGGCGGTGACCACTCTACTCAGTGCACCGACAGATACCCGTCGAAGTCCACCACCAGCGCAGCCATGCTCACTTGCATCGAATGCGCCTTATGCGTCAAGCATATGCCGATCACTTTTGCGTCTGAGTTGTTGCGATTGTGTTCGCCGCCGCCGTCCCACCAGTCGGCGTCTCCGGCCCGAGCCCCAACTTGATCAGCGCCCGAGAATCTGGAGTGATCTTGCTCTGCCACCCATTGTCTGCCTGTAGCTTTTGCATAGCTGAAATACTCTGCGCATCCCACGTGCCTGTGGGTTCGCCCGTCAGATATCCCTGCTTGATCAGAGCCGCTTGAATCTGTGTCGCACGTTCCGCTGGCATAGCCACCGCGGCTGGCATGTGGTGCGACGTGCTACGCGACTTTTTGGTCGTTTTGGCGGACGCGTGCTTCAACGTTGCGTGTGGTTGGACCTTCGACGACGTCTTTTTCGGTCCTGCCACCGCTAGTCCAGGCAGCCCCAGCAGCATGCATGCCGATATGAGTTGTTTGCGGGAAACACGCATCGTCTTATTGTCCTCCGATGGCAGTGTGCACGTTGGTCGTTCTTCAAGCGTGCCCTCCAGCCTAATCAAATCACCAGGGAGAAGCAAGCGCCCGTCCCTTTCGCGCGGCGCACCTATAACCGCCGTAACTTCCGCCCTCACACCATTCGTAACTACCGAGGAACGGCGCAGACCACGAATATATCGGGATCTGCGCCATTCTTCATTCGGGCTACTGCAGTGTTCCTCCGATGTACGTGTTACCGCTGTTCGGCTGTTGCGGACTGCGAACCACGAAGACCACGTCATCACCAGACTTGAGGCCGTTCACGACCGCGCGATAGCTCGCCATATCCGTCACAGGCTTGCGATTGATCTCAACAATCACCGCGCCTTGGAACAGATTGATGGTGTCGGCAAAAGACCCCGGCTTGACTGCCGTTACTGTGACTCCGCCCGTGATATGTAGCTTGCCCTGGGTTGCTGCTGAAGTTGGCTGCACGGTGATGCCAAGCTTGCTCTGTCCCGCATCAGGTACGTCCGGTCCGGTGGACTCGTCGCTGGCCTTATCACGATCGGCATAAAGCTTCGCACGGTCTGTAATCCCTACGTCCAGACTGATGTTCTTGCCTCCGCGCAGTATCCCTAGTTTCACAGTGGACCCTGGCTTTTTCGCCGACACAATGGCAATTAGCTCATCACCATTCTTGATCGGCGTTCCATCCACAGACACGATCACGTCCTGAGGTAGCACACCGGCCTTCGCTGCTGGTCCATTCGGCACAACCTGGCCGACGATGACGCCTCCATTCGCAAAGCCATACATCCGCCCCACGGCCGAGTTTGCCTCCGCCTGGAACTGAACTCCGATCGATCCGCGAATCACCTTGTGGTCCGGCCCGATCAGCATGTTATACACGCTTGCGATCGTGTTCGACGGCATCGCGAAACCAATGCCTTCGGTTGCACCCGATTGCGTGAAGATAGCCGTATTCATGCCTATCACCTGCCCCGCCATGTCCACCAGCGGCCCACCCGAATTACCCGGGTTGATCGCTGCATCCGTCTGAATGAACTTTTGGAACTCATTCAGCGCGACGCCATTGGCATCTCCACCTTCATCAATGGAGCGATTCTTCGCAGAGATAATTCCCGCCGAAACCGTATTGCGCTGGCCGAACGGTGTGCCAATTGCAAGCACCCAATCTCCGACCTGTGCCCCGTCCGAGTTGCCGAGCTTGACGATCGGAAGCGGTGTCTTCGAATCAATCTTGATTACCGCTATGTCCGTATCCTTGTCCGTTCCTACCACTGTTGCCGGGCGGCCTGGGTCCGTCGGATCATCTGGATCGGTCGAAAGTTTCACATAGATGTGGTCTGCATGATCTACAACATGGTTATTGGTGATAATGTAGCCGCGCGGATCGACAATATAGCCTGATCCCAGCGCGTGCTGCGGCCCCTGAGCCTCAGGAGCAGCTCCTCCCTGACCACCGAAAAAGTGGTTGAAGAAGTCTTGCATATCGCCCTGGTCGCCCTGATCGCCATTTCCATCCGGTGGACCCTGTAGTTGTCCCCGCCGTCCCTTCGACGTAGACTCTTTCGGCAATGACTCTGTGTTGATGTTCACCACCGCGGGACCAACCTGTTTCACGATGGCCGAGAAGCCATTCGAGAGCGTCACCGGATTGGGAATGACAATCGGCTTAGCATCGCTGCTGTCGACCTTCTGCTGCTTCGCGCTGACGTTCCCCGTTAGCATAGATCCAGCAAGTATGCCGGCGGACAGAGTTGCAAGAAGAGTAAAGGTGGTAGTTAGGCGGCCGCTCCGGATCTTATTCCATAAGCCCTGACCGATACGATTCGATGAGTCCATTGCTGTATTTTCCTCGTTCTGAATTCTTGAAAATCGAATCGCGGAAACACCAGGTCGTCCGCGACTTGCGTAGTTCATTCGCCACTAGGATAGACGCGACCGCTGGCGAAAGGTCGCGGTACGTGGCGTCGCCATATTGGCTCCGTCAACATCTCTTAAGTATGCACCTCAAACCCTAAGCTCCCGCAACAGGTAGGAGTTGACTCTTGCCCCGAGAGGTTGGCCGCACCTCCGCAAGAACAATTCCTCCGAGGATCAATCCGGCTCCCAGCAGCGCCCTCCTCCCCAGTTGCTCACCGAAGAATAGCAGCGACGTCAGCCACGCAAACACCGGCTCCAGCGTGAAAATCAGCGCCGTATGAGACGCCGGCAGGTGCTGCTGCGCCCAGCTCTGGATCGTGAATGCGGCCGCCGTTGCCAGAACAGCGGTCACTCCCAGCGCGATCCACAGGATCGGCGCTCCATGGAGGCGGATCCGTCCGCCCAATGGCAGCGTTACCAGCATCACCAGCGCTGCAAAGCCGATCTGTAGCGTGCCCAGCCGCCGCGCCGTAACCCTCGGAGCGGCCCGTGCGAGCATCAGCAGGTGCGCTGCAAACGCGACAGCGCACGCAAGGCAAAGCCACTCGCCCAGCCCTATCCCCGAAAACAAAGCCGCTCGCGGCCCCGGCGGAGTCGTCAACAGCACCAGCCCGACGAACGCCAGCAGCGCTCCTGCATAGGTGTCATACGTCGGCTTCAACGATCCAGAAGGCGCAACCCCCGGCATAGCACTCAGCAGGGGCACAATCACGACCACCAGCCCAGTTATAAAAGCCGCCTTCGACGCCGTCGTATGATTCAGCCCCAACGTCTGAAACTGATATCCCAGCGCCAGAAAAATTCCCGCTGCGGCTCCCAGCCTCAAATCATTGCGTGAAAGCCCACGCAGGCTCGGCCAGTTCACCGCAGCCAGCACTGCAAATGCCAGCACCATCCGCAGCAAATTGAAGACCAAAGGTGTCGTCTCAGCCAGGGCTGCCTTGACCAGCGAAAATGTCGCTCCCCACACCAGCACGACAGCCAGCAGCAGGCCATGCGCGACCAGTGTCCGGGATCGCAAAGCACTCATCGCGTTTCTTGCCTCTATCGTGCCGCCAGCCCTCATCGTGCCTGGTACACCGTCTTGCCACCCACTACCGTCCGCAGCACCTTCGTATGCAGCACATCCTGCGGGGTCGCCTTCGTAATATCGCGGTCCAGCACGACCATGTCCGCGAGATAGCCCGGCTCCAGCCGCCCCTTGATCTTCTCCCGAAACTCCGCAAACGCAGACGCCTGCGTATACGCATAAATTGCTTGCTCGATCGTCAGTCTTTCCTCCGGCTCGAACGTCTGCGTCCCCGCCTCATTCTGCCGAGTGATCGCCGAGTACAGCCCGCGAAACGGTGAAATGCCCTCCACCGGATAATCTGTCCCGAACGCCAACGTCACCCCATGATCGAGGAACGACTTCCACGCATAAGCCCGCTTCGACCGCTCCGGTCCCAGTCGTGCCGGCGCCCACGCCATGTCCGTCAGCAGGTGCGACGGCTGCATGCTTGCGATCACTCCAAGCTGCGCAAACCGGTCGAATGCGCCCGCTGAAACCACCTGCGCATGCTCAATTCGAAACCGAAAATCTCCCGGCTTTACCACCGGCGGAGCCGAAGTAACAACGGCTGCGTCCGCATCCTTCGGAGGTGCCGCAGCATTCGCTAGACGTCCTGCCTGTTCCGCTGCGGCAAACGCGTTCAGCGCCATATCATTCGCGAGGTCCCCAATCGCATGGAACCCCAACTGAAACCCATCCGCCGCGCGTTCCGCCGCCAGATCGTTTAGCTTTTGCTGTCCATAGCGTGCGATCCCGGAGTTCCCGGCATCGTCCGCATAGGCGTCGTTCATCGCCGCTGTCCGCGAACCCAGCGACCCATCCATGAACGCCTTGAGCATGGCAAGATGGAGCAGGGGATCGTCCGCAGCGTGGCTCGCCCGCCGCTCATCCAGCACCGCCAACGGCAAATCAAAGGCGATCCACTCAGAAATCCGCAGCGACAGTTTGCCCTCAAACTCCATCGCCCCCATCACCATAAAGTCGTCCCAGCTAGAAAAATCCTGCACCGACGTCACCCCATGCGCCAGCGCATCCTCAATCGACAACTCCAGTGCCTTGCGTCGCGCCGCGAAGCCCGGCGGAGGAATATGCTGCTGCACCAACGCCAGCGCTGGCCCCTCGCGAATAATCCCGGTCGCACGTCCCTCCGCGTCGCGGTCGATCTTGCCGCCCTGCGGATCTATCGTCGCATCCGTAATCCCCGCCGCCGCCAGTGCTGCAGTATTGGCAATTGCAATATGCCCATCCGTGCGCTCCAAAAACGCCGGATGCCCGGCACTTACCGCATCGAGTTCCTGCCGCGTAGGCAGCTTCGCCCCCGGCCACTTCGTATGGTCCCATCCACCGCCCAGAATCCACTCTCCCGGTGCCAGCGTCGCAGCATAAGCCTTCACTTTCGCCAGCATCGCCGCCAACGACGGCACATTGTCCAGATCCAGCGTCAGCCGCTGCTGTCCCGCGCTGGCAATATGCGTATGCGCATCGTTGAACCCGGGCATCGCAAACGCGCCCTGTAGATCGACGGTCGCCGTATGTTCGTCCTTGAGCGCCAGCATGTCCTTATCGCTACCCACTCCGACAATCTTCCCCGCAAGCACCGCCACCGCCGTCACCCTACCCGGCGTCGGCGAAGCATCGCCTGCCTTCAGTCTCGTGCCGGTAAGAATGTTGCCGTGAAAAAAGATCGTATCTGGCGCCTGCGCCTGCAGGCCACACACAACTATCGCCAGCCCAACGAACGCCGCAATTCTGCTTTCACGCTTACACAGTAGAAAGTTCACGCCCTGAGTCTATCAAGCCAATCCAGCTTCTACGTCGCGAATCAATCCGTGACGATGAAGTTTCTCTGAACGCTTTGCAGGATATTTTCAAGCAGCGTGATGTAGGAGGGAGGTTCTTGCATCCAACGGGCGAGACCTCGATATGGGGGGACGCCGTGCACCGGCAGGGGAATGAGGTCCTCCCAATGAAAAAATCTATATGCTTGCTAGCCTTGTTGTGTTGTCCTTCGCTCTGCCGTGCCGCGCCAGACCGTCAGGATGCTGTTAATCGCCTCGATCGAGCGACTAAAGTCTTGCACGAGCTCATGGACGCTGGCGATAAGCGCATTCCTGACGGAATCATGAGACGGGCAAGGTGCGTAGCCGTCATACCTCATTTGATCAAAGGAGGGTTCGTCTTTGGAGCAGAAGAAGGAAAGGGAGTAGCCACATGCCGCACCGGAACGGGCTGGAGTGCTCCGGCCTTCATCGAGATGGGTGGTGGCAGCTGGGGAACACAGATTGGCGGGGAAGCCGTTGACCTCGTCATGGTGATCAAGGGCACCCGAGGTATGCAGAAGCTCCTGTCGAGCAAATTCGAAATTGGCAGGGATGCATCCGTAGCAGTGGGTCCCCTGGGACGGCATTCGTCTGAAAATACCGACGTGAACTTCAACGCGCTGATCCTGACCTACTCGCGCGCTCAAGGTGCCTTCCTGGGGATGACCTTCGATGGCGCAGTCGTCCGCGAAGACAATGGCTCCCGGCGAGCATTCTATGGACCAAGGGTTACCACGCGGGCTTTGCTGCTCGGGCGAGTGCCGCCGCCAGCTGCATCAAGGTCGTTCCTTTCCGCAGTGAGAGGAGCAAAGTCCCAGGCCATCCTTCAGACGGCGAAGAAGCCGAAGCATCGGCGACGTAAATGAGTGCGAAATCTCCAGTGCCGTAGCGCAGGCGAAAATGAGCCTCTGCCGCGAAAGTCGTCAGCGGGAGAGAATCTCTGGGGGTACTTTGAAGACTCACCCACTCACAGCCAACCCACATGCATCCAGCAGCAGTAACAGAGCTCTCCGTAGGGCAAGCTCACGTCCCGTCGGATCGTACCCTTCCTGCAGCGTATGAATCCCCCAGCCCCTCCCGCCAGCTCCGATCGCAAGCGCAGGAACCCCGAGTGACAGCGGCAGGTTCGCGTCCGTCGACCCAATCCGAGATTCTGTCGCCAGTCCCAGGTGCCGATCCACCGCGCGCAGACTCCCATACAGTACAGAACTCGTCGCCAGTGCTCCCGTCGCGCGGTCGCCAATCCGCTCCACCTGCAAAGTCAATGCCACCGAACCGACCTTTTGGTTCTCCGCATCGATCGTGCGAGTCAACGAGTGCAGCACCGCCAATTCTGTCCGGTCCAGCTCCAGCGCCGACACCGAGCGCAAATCCAGATCAGCCATAGCCAGCTCTGGAATCGAATTCACCGACGTCCCCCCGCGAATCACCCCACAGTTCAGCGTCGTCCGAGGCTTCAACGGCAGCCGTATCTTTCCCAGCTCCACCAGCGCCGCAGCCAGCCCCATAATCGGATTTGCTCTCCCCGCGTCCGCCCACGAGTGTCCGCCGGGCCCACCGATCGTCACCCTCAGCCTCCGGCTCCCCAGCGCCCGGTCGACCACCGTCGCGTCTCCACTCCCCTCCAGCGCAATCGCCGACCTCACCCTCCACGCATACGGCGACGCATCCGAAAATAATGCACGCATCCCGCGCAAATCTCCCTCGCCCTCCTCGCCCACATTGGCCGCGAAGACAATCGTGCACGCCGGAGAGATCTTTGCATACCGCAAGGCCGCAGCCAGTCCCAACAGCGCCGTCAACCCGGCCCCATTGTCGCAAGCCCCCGGCCCCAGAATCGTCGCCTCCTCCTCTCTCGGTGCACAGTCCGTCCCAGCAGGGAAGACCGTATCCAGATGCGCCGACAGCAGCACCACCGGCCCATCCGCCGCGGCCTTGTGTGCCCGAAGCTCCGCGACCGCATTTCCCTCAGCGTCGATCCGAGCGTCCTCCAGTCCGATCTCCCGAAACCGTTCGCAGAACCATGCCGCCCGCACAGCCTCTCCAAAAGGCGGCGCCGGAATCGCCAGAAACTCCATCTGCCACCGCCGCATCTGAGGCTCATGTAAATGCACCCAGCCGAATGCTCGATGCACCGCGCGATCCCCCGCCAGTGCAGCAATCCGGCGATTATCCGCAGCCGTCATACCAGGTCCCCGTACTCCACGCCCACCAGGAACAGCCCTTGGGCCGGAGCTGTCGGCCCCGCCACCGCGCGATCCTTCGCCGCCAGGATCGTCCCCATCTCCTCCACCCCAAGACTCCCGCGGCCGACCTCCACCAGCGTCCCCACAATATTCCTCACCATATGGTGCAGAAACCCACTCCCTCTCACCCGATACACCAGCAGCTCGCCCTCGCGCCGCACCTCGGAAACGTCAATCGTCTTCACCGGATTCGGCCTCGCCGCAGATGCCCCCTCGCGCTGCGCCCGATCCGGATCACTAGCCGCAAATGAGCTGAAGTCGTGCGTCCCGCACAGCATCGCCGCCGCTGTCTCCATAGCCTCTAACTCAAGCTCCCAACGACAGTCCCAGGCGTACGGCGCCACAAACGGAGAACAAATCCTCTCACCGCGCAAGCTCCCCTCGCCCCCCTTTCCCCTGCGCTCAAAGATTCTGTACTCATAGGTCTTCCGCACTGCACTATGACGCGCATGGAACCCCGCAGACACCATCTCCGCCCGCAGCACCCGGACACTCGCAGGCAGTACTCGATTCAGCGCCCTCATCAAATTCTCCGCAGGGATCGGCGACTCCATCCCAAAGCTCGCCACCTGTCCCAGAGCATGCACCCCCGCGTCCGTGCGTCCTGACCCCTGCGGCAACACCCGCTCTCCCGTCGTCTGTTCAATCGCCGCTGCCAGCACACCCTGGACGGTCAACCGGCCAGGTTGCACCTGCCATCCATGGAAGCCGGTACCGTCGTAGCTGAGCGTCATCTTCCAGTTTGTCATCGGTTCCCGGTCTGCATCCTCCCCATTGTAGAGACCCCTCTACTCAATCCAACCCTCTGACAGTCACCCCACCCATATACTTGGTCTGTTCCTATCATTTGGCTGGAACCAACCTGCCGCTCCCGTCGTATGTACTGGTGCCGGACAGCATTTAACACTCAACCAAGCTGCACGCTGGAGAAGAGAACCGTGAAATTGAGGCATTGGCAGGCGAGCGTCTGCATCACCCTAACGCTGATGAGCGCCGCCCAGCAGGGCATGGCGCAGCAAACCGTTCTTGCCGCCCAGCAAGTGAGCCCGACCGCCCCAGCCTCCCCCCAGCAGGTGCAGAACGACACCACAGGAACTCCCGGCCTGCCCCAGGCTCCCGATCCCAAGCTCACCGAGCCCCTCTTCCTTCGCTCCACCCCCAAGGACTACGGCCGCGGCAAGTCCGGTTTGCCTAACCCTTTCAACTGGTACACCCCGCGCTATTACCCGGCGCCGCGGCTCTCCAACTCGCCGCGTCTCGACGAGCTTCTCCAGGACGGCAAAATCTATCTCAGCCTCTCCGACGCCGTCACCCTCGCCCTCGAAAATAACTACGACATCGCCATCGCCCGCATCAATCTCGACATCGCGGACACCGATCTTCTCCGCGCAAAAGCGGGTTCCAGTCTGCGCGGAGTCTCCACCGGCCTCGTCACCAACACTCTAGGTGGCGCCAGCTCCACAGTGACCAGCGGCGGTGGCCCTGGTGGAACCTCCAGCGGCGCTGGCGGAGGCGGCGCCGGCCTCAACGGCATCGTCCTCAGTACCAGCGGAGGAGGACCCATACCCTACAGCATGGATCCCGTCTTGACCGGTGCGCTCGAATACCAGGCTCAGGATCAGGAGCAGTCCAACCTCCTCTTCAGCGGCGGCCTCCCCTCGCTCTATACCAATACCTCCACTTACAACTTCACCTACGCCCAGGGCTTCGGCACCGGAACTCTCTTCAATCTTGCCTTTGGTAACACCCGCGTGACCACAAACAACCCCTTCAACGATTTCAGCCCCATCCTCACTGCCAACTTCACCGCAACCCTCACCCAGCATCTGCTTCAGGGATTCGGTCCCGGTATCCAGGACCGCTTCATTCTCCAGGCCAAAAACGATCGCCGCATCACCGACTCTTCCTTCCGTCAGCAGCTCCTCTACACCGTCAACCAGGTTGAAAATATCTACTGGGGTCTGGTCAGCGCTTACGAGGATGAGCAAGCTAAAGAGCGTGCCCTCGCCCAATCCACGCAACTCACCGCCGACAACCGCCGGCAGCTCGAAATCGGAACGCTCGCTCCTCTGGACGTCGTCAACTCCGACGCTTCGGTTGCCAGCGACAAGCAGGCCCTCATCGTCGCGCAGACGAATCTCGAATATCAGCAGCTCATCATGAAGCAGGCCATCGCCCGCAATCTCAATGATCCCCAGCTTTCAGCTGCTCCCGTCATTCCCACCGACCGCGTCGCCCTTGATCGTATCCCCGAAGAGGACATGCCCGTCGAAGACCTCGTCCGCGAAGCCTACGCCAATAACCCGCAGATCGAGCAGGCCGTCCTCAACATGAAGAACAATCGCATCACCATCCGTGCAGAAAAGAATGGGCTCCTTCCCGTCGTCGACGCCTACGCCTTCTATGGCGCCAGCGCCCTCGGTGGTGCACAGAATCCCGGCGCTCTCGACTTTGCGACCGGCCAGCCGTATCCCCCCGGGTCCTTTCCCTCGGTCAGTTACGGAACCACCTTCAGTAACCTGTTCAACAGCAGTTCACCCGACAAGGGCATCGGTCTCAACGTCACCATCCCCCTTCGCAATCGCACTGCCCAGGCCGACCAGGCTCGCTCCGAGATGGAGCTCCGCCAATCTCAGATGCGTCTCCAGCAGCTTTACACCCAGATTCGCATTCAGGTTATCAACGGTCAGTTCGCACTAACCAACGATCGCGCCCAGGTAGCCTCCGCCCAGGCCGCACACGACTACGCAGCGCAGAGCTTCGAAGCTGAGCAGAAGAAGTACAAGCTCGGCGCCTCAACCACGGCCCTCGTACTGCAGCAGGGAAGAAGCCTCGCAGTTGCGGACAATACCCTGATCTCTGCCACCGCCGCCTATGCCAAGGATCGTGCCGCACTCCTTCAACTCCTCTCCACGACCCTTGATCGCTACAACATCAACATCGTCGCAGCCGCGTCCGGTACTATCACCCAGGCGCCGGTCATCCCCGGCCTTACCGCTCCCAAACCTCAGGCTGCGCCCAAGCCTCTGACCAGCACCCCACCCCCTCCGCCGGCCATGTAACTGCGGACTCCTACGGCCGTACCCCAAGCACGGGTGCGGCCGTTGAGTCTCATCAGGCTGGTCGAGAGTGCTGCACTCCCCACTCCGCTTCCATTCGCGAATCCCTCTGCCTCCTCCACCTCTGACCTTGTCGTTCTTTCTGTCATTCCCGCAGGGAATCTGGGTCTCGATTTAGAATCCCAACCCATCCTCCCAAGCAACGGAGGCCTCCGTTGCTGCCCCGGACGTCAAACGTTCTCAACCACCCATGCCTTCGCCAAAAGTGGTAAAATGAAGTGTTGCGTCCCAAAAGCCGCCTGAAAAGCGAGGAACAGCATCCATGGCAAAACGCCGCGGCAATCCCAACTGGGGCAAGCCGGAGCCGATCGGCCCCGTAGTCCCCACCATCACCTCCTTCGAGATGGTCGTCAAGGAATACAAGCTCACCCCGGATCAGTACATCCGCTCTACCCGCCTTCGCGAGTGGGCACGCCGCAACAAGAACTCCAAGTACATCCCCGAGGCGCTCCTCGAGGCATGGGGATTCGAGATCGAATCCACCCTCTAAACCTCGGCTCAGCCCCCCAGTGAATTGTCTGGGATCGGTAATTATCCCTTTGACAAACCCACATTTTTCTCAATTTGAGAATTTCGGAACTATTTTTCATCTTCCGTTGTGAAATCTGGACGATTTGAACGTCAAATACTATGTAGGGTTTTTTAGAACCTATACCCTTCCCATGACAAACCACGATCCCGCCACTGGCGGCGCTATGAATTTAAACGAGCAAGGTGGGGAGTATTTAAAACTCTGCCGAGACCACGCTGCGACGCAACGGGAGATCGCGGCATCACTGTCCTTTTTAAGGACGTTTGGGCAGACCTTGGCAGCCAACGCCAAAATCATCAAAGAGGACGCTTCGATGTGGAACCTAGATGAAGAGTGGTTGGTTTCCGATGTGCGCGAAGCGGTGCGAAAGGCTAAACGGTGCCGGGATTTGCTCGCCCAAGACGCTGAAATCGTAGCGTTGCGGGATAAATTTATGCTTGAATAAACCTAATGGCAAACACCGCAAAACCCATATCTCTTGCCCCGCTGTCTGTAAGACAGGCGGTTTCGGCGCTGCTTAAGGTTCCGCCACCACCGAAGAAACCAAAAGCTAAGAAGAAATAGAGACGTGTGGAGCGCGCAAGCGGGTTTCCGAGCTACCGTCCGCACGGCCTAGTGCTTCAATAAGAGCGATGATAGCGATAATCACACCTATCCCTATGAGGAGCTTTAGAAAGTCACTCCCCTTCCAACCATTCGAATCGCTCAATGTCGTACCTTTTCCGGATAATGGAATTTGTGGCGAGTGAGGCTTCGCTACATCGTAGCTCAGCGAGCGGCATGTTGTTCCACTCCCCATCGGCCACTTGCGCCTTCCGACGCTTCCGTGGGTTCCGAAGGAATGGCATGTAGGCCTTTTGCACTCGCCACAAGCAATTCTAGAACGCTTGTTTCTCCGGCACGATGTCTTTATACATAAGCCGCTTGCCAGAAGTCTTTGCAATCAATCGGCAAGAACGCTCACCATCGGTAATCTTTCGCGTGTTGTACCGAAAATCAAACTCTGATAGATAGCGGTGCAAGTGCTGGCTTCCGACATGGTGATACGTTCCGATGATGCCGCGCTTTAGCAGGGAAAAGAAACCCTCAACCGTGTTGGTCGAGATGCAGAGCCCGCCTTCATAGCGTCCGTATTCTTCTCTTTTATGGTTCACCTGATCGTGTTTGCGCGGGTGGATCGCACCATGCAGAACAGTACCGCTATCCGTCATGATGCGCGCCCCATATTCAACGTCATGCCAGATGATAGGGCGAAGGTTAGCGGAGTTTACACGCTGGACATGATGCGACCGAACTTCCCCGCCGCGCTGGACCATCGCTAACACCGGCTGCTTATTGTCCGTTGTCATCGGCTGGTCGATATCACGTTCGCCAGTTTTGGGTTTCAGGGCTAACCGCTGCTTTTTGGTGCGCTTGCCGCCGATGTATGTTTCGTCCATCTCCACGATGCCTGTGAGTTGTTCGGCCAGCGGACTGTGGGCAACGGCATACCGCAAGCGGTGAACCATGAACCAAGCGGATTTATACGTGACGCCTAACATGCGGTGTAGCTGATGCGCGCTCATGCCTTTCTTACTGGCGCATATCAGATGAATCGCCATAAGCCACGTACTCAGGGGAATGTGTGAATCCTCGAATATCGTGCCTTTGGTAACGGTGAATTGCTTACGGCATCCGCCACACTTCCAAACCCCAGCCCGAACGGGTGCTTTTGAATCGGGCTTAGCTTTGAGGCGGTACGACTCGCCTACCAGTCCACAAAATGGACAAACCGTCCCATTCGGCCAGCACTGTTTCTCAAAGAACTCGCGCGCCGCGTTTGGGTCGGAATACTTTTCTGCAATGGAGTTTAAATTCATGGCTTCCCCTTGTTCTGATCCACAGACCGAACCGATTCCGTCCCCGCTGTGCCTTGAGCTTTGTCAAACGCTTGACGCAGCTCAAGAGACGCTGCGACAAGCCCGTCTGCCCGTTTCAGCACCTCTTGCCGATATTGCTGAAGAACATTGCCCTTTGTGTCTCTCACCAACTCCGCGACTTCTTTGGACAGCGCGTTGGTCACAGCAACCAGCTTAGACAGAACTGTTTCGATATCGGCGTTCGTCATATCCATCTCCCAAAGCCTTCCGCGTGTTGGAAGGCTTTTTCTATTGCTTAGTATGAGATAAGAGAGTTGGGTTTGTCAAAGGGATAAATACCCTGGGATCGCTTGACACGTACCGTACAATTAAAAGATCAAGATGTTCATTCCTGCGGACCGACAGGGCGGAAAACTGGACCGTAAGTCGCTTATTATGAATATCTTGGGTGTAAGCGCTTTGAAATGAGTGAGTTGAAACCTGGTGTCACTAGCTAAGTAATTCATTTCAATATACTTCGCTACGCAAAAGTGAAAGCAAGGGGGGAGGGGGTATCCCTCCAGGCGATGCGCGATAAGAGCACAGGATTCGTCGATGTACTGGAAGCAGTGGCCGAGTTCAAAGCCGGCCGCATGATCGTCGTCGTTGACGATGAGGATCGCGAGAACGAGGGAGATCTCACCCTCGCAGCCGAGTTTTGCACGCCGGAGGCGATCAACTTCATGGCCCGCTTCGGCCGTGGTCTCATCTGCCTCACCCTCACCGAAGAGCGCGCAGACTACATGCGCCTCGGCCCCATGACCCAGGACAATACTTCGCGCTTCGGCACCGCCTTCACGGAGACCATCGAAGCCCGCGAAGGCGTAACCACCGGAATATCGGCAGCCGATCGCGCCCATACCATCCAGGTCGCCATCAGTCCCAACTCCTCCCCTAACGACCTCGCTCGGCCCGGCCACGTCTTCCCCCTCCGCGCCCGCAAGGGAGGAGTGCTCGTCCGCGCTGGCCAGACCGAAGCCTCCGTCGACCTCGCCCGTATGGCTGGTCTAATTCCAGCAGGCGTCATCTGCGAAATCATGAACGACGACGGCACGATGGCCCGCGTTCCTGACCTCATCGAGTTCTGCAAAACTCACGGCCTCAAAATGGTCACCGTAGCCGATCTCATCCGCTACCGCATGGCCAACGAACGCTACATCCATCGCGTAGCCGAAGGCCTTCTGCCCACCGAATATGGTGAGTTCCGCATGATCTCCTACGAGAGCGACATCAAGACAATCGAGCACGACCTTGGCGCTGGCGGCGAGTCGCACGTAGCGCTCACGTTCGGCGATCTTAGTACCGCGGCAACAGAGGACGCGCCGATTCTCGTCCGGGTCCACACCCACTGCCTGGCTGGCACCATCTTCGGCTCAACCAACTGCGACTGCCGCGCAACCGTCGACGCCTCTCTCCGGGAGATTGCGAAAGCTGGTCGTGGAGCGCTCATCTACCTCCATCACACCCAGCGCGGCTTCGCTATCGACCGCTCCACGCAGCCAGCCAATCTCTGTATCCACCGAACCGATCGCACCCGCACCGAAAACCTCGGAGCTCCCGACCAGCGCATCCTTCGCAATATCGGTCTGGGAGGACAGATACTCTCCGACCTGGGCATTCGCAAGATACGGCTGCTCACCAACATGCCCCGACACGTTCCGGCGCTCCAGGGCTTCGGTATCGAGATCGTCGAGCGTGTACCCATTGCTCTTGAGTCGCAACCGCTCACTACCTCGCAGCCGGGGTGAGCAGCCCTCCAAGCCCAAGCCGTCGCATCTCGTCCACAAATGCGTCATGGCTGCTGTACTGGACCGCAATCATTCCAACGGCCCGCGCCGCCTCGATGTTTTCCTCCTTATCATCGACAAACAGAATCTCGTCAGCGGGAACACCCAGCCCCTCCACTGCATGCTGATAGATCGCATGATCTGGTTTTGCGATTCCAAGACGATGTGAAAACGTATGGTGCGAGAACTCCTCAAGCCACGGAAAGCGCGCCCGAATTCCAGCTTCCATCGCATCGCCGATATTCGAAAGAATGCCAGTCTTAACTCCGGCACGTTGCAGGCTCGCAGCCCATTCGATCATTGCATGATTGGGTTGCGTCCAAAGGGCATTGTCTGCGTCAATGAGTGCATCCAGACTCGCAGCATCAAGCGACCTGCGGAGCTCATGAGCGACGCTGCTCCAGTAAGTCAAACCTCCCAATGTGCCGCGATCGTAGGAGTCACGATGCTTCCAATATGCAGCTTGAAATTTCTCTTCATCAACGCCGAGAACGTTCTCCATTTCACGCCGCGCAGCTGGATCAGGAGGACCGCTGAGAACCATTCCGTAGTCAAAGAGGACAGCACTGATCTTAGGTTCGTTCGTCATATTCCCACCATTGTATGTGGTCTGGAACGTGCCTGATCAACGTACCATGAGAGAGTCCGAAAGAACCTCATGAACTTCTCCCAGCGTACCAACTGGAACCTCACCGAGAACGCCCTCACCGCCGCCGTCCGAGCGCGGAGAGCAGCAGGGCAACCGCTGCTCGACCTCACCGTTTCGAACCCGACTAGCTGCGGATTCGACTACGACGTCGCAGCGCTCCTAGCTCCGCTATCCAACGGCGCAGCACTGCACTACGAGCCCGATCCGCTTGGAATGACCTCTGCGCGCGAGGCTGTTGCGCGCTACTACAGGGACGTAGGAGCTATAGTTTCTCTCGATCACCTCTGTCTCACCACCAGCACCAGCGAAGCCTATAGCTTCCTCTTCCGACTCCTCTGCAACGCAGGCGACGAAGTATTGGTCGCACGCCCAAGCTATCCGCTCTTCGACTTCATCGCTAAGCTTGACCATGTGCGCTTGCGCGAGTATCCGCTGCTGTACGATCCCAATGCGGACATCGCCTCAGGTCAAGGCTGGTCGATCGATCTCCATATGTTAGAGGAGTTGATCACGCCTAGAACGCGCGCAATCATCGTGGTGCATCCCAACAACCCAACAGGGAACTTCATTTCTCCCTCGGAGCGTGAAGCGCTCGGGAGCATGTGCTCGAAGCACAGCCTCGCCTTGATCGTAGACGAGGTCTTCCTTGATTACTACCTCGAAGTCTCGCAACCGGGATTCGCCACAGACGAACTGCAATGCCTCACCTTCGTTCTTAGTGGCATCAGTAAAATTTGCGGTCTTCCTCAAATGAAGGCCTCGTGGATTGCCGCATGTGGACCTCAACCGGTCGTGCGCGAGACGATGCAGCGCCTCGAGATCATCGCCGATACATTCCTTTCGATGAATGCTCCAGTACAGTTTGCGCTGCCAACTTGGCTGGCCGCCCGACAGGAATTTCAACAGCAAGTGCGCAGCCGAATGTCCTCGAACCTGATGCTGCTTGACGACCGCATTGGCGGTACGGCAGCGCAGCGACTCGCGATGCAGGGAGGTTGGACTGCTGTACTGCGAGTTCCTCGGACGATCGACGGCAAGGAGTTCGCTGAAGCTGCGTTGGATCGCGGAGTTCTGGTTCAGCCCGGCGAGTTCTATGGCCTCGATGACGGCAGAGCTGTTGTGAGCCTGTTGACTCCGCCAGAGATATGGATTGCCGGTCTAAAGTTGCTGCCGGTTGACTGAGGCTTCAGCCCAGGAATGGATTGTGCTCGCGCTCGACGCCGATGCTCGTTGTCGGTCCATGGCCTGGAATGACGAGCGTTGCGTCAGGCAAGGGAAGGAGTCGCTCGCGAATGCTTGTAATCAATTTCCTGGAGCTGCCTCCAGGTAAGTCGGTACGCCCTACTCCGCCAGCGAAATGCGTATCGCCAGACAGCAGCAGATGCTCAGCAGGAAGGTAGAGGCATAGGCTTCCCTCCGTGTGCCCTGGAGTGTAGATCACCTCGCAGTTGATCCCCGAGACGTCGACCACCTCGTGATCCAGAGGCGAGTGGTCGGGAGGGAGGACCGTAGACACCGGCAGACCGAGCCATCCGGCCTGAACATCCATCATGGCCACCAGGGGCAGGTCGACCTGGCTGTATAAAATTGGTGCTCCGGTGATCTCTTTGAGACTTTGAGCGCTGGCAATATGGTCGATGTGAGCGTGAGTCACGACGATCTTCTTGACCTTCAGACGATGCTTTGTTAGCAGCGCCAGAATGCGCGGAATATCGTAACCAGGATCGACTAGGATAGCCTCATGAGAGGCTTCATCGCCGAGGATGGTGCAGTTGCAGCCGAGCAGTCCGACCGGAAATGTTTCACGGATCATGGATAGGCCTCAAGATAAGACGCACGAGAAAAAGCGCAGGCGATGGGCCTGCGCTTTTCTATAGCAACGGAAGGTTGCTCTACTTCTTAGCAGGAGTGCTTTGACTGCTCGGCACATCCGAGAGCACTGAGCGATTGCTGCTGCTACGCGACAGGACTACCGTAAGGGCGATCGATGTAATCATGAAGATGATTGCCGACCAAGTGGTTAAGCGGGTTAACAGATTGGCTGCACCGCGGGGTCCAAAGGCAGTCTGTGAACCCTGTCCGCCGAAGGCGCCAGCCAGGTCGGCTGACTTGCCTTGCTGGATCAGAACGACGCCGATAAGGAAGAAACAGACGATGACGTGCAGAATAACGAGAAGTATCAACATGGTTGGAACATTGCCTTGAATGCCGCAGGAGCGGTGAAATAGTTGGACTGGCGCAGTGATCGGGTTCGCCCCTTCGCACTGCGGTAACAGTACCTAGGTCCCACCACGAGTGTACCAGTTCCATAAGCTATCTGGCGATGCGTGGCGCTATCTATCTGCGACGTAGCGGCCGGGGTTGCTCCCGATGCTTGCGTCATCAGAGGGCAGGATTTGGCGACTCAGCGATACGCCAACGTTAGAGCTGCCAAGAGAAACTAAGCGACAACTCCTCTTGTTATCGGTATCATGGACAGCGCTCCAGGACGATGTGGTTTAGATGGACGATGCGATCGGGGCACAGTTTCGAATTCATGAGGTCACTTCGTTGAAAAGACTCTACCTGCCACTCTTGCTTTTGTTGCTTAGTGTTCGCGTATTAGCGCAGTCCCTTCCGGTCTGTAATGTGCGCGCTTATGGAGCTAAGGGTGATGGTACGACCCTCGATACCAAGGCCATTTCTGCCGCGATCGCAGCTTGTGTGCAGCAGGGAGGAGGGACCGTATATTTTGGCCCAGGTCGCTACGTGATTGGGACGGTGCAACTCTACAGCCACATCCATCTATTCCTTGAGAGTGGCGCGGCCCTTGTTGGCAGTCATGATATCCATCAGTATCTTGACAGCCCTCCGTTTGGATTTGCACGGCATTACGGTGTTGATATCACGGGTGAGGGAACTGTCCTTGGCATGCTGATTGCGAAGAATGCAGAGGATATCTCTATCGAAGGGCAAGGCGAGATCGATGGAGAGGGCGATACGTTCATGGGGATGCAGACCTCCCATGGTGGCCAGGATTACGACGCACACTATGTGCGCAACCCGGCAGCGTATGAGGCTGCGATGACTTCTCTCGACTATGGTCCAGTCGAGCCCGTGAATCGTCCCGGAACGATGATCGTCTTCTTCCACTGCAAGAATGTGAGACTTCACGGCATCACACTGCGGCAATCTCCGAACTGGACATTGCACTTACAAGATGTGGAAGGTGCCAAGATTTCCGATATCCAGATACTCAATGATCCAAAGGTGCCTAACAATGACGGCATCGACTGCATGAAGTGTCGTAATGTCGAGATCACGAACTGCACTATCGATACCGGTGATGACGGCTTCGCTATTGTTGGTAGCGAGCATGTTAACGTCAGCAACTGTTCCATCGCATCCCGGTCTGCAGCGATTCGTCTTGAAAGCACAAATCTGAGCACGTTTACATCGCTGACGATGGATACCAACCGCGGCATCGCAATCTTCGCGAACGGGTATGTGGGACAGGAAAATCGACCGACTGAAGATGTTACGTTCTCGGACATCGTCATCCGTACGCACTTAATTGCCGGTGACTGGTGGGGCAAAGCGGAGCCGATCTATATCGCGGTCCAGCCCTGCGTAAGGGCTATTCCATGCGGCGTAAGGGTGCGCAATGTTGTCTTCAATGACATTACGGCTGAAGCCGAGAGTGGAGCGTTGCTATGGGGTGGCGAAGGAACGCCGATTACCGGGGTCGAACTCAACGGCGTTCGGTTGCATTTGATTCCGCCGGCCGCGCCTCTGAGCGAGAACGTTGGCGGCAATCTGGACCTGCGTTGGACGGCAACGAGTCCCCGTTTTGGCATCATCAAGAGTGATATACCGGCCCTTTATGCAAGGCACGTGGTCGGCTTGCGCCTGAGGGATGTCCAGATCGACTGGGCGGACTCCATGCCCAGCTATTTCTCAAATGGTTTGCATATCGAAGACTTCAGCGATCTCACACTCGATGACTTTGCAGGACGTCAAGCACAGGACGCGACCGGCGCTGCAATCTATCTTCAAACGGGGGCCGGGGTGGCGATTACTAATTCCCGCGCTACTCCAGGGACGAGGACTTTTCTACAGTTGGACAAGGTGAGCGGGCGCCGAGTGTTTGTGAATTACGACCTATGCGGCGCAGCGAGAGTGATAGCACCCGTTGGCCAGCGGTTCGACACCCAGATTGGGTCGTCCAAATGCAATATCAGTCCGGAAGCGCGTTAGCGCAATCTGCGAGGGCTGGACAAAGGCCAACCAACCTGGTTGGCCCTTTTTATTTCAGGGGTGAGGCCGATTCTCCGGGCAAGAGGCGGGTATGGAGGGCCGCGAGCCTCGTATAAGCGTACTTGGTAATGGATTAGTTGTATTTCGAGTCGCGAATAGACGGACCTGAGGCGCGTAGCCTTTTGAATCGGTCGCATCGAAGTATCGCCGAACGATTGATCGCCGATGACAATTGTCGACTCGGCGGAGGACGCTCCTGCTTCCTCAGGCTTAGTGCGGTTAATCACAAAAAAACTTTCGATTTGGTGTAACGATTTCCGTACCAAATGTATTTATTGAGGTGAATACATTGGGAGACGAGGTTTCAGGCTATGCGGAACGGGATTCGTGCTGGCAATTGGATGTTGTTGCTGCTGGGTATAACGTGGCTCGCTGCGGATGCACAGGGGCCATCCCTAACGTTACGGCAAGCGATTGACCAAGCATTGGGAAGAAATCCAGATGCAGCAGTGGCGCAGGCGGATGTAAACGCAGCCAAGGCCGGAGTCGGGCTTGCGCGCACGGGGCTATGGCCTCGCTTGAATTTTACAGAAGACATCTCACGTGGCAACGATCCAGTCTATGTGTTCGGTACGCGGTTACGCCAGCAGCAGTTTGCCCAGAGCGACTTTGCTCTGAACTCCCTGAATCGTCCTTCGCCGATTGGCAACTTTGCGACGCGATTTGACGGGTCGTGGATGATCTTCAACTGGTTTGGCACCCAGCAACAGATCAAGGGAGCACGACTGGGAGCAGAAGGTGCTTCTTCCATGAGTGAACAGGTGAAGCAGGGCATTGTCATGCGGGTTGTGGAAGCCTATCAGTCGGTGCTGTTCGCAGAACGGCGGGTCGATGTAGCACAACACCAGGAAGCGACGGCAGAGATGCTGTCTTCGGACTCGAAGACCAAGGTTGCTGCTGGGTTGGCGGTGGATTCAGACATGCTCGCGGCGCAGGTGAATCTTTCGGAGCGACAGCAGGAACTCCTTGCGGCGCAGGGTGATCTTGATGTTGGATGGGCCCAGTTGGAGTCAGCTATGGGAACCGAGATGCAATCGCGAGCAACGTTAAAGCCGATCGAACCACGAAGCTACCCGGATGGAGTTCTCACAGACGAAATTTCCAGTGCCTTAAAGACTCGACCTGATCTGAAAGCGCTTCAGCAGATGAAGTCTGCACAGGTCGCCGGAGTGAGGGCTGCGAAATCAGCTTTTGGTCCCCAGGTCAGTGCATACGGTAACTGGGAGATGGATCGCGACTCGTTCGCTGGCAACGGAGGGAACAATTGGGTCGCCGGTGTTCAGCTTCGGTTGGATCTCCTTCCTCTTACTAAACGTCAACAACTCGCACAGCAACAGGCGGCGCGCCAAAAGGCCGATGCCCAGGAGCAGTCGACAGAGCAGCAGATTCGCCTCGCCGTTCGAAGTGCCTACAGTCAGCATCAGACTGCCGAACAGATTGTAAAAACGGCCGAGGCATCTACGGAGCAGGCGGCGGAGAGTCTCCGGATTGTGCAGAATCGCTACAAGGCTGGGTTATCTACGATGACTGAATTGTTGCGAGCAGAAGACGCACAGCGGCTCAGTCAAGACGACTACTGGCGCGCAGTGTATGGAAATACCGTTGCCTATGCAAACCTCCTTTATGCGACTGGAACACTTACCCCCGATTCAGCGGAGACCCTGCAATGAAGCTAACTTTTTTCTCTCTACTAATTGTCACACCTGTCTTCCTGATCCTGGGTTGTAACGACGGAAGCAAACCAAATCCGCAAGCACCGGCGACAGCGCAGGGTCAGCTTGTCAAAAGCGTAGAACAGCAGGGGCAGCAGTCGATCTGGACGACGGGCACCATTCATGCAAAGGAGTCTGCTGTCATTTCCTCGCAGGTGTCGGAGCGTATCCGCCAAGTATTGGTCCAGGCTGGCGACAGGGTGCATTCCGGACAGCTACTAGTGGTACTCGATGATGCCGCTCTGCGTTCGGCGTTGAATCAGGCAAGTGCGGCCGGAGAGGCAGTCGAGAAGCAGCAGATGGCTGGACGCACAGACGCCTCGTTGGCTGCAAGCACCCTGGCACGCTACCAGATGTTGAAGGATCAAAAGAGTGTGAGTCCGCAGGAGTTCGACGAGGTTGAGAAAAGATCGGAAGCTGCGCAGTTGAGGCTCGAATCGCTTGCTGCGCAGAGTGAAGCGGCGAAGGCAGAGGTAGCAGCTACACGCACACAGCTGTCGTACACGCAAATACGAGCTCCTTTTAACGGCATCGTGACGGCGCGCACGGCCGACCCTGGGACGCTGGCTTCGCCAGGAGTTCCACTGCTCCAGATTGATCGTGACGGTCCGCTTCAGCTTAATACGATGGTCGACGAATCTCTGATAAGCACGATCCGGCAGGGAATGAAGATTCCAGTGAAGATCGACGGAGTGGGGCACAGTGAAATGACCGGTACGGTAGCGCAGATTATTCCGGAGGCTGATCCTGCAAGCCGCAGCTTTCAAGTAAAACTGGATCTGTCGGCTCAGAGGGGACTGCGCGCAGGAACGTACGGGACAGCTGCGTTTCAGGGTGGAACGCGAGCCATGATTAGTGTGCCGCATTCGGCGGTGGTGATGCGTGGGTCGCTGGCCTGCGTATACGCTATCGACACTGGGGGTCTCGCCCAACTGCGCTATGTGACCCTTGGCAACCAGCATGGAGAGCAGATAGAAGTTCTCTCCGGGCTTGGTGATGGCGAGACTTTGGTCAACAATCCGGGCGACCGTGACCTGGCAGGAAAGCGTATCGAGGCCCAGCCATGAATCAACCTCTTGGCATAGCAGGCAAGTTAGCGCGCGCATTTTTGAATTCGAAGTTGACCCCGCTGATCGTGGTGGGCTCTTTGGTGCTCGGCGCTTTTGCGGTGATGGCGATTCCTCGCGAGGAAGACCCGCAGATCCAGGTCCCAATGCTCGATGTGATGACAGCGATGCCGGGCGCATCGCCAGCAGAGGTGGAGCAGCGCGTTACCAACCCTGTAGAGTCCCTGATGCATGAGATTCCGGGTGTGCAGTATGTCTACTCGATCTCAAGCCCGGGGAAGAGCCTGGTCATCGTGCGGTTCCTCGTTGGGACATCTGAAGAGGATGCACTGGTCAAGGCGTACAGCAAACTCTATTCGAATGCAGATCGGATGCCAGTCGGCACATCGCAACCGTTGGTCAAAGTTCACTCCATCGACGATGTTCCTATCCTTGCGGTGACGCTTTGGGGCGAGCATTACGACGGGTATCAACTGCGGCAGATGGCGAATGAAGTGCAAAATACCATCCGGCAGATTCCTGATGTCTCTGAGACCACGGTGATTGGCGGTCAAACGCGCGCGATGCGAGTGATACTGAGCAGTGCGAAGCTCGCCGCATTCGGGATTGCTCCAGAAACTGTCGTACAGCAGCTTAGGGCGGCTAATGCCAGGACACAGGCGGGTGAGTTTGCGGAGGGCAACCAAGAGATATTGGTTGATGCTGGTAATCTGTTTCGCGACGCAGCGGACCTTGAAGGAGTGGTTCTCGGCGTCGCCAATGGACATCCGATGTACTTACGAGACGTGGCCGACAAGATTGTGGATGGCCCGGCGGAAGCAACGGACTACGTTCTGTTTGGCACAACCCAAGCGGGCGATAAAGGTGCGGTTCCAAAGGACTATCCTGCTGTCACAATTACTATCGCGAAGCGCAAGGGCACCAATGCGACAGACATTGCGAACGCGGTTCTAAAGCGCGTTGCGGACATGCGGGGCGTGACGTTGCCGGCCGATCTGAATATTACGTCCACACGTAACTACGGGGTGACGGCGAAGGACAAGTCTGACGCCTTGCTGGAGCATCTGCTGCTGGCGACGCTCTCGGTGACGTTTCTCGTCGCGTTGTTCCTGGGGTGGAGGGAATCAGGTGTAGTGCTGCTAGCGATCCCGGTAACGCTGGCTCTGACACTGGTGATTTTCTATCTGCTTGGGTATACGTTGAACCGGGTAACTCTGTTCGCGCTCATCTTCAGTATCGGTATCTTGGTGGACGATGCGATCGTAGTGGTGGAGAATATGGTTCGGCATTTCCGACTCCCGGAGAGTCGCGGCCGTCCGCTTGGTGACGTAGCTATTGAGGCGGTTGCTGAGGTTGGGAATCCAACAATCCTCGCAACGTTTACCGTGATTGCTGCGATTCTTCCGATGGCCCTAGTGCGCGGACTCATGGGCCCTTACATGCGACCGATCCCGGTGGGCGCATCCGTGGCAATGATGTTCTCGCTCATCGTGGCGTTTGTCGTCTCTCCATGGGCTGCATTGCGGCTTCTCAGCGGACATCTGAGTGGAGCGCACACGCTGACTCCCGAGAAGGAAAGCTGGCTTATAAGGTTCTACCGACGATTGATGTGGCCACTATTAAACAGGGCTCGAAACCGTTGGATGTTTCTGGGAACGGTGGTGTTGTTATTGTTAGGGTCCGCAGCGCTAGTGCCCCTTGGCCTCGTGCTCGTAAAGATGCTGCCCTTCGATAATAAGAGTGAGTTTCAGGTCATTATCAACATGCCGGATGGAACTCCTCTGGAGCAAACAACTCGGGTCGCGCAAGCGATGGGTGGGTATCTAAGCCATCAGAATGAGGTGCTGAACTTCCAGATTTACGCGGGGACATCGGGGCCTTACAACTTCAATGGCCTTGTGCGCCACTATTACCTTCGACAGCAGCCGAATCAGGCGGATATCCAAGTTAATCTTCTGCCCCCGAACGAGCGCAGGGTGCAGAGCCACGACATCGCTAAGCGATTGCGCCCTGAGTTGGTGAATATTGCGAATAAATATGGTGCACGCATTCAGGTCTCAGAGGTGCCCCCGGGTCCCCCTGTTCTTCAGACATTAGTGGCTGAAGTCTATGGTCCGAATCTTGCGGGACAAGTTAATGTGGCTCGGCAGATTAGGCAGATCTTCAAGCAGACCAGTGGCGTGGTGGATACGGATTGGTATATGGAATATCCGCAGAAGCAACTGGAGATCCATGTCGATGGAGCGAAAGCATCGCTGCATGGCATAGCGGTCGCGGAGGTAGCGCAGACTCTGCAATTGGCAAGCTCCGGTATGGAAGCTGGCTTGCTTCACTCGCAGCATTCGAGAGAGGTAGTGCCGACGACTGTGGAACTTGAGCGCTCAGAGCGTTCATCCGAGCAAGCTCTGGAGAACATCAAGATGCGGGGAGCGGACGGCAGCATGGTATCGCTGCGCGAGCTGGTGGATGTGGAACAAACGACTCTCCAGCCGAGCATCTATCACAAGAATCTGATGCGCGTGGTTTACGTAACAGGTGATTTGGCAGGAGCGGAAGAGAGTCCGGTCTATGCAATTTTGAAGATGAATAAGTCTCTGGACAAACTGAAGTTACCCGATGGTGACCACCTGGTCCGCTACAACGCGGTGCAACCTGGATCGACTGACCACTATTCGATGAAGTGGGACGGCGAATGGCAAATAACAATCGAAGTCTTTCGCGACTTGGGACTCGCGTTCGCAGCCGTTCTAATCCTTATTTATGTGCTTGTGGTGGGATGGTTTAGGTCTTTCACTATACCTCTCGCGATCATGGCGCCAATTCCACTCACGCTGATAGGCATCCTTCCCGCGCATGCCATGCTCGGCGCATTCTTCACCGCCACTTCGATGATTGGCTTTATTGCGGGGGCGGGGATTATTGTTCGCAACTCTATTATCGTAGTTGACTTCATTGAGTTGCGAAGGAATCAAGGCGTTCCGCTTGCAGAGGCAGTGATCGATGCCGGGGCGGTTCGCCTGCGACCGGTGCTGCTCACCGCCGCAGGCGTAGTTGTGGGCGCTAGCGTAATCCTTAGCGACCCAATCTTTCAGGGGCTCGGCCTGTCTCTGATTGCCGGTGGAGTGGCTTCCACCTTCCTATCATGGCCTGCTGTGCCAGTGCTGTACTACATGATGAATGCTGGCAAAGCCGAGGATGAAAATAGAACAATTCCGCTTGAATCAGAAGGAGAATAACCATGACAGTTGATCGCGCTCTTCGCTTGCTTGCCGGTGCCGTTATCCTGATCTCACTAGCCCTCGGACATTGGGTGTCCCTTAACTGGCTTTGGCTAACGGCACTAGTCGGCCTCAATCTATTTCAGTCTGGCTTTACCAATTGGTGCCCAGCCATGGCCATTTTTCGGATGATGAAACTGCCCGAGACGGGTTCGGTGAAGCGGGCATGAATGAGAAGCGATTCCCTGCATCACAGGCCCAGCGTCTGGAAGACCCTGAGCGGCTCGTTTGGCTCCCGCCGACAGTCGTCTTAGCCGCGCTTGCCTTGAAGTCAGGGCAGACTGTGGCAGACGTTGGCGCGGGCACAGGGTACTTTGCCGTACCTCTTGCTCAAATAGTTGGTTCCAACGGCCTTGTTTACGCGGTTGATGCCCAGGAACAGATGCTCGAATGGATTTCAGCCAAGATGGTGAAGGAAGGGCTAAAGAACATCATTGTGGTGCATGCTGAAGCATCTTCTACGACACTTCCTGCAGCAGTTTGTGACCTCTATCTTACGGCCAATGTGTGGCACGAGTTGGAGGATCGAGAAGCAGTTCTTTTGGAAGCAAAGCGTGTGCTGAAGCCAACGGGCAGGATTGCTATCCTTGACTGGAGACCTGATGTAGAGCGCATCGCGGGCCCACCCACTGATCATCGGATTGCGTCAGCGGGCGTTGAAACGGAATTGAATGAGTCGGGCTTCGGCAATGTGAAATCAACCAACATTGGGTTGTATTCATGGCTCGTAGAGGCGGACATGTGAGAGAGCCATGATCGGTCGGACGATTTCATCTCGCTCACGATACCTCGCGGTCATTTCTCAAAAATCGGAAAGCTTGACTCGTCGATCGAAAGGAGTCACGTATCTCGATCACTGAAGAAAAGGTAATCGCTTTTGCTCGAACTCTGCGTCCGAAGTTGTTGAGTAGCTACTCCTAGCCTTGATTGGAATTTTCTGTTCTTATGGTTCATAGCCATGTTACCCAACTCTAGTGATTGGTTGCGGCATGGTATTACGTTCCGATGAATGGACATTGGGCTGGAGTTGCAAAGATGCGGTCTGATGTTGAACAAGCGGTTCAACTCCTAAAGCGTGGTGATGTCGATGCTCTGGAGAAAGCTCTGGAACTCCTGCAAACGTCAATCTTTTCCTTCAGTATGCGCGTATGTGGGCAACAGGAGGATGCCGAAGACACGATGCAGGAAGTTCTCATCAAGTCGCTTCCATATCTGCCTACATTTACAAGTTCCAAAGCTTTAGCCGTCTGGCTTTATAAGGTAGCGCGGAACAGTTGTCTCCTAAGTCGGCGCAAGAGTAAGTTCGCTCCAAAAGTAGAGATGTCACTAGAAGAGTTAATGCCGAACGGCGAAGAGTTGGAGGCCTTCAGTCTGGGTCCTAACAGCAGTCCAGAGTGGGCCGCTATTCGTGGACAACGGGACGAGCGAGTTCGTGAAGCGATCCGAAAGTTGCCCCCACACTACCGCATAGTGATTGTGCTCCGCGACATGGAAGGTCTGAGCGACGATGAGGTTGCAGATATTACGGGTCTGAGGCCTGCAACGGTGCATATGCGCTTGCATAGGGCACGCCTATTCATGCGCAAAGAACTCGCGAAGCCAGGCGCCACTACAACTGGCGGCGTCAAGAAGCGAAAGCGGAGGTCGCCAAATGTCCCCGGCCACTGTAGAAAGATGTTCTCCGGTCTTCTGGATTACCTTGACGGGCAGTTGGATGATTTTTCCTGTTCGGAAATGGAAACTCACTTGAATGCTTGCGAACCATGCAAGCAGCTCCTGCATAGTTTTGAAACTACGATCTCTAGTTGTCGAAATACTTCTGCTGACCATCCAAACCAGACTAAAGCTGCCGAACTTCGAAGGCAGCTGTTGGCGGCCTATAGCCGTGCCCTCGCTAGTGCAGAGATCTAGAGAGTTGACGTCAGTAAACATCCCTTGCAGATGAGGGTCGAGCTTGTCTGCAAGTAATTAAATTGACGAAGTTGCTATTCCAGGTCTTCGCTGGACGGTCTTAAGTGCCGCTGTTTTCCCGATGACAGACCCTCCCTTCCTGAATGCACTCGCGTGATCCAGAATGCCTAGCTCTTGCCGCGCATCTGGGAGCGGTATCCCAAATAATCCGTTGACGAGTGTTGCGACGGAGCCGACGAGAGTAACGGCCAAGGCGACGTCGAAGCTCCTTGGCTAAGTCGTTGCCTTCTGGACGATGTCGAGGAAGAGTTGGTGGACGCGGAAGTCGTCGGTAAGTTCGGGGTGGAAGGTGGCTGCTAGCAAGCGGCCCTGACGAATGAGGGTGGGGGAGCCGTCGCGGGTGGCGAGGGTTTCGATGGCGGAGCCGAGGCGGGTGATGCGTGGGGCTCGGATGAAGACCATCTCGAGGGGGCCACCGGGGAGGGAGGTATCGGCGGTGATGATGGCGGAGTCGTTCTGGCGTCCGTAGGCGTTGCGCTCGACTGATATGTCGAGAACGCCGAAAGAGGGTTGTGGGGGATTGGTTACTTCCTTCGCGAGGAGGATGCAGCCGGCGCAGGTGCCGAAGATTGGCTTGGTGTGGACGAAGGTGTTCAGAGTGTCGTAGAAGCCTTCGCGCTCGAGATGCTTGAGGAACGTGGTGGATTCGCCGCCGGGGATTACAAGGGCGTCGAGGTTGGTGAGTTGGTTCGGGCGGCGGACGAGAAGCGTGTTGGCGCCAAGCGAGGCCAGACGGCGGGCATGGACTTCGAAGGCGCCCTGGAGGGCCAGGACACCGATGGTTGGGATATGTGGCACTCTTCAATTTTAGTGCATGGACGAGTGAAGACTGAAAGTCTGCTCTCGGGCGATAATGCTCCGATGAAGAGGATGAGCAAAGCTGCGGTGTACCCGAGCCTTGAAGAGCGTGTGGTGGTGGTGACTGGAGGCGCGAGCGGGATTGGCGAGGCAGTTGTCGAGGCGTTTGTGCGACAGCAGGCCCGGGTGGTGTTCCTGGATATTCAGGATGCTGCTGCGGAGCGCTTGATCTCGAGGCTGGTCGCGGAAGGGCTTCGTGCTCCTGCATATTATCCGTGCGATCTGACGGAAGTCTTAGTATTGCAGAGGACTGTGTTGGAGATTGTGGATCGGTTTGGTGCCGTGGATGTGCTGGTCAACAATGCTGGCAACGATACCCGGCATTCGGTGGAGTCGGTTACGCCGGAGTCGTGGGACCGAACAATGGCGATCAACCTGAAGCAGCAGTTCTTCATGGTGCAAGCTGTTGCTCCGTCGATGCGGACGGCAAGGCGCGGATCGATCATCAACATGGGGTCGATCGCGTGGGTGATACCGTCGACGAATGTTCCTGTGTATGTTGCGGCGAAGGCTGCGGTTGTGGGCATGACTCGCACGCTGGCGCATGAGTTTGGCGGTGACGAGGTGAGGGTGAATTGCGTGATGCCCGGAGCGATCGTAACCGAAAGGCAGAAGCGGCTTTGGTTTACGGAGCAGTACAAGGCGGAGGTGCTCGCGAATCAGGCGTTGAAGCGAATGATTCTGCCGGACGAGGTGGCGCGGCTGGTCTTGTTTCTTGCTGCCGACGATAGCTCTGCTATTACGAGCCAGAGCTATGTGGTGGATGGGGGTTGGGTGTAGAGTTTTGATTTGAGAAGGACGCGGAAAGGCCCGGCTCCTGATCAGGGCCGGGCCTTGGGTGTCAATGCTGGGCTATTAGTTGGTGTTGCGAGCTTCGGCGTGGAAGAGCTCGTTTACCGTGCGGACGAAGCGCATGGAGGAGGGGTGTGGGGTCACGCCGCCTTCCAGAATTTTCTGGTAGGGAACGTCGTGGCCGTAGTAAGTTGCAGTGTCTTCCTGGTTCTGGTTCACTACATCGCCAGAAAGGTCGATGCCGGCGAAGATGCCCTTATTTCGGGAGTAGGAGAGGAAGCCAGCGTTGGCTAGCTCGGTGGTGGAGGCTTGCGAGCTGCGACCGACGGGACCAGCGGCGACGGAGGCATCTCCGCCGAGTTTGACCTTGTCATGAAGCAGGCGTTGGAAGCCATCGTGGGTCATAGCGACGAGAACGAGGTCGGTGGCTTGGCCGCCGATCTGGAAGCCGAAGCTTGCTCCGGTGAGCTGGATGAATGCAGGAGCGCTCCAGCCATGAGGGGTGCGGCAGGAGACTACTCCCTGGCCGTACTGCGCGCCGACAACGAATGCGGCCTTCTTGAAGCTGGGGATCACGGCGACACAGGTGGCCTTCTCGGCAATGTTGTCCGGGATGCCGCGATCAGGAGTTGCCATTAGGGCGTGTAGAACTTCGTGAGCGGCTTCGATGCGCTCGTCAAGTTTGGCTTTGTCCGCCGCGTGGGCAGTGGTGGTGACGAACGCGGCGAGAAGTGCAAGCTGAATCAGCTTTTTCATCAGATATCCTTTGAGGTGCAATGTAACGCATACTGCGCCACTTATTACGATGCCTCGCGGGGAATCGGTGTTGTTTGGCAGATTCGAGCTTCAGTGATGATGTGGAAGATTACCAGCCGCGGTTCTGCATCATGTCGGCTTCTTCGATGGTTCCGACGGCGAGGCCCTTCATGGCTCCGAGGCAGTCTTCGGAGGCTTCGGCTACGATGGCGGGATTGTCGAAGTGAGTGGCTGCGCGGACGATGGCTTTGGCGCGGGATTCGGCCTCGGCGCGCTCTTCGGGAGCGAGCGGTGTGCCGTCGGGAGCGAGACCTACTTCGAGGCGGATGTTGCCTTCCTTCATGAAGATTCCTGAGCCGACGAAGACGGTTTCTGCACCGAGCTGCATCATGAGGGCCGCGTCGGCCGGGGTGGCGATGCCGCCGGCGGAGAAGTTGGGGACGGGGAGCTTGCCGGTGCGCGCGACCGAGACGACGAGTTCGTAGGGAGCGCGGAGGTTCTTGGCGGCGGCGTAGAGTTCCTGGTCGGAGAGGACGGTGAGGGCCTTGATCTCGGAGGTGATCTGGCGCATGTGGCGGACGGCGTGGATGACGTCGCCGGTGCCGGGTTCGCCCTTGGTGCGGATGAGGGCTGCTCCTTCGGCGATGCGGCGGAGAGCTTCGCCGAGGTCCTTGGCTCCGCAGACGAAGGGGGTCTTGAAGGCGTGCTTGTCGATGTGGTGGAGCTCGTCGGCTGGGGTGAGGACTTCGGACTCGTCGATGAAGTCTACTGAGAGGGTTTCGAGGACCTGGGCTTCGACGAAGTGTCCGATGCGTGCCTTGGCCATGACGGGGATGCTGACGGCCTTCTGGATGGCCTTGATCATGCCTGGATGGGACATGCGGGCGACTCCTCCCTGGGCGCGGATCATGGCTGGAACTCGCTCGAGGGCCATGACGGCGACGGCACCGGCCTGCTCGGCGATGATGGCCTGGTCGACGTCCATGACGTCCATGATGACGCCACCTTTGAGCATCTCGGCGAGGCCGGTCTTGAGGCGGAGGCTGGTGGGGTTATTGTGGGTGCCGTTTCCGTTGTGTGCCATGATGTGCTCCTTGGGGACACGGGGGTTCGGAGCCGTGCCTCGACTAGACGAGTTTAGCAGTTTGGCGAGTGGAGGATAGCGGTCTGGGGAGTGGTGTGGCGTGGGATTTGTGGCGGGATGGAGGTTGCGGGGTGTGGGTGGTGAGGTGGCTTCAATGGGTCGAGAGGGTGCGGCGCGAAAGGTTTGGGAGTGGCGTACCCCCCCTCCCCCCTTGCTTTCACTTTTCCGTAGTCAATTTGTTTGGAATGAGTAAGATGTGGGTGAAGGCCTGCTTTCACTCGGTTCATTCTAAAGGGGTTACGGGCAAGATATTCATTCGATGAGGGTTAGATCAGTCTCGTCGTGCCACGGTGCTGGGGTTTTGGGGGTCTACTTCAATTATAGAGAGTGGGACGGGGTGATTATGCCGGGCTTTTGGAATTATTATCTGGTTTGGTTTGTTGGGGTTGGGGGAGATTTTGGGTGGAAGGGGGCTTGACAGGGATTTTCGGAGGGGTGGGTGTGGGGGAGTGAGCCGAAGGATGTCACGCTTTCGGTTGCGGTGCAGGCGCTGAAGATATCAGTGGCACGACGGTCATTGCCGCGACCGTTCTGGCAGCGGAGGTTTTATGACTTTAATGTATTCAGCGATGAGAAGCGGTTGGGGAAACGCCGTTATATGCATCGCAACCCTATGGTGAGGGGCCTGGTGGCACACCCGAAGGATTGGGCGTGGTCGAGCTATCGGCACTGGGATACGGGGGTCGATGGAGCGGTGGAGATTGAGTCTCCGTGGATTTTTGCGCGGAGGACGGAGCTTGCACAGAGATTGTTGGCTGAGTCGGGCATTCTGGAAACCCACATCTCAAAATCGAGATATGGGGCACCCATCGTGGAGGAGGATGGAGGTTAGATGTGGGCCACCCGCCTCATAAATCTCCCCATCGTAGATCCGTAATACCTGGCGCCGAAGTAGTCGTTTCCTGATTCGGCGTCTCTTTCTTTGCCGGTTATGCGTTATCGGCTCTCGATGGTAAACCCCCTTTCTCTATACGTTCTAGCACTAGAGATATTGCAGTTGCGACGACAAGTACTACGCCAAAACCAATCACTCTAAACACAAGGCGATTACGAGTGTCCAGAAGGCCACCAGGCACAAGTACATTCATTACCTCAAAATGCGCCAGGAACAGTATCGGCGCGATGACTGGATACCTATGCGACCAACTCCCATGAAGAGCGAGGCGCATCACCAACGTGGTTATCACATAACCGGATATACCGAAGCAAGTGAATGCGGCGACTGTAAGGGCAGCGATATCTCTTACCGTGGGAAAGCCAGCATGGCTAATGACTATAGCCAGAATGGAAAACGACAGCGCTTCGGCGAACATCTCCACCAACCATGCACCGAACCTATACCCATATGACATATTTCCCTCACGGTAAAACGTACGTGGCCAGTGTGGCCTATTAGTTACAGCGGGAAAATTCAGCAGGACATCCTCCGGGTACTAGCGCTTTTTGCTTGCGTTTATGCTCGACCATTGCATTACCCAAGCGCACACGATCGTTATAGCTTGAGAAATCAAGAGGGCGGCCCAGAGACTTTATTACGCCTTGCAACACTTCGTTGTAGTCGCGGTCTGCAAAAAACCCGCTTGCTCTTCCTGCTACTGAGTTCATGGCAGAGTTCACTTGGGATATAACCTCCGCATACCCGTCTGGGTGGGCTTGGCTGAGAGCATTGAGCACACTCTGTACCTGTGTTTGTTCGATAACCACCATCGCGTGATCTATATCAGAACCTCCGCTGAAGGTTCCGCTCGCAATTCTCTGTGCGTTTGTCTCGTTTATCGAAAGTAGGCTTTCACCGATGTCGTTGAGGACGGCGACAGTTTCCGAACTAAAGAACAGTCGGCCTGCGTTGGTGCTCACATTGTTGAGAGCAGTTGAGACCTCGGCTGCGGCATCGAAGAAGACCGTCTTCGAGTTGATGGCGGGATTGGCATTGAATTGTGAGTATTCAGCAGCCCTGGTGCAGAAACCGCTATTTGCGTTTACATGACTGATGCAAACATGCCCATCGGTGTCAGAGTTCGATAGTGGATTATTCCCTACGTAAGCGTAGAGATTAAGCGATTGCGGATTGTCGAGTTTGGCATAGGGGACTGGCTCTTCCTTCGCGCTCCAGTCTGGGGACATCCAGCGGCCCACCGACGAACCGTAGTACCTTGCTCCGAAGTAGTCGAGCCCGGATTCTATGTCTCTTTCTTTGCCGGTGAACTTGTAGGCAAAGAGCAGAGGGGGAGGAGTGCAGTCGTAGGTGGAGGTGGGCTGCGTCGTAGGCATGGGTTGGATGGTTGAGGGCTATTGCTGCTGGGGTGGGGCTCCGGGGATGGTGGTGTCGAGGGTGGTTACTTTGCCTAGCGCGGAGAGGGGTGGGGTGATTTCGGGGTTGTTGCCTACGACTACGATGGCTAGCTTTTCGGGCTGGACGTACTTCTGGGCTACGCGGGAGATGTCAGCGGAGGTGACCTTTTCGATGCCGGTGCGGTAGCGCTCGAGGAAGTCGGAGGGGTAGCCATAGACGGCGAGGGTGACCTGCTCGCCGAGGACTTTTTCGGGGGAGTCGTAGCGGAAGATGAAGGAGTTGAGGAGGGCGTCCTTGGCGCGGCGGAGCTCGACTTCGGTGGGTGGCTCGGTGCGGAGCTTGGCGATGTCGACGAGGATTTCCTTGGCGGCGGGGACGGTGCTGACGCTCTTGGTTCCGGCGCCGACGGCGAAGAGGCCGGGGTGGTCGTAGGCTGCGCCGAAGCTGCCTCCGACGGAGTAGGCGAGGCCGAGCCTGGTGCGGACGTCCTGGACGACGCGGGAGCCGAAGCCTCCGGAGAAGACCTCGTTCATGACGCTGAGGGCGTAGAAGTCGGGGTTGTCCTGCTGGGTGCCGAGGCCGACCATGTAGATGTTGGACTGGTCGACGTCGGATTTATTGGCGAAGTAGATGCCGGGCGTGGGCTCGGCGAAGGTGATCTTGGGGGTGATGAGTTTGGTGCCGGCGGGGAGGGGCTCGAAGGCGGCGCGGAGTTTCTGCTCCATGGTCTTGGAGTCGAAGTCGCCGATGACACCGATGATGAGGTTGCTGCCGACGACGGTGCGGTCGTGCCAGGCGGTGAGGTCGTCGAGTTTGACGGCGGAGACGGTGCCGATTTCGGGCTCGCGGCCGTAGGGATTGGTCTTGCCGTAGGCGATTTCGACGGCCTCGCGGGCGGCGATGGAGCTGGCGTCGTCGTTCCGGCGGAGGATGGAGGATATTTCGCTGCGTTTGGCGAGGTCGAGTTTGGGCTCCTTGAAGGCGGGATGGAGGAGGAGGTCCATGGTGGAGGCGAAGACGCTGTCGAAGTCGGTGGCGAAGCTGGACCAGCTGACGCTGGTGGCGGCGCCTCCTCCGGAGGTTTCGATGCTGGCGGCCTTGGCGGCGAGGGAGTCGTCGAGTGCGTCGCCGGTGGCCTGGGCGGAGCCACTGGTACGCCAGGTTTCGCCGTAGAGGGAGACGAGGCCGACTTTGTCTGCGGGTTCGTCACGGCTGCCCCCGCGGATGCGGATGAAGCCGCTGATGAAGGGGAGCTCGTGGTCTTCGGCGAGGAAGAGGGTGACGCCGTTGGGGAGGTCGATCTTGGTGGGCTCGACGGGCTTGAAGGGGTTGAGCGGGGGAATGGGGATGGACTTCCAGGGCTGGGCCTGGTGGGTGGGCGTGGATTGCGGGGTGGGGGCCTGGGCGAGGGCGAGGGTGGTGGTGAGGAGGAGGGTTGCTGCTAGTCTGGCTGCGTGGCGAGAACCAGAAGCAGATTCCCTTCGGGAATGACAGAAAGAAAGACTAAGGCTGAGATTGTTCATCGTGCACCTCCTTTGCCTGCCGGGGCAGGTGTTGCGGTGGGAGGCTGCGGAGGTGGCGCGGGGGCCTGGAATTCGATGCGGGAGACGGTGCGGTTGCTGTCGACGAAGGTTTTCTGGGCGACGCGGCGGATGTCGGCTTTGGTGACGGCGTCGATGGCGTGGAGCTCGCGGAAGATTTCGCGGTAGTCGCCGAAGCGGGTCTGGTAGTCGGCGAGCTCGGAGGCTAAGGAGTCGTTGTCACCGAGGCTCTCGAGGAGGGTGGCGCGGGAGCGGGCTTTGAAGCGCTCGAGTTCGGCGTCCGAGACGTCGGTGGTTTTGAGGAGATCGAGTTGCTTGTGGATGGCGGGCCCCATTTCGTCGGCGGTGTGGCCGCTCATAGGAACGGCGAAGAAGGCGAAGAGGCCGGGGAATTTGACTCCTGGAAAGCCGCTGAAGCCTTCGGCGACGAGAGCGAGGCGCTGGTCGCGGACGAGGGCGCGGTAGAGGCGGGAGGTGCGGCCGTTGGAGAAGATGTCGGTGATGGCGGAGTAGGTGGCGTCGTCGGGATCGCGGTAGTCGGGGCGGTGGTAGCCCTCGAGATAGATGGGCTGGGAGGCTTCGTGCAGGACCACGGTGCGCTCGGCGTGCTGGGGAGGCTCGATGGTGGTCATGGGCTCGGGCCGAGGGCCGGCGGGAATGCGGCCGAAGTATTTTTCGAGCATGGGGAGAGCAGTTTTGGTGTCGATGTCGCCGACGACGGCTACGACGATGTTGGCGGGGACGTAATACTTTTTGTGGAAGGCGGCGGCCTCGGTGGCGGTGACCTGGGTGATGTCGGACTCCCAGCCCACGCCGGGGCGGCCGTAGGGATGAGCCATGTAGGCGGCGGCGAGGAACTCTTCGACGAGGCGGCCCTGCGGGGAGGAGTCAATGCGCATGCGGCGTTCTTCGTTGACGACGTCGCGCTCCTTGTAGAACTCGCGGGCGACGGGAGAGCTGATGCGGCTGCTCTCGAGATAGGCCCAGAGCTCGAGGCGGTTGGAGGGCATGGACCAGAAGTATTGCGTGGAGTCTTCAGCGGTGGAGGCGTTGAGGTCGACGGCTCCGTTGGACTCGGCGATCTCGGAGAACTGGTTGGGTATGACAAAGGCTTGTGCGGCCTTGACGGCGTCCTCGAATTTTTGATGGAGGGAGAGGAGAAGCTTCGGGTCCTGACCGACTCGCTTGCGGAACTCGGCGTCGTAGGCGGCGTAGGCGGTCTCGACGTTGGCGAGGGCGATTTTTTCGGCGGGATAGTTGGTGGTGCCGATCTGGTCGGTGCCCTTGAAGGCGATGTGCTAGAACATGTGGGCGAGGCCAGACTCACCTTGCGGATCGTTGGCGGAGCCTGCGTTGACGAGAGTGTAGAAGCTAAAGACGGGGGCTTCGTGGCGCTCGCTGATGATGAGGGTGAGGCCGTTGGGAAGGACTTTGACGGTGGTGCGGTGCTCGAGGCCCTGCTGATATTTGTCTTCGGGCTGGGTGGTCGTGGTCTGTGCGCTGGCATGCGGAAGAAGGATGGACGCGGCAAGTGCCAGGGCGACGACGAGACTGGAGTTCCACTTGACGTGATGCCTGGAAAATAAGAGGGCTGAGGGCGATGCAGAATGATGCTGATTCACGCGTGTCTGTCCTTTGTGGAGGGTTCCATCTTATACGGCAATCACGGATTGATAGGTCGTATCCGCTGGTCACAAGTCAAGCTTTACTCTAGCGCATTCGATGAGAGGTTGGCAGGTTGGCAACGCCAAGGCTAAAGCTCTTCGTTTGCAGGAGGGGTTCAGGGGGCTAAAGCCCCCTGCTACGTTGGAAGAGCCGGGACAACGGCGAGAGCAAAAGAAGAAGCAGATTGCCTTCGGGAATGACAGACAGAAAGGCAAGAACAAGAACAAGAACAACAGTAAGAGCCGATAAAGGGGCCTCTTCGCTACGCCGCGCGAAGATCTGCGCGGCTCCGGTCGAGATGACGTGCTGGTTGTTGCTTCGAGGTGATGCTTTGGTTGTGGTTCTTAGAGGCCGGACTGTTCTCTGGTCATGATGGTTGCGGCTTCGTCTTCAGGCGTGCTGGGGACTTCAATGGATTGGGTGGAGTCGAGCTGCTTCGAGGGATCGTGGGTGAGGTCCATGAGCCAGTCCTGAGCGGAGAGGCTGCGGTCAGTCTTGGGGACGCGGAAGTAAGAGCCGTCGGGGTGCATGAGGCGGGCCTTTGTGTTGTCGCGGAGATAGGCCTCTAGGATTTCGTGGCGCAAGCGGCGCTTTGCGAGGGGATCGAGAACAGGGAAGACGACTTCGCAGCGCTCGTAGAGATTGCGGCGCATCCAGTCGGCGCTGCCGCAGAAGATTTCTGATTGGGGGCCGGCGTCGGGGCCACCGTTGGCGAAGAAGAAGATGCGACTGTGTTCGAGGAAACGGCCGATGATGGAGCGGACACGGATGCGGTCGCTGAGGCCGGGGACGCCGGGTCGAAGAGCGCACATGCCTCGCACGATGAGGTCGATTTCGACTCCGGCCTGCGAGGCGGTGTAGAGGGCTTCGATGGTGGGAGCGTCGAGCAGGGCGTTCATCTTGGCGATGATGCGTGCGGGACGACCGGCGCGGGCGTGAGCGGTCTCGCGGGCGATGAGAGCGAGGGTGTCGCGGGCGAGAGTGACGGGAGCGACGAGGAGGGGACGGTAGGCTTCGGTTCCGGCCTGCCAGTCGGCGGTGAGGTAGCGGAAGACGCGGAGGACGGCGTCGGTGATCTCGGGACGAGCGGTGAGGAGGCTGATGTCGGTGTAGAAGCGAGCCGTGACGGGGTTGTAGTTTCCGGTGCCGAGATGGGCGTAGCTGCGGACGACTCCGTCGGAGTCGCGGCGAACGATGAGGGCGAGCTTGCAATGAGTTTTGAAGCCGAAGATGCCGTGGAAGACCTGGACTCCAGCGTCTTCGAGCTCGCGGGCCCAACGAATGTTTGAGGCCTCGTCGAAGCGCGCCATGAGCTCGACGACGACGGTGACGTCCTTGCTCTGCGCGGCCTGCTTGAGGGCGCTGAAGATGGGGGAGTCGGCGCTGGTGCGGTAGAGGGTCTGCTTGATGGAGAGGACGTGGTCGTCCTTGGCGCTGGACTCGATGAACTCTTCGACGGTGTTGTAGCTGTCGAAGGGGTGATGGAGGAGGATGTCTGCTTTGCGAATTTCGCTGAAGATGTTGGAGGCATCGGAGAGCTTGAGGCGACGACCGTGGAAGTCGGGGAACTTGAGCGCGGGCAGCTTGGCGGCGCTGTAGAGGCTCATGAGGCGGGAGAGATTGACGGGAGCTTCGATGCGGAAGACCTGCCAGGGCTCGAGTTCGAAGTTGGTGCGAAGGCGCTCGGCGATTTCGTCGGAGGCGAAGGCGTCGATCTCCATGCGGACGGCGTCTCCCTTGCGACGGTTGTGGAGCTCTTCGGCGACGGTCTCGAGGATGGAGCGACTCTCCTCCTCCTGCATGTAGAGGTTGCTGTTACGGGTGACGCGGAAGGCGGTTCGGTTGAGGATGCTGTAGCCGCGAAACATTGGGGCGACGTGAGCTTCGATGAGCTCTTCGAGGAGGAGGAAGTTGCGCTGTCCGGCGCGTTCAGGGAGAGCGATGAGCGAGGGAAGCGAACGAGGGATGGTGATGACGCCGAGGACGTTGGGGCTGCTGCCGGATTTGAGCTTTCGCTTGAGACGGAGCAGAAGGGCGAGGCAGAGGGCTTTGTTGAGGACTCGCGGGAAGGGATGGGAGGGATCGAGGGTGACCGGGGTGAGGAGCGGGTCGACTTCGTCGTTGAAGAATTTGACGGCGAAATCGCGGTCCGATTTGCGGAGTTGCTTCCAGCGAAGGAGACGTACGCCGGCGGCCTCGAGGGCAGGGACGAGACGATCCTTCCAGCAGGCATCCTGGTCCTGGGTGAACTGGTGCAGGCGGTCGCGGAGTCGGTTGACTCGCTCCTGACGCGTGAGCCCTCCGTCGTCGAGAGACTGGGGAAGGCTGAGGCCCTCTTCAAGCTTTTGCAGGACACCGGCTACACGGATCTCGACGAATTCATCGAGATTGCTGGCGGTGATGGCGAGAAATTTGACTCGCTCGAGGAGAGGGTTGGTGGGGTCGTTCGCCTCTTCGAGGACGCGACGATTGAACTGGAGCCAGCTTTCATCGCGGTCGATGAGGGAGCCACCAAGATGGGGTTTCGCCGGGGAGGAAGAGCGCGCGGCGACCGTGGTGGGCGAGGAGCTCGTTCGCGTGGGTTGTTTCCGTGCAGCCATACGTCCTACGAGACTAAATCAGGGTTATGAGAGGGATGTGATCTTCCTCGCATAACCCTGATTGCTTTTGGTTTTGATTGCGGTTATTCGTGGCGGTGCATGGACCAACCGAGGTAGTTGGACGCGGCCTCGTAGACCGGGTTGGCAACCTTCGCAAAGTTGGCCGCGACGTGATGTTCGAAGCCGTTTTCGCAGATGTATCGGAGAAGCTTCTGCATATGGGGGATCTCGACGACGCCGGCGCCACCGAAAGTGTGGAGGGGGTCATCGGTGAAGCGGCCTTCGCCAACGTAGCCGGTGATCCTGCCGGTGAAGTCGTCGGTGGAGAAGCGGGCGTAGCTCATGTCGCCGGCCTTGACGGTGCCGTCGAGGGTGCCGTGGGTGTTTTCCTTGCCGACGGTACCCGCGATGATGAGCTGGTAGTCCATCTTTACTCCCTCGCGGAAGAAGTGCTTGGGGAGGTTCGAGCAATGGAAGCAGACGGCCTTGTCGGGGTTGTCGCCGTAGTTGTTGTTCCAGTCGAGGAGGGCTGAGGGAGTCTCGCTGGCGAGGGTGAGGGCGTACATGGAGAGGGTGCCGAGGATGTCGACTTCGCAGGCCGAGGGGATGAGCTGCTCGCTCATCATGGACATGACGGTGCAGGGAACGATGCCGAGATACTCCTCGATGGAGGTCCAGCACTGGACGGCGGAGACGGTGAGTTCGGAGGCGGCCATCCAGCCGTCGATCACGGCGCCGAGCTTGGCCATCTTCATGAGAGCGGCTTCGGGGGTCTGGCCGACGGGGATGTACTTCTTGATGGCGGCGAGCTTGGCCTGGACTGCGTCGTCGTTGTCCTTGGATTTTTCGATGCGGCCCATGACTTCAGAGAGGTCGAGGGTCTCGACGGTAATGCCGGAGCGCTCGAGGAGTTTTTCGGAGTAGCGAACGGTGTTGAAGGCCGTGGGACGAGCTCCGATGGCGCCGAAGCGGACGTTGCGCAGGCCCTTGACGATGCGGCAGACGGCGGCGAACCACTGGAGGTCGGCTTTGAACTCGATGGAGTCGGGGGCTTCGGTGTGGAGGGTGGTGAGCGAGTAGGGGATGCCGTACTGCTTGAGGTTATTGCAGATGGACATCTTGCCGCAGAAGGAGTCGCGGCGGAAGGCGATGGTCATCTTGCCGGCGTGGTCGGGTGTGGCCTGGATGAGGACGGGGACGTTGAGGTTGGCGAGACGGAGGGTGTCGGCCAGGCCACGCTCTTCACCGAAGTTGGGGAGCGTGATGATGATGCCATCGATCTCAGCGGCGTGCTTCTTGAAGAGCGCGGCACATTTTTTGGCGTCTTCGTAGGTCTCTACGGCACCATGCGCGGTCTCTTCGGGAGAGAGGACGATTGGCTTGATTCCTACCGCTTCAAGCGCTGCGATCATCTCCAAGCGCCCACTCGTGGCGAGGTGGCTGGGGAAGAATCCCCGGTTGCCCACTACTACGCCCATTGTCATTTGACGACCCATTAGTTCTCCTCTGTTACAAGCTCTATGCTTTGTTGATATCGCCTGGCCAAGGCCAGAAGCGGATGGTATGGAAGGCACTGAAGAGGGTCAACAGTAGACCCATCTCGACGGTTGGTGAGAGTGCGGAGAGTAAGTCTAGGCCTGCGCGATTTCAAGATGAGATTGAATTTCTCGCGGAAGAATTCTGTAGCCCTTCCAGCCGTAATAAGCGACGTAGAAGTAGCATAAGAGGGGCATCAGAAGGGAATGGTGAATGCCGTAGTGGTCAGCCAGGTAGCCCATCAACATGGGAAACACGGCTCCCCCAACAATTGCCTGCACCAGAAGACCTGAGCCACGTCCAGTGAGCGGACCGAGCTCTGCGACGGCCAGGGTGAAGATGGTGGGGAACATGATGGAATTGAACAGGCCCACCGACAGAATAGTGATCGCGGCAAAGTGGCCGGTGCCGAGCAGCGATCCACCGACCAGGATGGCGGCACCGAAGCCGGCCCACATCAATATCTTGTTCGCAGCAATCCGGCGCATGGCCGCCGACCCGATGAAGCGCCCAACCATCATCCCGGCCCAGTAGAGGGTAACGAGTTTCGCTCCGTTCTCAAGCGAAATACCGAGGATATTTGGATCCGCGAAGTATTTTACGAGGAAGCTGCCGATCGAGACTTCGGCTCCAACGTAGATGAAGATCGCAATCGCGCCAAGGTAGAGATGGGGATGGTTCCAGATGCTGTCCTTCTCCAAGTCCAGATCGCCGGGACGGAAATCCTGGGTCACTTCCAGACGGGGAAACCGGTAGATTGCAATGGCTAATGCCAAGATCAAGGTGGCGCTCGCAATTGCGAGGAAGGGAAGCTTGATGCTGGAGGCCTGATGGGCGCGGTAGGCAAGGAGTCCTGCTCCCTGGAGGTGCTGGGTGTTGGGAAGGGCGGCGATCTTACCGAGGATGAGGGCGCCACCGACATACGGGGCTACCGTGTCGCCGAGAGTGTTGAAGGCCTGTGTCAGGTTGAGCCGGCTCGACGCCGTCTCCGGAGGACCGAGGATAGTGACGTACGGATTTGCCGCAACCTGCAGGAGCGTAACGCCCGCGGCCAGGACTACTTCCGCGATGAGGAAGAAGGAATAGGTAGCGGCCGTGGCGGCCGGGATGAACAGGAGGGCACCAAGGCACATCAAGCCGAGACCGATGACCATCGTAGCTTTGTATCCAACTGATTCCACCAGCTTGCCGGCGGGAAGCGCGAACACGAAGTATGAGCTGAAAAAGGCGAGCTGGATCAACGACGCTTGGAGGTAGCTCAATTCGAAGATGGACTGGAGGTGAGGGATGACTGCGTCATTGAGCACGGTGCAAAAACCCCAGGTGAAGAACAGGGTGGTGACCATGGCCATAGCGCTGTAGTTGGTAGACCCCGGATGCGCGTTCGATGACTTTAGATTTGAAGCTGCCTGAATTTGCGCCATTGCTCTGCTCTTATCTCCTGTTACAGGTGCCGCGTGATTGATTTGGCCGCGTTACCGTTTGTGGGGCTGGTGCAGTAGTGCGAGTGTCAGCGTGGATGTCCGGGCGGGCTGGGTTACCCGTGCCGTTCACGATCTTGGAATTAAATGCTTGAGGCATGGAAGTGCACAGGGAACCGATTTGTCGTCTGGAAGAAACCGTTTACTGTAGGTCGGAACTGATCATACAGCAATGCTAGAAGACTGTACCAGCATGAACGCTATCTTGGGAAGGGCTTAGTTAAATCGGTTAAGCTGGGGAAATGAGGTGGAGACGCGACCTTTATGGGCTCCCGTTCAACCCGCGGACACGGGTGTGCATCCGTACCTAGGTACGGTGCAGGATAAGGAGATCGACTGATGAAGAAGGTTCTTATGTTGGGGATGACGTTCGCTGCTTTGATGATGGTGGGCGGAGCGCGGGCACAGACGGTTGGTCAGGACATGAAAGATGCTGGCCACGATACGGCTCACGCGAGCAAGACGGTGGCGCATGACACGGCGCATGACACTCGCGTTGCGACAAGAGATACCGTGCACGGGACGAAGGTCGCGACGCGAGACACCGTGCATGGAACCAAGGTTGCGACCCGGGACACGGTGCATGGAACGAAGGTTGCAGCGCACAAGACGGCGGATGCGAGCAAGACGGGCTATCACAAGACAGAGCGTGGGACGAAGAGGGTTGTCCACAAGATGGACGGCGACTCTGCTACGACGCCGCAGTAGTGCTGGGCCCGGTTGGCGCGAGGACGGTCGTGCAGGCCGCTACGAGTGCGATCCAGTAGAGATCGGCTCCTAGCAGGTGCAGGATCTGCATCCAGGTGGGAGCGAGGAGGAGCACGTCTGCTGCTCCCAGGACGAGTTGCGCGGCGATAAGGACGAGGACCCAGCGGCCCAGCTTGCTGCTGAGTTGCAGAGCAAGCCAGATGGCGCAGGCGAGAGCGATCAGCGCCGTTGCGGGATGGACCCAGCGCATGCGCACCAGCAGCGGAGAGTTGGCGGCGAAGTCCTGGACGAAGGCGGTTTGCAGGGAGGTGGAGGGGAAGATGGTGTCGGCCAGAGCGGCTACCGAGCCCGTAGCCCCGACGAAGAGCGTTGCGACAACGGCGAGCCAAGCGGCGGGGCGTGCGAGAGGACGAAGGTGGAGCGGTGGGGTGTGGTTGCGTAGCCACCACCAGGTGATCGTGATGGCCGCGAGCAGCAGCATGGTGTTGGTGAAGTGGACGCACTGCATGAAGACTCGCATGTTGGAGGCGTTATTTTCGACGTAGCCTCCTTTGACGAGCAGGGCTCCGAGGAGAGCTTCGGTGAGTAGGAGGATGCCGGACCAGACGACGGCGCGGCGGGAGCGATCACCACGAGGCCGGGCGAGGAAGGTCCAGCCGATGAGGACGGCGACCATGGTGGTGCAGACGCCGGTCATGGAGCGGTGGGTGTACTCGATGAGGGTGGTGAGGCGGGGATGGTGGGGGAAGAAGTCGCCGTTGCAAAGAGGCCAGTGGTTGCCGCAGCCGGCACCGGAGCCCGTGGCACGTACGAAGGCTCCCTCGAGGATGACGAGCACCATGAACCCAACGACGGCCGCGGCGTAGAGGGGGAGCGCTTGATTGGGATTGGCCTTGGCTGCGGTCGGGGCGGGGACGGCTGTGCTGCTCATGATTCTGATTGTACGAGCGCTTCAAGCTAGCTGCTTGCTAGTTCTCGGGCTCGTTCGGTGGCACGCTTGACGGCTTTGATGAGCGTGACGCGGACGCCACCTTCTTCGAGCTCGAGAATGCCTTCAACGGTGCAGCCTGCGGGGGTGGTGACTTCATCCTTGAGGAGTGCCGGGTGGGAGCCGGTTTCGAGCACCATCTTGGCGGAGCCGAAGGTGGTTTGAGCTGCGAGGAGCGTGGCGATGTCGCGGGGGAGGCCGACGTTGACTCCGGCTTCGGCGAGGGCTTCGATGATGATGTAGAGGAAGGCGGGGCCAGAGCCGGAGAGGCCGGTGACGGCGTCCATGTGCTTTTCATCGACGATGACGGTGCGGCCTACGGTGGTAAAGATTTGTTGGGCCAGAGCGAGCTGGTCGTCGGAGACGTAGGCTCCGCGGCAGATGGCGGTGAGGCCGGCTCCGACCATGGCGGGAGTGTTGGGCATGGCGCGGATGACGGAGAATTTTCCTCCGGCGGCCTGCTCGATCGCGCGGGTCTTGACGGACGCGGCAAAGGAGATGAGCAGCTTGTCGGGGGTGAGGGCGGGGGCGATTCCGCGGACGACGTCGTCCATTTGTTGGGGCTTGACGCCTAGAAGAATGACGTCAGCGACCTGTGCGGCCCGGAGGTTGTCGGTGATGACGGAGATGCCGAACTGTTTGCTGAGGGCCTGGGCCCGAGCTTCGTGGGCAACGGTCGCGAGGATGTTTTCAGGGGCGAGAAGGCCTTGGCGGAGAAACGCCTGCACCAGAATTCCTCCCATTTTGCCGGTGCCGAGGACGGCGATGCGAAGAGGGGTGGTGGCGGCGTCGGCGTGGCCCGGGATCTGCGTGGAGGTCATCCTGCAAGGCTATCAAATGGCAGAGAAATGCGTGTCAGCAAATGCGGCGGGAGACCGGTGCAGGCAACAGGCAGTCGCGATGCGATTGAAGGGGATGATCGCGAGCAGGATGATCGAGCGCAGGTTGGTCGAGAGCAGAATTGTGGGGTGGATCAGGCTTGCGCCTTCATGGACTGGGTCGAATCTGTCTGTGCGGCATGGGTTTCGAGCATGCGGTAGAGGGTGGAGCGGCTGATGCCGAGGATGTCCGCAGCCCGCAGCTTGTTGCCGTTACATGCGAAGAGGATGGCTCGGATGTGTTCCTGAATGATCTTGTCGAGGGAGACCATTCGAATCTCGTTTCGGTCCAGCGGCAGGGGCTGAGGGACGGTGCCAAGGACAGATCGCAGGTCGGCGGCGTGCAGTACTGGCTTGCCGACGAGCTCCAGGAGGCCCTGAACGGCACCGTGCATCTGGGGGAAGTTGCCGGGCCACGGAGAGTTCTTTGCGACATCCAGTAGATCCGGGGCGAGCAGGGGAGGAGTTCGCTGGAGATTTGCGGCGAACTCCTGGAGAAGCCGGGAGAGCAGCTCGGGGATATCGTCGCTGCGCTCTCGGAGGGAGGGGAGCGTGATGTGCAGAGCCTCGAGAGAGTCGGCGAGCTCGGCCGAGAAGCCGGAGGTTGTGACCAGGGGGCGAAGGCCTCGCTCTGCAAAGGCTACGATGCGGGGCGCTTGCGAGCCACGCTCACGGAGGAGGCGTAGGAGGGCTGCCTGGACGTTATGCGAGAGGCTCTCCGGGCGGGGGAGATAGAACATGCCTTCGTCTGAGACCGGGGTGTGGAGGGGACGTGCGCCGAAGCGGAGCTGGGCGTAGGCGGGAGTGAGTTCGCGGAACGGATACTGGCTGCGGGGCGATAGCTGATGGAGGATGTGGGCGGCGGTAACGTCTCCGCAGCCTCGTTCTCCGGTGAGAAGGGCTGTTCGAAAGTGGGGGGCGACCCGATGAATCTGGGCACGCAGTAGCGTCATTGCTGCACTGGAGCCCAGCATCCATAAGCCCGGGGAGGGGTATGGGTTGGGGGCTTCGAGTGGCGCTTTGGGCTCTGCCAGGGAAAGCTCGGGCATTCGATGAAGTGCTGCCATGCCCTTTTTATCGGCAGATTATTCGAATAGTTAACAGTCTGCGAAAAATTGTTGTGGAAAGGAAGGCAAACGAAGTAAAAACGCGGATGACCGAAGCCATCCGCGTTGGATTTGATTGATTTGAAGCGGGGTTCAGGCTACAGATTTGGCGCAGTAGGTGTCGAAGGCACGGGCGAGTTCCTGGGCAATGGCCGGGGCGGTTGAGGTTTCGATGGCAGAGCGCTGGAGGAGGTAGATGAGCTGCCCGTCGCGCAGGATGGCGATGGCGGGCGAGGTGGGGGGATGGCCCTGGAAGTAGCTGCGGGCGCGCTCGGTCGCGTCGCGGTCCTGGCCGGCGAAGACGGTGATGACCTGGTCGGGCTTGGTGGAGTGCTGGAGGGCGAGGCGTACGCCGGGGCGCATCTTGCCCGCTGCGCAACCGCAGATGGAGTTCACGACGAGCATGGTGGTTCCGGGCTTGGCGAGGGCTTCGTCTACTTCAGCGGCGGAACGGGCTTCGAGGACTCCGGCCTTGGTCAACTCTTCGCGCATCGGAATGAGCATCAACTCTGGGTACATCGTGTTGCCTCCTGAACTGGGTGGAACTGAACTTCTACTGGTTAGATTGTACGTTGCCGGGTTCGGTCGCACCAAAAGGTTTTGTTGGGTGCGGGCTGATGTAGTCTCGAAGCCGTGGAGAATAGATTGGAAATTCGCGAAGAGGTTTTGCTTGCACCCTTTACGACGCTGGGGATTGGCGGGCGAGCGCGGTATTTTGCGGTGGCTGCTGCGGAGACCGATGTTGAAGCTGCTGTGGAGTGGGCACGCGAGCGAGGGGTGAGGCTGTTCGTGCTGGGAGGGGGGAGCAATTTACTGGTGAAGGACTCTGGGTTTGAAGGGTTGGTGCTGCAGATCAAGGTGGAGGGAATCGAGAGCTGTGGGGAGGGATGTCTGAGCGCGGGGGCAGGTGTGGTTTGGGACGAGTTTGTGGAGCATGCGATTGGGGTGGGGATGGCGGGGGTGGAGTGCCTGGCGGGTATTCCGGGGTCGGTGGGGGGAACGCCGGTGCAGAATGTCGGGGCGTATGGGCAGGAGGTGGCGGAGACAATTGAGTCGGTGCGGGCGTTCGACCGGGAGGCAATGGAGTGGGTGGAGTTGAGTAAGGCGGAGTGTCGATTTCGGTATCGCGAGAGCTTGTTCAATACGGCTGAGCCGGGACGGTACATTGTGACGCGGGTGAGGTTTCGGCTGCGGCCGGGGGGAGAGGCGAACCTGCGCTATGCGGATCTGCAGCGGCGGCTGGGAGGCGGGGAGCGGCCGTCGTTGCGGGAGGTTGCGAGGGTGGTGCGGGAGATTCGGCACGGGAAGGGGATGCTGCTGGTGGAGGGTGAGGCGGATTGCCGGAGCGCGGGGTCTTTCTTCAAGAATCCTATTGTGGGGGAGCAGGTGTTAGGGACGGTTGCGGTCGCGGCGGGGGTGGATGTGAATCAGGTTCCGCATTGGGCTGTTGGCGAGGGGCGGGTCAAGCTTCCGGCGGCGTGGCTGCTGGAGCAGGCTGGGTTCGTGAAGGGGTATGGGGTGGGAGCAGCCGGGATTTCGACTCGACATACGCTGGCGCTTACGAATCGTGGGGGAGCGACCTGTGCGGATATTGAGCGGCTGCAGGAGGAGATTGTGCGTGGGGTGGAAGCGCGGTTTGGGATCGTGCTGGAGAGAGAGCCGGTGTTGCTGGGTTAGGGCAGACTTTCACTCAGTTGGCGAGGTATCAGCGCAAGCAATCTGCGGGCCTCTCCGCTACGCCAAACGATGGAGCCGTTTGGCTCCGGTCGAGAGGACAGCACCTTTGCTGGCTGCTGATTGGGAAGAGGCTTTAAGCGTCTGGCTTTTGACCCACTACAGCAGGACGTTGAGTATCGAGGCTCGTTCGGTGGCCAGGACGGTCGAGGCAGGGCCTTGATCGGTGGCGAGGCCCTGGTGGAGGCGGATGACTTCGGCGTTGAGGAGGATGGCCTCTTCGACGTCGTGGGTGACGGAGAGGACGGGGACGCCGAGGCGGGCGAGGTGTTGTTGCATGCGGGGGAGGAGGGTGTCTCGCATGGCGCGATCGACTCCGCTGAAGGGCTCGTCGAGGAGGAAGAGAAGGGGGGAGGGGACGGCGAAGGCTCGGGCGAGGTTGACGCGCTGGCGCTCGCCGCCGGAGAGGTCTCGGGGCATGCGGTGGGCGTGGGAGTTGAGATCGAAGAGAGTGAGGATGTCAGGGATGGCGGTGGCGGATGGCTGGTGGCTGATTTCCGAGGGGAAGCGGATGTTGTCAAGTACGGTGAGGTGGGGGAAGAGGGCTGACCCTTGCGGGGCGTAGGCGAGGCTGCGCTGCTGTGGGGGCGTGGAGTGGTGGCTGCTTTGGAGATCCAGGGGGCCGTCGGGAGTGCTTCTTGTGAAGCGGACGGAGGCTTTGGGGAAGAGGCCCGCGATGGCACGGAGGACGGTGCTCTTGCCGCTTCCGGAGGAGCCGAAGAGGACGGTCCAGGGAGCGGAGAGATCGAAGGTGAGATTGAGATGGAGGGGACCGGTGCGGAGGTCGGCTTCGACGTGGTGGTGGGGGGAGGGGCTAGACAAGGTCGGGCCTCTTTCTGCCGAGGCCATAGACGAAGAGGAGAGCGAGGAAGGAGAGGGCGACGAGGGCTGCGGAGGTCAGGTTGGCGGCGGAGTATTGGAGCTCCTGGACCTGGTCGTAGATGGAGATGGAGAGGGTTCGGGTGACTCCTGGGATGTCTCCTCCGACCATGAGGACGACTCCGAATTCTCCGACGGTGTGGGCGAAGGTGAGGACCGCGGCGGTGAGGAAGGACATGCGCGAGAGAGGGAGCGTGATGCGGCGGAAGAGGGTCCAGGGAGTGGCTCCGAGGACCTGGGCGACCTCGAGGGTGGGGCGGTCGATGGAGACGAATGCAATGACGAGGGGTTGGACGGCGAAGGGGAGGCTGTAGATCATGGAGCCGATGAGCAGACCCCAGAAGGTGAAGGCTAGAGGGTGGCCTGTGAGGGCGATGAGGGTTCGTCCTAGAGCGGTGGCGGGGCCGAGACCGACGAGGAGATAGAAGCCGAGCACGGTGGGGGGAAGGACGAGAGGGAGGGCGACGATGGCTTGCACGATGCGGCGGGCGAGGGTGTGGCCGCTGGCGATCCAGGCGGCGAGGGGCGTCGCGACGAGGAGCAGGCAGAGGGTGGTGAGGCTGGCGAGACGGAGCGTCAGGCCGAGGGCGGCGAAGTCCATGGTGGTGTCAGTCTAGCTTGCCGGATGAAAAGCCGTGGGAGAGTTCGCCGCTAGTTGGCTGGATCGAGGCCGAAGGCGGGTAAGCGCTGCTGGGTGGGCTGGCTGGTGAGCCAGGTGAGGAAGGCCTGGGCGGCGGTGAGGTTTGGGGAGGATTTGAGGATGACCGCGCACTGGCGGATCTCGGGATAGCTTGCGGGGGGAAAGAGAACGAAGCTGCCGAGGGCTCGGAAGTGGGGGGAGTTGGCGATGGTGAGGGAGATGATCGCGACCTGCGCATTGCCGGACTCGGCGAATTGGGCTGTCTGGGCGATGTTTTCGGCGACGACTAGTTTGTTTGCGACGGCGGAGGTGAGGTGCAGGCTTTCGAGGGCGCGGGTGGCGGCGAAGCCGTAGGGTGCGTGGAGGCCGTTGGCGACGGCGATGCGGGTTACTTTGGGGCTGGTGAGGGCGTCGAGCGTTAGGGGCTGGGCAGGGGAATCGCTGCGAGCCCAGAGGACGAGGACCCCGTGGGCGTAGGGAGTCGGTGTGGCGGTGGTGAGGCCGGCGGCGACGAGTTGTTCGGGGTGGACGTAGTCGGCGGAGAGGAAGACGTCTTGCGGACCGCCGTTGAGCAGCTGCTGGGTGAGGGTGGCGGAGGAGCCGAAGGAGGCGACGATCTTGACGCCCGTAGCTTGCTCGTAGGCTGCTGCCAGTGTGGGTAGAACGGGCTGGAGATCGGCGGCGGCAGCGATGTGGAGTTCTTTACGAGTTTGCGCAGCAGACGGTCGGGAGTAGACGCAGAGCTGCATTGTGAGCAGCAGAGAAAGCGCTGCAAGTGTGCGCTGCAGGGGCCCTTTACGGTACCCTATAGAAAAGCATGAGTATGTCATTCCATAACCTTCGATGCACCGGCTGCGGCGAGCGAATTGCCCCAAAGGATGCGCAGAGTAATTTTCGTTGCCGGACATGTGGCGACCTGTTTGAAGTTGAATATCCGTGGAGCGAGGGCGCGCCTGAGAGCGCAGGGATGAGTGAATTGTATTCAGCCAGCCGCCCGGTGTCGAAGAACCGGCCGAACCCGGGGGCGCTGCGGTACCTGTGGCAGGAGCGGCGGACGTCGACGATGGCGATCGACCAGAGCGGGGTGTGGCGATTTCGCGACCTGCTGCCGATTGTTCCGGATGAGCGGATTGTGACGCTGCGTGAGGGCAATACTCCGCTGTACGAGATGCCCAAGGCAGCGGCAGCGCTGGGGCTGAACTGGCTACTGGCGAAGCATCAGGGGATGAATCCTACGGGGTCGTTCAAGGATACGGGGATGACGGCAGCGCTGTCGGTGGCGGTGGCGAGCGGATATGAGTGGGTGGCGTGCGCTTCGACGGGGAACACGTCGGCGGCGATGGCAGCGTATGCGGCAAGGGCCGGGCTGCGCAGCATGGTCCTGATCCCGGAGGGAAAGATTGCGTGGGGCAAGTTGTCGCAGTCGATGGATTATGGGTCGACGACGATACAACTGCGGACGGATTTCGATGGCTGCGTGAGGGTGCTGGGTGAGATTGTGCAGCGGGCTCCGGTGTATCTGCTGAACTCGGTGAACCCGTACCGGCTAGAGGGGCAGAAGACTCCTGCGTTTGAGATTCTGGAGCAGTGCGAGTGGCAGGTTCCGCACCACATTATTGTTCCGGGAGGAAATCTGGCGAACTGCTCGGCGCTGGGTAAGGGCTTTGCGGAGATGCTGCATCTGGGATTCATTCATCGTGTGCCGAAGATCAGCGTGATCCAGGCGGAGGGAGCGAACCCGCTGTATCAGAGCCTGCGGACGAATGGCGGCGTCTCGCTGGAGCCGGTGACGGCGAATACTCGCGCATCGGCGATCCAGATTGGGAACCCTGCGTCGTGGAAGAAGGCGGTGCGGATTCTGGCATCGACGGGCGGATGGTGCGAGCAGGTGTCGGAGCGTGAGATTGCGCTGGCGAAGGCGGAGATTGGGGCCGAGGGCATTGGATGCGAGCCGGCATCTGCGGTGACGCTTGCGGGGCTAAAGAAGCTGGTGGCGAGTGGTCGGGTAGGCAAGGAAGAGACCGCCATTCTGCTGCTGACGGGACATACGTTGAAGGACTCGGAGTACACAATTAAGTATCATCGCGGCGAGTTGTTGACGGAGGCTGAGATGATGGGGGCGAGTGCTGAGGAGTTGGCGCTGCATGCTTCGCTGCGGCACGAACCTATCGTGCTGGACGCTGAGGCAGATGCGGTGCTACGGGCGATCGATGCACAGATGCAATCGGCATTGCCGGCGTGAGCACAGTGATGGGGATGCGTGGGCTGCGGGTGTCTCTTCCGGCTACGTCGGCGAATCTGGGGCCGGGATTTGATGCGGCGGGATTGGCGCTGTCGATGCGTCTGACGGTGGAAGCGCAGACGGGGGCCGCGTTTCAGATTCAAGCCACGGGGCGTGACCGGGAGTTGTGCGGTGCGCTTGAGCATAACCTGATGCTGGATACGTATTGTGCGGTGCTGCGACGAGCCGGGGCGGAGATCGTGCCGCTGCATGTGAAGCTGCACAATGAGATTCCTCTGGGGATGGGCTGCGGGTCGAGTGCTGCGGCGCTGCTGGCTGGAGTGGTGCTGGCGGATCATTTTGGCAACTTGCGGATGGGGGATGCGGGGATGGTTGCGGAGGCGAGCCGGATCGAGGGGCATCCGGACAATGTGGCGGCGTGCTGGTACGGAGGGTTTACGGTGTCGGCTCAGGAGGGTGAGACGGTACAGGTGGCGACGTTTGCGGGAGACCCGGCATGGGAGATGGTGCTGGCGGTGCAGTCGAGCAGCCTGGCGACGACCAAGGCGAGGGCGCTGCTGCCGGAGAGCTACGCAAAGGCGGATGCGATTTTCAATGTGCAGAGGGCTTCGTTGCTGGTGGCGGCGTTTGCGCAGGGGAGGCTGGAGTTGCTCGCTACGGCGATGCAGGACAGGATGCATCAGCCGTACCGGACGGAGGCTTGCCCTCTGCTAAAGAGGCTGTTGCCGGTGGCGGGAGAGCCGGAGATTGCGGGGGTGGCGCTGAGTGGCGCGGGACCCTCGGTGCTGGTGTTTCTGGGTGCGGAGACGACGCTTCTGGAGGCGGAGACACGGCTACAGGCGTTGGTGGGGCCGGAGGTTGAACTTTTGCCATTGAGGATTGGGCGGGGCGTGGAAAGAAGCGTGCTTTAGGCCTCTCGCACCGTTTTCCACCGTGGTGCATCTATCATTATGTGGTTCTATAGGGCAGCATGCAGCCGTTGCCGAAAGGGAGAAGACGTTATGGCAGGTCAGTTTGTGAGCGAGGTAAACGACGCGGAGTTTGAGCAGAAGGTTCTGCAGTCGGATACACCAGTATTGGTTGATTTCTGGGCGGCGTGGTGTGGGCCGTGCCGAGCACTTGCTCCGGTAGTGGACGCGATTGCCGAGGAGTATGACGGCAAGCTAAAGGTCATGAAGATGGACGTCGATAAGAACAACATGACGCCCGGGCGCTACGGCATTCGTGGGATTCCTGCGCTGCTGGTCTTCAAGGGCGGCAAGGTTGCCGAGCAGATCGTTGGATTTGTCCCGAAGGACACGATCGACGAGACGTTGAAGCGCGTTCTCGTATAAAGAGTTTGAAGAGGTTGCAGAAGGTACGGCTCACGGAGCGGAACTCGGTGAGCCGTTGCTGCGCCGGTGTCGACCTCGTGCGGTGTAGACTTTAGGCCAATCATGCTGGAATGGAGTCTTGTTCACGGGAGTCTGATCGCCTTCTTCATTTTGGCGAACAGCTTCTTTGTGGCTGCAGAGTTTGCCGTGGTGAGCTTGCGGGAGACTCGCATTGAGCACCTGATCGTGCTGAATTATCCGGGCGCTCGAGCTGCGCTTCGGCTTAAACACAATATTGACGAGTTCCTTCCGGCGGTGCAGTTTGGCGTGACCCTGGCCAGCCTGGCGCTGGGCGGCCTGGGTGAGCCGGCGATCGCCGACGCGCTGCTTAGCGGATTTTCGCATTTGCCCCAGCTGCCGGGGATTGCGACCTATGGCCACGTCTACGCTCACTCCATTGCGATTGTTCTGGCGTTCGCGATCATTACGTATTTTGAGGTGCTGCTCGGGGAGCTAGTGCCGAAGTCGCTGGCGCTGCAGAGGGCGGAACGGATCGCGCTGGCGGTTGCGGGGCCGATGGATGCGTTTATACGGATGACGCGGCCGGCAGTGAGATTGATGAATGTGTCGGCGGGGTTTGTGCTGCGGGTGTTTCAGGCTCCGCTGCGGGGAGAGAGCTCGGCGCATTCGCCGGAGGAGCTGAAGATCCTGGCAACGGCGACGCGGAGGATGGGGCTGCTGCCGCCGTTCCAGGAGGAGATGATTCATCGCGCGATTGAGCTGAACCATGTTGTGGTGAGTGAGATTATGACTCCCCGCGGGAAGATTTTTTCGCTACCTGCAGATATGGCGCTGGAGATGGCGAGTGCTCGGATTGTGGAGGAACAGCACTCGCGGATTCCGGTGTACGACCCGGCAATGGGGAGGGATCATATTATCGGGATTGCCTATTCCAAGGACATCGCGCGGCTGATTCATTTTCGTCGCGCGGCGCAGGAGTTGGGCAGCCGCGGGGCGTCTGGCATCACGCTGCAGCAGGTGATGCGCGATGTACTTGTGGTGCCTGAGACGAAGCTGGCGGTCGAGTTGCTGCAGGAGTTTCAGGACCGGCGGCGACAGATCGCGATTGTGGTGGATGAGTTTGGATCGACGCTGGGGCTGGTGACGGCCGAGGATGTGCTGGAGCAGGTGGTGGGCGAGTTGGAGGACGAGTTCGATACGGGGCGCAATCTGCCGCTTCCGGCTGCGGGTGGAGGGCTGCTGCTGGATGGCAGCGCGAGTCTTCGCGATCTGGTGACGCAATTGCACTGGAAGTTTCCTCGAGCATATGGCGTCGAGACGCTGGCAGGATTTTTGCTGGTGAAGCTGGGCCATATTCCTGCGGAGGGTGAGCAGGTGGACTTCAATGGACGACGGTTTTCGGTGGTGCAGATGGAGGGGCAACGGATCGCGCAGGTTCGAGTGGACCCGATTATCGAAGAGGCTGCGGGGAGAGATGCTGATGCGCTGCCTGGGTCTTCTGAGGAGCTGAAACGATGAGTTCGCGGGTGGGGACCGGGGGAGCCGCGGCTCGTAGAATTTTGTGGAGGGTGGTGACGACGCTGCCGGTGTTGTGGGTGGTTGTGACGGTGGTGTTCCTGATGATTCACTTGGTGCCGGGCGATCCGATTGTGCAGATGCTGGGCGATGGGGCGACGGCATCGGATATTGCCGGACTGCGCCATGCGTATGGGTTGGATGTGCCGCTGGGGACGCAATATGTGCGGTACTGGCTGGGATTGTTGCACGGAGACCTGGGAGAGTCGTTGCGGCTGCATGATTCGGTGAGGCACCTGATATTGCAGCGATATCCATACACGCTCGCGCTGACGGTGGCGGCTACGCTGCTGGGGGTGGGATTGGCGATTCCGGCGGGAGTTGCGTCAGCGCGACGGGCAAACCGGTGGCAGGACCGCACGCTGGGGATCGTAAGCCTGTTTGGATTGTCGTTTCCAAACTTTGCGCTGGGACCGATTTTGATCCTGGTGTTTGCAATTGGGCTGGGAGTGTTGCCGGTGTCCGGGGCAGGCGTTGGGGCTGCGGATTTTCTGAGGCATCTGGTGCTGCCGGCTGTGACGCTGGGGTTGGGGATGGGGGCGATTCTGACGCGGATGGTGAGGACATCGATGCTCGAGGAATTGGGACAGGACTATATTCGAACGGCGCGGGCGAAGGGGCTGTCGGAGCATGTGGTGGTGTATCGCCATGCTTTGCGTAATGCGCTGAATCCGGTGCTGACGGTGATCGGCCTACAGTTTGGGTCGCTGCTGGCGGGAGCTATCGTGACGGAGACGATTTTTGGATGGCCGGGAATTGGGAGGCTTACGCTGTCGGCTATTTCGAATCGTGATTATGCGCTGGTGCAGGGATGCATTCTGGCGGTTGGGCTGACGTATGTGGTGGTGAATTTGTTGACGGACTCGGTGTATGCGCTGGCCGATCCGCGGATGCGGCGGTAGCTGGCTAGTGAAGAACGAAGCCTGGACGCTCAGGGCGCTATGGGGGCTAAGTCACGCGCGGGATTATTTCGCTCAGGAGATGAGGGGGATGATTCGGGCAGCGGGTTTGCCGTTGTCGATGCGGAGTAGGGCGAAGGTGATGGGGAGGTTGAATCGGCGCGGGCCGACGCTGCCGGGGTTGAGGTAGAGGACGCCGTCGCGGTGCTCGATGGAGGGCTTGTGGGAGTGGCCGGAGAGGACGACGCCAATGCTGGCGGCTTGCGGGTGGAGGTCGAGGTCGTCGATGGAGTGAAGGATGTAGATCAGGCAGCCGGCGAGTTCGATGGCCTCGGTGGAGGGGAGGGAGGCGCAGGGGCCGGAGCGGTCGATATTGCCTCGAATGGCTGTGATGGGGGCAATTCGGCGGAGTTCGGTGAGGATTTCGGGGTCGCCTACATCGCCGGCGTGGAAGATGTGGTCGACGTCGGCGAGGGCTGGAAGAAGTTCGGGGCGGAGAAGGCCGTGGGTGTCGGAGAGGACGCCGATGAGCATGCTCGAGGCGTTGGTTATGCTAGAGGCCCTCGCGGAGACGTGTTCTGGGATCGAGATAGTCGCGAAGGCCGTCGCCGATGAGATTGAAGGAGAAGACGCAGAGGGCGAGGGCGAGGGCGGGGAAGAACATGAGGTAGGGAGACTCGAACAGGTGGGAGCGGGCGTCGTTGAGCATGGCTCCCCAGGTGGGCGTGGGGGGCTGGACGCCGAGGCCGAGGAAGCTGAGGGTGGCCTCGGCAAGGACGGCGGCAGCCATGCCTACGGCGGCCTGGACGAGAAGCGGTTGAAGGATATTTGGCAGGATATGGTGGAGCATCAGGTGGAGATCGGTTGCACCGAGGGAGCGAGCCGCCTGGACGTACTCTCGCTCCTTAACGCTGAGCACCTGGGCCCGGACGAGGCGCGCGTAGTTGACCCAGCCGGCGAGAGCGAGGGCGAGGATGAGGTTCGCGAGGGATGGGCCGAGGAAGGCGACGATGGTGATGGCGAGCAGAATTCCGGGAAGGGAGAGGAAGGCATTGCCGAGATAGACGCTGACGAGGGTGTCGGTGAAGCCACCGTAGAAGCCGGCCAGCAGACCGAGCGTGACGCCCAGGGCAAGGGAGAGGCCGACGACGGCAGCGGCTACGGTGAGGGAGACTCGGGCACCGTAGAGCGTTCTCGAGAGAACGTCGCGACCGAGTTCGTCGGTACCGAACCAGTGCGAGGACGAGGGAGAAAGCAGTCTTGCTCCAAGGTTCAACTGGGCCGGGTCATGAGGTGCGAGCCAGGGAGAAAGAACCGCACACAGGAGGAAAACAGCGAGCACCACCGCCCCCGCGAGGGCGAGGCGTTGGCGTGCGATCCGATGCAGATTGGGGCGGAGACTTGACCCCCGGCTGTGGACATCTTCCATGGCAGTGAGGCCATCATAACCCTAATTCCGAGGAAATCAGAGGAAGTGGGTCCGTTCTTGACATCCTTGTCTCGTCCCATAAACTTGATGCATAGACCTTACAACGTGAATTGCTTTTTTAGATTCAAACAAACATATATAAGAGCGGCTAAAAGCGTAATGAAACTGAACCGCCTCAGCGGCATATGTGACCAGGTTAGATCGGAGCAGTCTAGATGAATCTCAAGGGTGAAACCGCGGTTGTATGCGGTGCGGGCGGTTTTATTGGCGGACATCTCGTAAAAAGTCTGATAGCTAGCGGCGTCAACGTTGTTCGGGCGGTGGATGTGAAGCCACTCTCAGAGTGGTATCAGGTAACCGATGGAGTTGAAAATCTATCGCTGGATTTGAAAGACAAGGCGAACTGCATGATCGCCGCAGATGGCGTATCGGTCGTGTACCAGTTGGCCGCCGATATGGGAGGCATGGGCTTCATTGAGAACAACAAAGCGCTGTGCATGCTGAGTGTTTTGACGAATACGCACATGCTGATGGCCGCGCAGGAGAAGGGTGCGAAGCGCTTCTTTTACTCGTCGTCTGCATGCGTTTATAACGGCGACAAGCAAACTCACGAGGACGTTGTCGCGCTGAAAGAGTCGGATGCCTATCCAGCGTTGCCCGAGGATGGCTATGGCTGGGAGAAGCTGTTCTCCGAGCGCATGTGCCGGCACTTCGAAGAGGATTACGGGTTGGTGTGCCGGGTGGCGCGGTACCACAACGTATATGGCCCTCATGGAACCTGGGATGGTGGTCGAGAAAAGGCCCCTGCAGCCATCTGCCGCAAGGTGATTATGGCCAAGAACTCAGGTGTGCACGAAATTGATATCTGGGGCGACGGCAAGCAGACTCGCAGCTTTATGTATATCGATGACTGCGTAAAGGGAACGGAGTTGATTGCGGAGAGTGAGATTGATGAACCCATAAATCTGGGCTCGAGTGAACTGGTGACGATCAATCAACTTGTAGATATTGCCGAGGACATTGCCGGTATCAAGTTGAAGCGCACCTACAATCTGAGTGCTCCGAAGGGTGTTAATGGACGTAATAGCGACAACACTATGATTCTCGAGAAGCTGGGATGGGAGCCTTCTATCCGGTTGCGCGATGGACTGGAACGGACCTATCGCTGGATCGAGCAGGAAATCGCAACCGGCGCCAAGGGGAAGTAGTCGATGCCGCCATCTAAGGGCGATCACAGGACGATTCTGGGCATTCGCTTCTTTTTGGGAACAGCCGCGGAGGCTGTGGAGAGAATGCGCCAGGGTGGACTGCTTGTTGTACCGGCAGCTCCCGCCCTGAAGGATCTTGCCACGAATGCGTCCTATCGAGAGGCTTTGCTTAATGCCGACCTTGCGATCACAGACTCGGCCTACATGGTGATGGTTTGGAATCTATTGCAGAGAGACTCGATTCAGCGACTATCTGGACTGGAGTATCTGCGTGAACTTCTTCATCAGCCAGAGGTTCGACAACCTGGGAATTGCGTCTGGATTAAGGCTGGGCCGGCCAGTTCCAAACGAAACTTGAGCTGGCTTGAGACGCAGGGGATTGATGTGCCTGACGAGTGCGTATACATGGCTCCGATATATGGTCGGGAGGAGATCGTGGATGCTGATCTCGTCGCACTGATCGAGCGTATACGACCCCAACATGTAATAGTGACGGTGGGGGGTGGAACTCAGGAGCGGCTTGGCTTATACCTCAAGCGCAACCTAAGCTATCTTCCGGCAATACATTGTATCGGCGCGGCTATCGCATTCCTGAGCGGGGATCAGGTTCGCATACCGGCATGGGCTGATAGGCTCTACCTTGGATGGCTCTACCGGTCGATCTCTGAGCCGAAGCGCTTCGTTCCGCGCTATTGGGAGGCTCGAAAGCTGCTGCCTCTGCTGATTCGGTATCGGGATCAGTTACCCATTACCCCCCTTCAGGTTTCGACCACATCTTCTTCCGGCGGATCGGGTTACTGACACTATGAAGGTTCAAATCATTCCCGTGTGCGCGTTCCTGCTGTGTCAATTGGGTTGGGCTGCTCCGCTGTCGGGATCAGGTGTTCCTCCTTCAGTGGCGGAGCAGTATTTGTTTTCGGCAGCGAATGCCGAGCGAGCGCAGCGGGGACTGCGACCATTGCGCTGGGATGACAAACTCTACCGTGCTGCCATGGAGCATGGGCACGCGATGGCGGAGCGCGAGGCGATCTCACATCAGTTTTCCGGGGAACCAGATCTGTCTGCACGCGGTGAGCAAAGTGGGGCGAGATTTAGCAGGATTACGGAGAATGTGGCAGAGGCACCGACTGCCGTTGAAATTCATTCTGCATGGATGCACTCTCCTGGACACAGGGCTAACCTACTCGATCCGACAGTTGATTCAGTAGGCATCGGAGTCGTGAGCCGAGGTGGAGAACTCTTTGCGGTCGAAGACTTTGATCGTTCGTTTGCGACGTTATCTCTTGATGAGCAGGAGGCTGCTGTCGTGAACCTGTTACGCTCCAAGACTTCGATTGCGATACTGCCGAGGACTGAGGATTCTCGCCGCACGTGCGCGATGCAGACTGGATATGCAGGGAATCGCATGCCCTGGTTCATCATGCGCTATACGACGGACGATTTTGCGACGCTTCCAGATGCATTGAGGGAGAAGTTGGCCAGCGGGAAGTATCACCATGCTGCGGTTGGAGCTTGCACGCTCTCCTCGACGAATAACTTCAGTGCATACAATATTGCTGTGATGCTATATCCGTAATGCAGGGGTCAGGATTGGGATGTCCCCGAATCTACATCAAGGCTCGGGCGTTGCACGGAAGGCTCAAGGAGGGTTGCCAGCGCAGGATGAGATAGCAGCCGTTGATCATGGGGAGCACCGGACTAGCTCAAGGGCGACTCAATCAACCGACTCTTGGCGTAATCCATCTTCTTCCTGTGATTGGCTAGTTTGATAAGGCTCTTTGACCCACCGTCGCGCATTTGCTATAAATAGAGGAGCGCAGCCGTCCGGTTGCAAGCGTTTTTCCAACGTGATCCTGAGTAGCTCAATGGCAGAGCATTCGGCTGTTAACCGAAGGGTTGTAGGTTCGAGTCCTACCTCAGGAGCCATATTCTAAAGCACTTATAAGCTCCAACGAAATATCCCAACCCCAAAGAACCCCACACTAAGTGCACAGAGCATTTCTGGGCAGGATCATCTGCGCCAATTCGCTATTGGCCTGTTGCTTGGCCTTGATTGTAGCGCGTCCATAAGTGTTCATGGTCGTACTGATATTGGCGTGACGAATCAGGCCCTTTTGCATACCTGCGTTCGCTCCTTTTTCGTCTAGAAGACTGCGATAAGGACTGCCTGAAGGCGTGCCATCCAAGCCCCTTGATACCTATACGGACACCAGCAGGATTTCCTGCGCAGATTTCGCATGCGCATGGATCAGACTTCAGCTCTATGTGGATCCCGCCTAGGGCGAATCTAGACTCACCGCGAACAGGCATCCGAAACGGTCATTTACTGGCTGTTCTAGGTCCTATTTGCATCCGAGATATTTCTTGGACGTGAGAACCGAGGCGTGGCCTGACTGGACTTGGGTTTGCTCGAGTCCTCCGCCATTGACCCGGTAGGGCATTGGACGTCGTCCGCCCAAGGTAGTGAGGCCCGAGGACGATTACTCGCCCGCCTAGGGTCGTCTCCTCATCGTGACCCTAAGGGGCCCGGGTCTCCACATTACAGAACTGCCACTCGAAGGCATGGAGGCCCGTCGCACATTCATCGCGAACGTGAACGCCTGTAGGCAACTCTTCCCATTCAGCCTCGCATCACAAATTGGTCGAATGTCCGGCCATCAGAATTCTGTAACTGCAGCGCGTCGCGATTCCTCGGAGCAATCTCCAGAGGCTTAACGATGGGGTTGTGACGCAAGTGGTTCGAGGTGGTCGTCAAAAACGTCCCTCGGGCTAGACTGTTCGTCCACTTTTAAGGCTAAGTAGGCGCTCGCATGGAATTGACCGCCAATGTAATGGCAAACGGAAAGCAACGGCAAAAGGCTCCGAAGGCCAAGAGCAATGGAAATAAAGCGGGTGATTCGGCGACACCTGCTGTAGACGACATGGCTCTAATTTTGGCCAGTTTGCAGACCATGAGGACCGGTGATTTTTCGGCGCGGCTGCCGGTAGAGTGGACCGGTCTCAAGGGAAAGATTGCCGATACGTTTAATGACATCATTTCCGCGAATGAACGTATTGCAGACGAGTTGAAGCGCGTTGGGCAGGCTATAGGAAAAGAGGGGCGCACGAGGGAACGGGCACGATTTCAGCACTCGCGCGGGTCGTGGGGCGAAATGGAGATGTCCGTCAATACTCTTGTGGAAGACCTGCTGAGACCGACCACGGAGATGACGCGCGCGATCGCCGCGGTGGCGCAGGGAAACCTGGAGCAGACTGTTCGACTGGATGTAGGAGGGCGGCCACTGGAGGGAGAGTTCCTTCGCTCGGCCACGATCGTGAATACAATGATCCAGCAGTTGGGCGTATTTACTGCTGAAGTGACGCGGGTGGCACGCGAAGTTGGAACCGACGGCAAACTTGGTGGGCAGGCGCAGGTGCCGGGGGTTGCGGGAACATGGAAAGATTTGACCGACTCGGTCAATTCGATGGCCAGCAACCTTACGGGGCAGGTAAGAAATATTGCCGAGGTGGCGACGGCGGTGGCGAGCGGCGATCTCTCGCGCAAGATTACGGTCGATGTGCGCGGCGAAATTCTTCAACTCAAAGAGGCCATCAATACGATGGTCGATCAGCTTCGATCGTTCGCTTCCGAAGTTACGCGCGTGGCACGCGAGGTGGGCACGGATGGAAAGCTGGGCGGCCAGGCTGTTGTTCCTGGCGTTGCGGGAACGTGGAAGGATCTGACGGACTCGGTGAACGCGATGGCCGGCAACCTTACTGCGCAGGTAAGAAACATTGCCGAGGTAACGACAGCGGTGGCGCGCGGCGATTTGTCTCGCAAGATCACGGTGGATGTCAAAGGAGAAATACTGGAGTTGAAGGACACCATCAACACGATGGTGGATCAGTTGAATGCGTTCGCCGGCGAGGTAACGCGCGTTGCTCGCGAGGTAGGTACGGAAGGGAAACTGGGCGGCCAGGCGCAGGTGCTGGGCGTCGGGGGGACATGGAAGGACCTTACTGAGAACGTGAACTTCATGGCCAGCAACCTCACCGGCCAGGTGCGTAACATCGCCGAGGTGGCAACGGCTATTGCGAACGGCGATCTTTCGCGCAAGATTACGGTGGATGTACGCGGAGAGATCCTGCAACTGAAAGAGACTTTGAACACCATGGTCGATCAGTTGAATCGATTCGCTGGAGAAGTGACGCGCGTGGCGCGCGAGGTGGGCACGGAAGGCAGGTTGGGCGGCCAGGCGCAGGTGCCAGGTGTCGCAGGCACTTGGAAGGATTTGACGGACTCGGTGAACTCGATGGCCGGCAACCTTACGGGACAAGTTCGGAATATTGCCGAGGTAACGACGGCCGTGGCGCGCGGCGATTTGTCGCGCAAGATCACGGTGGACGTGAAGGGCGAAATTCTAGAGTTGAAGAACACTATCAACACGATGGTCGATCAGCTCAATGCGTTCGCGGGTGAAGTGACGCGCGTGGCGCGCGAGGTGGGAACAGAAGGCAAGTTGGGCGGCCAGGCGCAGGTGTCTGGTGTTGCGGGAACCTGGAAAGATTTGACGGATTCAGTGAACTTCATGGCCGGTAACCTCACAGCGCAGGTTCGAAATATCGCCGAAGTGGCGACGGCCGTGGCGCGCGGTGACTTGTCGCGCAAGATCACGGTAAATGTGCGCGGAGAAATTCTCGAACTCAAAGACACACTGAATACTATGGTGGACCAGCTTCGCTCCTTTGCTGGCGAAGTGACGCGAGTAGCGCGTGAAGTAGGTACGGATGGAAAACTGGGCGGCCAGGCGCAGGTACCAGGTGTTGCGGGAACGTGGAAGGATTTGACCGACAACGTGAATTTCATGGCGGGAAATCTTACCGCGCAGGTCCGCAATATTGCCGAGGTGGCAACGGCCATTGCGAATGGCGATCTTTCGAAGAAGATCACTGTGAACGTGAGCGGCGAAATTCTGCTACTGAAAGACACAATCAACACGATGGTCGATCAGCTAAATGCGTTCGCAGGCGAAGTGACGCGCGTAGCTCGTGAAGTGGGTACGGAGGGTCGGCTCGGCGGCCAAGCGAATGTTCCCGGAGTTGCCGGAACGTGGAAAGACCTTACTGACTCGGTTAACTCGATGGCCGGAAATCTTACGGGGCAGGTTCGAAATATCGCAGAAGTGACAACGGCTGTGGCGCGCGGCGATCTGTCGCGCAAGATTACGGTGGATGTAAAGGGCGAGATTCTGGAGTTGAAGAACACAATCAACACGATGGTGGATCAACTAAATGCGTTTGCTGCGGAAGTGACACGCGTTGCGCGTGAGGTTGGGACGGAAGGAAAGCTTGGAGGACAGGCGCAGGTCCCAGACGTCGCTGGAACGTGGAAAGACCTTACAGACAACGTGAACGTTATGGCCGTGAACCTGACGGAGCAGGTACGAGGCATCGTGAAAGTGGTGACGGCTGTTGCCAATGGCGAGCTCACGCAAAAGCTGACGGTGAATGCGAAAGGCGAAGTTGCAGCGCTTGCCGAAACCATCAACAACATGACGAACACGCTCGCCACGTTTGCTGATCAGGTGACGACGGTTGCTCGCGAAGTCGGCGTCGAAGGTCGACTGGGTGGGCAGGCGAACGTGCCCGGCGCGGCAGGTACGTGGAAAGATCTTACTGGCAATGTGAACCTTCTTGCTGACAACCTCACCAACCAGGTGCGTGCAATCGCGGAGGTAGCGACCGCCGTGACCAAGGGCGATTTGACCCGGTCGATCCAGGTAGATGCCAGCGGTGAGGTGGCGGAACTCAAAGACAACATCAACACCATGATCGACAATCTTCGCCTCACCACGGACCGGAACACGGAACAGGACTGGTTGAAGACGAATCTTGCACGCTTCACGAGCATGTTGCAGGGACAGCGCGAATTGACGACGGTGGGACGCATGCTGCTTTCGGAACTGGTTCCGCTGGTGAATGCCCAGCAGGGTGTGCTGTATCAGATGGAGGCCGAGCTTCCGGGAAGGATGACGTTGCTCTCTTCCTTCGCCGACTCCGCCGATGGACACCAGGAGACGGTGAAGGTAGGGGAAGGTCTCTTGGGACAGTGCGCGCTGGAAAAGCGTCGCATGTTGATTACGGACCTTCCCGACAGCACCGTTTCCATTCGTTCCGGATTGTTTGAGGCGGTACCGCGAAACGTGATTGTGCTACCGGTTTTGTTTGAGGACCGCGTGAAAGCCGTGATTGAGCTCGCGACGCTAAATACGTTCACGACGTCGCACCTTGCGTTTCTGGAGCAACTGACGTCCAGCATTGGCATTGTTCTGAACAGCATCGAAGCGACGATGCAGACAGAAGGACTGCTGAAACAGTCACAGCAGCTGGCGATCGAGCTCCAGACGCAACAGAAAGAGCTGCAGCAAACGAACGAGCAGTTGGCACAAAAAGCCAAACAGCTTGCAGAACAGAATGCAGAGGTGGAACGGACCAATCAAGAAATTGAGCAGGCGCGTGGGGCGCTCGAGGAGAAGGCGAAGGAGTTGGCGCTCACGTCGAAGTACAAATCTGAGTTCCTTGCGAATATGTCGCACGAGTTGCGGACACCCTTGAACAGCATCCTGGTTCTCGGCCAGCAGCTGGCCGAGAACCCAGACGCGAATCTCACGCCCAAGCAGGTTGAGTTTGCGCGAACGATCCATGGAGCGGGAACCGATCTGCTGAACCTGATCAGCGATATCCTCGATCTTTCGAAGATCGAATCGGGTACTGTTTCGGTTGAGGCAGAAGAAGTCTTCTTCGGCAGCCTGATCGAGATGGTGGCGCGACCGTTCCGGCATGAAGCTGAAAATCGAAAGCTGGCGTTCGAAATCGATAATAATGTGAAGCATTCGCGAAGCATTGTGACGGATTCGAAACGCTTGCAACAGGTTCTGAAGAACCTCCTATCGAACGCCTTCAAATTTACAGAGCATGGCGGGGTGCGGCTTTCTGTTTCTACCGTCTCGTCCGGCTGGACAGAACGTCATCAGATACTCAGTGGTGCCGCCGCGGTGGTGGCATTTGAGGTGTCGGATACCGGCATCGGCATCCCCGTAGAGAAACAGAGGATCATCTTCGAGGCCTTTCAGCAGGCAGATTCCGGGACCAGTCGCAAGTACGGCGGCACCGGCCTAGGGTTGGCGATCAGCCGCGAACTGGCCAGTTTGCTTGGCGGAGAAATTCAGTTGAAGAGCAGTCCTGGCAGAGGGAGCACGTTTACGCTGTTCCTGCCGCAAACCTACGTTGGCCCATCCTCGCAGCAGGTCGCCGTGGCGGAGTTGCCTCATCATGGACCACGACTTGAGCTCGCATCTTCCGCTACAAGCTCAAGTGAGGAGCCGGAAGAGTTGCTCCTCGATGACCGCAATAATATCCAGTCCGGAGATGCGGTGTTGCTGATCGTTGAAGATGACATCCGCTATGCGAGCATCCTTTGCGACTTGTCGCACGCGGAGGGCTTCAAGGTTCTGGTCGCCTTGCGCGGCACGGAGGCCCTTGCATTGGCGAGGGAGTTCTATCCCACCGCAATTTCTCTCGACGTAGCCCTTCCTGACATGCTGGGCTGGACAGTGCTAAATCACCTAAAGCAAGACCCTTCGACGCGTCATATTCCGGTGCAGATGTTGACCATGGACGAGGACTGGCATCACGGTTTATCGCACGGGGCATTTGCGTTTGTGACGAAGCCAACCACGAACGAGGGCCTGGTCGCTGCGATTGAGCGCATCCGTGAATATTCTAGGCCGCGCCGCAAACGACTGCTCGTAATTGAGGATGAACCTGCTCAGCAAATCAGCATCCGAGCACTGTTGAGCCATGACGATATCGACGTCACCGTGGTAGCGACTGGTGCGAGTGCGCTTGCCGCAGTCGGCGAAGATCAGTTCGATTGTGTTGTTCTCGACCTGAGGCTTCCGTATATGACAGGATTTGAATTGTTGGAAAGACTGGGTCGATCAAAGCCTGCAGGAGATATACCGGTGGTTGTTTTCACCGGCAAAGATCTGTCGCCCGAGGAGGATGCGCGGTTACACATGCTGGCGCGCAGTGTGATCGTGAAAGACGTTGAATCGCCGGAGCGGTTGCTGGACGAGACGGCGCTCTTTCTGCATCGAGTTGTGTCCGAACTGCCGGAGGAAATGCGCAGGATGCTTGACCGGCTGCATCGATCCGACGAGGCATTGGTTGGAAGAAAAGTATTGATCGTCGATGACGATGTAAGGAACATCTTTGCATTGAGTAGCGTTCTTGAACGGCGCGGAATGAGTGTATTGACGGCGGGGACTGGCCGTGAAGCGATCACGATGGTGGAATCGACGAGCGATCTCGCGATTGTGCTGATGGATATCATGATGCCGGAGATGGATGGGTATGAGACGATGCAGATGATTCGACAACATCCGCAGTTTCGTCGTTTACCTATCATCGCGCTAACCGCAAAAGCGATGAAAGGCGACCGCGAAAAATGTTTGGAGGCAGGAGCTTCCGAGTACCTGGCAAAGCCCGTGAACACAGAACAACTTCTGTCCGCTCTCCGGATGTGGCTCCACCGTTAGTCTCTTAGGACTCGATGGAAATTTGGTCCTCGAGTAGAAAAGGAATGGGATGATCGATCAAGACCAGGCAAACATTTTGATGGTAGACGACCAGCCGGGAAAGTTACTCAGCTACGAGGCGATCTTAGGCCCTCTGGGTGAGAACTTGATCAAAGCCAGGTCAGCCAGGGAAGCACTTGACCAACTCCTGCATCATGACATTGCCGTCGTGCTGATGGACGTAAGCATGCCCGAGATCGACGGGTTTGAACTTGCTGACATGATGCGCCAACATCCGCGCTTTCAGAAGACAGCGATCATCTTTATTTCGGCAGTCCATCTCACGGATATGGATCGCATCAAGGGCTATAAGAGCGGGGCAGTTGATTACATTTCGGTCCCTGTCGTACCTGAGTTACTACGCGCCAAGGTGGGCGTCTTTTCTGAGCTACATCGCAAGTCGCACCAGTTAGAGCGTCTCAATTGTGAGCTTGAGAGGCGCGTCAAGGACCGTACCGAGCAGCTCCGCGAAAGTGAAGAACAATTTCGTACGCTGGCGAACTCAATTCCGCAGTTGGCATGGATGGCCGATGCGGATGGGGCTATCTTCTGGTACAACCAGCGATGGTACGACTTCATCGGCGACCTATCAGAGGACATGCCAGTATGGGGTTGGCAAAAAGTGCAGCATCCAGATCATCGGGAGCGAGTCATCCGGCAAGTCGAATTATCACGTAACAAGGGCGAAGCCTGGGAAGATACTTTTCCGCTCCTTAGCAAGGAGGGACGGTACTGCTGGTTCCTTTCACGCGCGGTTCCGATCAGAGACTCTCAGGCGAAGATTGTCCGATGGTTTGGCACAAGCACTGATATTAGTGCGCAGATTGCCGCAAAGGATGAAATTCGAAATCTGAACGGCAAGCTGCAGGAGCGCGTAGCGGAACTCGAAGCCATCATGCGAGTGCTACCCGTAGGCGTGGCTGTGGCACAGGATACGGATGGGTGCGTGATTACTGCAAACGTTGCTCTTTCGAATCTTCTTGGGGTATCGCCTGGTGCGACTTTGTCGGTAGACCGCAACATGCCTGGCGATGTTTTGTTCGAGATGTACCGTGACGGAGTTCGGATCGATGGGAAGGATCATCCACTGCTTCGCGCTGCGAGGAGCGGAGAGTACTGGGGAAGCTTTGAATGTGAGCTTCGGCGAGCAGACAAAGATCCAGTGCATTTACTCGCCAGTGCAAGTCCATTCTTTGATCAGGAGGGCAACGCGCGAGGAGCGGTGGGTGCCTTCATCGATGTCAGCAGCAAGAGGCATCTGGAAGATTTACTTCGAGAGCGTGCGGATTTACTCGAGCTTGCAACCGAGGCGATTTTTGTTCGTGATCTCAACGGTATTCTCAAGTATTGGAATGCGGGAGCCGAGGCTCTATATGGCTGGCAACGCGACCAGGTGCTCGGAAAGCCGATCCATCAGATTCTGCAGACGAAGTTTCCAGGTGGCGAACGGAGCGTGCAGCGCGCACTTCGAGAGATGGGCAAGTGGAACGGAGACTTGGAGCAAGTTACGCAGGATGGCTCAAAAGTCATTGTAGCTTGCCGAAAGGCAGTGAAAGCAGGCGGGAATGCAATCCTGGAAATCAGTCGCGACATCACCGCTCAATTGAAGACAGAAGATGCACTGCGCAAGACGGAGCGGCTGGCGGCCATGGGGAGAGTCGCTGGGATTATCGCTCATGAGATTAATAACCCTCTCGAAGCGATCACCAACACTTTTTATCTGCTACGGGATCATCCATCGTTGGATGAAGAGGCTCGTTATTACGCGCAACTCGGAGAAGAGGAGTTGCGGCGCGTATGTCATATTACCCAGCAAACACTGGGGTTCTATCGGGAATCAAGACACCCCATCGAGGTCTCAATCTCCGCACTTCTTGATGAGATTCTCGAATTGCAGACACGCCGCATGGACTTCGACAACATTGTGCTCGACAAGAGGTATCGCAGTCGAGGGATAATTCAGGGCTTTCCAGTCGAGCTCAAGCAGGTGTTTCTTAATCTGATTGGGAACGCAGTCCAAGCGATGCCAGAAGGTGGTAAGTTGAGGCTCCACGTCTTTGAATCGCCGATTCGAACCAAGCATCATCGTGGTATTTTCATTTCCATTTGCGATACCGGGACAGGGATTCATCCGGAGCATGCGAAGCACCTGTTTGAGCCCTTCTTCACGACGAAGTCAACTAAAGGGACGGGCCTTGGTCTGTGGATCAGCAGAGGCATCATCCAAAAGTATGGGGGGTCTATACGCTTCCGCAGTGTCGCCTTGTCTGGCCGGAATATCACTTGCTTTCAAATTCATTTACCCGAAGCAGACTTCCGCAACTCGGAGACTCCGGATCTGCTTTCCTCCGATGAGTTGGGTGCTCCCATCGCTGCTGGAGTCTCGCATGGGCGCTGAAGGTATAGCCATCCTGTGTGTCGACGACGAGGATATCCCCAGGACCGTTCGATCGCTGGTTCTGCGAAAGCAAGGCTATACGGTCGTAGCGGCTTCTTCAGGAAAGGAGGCGTTGGAGCTCCTTGAGTCGGGCGGAATTAGCCTTGTGCTCTCCGATCAAATGATGCCCGGGATGACGGGAACAGAACTAACCAAGTTCATCAAAGCCGCCCGCCCGTGGATGCCGGTGATTATCATTTCTGGAGTCAATGAAGTCCCGGTCGATGCGAAGTATGCCGACAGGTTTATCAGTAAGGTTGGAGGACCGGAGCTGCTCTTCCGTACGGTTGCTGAGGTTCTTGAGCATTACAGCAATCCTTTGCAAAAGGACCTTGAAACACCTTGAGAAATGACCTTACAGTCTGCAATCCGATTACGCTACTCAGAACATGCTTCCAGGATCGCGTTGTACATGTCGCAATCATTCGGCCCGGACCCATCGTCGAGCAATGAGACAACCTCTACATGCGGCGGAGTCGTAAGAAAGAGGCTGTGACCTATCCGCATCATTCACTGGAACCTCTATCAATCGGATGCGGCGTTTACAGGGCTTTGTAGACCTCTCGCAGATGTATCTTTCAGTCAAGAACTAATTACGGCTGTCGCCAGGATGTAAGAGTCCAAAGCCTTGAGGAAAGCATCAGCACTCATAAACGATCACGAACAGGCATGACTCGCGCGCGCTAGCCAGTCCGAAGTCAGGGGGAACTTTGATATCAAGGACTCATTGCGCATCAAATACAGTCGATTGATTATTGGAGTTTCCCGGTATAGGCAGGAAAATGTCGAACAGTGTTCCCCTGTACTGACCTTCAGTTCTGGTTCGCAGACGAATCACGCCTCCATGCTTCTTTACGACCTCCTCACTTAGCCAGAGCCCTATTCCAGAACCTTTCGAATTCTTCGTCGTATAGAAAGGGTCAAAGATGTGTGCGAGGGTCTGTTGGGGAATTCCATGACCCGTGTCGCTAAAGAGGAATCTTACTCCCACCCCTCTCGATGAGTAGTTTCTGGATATCATGCATCGTACGCGTAGAATTCCGTGCCCACCACTCATAGCGTCAAGGGCATTCGAAATGAAATTGCTGAAGACCTGTCTCAACTCTCCGGCGCGTACAAGAACTCCGTGCTTACAATCCACACGGGAAATTAGTTCCACCCCGCTTGCTGCAATATGCGAGCGGAACACTGCGAGTGCTGCGTCCATAATCTCACCAGCAGGGATCAGCGAGGGGAACAAAGACTCGCGGTGATAGGACAGCACTTGCCTGGTAATCGTGCTAATGCGTAATAATTCAATCGATGCCTGTTCAATATAGGAGTGCTTCTCCTGCTCACTTCCTGAATCGTTCGATGCAAGATATAGAAGATTCGACATCGCCTCCAATGGATTGTTGATTTCATGCGCCATAATGTGTGCCAATCGGCCTGTGGCAGCCAGTCGTTCAGTTGACTTCAACGTTTCTTGTAGCTTCTTATAATCCGTAATATCGGAAATAATCAAAATTGAACCTGCTGGCTTTATGGGATCGGATTCGATTTTGTTGTAGCGGACATTGAACCAGCGGTACCCGAAGCTCAACTCAAGGGCTTGCGCATCTCCCGCCGGAGCCATCAAGTCTGCAAGAGTGGGCGCGAATCGGGATGCAAATATTTTCGAAAGTGGCAGCCCCTCTATCTCCGAATAAACGAGGTCCAGTAACCTCATGAAGGTTGAGTTAGCACGCAAAAGTAAACCGTTCTCATCCGCAAGTGCAATACCGTCACTGAGTGCATTGAAAGTGATCTCCCATTGCAGCCCCGAGAGCCGAGACATAGATTCCGCTCGGCGCAGCCGTAAAAGGGCATTAATCTGCGCCACCAGAACCGCAGGTTCCACCGGCTGTGTAAGATAAGCATCCGCTCCGCCCTGTAGGCCCTGTACTTTGCTCTCATTTGAGACGAAGGCTGCGGACACCTGTATGACAGGGATGCCGGCAGTGGGTGGGTTAGCCTTCAGGCGCCGACAGACCTCGTAGCCAAGCATGTCGGGGAGATTGACATCCGCAAGAATGATATCCGGGATGGAATCGCCCATGGCTAGCCCCTCGGATCCTGTCGAGGCCTCGTCCACATCGAAACCCGCGCGTGTAAGGATACGGCGAAAGATATATCTTGAGGCATCCTCATCGTCAATGAGGAGCACGCGTGCCCTTGATGTCAGTTCCGGCATCTTACTGGTCCTCAGCAGAGGGTCTCTGGGTCAATCTCTCCACCAGTTTGCGTATCGAAGAACCGGAATCTGGAAGAGCCATGGCCTGCTTGGAAAAAATGAAAACGGAATTGTCGCGGAAATATCTAATCTCTTTGTCACTTAATGTTTTGGTCGAATGAAGCACAACCCTTGTATTAGAAAGGCTTTCGGTGTTCTTGAGGTGTCGCAACACCTCTGCCCCATTCAGATCAGGCATGTAGAAATCCAGAAAGATCATGTCAGGCTTTAGTTCCTGCGCCATGCGTAGACCCTCCACACCGTGACGAGCTTCAAAGACCTCATAGATCGCCTCTGGGATTTCGCTGCGCAGCAGATAGCGCGATACTTCACTATCATCAATGAGCAGGATACGTAGGCGTCGCTCCATGGTTGTGAGCCGACGAATCTCGGCGATCATCTGATCGGGTGCGAAGGGTTTCACCAGATAGCAATCTGCTCCTGCTTCGAAGACGCGGCTCGGATCATCTATGGCACTTAACACCAGCACGGGAATTGGTTCCTTGCGTGCTTTTACTTTTTTCAATAGCTCCCATGTAGTGTCGTTGGCGAGCATCAGGTCGAGAATCACTGCTGATGGTCGAATCTCGTCCATAAATTTTTGGGCTTCGGCTACAGTCGAGACAGCGTGTGGCTGGAACTGGGCAGTGGAGAGGTAGCGGCAATACATCAGAGCGCTCTCCGAATTATCCTCGACGATCAGGACGACCTTTCGATCGGGGTCGAATTCCGGCAGCCTAATCTCCCTGGACAGGGACGCAACCGCATAGTTGGCGGGCATCGTGAACCAAAAGCTGGATCCAGCACCGACGGTGCTATCGACCCCCACCGTTCCGCCAAGCAGTTCTGCTAGCTTACGTGAAAGCGGCAGCCCCAAACCGGTGCCTCTTACCTTGTCTTGCATGCTGCTTTCGACCTGAGAGAATTCCTGGAAGATAATTTGCTGATCGTGCTCTGCGATACCTATCCCTGGGTCGACAACGGCAAACTCAATGAACTCACCGACGCGTCTTGCTGATGTGCGAATCTCACCCTCTTGGGTGAATTTGATCGCGTTCGAAATGAAGTTCCGAAGGATCTGCGAGACCTTCTGTTCATCCGAATAAATCGGCTCAAGGGTCTCGGGAGCGTCGAAGACCAGCGTCAGGGCAGTCTCCGCAACCAACGGCTTCAGCATGCCCCGCAACGCGCCAAACAAATCAGCGATCGTGAACTCCTTCGGTCTCACCTCCAGGCGGCCTGCTTCCACCTTGGCCAGATCCAGAAGGTCATCGACCATTTGGGCTAGCTCCTGCGCCGATCGCTGAATAAACCGGACCTGCTGGTCCTGCTCATGTGTAAGCTCCCCGTCCATCCGTTCCAGCAGCATCCGAGTCAGCGCCAGCATCGAGTTCAGCGGCGTCCGAAACTCATGCGACGTGTTCGAAAGAAAGCTCGTCTTAAGCTCCGAAGCCCGACGAAGATAGTCGGCGCGTTCATCGAGCTCCGCATGGAGTGCAACGACTCCCCGATTCGTATCCCGTAGCTCCAGATTCATGCGCTTCAGCTCCTCCTCGCGCTCGCGAAGCTCGGTCAGCATTCTCAGCAGCTCTCGGTTCTGCGTCTGCAGTTCATCGATTGGCAGCGCAGGATGCAGCCGTGCGACCTCTGCGGCCACGCGATCAAGCCCCGGTTCATCCAGTCCCCGGCTATGTGCCGGAAGACATTTTGCAAACTCAACCGCTGTGCCTAGCGGCGTACTCTCAATGGAAAAATCATCCATCAGGCGCTTGGTCCCGAGGATGCCCATGCCCATCCCCGTCGTCGATCGATAGGATCCACCGAGCACCAAGTTCAAATGAGGAATCCCGTTTCCGTGGTCGACAACCGAAACGCGAAGCATTCGCAACTTCGGATCCACCCTGAAGGAGACCGCCCCATCGCTTGCATACCGAAATGCGTTCCGTGCAATCTCGGATACCGCGGTCGCTATCCTGATCTGGTCGTGGTGATCGAATCCCAGCGCACCGGCGATCGATCTCGCGCGTTGACGAGCCGTCACCACGTCTCGCTCATCTCTCAGTGTCAGGCTGTGAAGTTGGCGGTCCACTTCAATTTCCTCTCAAAGGGGCCACCATCACCGTGGAGTCGTCGCGCAGTCGACTGAAGTCACGATAGAGAAGTCCGGCCAGCAGCATCGGATGCCTGTTCTGGAAACCGGCATACGGTATTGGATTTGTCTTCGAAGTCAGCCCGTCTGAGAACAATACCAGCATCGAATTTGGCCCCACGGGGTAAGCGTACTCGTGGACCACGCGAGGCAGAATTGCTCCGACCGTTCCGTTCTGCGAGAGCAGGCTCTTGTACGAAGATCCGCTGACCAGCAGAGCACTGATATTGCCCGCACCCGCATAGGTCAGAGTCCATAAATCTTCATCCACAATCGCCACCGACATCGCCGCTCCGCGAGTCTTTTTCAGCGCTTCATGGGATCGAGTGATGATCTCCGCAGGCCCGCAGTTCAGAAGATTCTGTGTGGACGATACCGCCTCGTCCGCGGCTTCGGTCGCTCCCGGGCCATGCCCAAGTCCATCGACCATCATGTAGATAGATCGCCTGCCGCTTCTATACACAAAATACGAGTCTCCCGGTACGCTCTCCCCCCGCACTGGAAGGTTCACCACACACGCGCGCGGCGGAGGGCCCGTCTCGAACCGGCTCCAGTAAGCGGTCCCCTTGCCCGGCACAGAATACAGTGACGATGCATCCGACAGCCGCTTGATCGCTCCCAGCCCCTGCCCCGGCGTCCCAATCGTCGAGTACCCGTCTTCCATCGCGCGCCCTATGTCACCGATGCCCGGTCCCAAATCAAGCGCAAGCAGATCCAGCCAGGTCGCCTCCGCACTCTCTCCAGGGCAGATCAAAAACTCACCGCGCTGAGCATGCAGCAGGATATTGTTTGCGGCTTCCGTGGCAACTATTCCAATATCGCTGCGACGCGACGTATCAAACCCGAGCATCTGCGCCGCATTAAGAGCCGCACGCCGAGCCTCCCCTACCGAGCTGCGATCCGTAATGGGCACCGATTTGTGTGTATGTCGCAAGTACCCTACTTCCAGCGGGTGACAATAACGGTTGTCCCTTGTCCTAGTTCGCTCGTAATTTCAAATTCGTTTACCAGCCGCTTGCTTCCGCTCAGTCCCAGCCCCATGCCGCCCGCCGAAGTATATCCCTCGCTCAGAGCCAGTTCTATATCTGCTATCCCAGGCCCGTTGTCCCGAAACGTAAGCTTGATGCCTTCGCGTAATCCGTTCTTCACCATCTCCAGCGTCATCCAGCCGCCGCCCCCGTGTTCCAGAGTATTGCGGGCAAGCTCGCTCGTGGCCGTGACAAATTTCGTCTGCTCTACCAGGCTGAACTTGAGTTGGATTGTCGCCGCTCGCACGATTTGCCGAACACGAACGACGTCGTTCGACGTCGCAATGGGGTGGGTTTCAGCCTTCAGAGCCATGCAGGTCTTCCGATTCCGGCTCTCGATAGATGAACTCCTGCAGTAGATCCATTCCGCGCTCAACGTTCAGCGCGGTCTTAATTCCCGGCAGAGACATCCCGAGCTCCACCAGCGTTATGGCAACAGCCGGCTGCATTCCCGTCAGCACCGTCTGGGCATCGAGAATGCGTGACATCGCGGCAATATTCGCAAGCATCCGGCCAATAAAAGAGTCCACAATCTCGAGCGACGAGATGTCGATCAGAACTCCCCGCGACGCGTGCTTGGCAATCTGCGCCGTCAGGTCTTCCTGCAGCGTCAACGCCAGCTGATCATGCATATCTACCTGAATCGTGATCAGCAGGCAGTCCCCGAATTTTAAAATGGGAATACGGTCCATGCTCAGGCTACCCGATTCCTGCCCTGCGCCGGACTCGTGGCAGAAGGCTTGGTTGTGACGACTGCCTTCCCCAGCCGCTGCAGCGCCAGAGCAAACGCATCCGAAAGCTTCGCCTTGGTCTGCACGTCGATCAGTTCAATCCCGAGATGCACGATCGTCTGCGCAATGGCGGGACGGATACCGCTCAGGTAGCAGTCTGCCCCCATCAGGCGTGCCGCCGTAATCGTCTTGATCAGATGCTGAGCAACCAGCGTGTCCACCGTAGGCACGCCAGTTATGTCAATAATCGCAATCTGGCTGTTGGTCTCAACGATCGCCGACAGAAGAGACTCCATCACCACCTGCGTCCGTGCGCTGTCCAGTGTCCCAATCAGCGGAAGAGCAAGAATGCCGTCCCAAAGCTTGACGACCGGAGTGGAGAGCTCCAGCATCTCTTCCTGCTGCCGGCTGATCGTCAGTTCGCGGATCGTGATCGCACTATCGATCGTCAGCATCGCAAGTTGATCGAGCAAGTCCCCGCTGGCCCATATCTCAGACACTAACTCCGAAGGATTGGCCTTGAAGGCGTCTCGTATCGCGCTGAAGATCGGCTGCTTCAGAGAGAGCACAAACATCGCCGTCTCCGACGTGCTGAACCCCTGCTCCAGCCGGCTCTTTGCAATCTCAGCCAGAAACTCTTGGGTTGAAGCAAAGGCCTCCGACTGCACATCGGAGCTCTTCTGACACGCTTCTGTAAATAGCTTGAGAAATTCGGATGCCTGTTCTTTCAGGTCCACATCATTGATCAGATCGCCTCGTCTCGTGCTGGCTGACATCTGTTTTAACCAGCCAACGAGAATAGCGCTCTCATTTGCCTTTACGACTTGGTGAAATACGCTCATAAGGTGTCTATCCGCACTCTTTCTCTCTCGTTAGAGCCAATCTTTCAATTGTATCCGAAGCGCGATGAACCCTTCGAATAAAGCAAACCTAAGAAGTGAGGTTCTTAGCCGTTCAAGACCCCGCCTGGGCGACTCACAACCGCACAGACCGATCCCTGTCGCTGTTGGGCCCCTATCAGCGTGACGACCGAAAATAGCTTGAAGTGGCGTGATTGATGCCCTGTGCTTCTACCGAGAGGTCGAGAAATAGACAGTCCTATCCGTCCGGCAGACTGTTGTTCAATGCGCCATAAAGACCGTCATAAATAGCTGTGACGGCGAGCAATGCGCCAGGACGAAGGGGCAACCTAATTGGAGAGATCTTGATACCGGAAGCGAGAAAGGCGATATCGACGAGCTAAAGCGTACAGCCGGACTTGATCTATTGATTTCCCGGTTCAGCTCAGCGGAGCAGGGAACTCCCGCCGTTTCTCGAGAGGAACTCAACGAATACAACCGGGACGCGTCTCCATAAAACTTGCTAGAGATCAGCCAGAACAAATCCTTACTTCCTTGGACGTAGTACGGTCTGGCGTTGGCTCTGACAAATTCCAAGGAGGATGGACGGGAATACAGGTGCCATTTTGCCTCTGAGTTTCTATTTGAAGAGCAGCCCCTAGGAACCTCATTTTGACTCCCTACCGTCCTGTTCGCTTCTGCTTCTTCCGCGTCGACGGAGAACCGCAACAGTGGAACGGATGAATTGCTATTTAGGAGCGTTTGTGTCCATTCTTGGATTGTCATGCTAGGGAAAGGAAAGACAGGGCCTGACCATAGATTGGGATTGGGCTTCTTACCTTCCGGCTGCTCCTTTGTTGGACCGAATAGGTCCGGCATTCGCTAACGTTCTGGTTGCACCAAACTACCTTGGTCAGGTATTCGATGATCACCTCCGATTGCGCCGGGCTGTTCGAGCGTTGGAATTATATTTATAGCATCGGCAGCTCTTCTCGGTGTTTCTCTTATCGGGGAGAATGCTTGGCAGGTGATATCAGCTCTGTGACCCTGACTCTTCGTCCGTTGGACCGTTCGGGCTTTTGTGAAGCTGCTGGATTGACCTGGAGACAGGAGGTCGGCGGATGCTTTCGCGGTCGCCAAACTCTGAGACCGAGGCGATAGGGCCTGCTGTCACGACTCGACCTCGACGGAAGACGATTGCATCCTGGCACACCGCCAGAGTGTCCTCTATGACTAACGACGATGATGGTTTTTTCTCCTGGGAACTTATGAAGCGTGGCGAGAATAAGGGCCTCGGCCTCGCTATCAATCGCGTTTGTAGCTTCATCCAGGATAAAGATGGAGGCGTTGCGGGCGAAGGCTCGAGCAATCCCTATTCTTTGACGCTGGCCTCCCGACAAGCTCAGACCCCGGGACCCGACGAGCGTATCTAATCCTTGCTGCAGCTCCTCTACGAAGTCGGCCTCAGCTTGTGAGAGGGCCTCATAGATCTTCTCTCTTCCGATGTCAGGCCGGTCGTAGGAGACGTTCTCGGCGATCGTGCCGTCAATCAGATCGATATCCTGTCCGGCGATTGCGATGGAATTTAGCCAGTCTGAGATGTCGATGCGCGCGAGGGGATTTCCATCGACGGTGATGACTCCCTGTGTGGGCTGGAGCAGACGGCAGAGCAGACCTACAACGGTGGATTTGCCTGCGCCCGATGATCCGATCAGAGCCGTCGACCGACCTTGCCGAATGACAAAGCTTGCATGAGAGAGGGCTGTCTCACCGCCTCGCGCCGCGTACTCGAAGGTTACATTGTCAAACGCAATTAGATCGCGCAGTCCAGTGAAGGGGATGTCTCCGGGCGGATTGGGCTTTACCTCTGCCAAGCAGCCACTCTACCTCGCCTAGCTGGCCAGCTGCAGACGCGAAGGCGGCGTTGCTCTGTTCGAGCGATAGCAGGTGAGGCTGTAGTCGATTCATCAGAACGAGGAAGGTGATGACGAGTGGCAGCGAGATTCCTCTTAGCACAGCGATGATCAAAACAAGGACAAGGAGAACTCCCTGCATGAGCTCGACCATGGGCCAAAGAGTGCCGGATAAGGACTCGACTTTCGAGATGGCGTCACGAACGTTTGCCGATGCATGGGTCAAAGAATCGTGCTCGTACTTTTGGGTATGAAAGAGGCGTATGATGCGCGATCCAAGATCGAAAACAGCATTCGGGAAGCAAGTATCTGATTGATCGGAACGACGTCCATGCTGGATCGCATAAGCTTGTTTTCAATATGCTGTTGAACCCGCTTCATGACCAAAGTGCCAAGGAGCACGATGAGTGTGAGTCGCCAGCTAACGAGAAGCAGAAGCACGCCAACGACCGCCACCGCAGCGCTGGAAGCTATTCGCTTGAGGAGCAGGCGGACTGCATCGGAGGCCTTCCATGATTCAACGGTGAGTATGTCGACAAGCCTCGCCGAGTCCTGGGAGAGGAAGAATTCGTATTCAAAGTTCTGAAGTCTTGCGGAAATGGCGCTGCGGATATCGTGGCCGACGCGTACATCGATCCATGCTGACGTAAGATTCGCGATCACCTGGAGGACGCCCTTGAGCAGAATGCAGCCTAAGATCGTTGCGCAGATGAGAATGATTCGGTCATCGCGGCTATAGCCTTCGCCAAACTTCTGCAAGAGAGCCAAGGCGCCTGTACCGTTTGGCTGCGAGCTTCTCGATAAGATCGAAAGGAAGGGAATCAGAAGACTCACACCCAGACCATCGAGGAGGCCGATGGCGATGGCAAGGAGAGCGACCACCGGCACCGTCCACAGGTAGCGGTGGACGAGGCGGCCGAGATGGGTCTCGCCTCCGAGTGGCTTCAGGATGTTCAAGTCCGCTCGGTTGCCTCAACGGACCCTTGCATGGGGCAGGAGACAACTAATCGCCGTGTACTGGCTCCCTTCGATCGGTGCGCGGACCAGACTGAAATAAGAGGACGGACCTGCGCGATGTCGGACAGGGCGAATGCGTCAATCAGCAAGGATCTGACGTAGTATTCCATCCCCAGATCTACCAGTGTGGATCGCCCGGGGTAGCAACGGTTCATTTCCGCAGCCACCAAGAGCCATGATTTAAGCATGCGTGGACGGTCACTGGACATTCTTTGGCCAAGGACCCGATAGCCCGTCAGATGCTCCAGAATGAGGTCAAACTCGGATCTTGCAGCAACGCGAAAATAAGACAGATAATCTTCACAACCGTGGGCACCCGCGTCCCGAAGGGCGGAGTCAAAACCTCCGACATCCTCTAATACGTGGCGGCGAACCAGGGCTGAGCTACCGTCTCCGATGAGATTGCCAAGAAGTAACTGGTCCACGACGTTACCTCTCGCCGTCTGTTGCGGGGGACGTCGAAGAATGCGGCTCTGCTCGTCGATTTCGGAGTACCACGTATAGACGAGGCCGACTTTGTCTCCGCCTTTCAGGATTAGTTCAAGTTGACGCTGAATCTTCGACTCCGCCCACACATCATCGGCATCAAGAAATACAATCAATGAAGAGGTCGCGGCTTGCCAGCCTTTGTTGCGTGCCGCAGCGACACCGCTGTTGTTCTGCGAAATTACCCGGACTTGATCGTCAGCATAAGCGTGGGCCATGACGATCGAATTGGTCCGGTCGGTGGATCCGTCATCCACGACGATGATCTCCAGATTAGAGTGGGTTTGCAGTCTCGCGCTGTTCAGCATCTCGTCGATCGTCGCTTCCCATGCGTCCTTCCAAAGCTCGAGAAAAACATGGTCGGGACAGGGCCGGTCGATATATCGCACCGGTCGCTCGGCGTTCCAGAGGATGAATCGATGGGGCTGATCTCCAATATCCACGGGGGGGCGGATCAGGGGAGACTTGAAGATGCGTAATGCCCGCTGAGTCCAATTGCTGCGCCCAGATCATCTTAACGACGATACTTTCCCGATTCTTTATGCATACACTCAGATTTTCAACCTACCCTCAATCGGCCAAGGTGGAAGCTGGTTGGATTGTTTCTAATCGAACTCCCGCAAGGTACGTCGCAGCGCCGATAACGAAAGCACACCGATACCAAAATGATAAAGAATGTTGAAGTAAATTGTCGGGGGCACAAATTACCTCGCTCTCAGAATGCATATTCCATAACCAGGTGGTCAAACGCGCGAAAGCGTGACGGTACAAGCCGAACGCCGCTGGTCTAGTGGCGGAGTCATCCCCGCGCTTGCAAAAGCGATAGGAATTAAGGGTGTGCCGAACATTTTCGATCGTACGATGGTACCGAGTTCGTTGAGAAAGAGCGACGAAGTGGTGTACAAAATGGAACAAAGATGCTATCCATTCGATCCCGTCGCTTGTGAGAACGGCTACTGCGAGAGCTTCAACTCCGGGTTGAGGAATGAGTACCTAAACGATGAGGTCTTCTACTCATATGAAACTGTAAGACAACACTCCTATCTGGGCTGGAGATAACCCATATCCGAGGCATGGCTAACAAACAACGTACGGTGTGGAGAATTGGCAACTCTGATACTCATACAAACCACGGCCGGAGCCGTCATGAATGCGGAGAGTGTCGTGACTAGCCTCAAAGCCCCGCATTTTGATTCAGTTGCCAAGGGCTTTTCTCGAGAGGGTAAAAAGATATTGAGGTGCCGGACAAACCGAAGGATAGCGCTAGATTGAGATTGGAGCCCCGAGATGGCTGAGATTGCCTATGCGTATTACATGGTCAGTCTCAGCCATCAGTTTAGTGAGAGCCTTCCGACTCTGCTTCTTTCCTGTGAATTAGGAGATAGGCGGTTGGCACAAGAAATACCGTGACGATACCCGATACGGTCAGACCACCGAGGATGGATCTTGCCAATGGAGCATACTGCTCACTGCCAGGCTCCAACGCCAGAGCCATAGGAATTAGTCCGAGAATTGTCGCTAGAGTGGTCATCAGAATGGGACGCAGACGAACCTTGCAGGCCTCTGAAAGAGCTTCTTTAATGGGATGACCGAGAGCTCGGAGGCTGCCGACAAACTCGACGATCAAAATGCTGTCGGAAACCGCAATTCCGGTCATCATAATAACGCCCATCAGGGACATGACATTGAGTGTAGTGCCTGTGACCAGCAGAAAGAGCACGACACCTGAAAGGCCCGGTGGAATGGCAAGAAGAATGATGAATGGATCCGAGAAGGAAGCAAACTGTGCCATTAGAATCAGATAGACAAGCACGACGGCGAGCACGAGACCGATACCAAAGCTCTTGAACGATTCACGCATATCGGAGATTGCCCCGCCCATCGATACAGTAATCTGAGACGAATGGGGAAGGCTGCTTAGCACCTGGTTGACCTGACTGCTGACGTGACCAAGATCTTCCTTCTTGGGCATCACGTAGATGTCAAAACTGCGACGCAACTGATAGTGATCGACCTCCGTAGGCGTGTTGATCAGTTTTATGGACGCGAGAGACTCGAGCGGAGTTGTCGTAAGTGAACCCTTAGCCCGGAGAGGAATCTCCTTGAAGTCGCTGAGAGTCTTAATCTGATTTTCGGGGTATTGCACGCTAAGAAAGTAGTTGTTTCCAGTCTTCGGATCGACCCAGAAACTGGGCGCAATCATCGTGTCAGAGGTAAGTGCAGTGATGACTCCGTTGATAGCAGACTGAGGGCTGATATTGAGCAGCGCAGCATGCTCACGATTAATCGTCAATTCGAGACCGGGATATTCAAGATCCTGGGGAATGAGAACGTCGTTGACTGTGCTCAAGGACTTGACCTTTGCGGCGATAGACTTAGCATAGGCGTATGTCTGATCGAGGTCGTTGCCACCAACACGGATATCGATTGGTGCCGGCTGCCCCTGATTTACTACCGAATCCACCAGTCCACCGGTCTGGAAGTAGGCATCGACATCAGGGAAATCAGTTGCGAATTTTTCGCGAACACGCTGCATGTAGACGAAGCTGCTAGTCTTATGCTCCTCCTTGAGGCTGACCTGGATGAAGGCGGTATTCATACTTGAATTGCTGGTGTAGATCGCGGATAGATCAGGCGTTACCCCAATATTCGACACGATCATGTTCATGTCTTCTGGCGAGACGATCTTGCGAATCTCGTTCTCCATCTTCGCTATGTACTCATCAGAGACCTCAATGCGGGTTCCCGGTGGGACCTTGACGTTAATGATGAATTGGCCAGGATCGGTGCGTGGGAAAAATGCAACCCCCAGAAAAGGGAAGAGGGAGAAGCTCAGTGTGACGAAGGCTGCAAAGCAACAGACGACAAGAACGGGCCGCTCTAAACAGACAGCGATTGCTCGTTCATAGGCATGTTGCAGCCGTTCGAATAGCCGGTTGAAACCAATAACAATGCGCTGGAAGAGATTTGGACGATGGACCTTCTGTTCTGCAATCACCGATTCGACCGCTGGTCCGGCGGTCTCATCGGCACTATGGGAGGCGTGTCCATGTCCAGGTGCAAGGCGGATGAACTTGGCGCAAAAGAGTGGTACAACCGTCATCGCCACAACATACGAGGCAAACAATGCGAGCACGACAGCCAGGGCAAGTGCGGTGAACAGGTACTTGCTGACTCCAGCAAGCATGATGACAGGGAAGAATACGATGCTGGTGCTACATGTCGCCGCGAGCACAGCAAGTTGAACTTCCTTGCCTCCATTTTCGGCTGCGGCTACAGGTGGCTCTCCCATCTCCATGTGTCGGAAGATGTTCTCAAGTACAACTACGGAGTTGTCGATGAGGCGGGACAATGCGAGGGCAATGCCTCCCAGCACCATGGTATTAATCGTGCTTGCTCCGAGATTGAGTGCAATAAACGCGGTCAGGCAAGAGATGGGAATCGAGAGGAGGACTGAGATCGTCGCTCGAACATTGCCGAGGAAGAGCAGGATCATCAGGGCGGTAAGACATAGCCCAATGGTTCCTTCGTTGATCACATTCTTGATTGCAATCTTGACGAAGACGGATTGGTCGAAGACGACGGCCGTTTTTAGAGCTTTGGGAATGTCGAGCAGGTGTTTTACAGCTTCTCGAATTCCCTCAACAATCGTGATGGTATTCGAACCGCCTCCCTGCTTGAATACCGGAATATAGACGGAATGCTGTCCGTCTACACGGACGATGTTGTATTGGAGTTGTCCAGAATCGACGGCCTTTCCGACATCGCCAACGAAGACATTCTCGCCGATATGGGCCTGCTTATCGGTCTTGATAGGCATGGCATTGATCTCGTCGACGATCGGAATTTGACTATTAGCGTAGATGTTATAGTCCTTCGATCCGATACGCACATCGCCGGCAGGGAGAATGAGATTCGACTCGTTGACTGATCTGACGACGTCCATAACCGACAGCTGATGAGCCTCAAGCTTGATCGGATCGACGTAGATCTGGATCTGCCTGTACTTGCCGCCGTAAGGCTGCGGGACCGAAGCACCGGGAACGTTGGCGATCTGATTGCGGACTTCAAACTGAGCTAAATCTTTGAGTTGAGTCTGGTTCAGGCCCTGGCCTTCAAGCGTGACCAAGCATACGGGTAGATTCGACGCGTCGAACTTGAGCACCACAGGCGGCAATGTTCCAGGAGGAAGACGTCGCAGGTTCGCCATGGCCAGGTTGGAGATATTGCTTACAGCGGCATTTGCGTCGGTACCAGGTTGAAAGTAGATCTTGATGAGGCTGACACCGGTAAGAGAGCGCGACTCAATATGACTGATGCCGCTTCCTAAGGTGAAGAAGCGTTCGTAGCTGTCCGTAATGTCGGCCTCAATTTGCTCCGGTGGCATACCTGAATAAAAAGTTGCGACGACGACAACAGGGATGTTGATTTCCGGAAACAGATCAACCGGCATCCGAGTGACGGTCGCTGTACCCACGACGATCACCATCAGGCAGAACATCAAAATGAAAAACGGGTATTTGATTGCAAACGTAGACATTACTCACTCACCTCTGATTCACCAGTCTCTTGTAATGCTGGGCAGGTCACGAAATCGCTGGTGGAATGCACTGCCACAGCATTTTGTGGGTGCAGTGAAAGGAACGCATCTTGAGGAGTTGATGGGAAAAAAGGTAGAGGAAGACAAACGTACGCTGTGATCTCAATCATTTGCATGCAGTCCATGAAACCGCCTTGATGAAGGGCTCATTAGTTTACGTAGCTAGCAGTGCGATCGCTGGCGATATTCGACAACGCATAAGCCTGGCTACATTGAGGGATATGGACGACGTTTGGAAGACCGAGGTCTCAGCGCCGGTGCCACTCTGGCAAGTATTCCCACTCCAAAGAGACGGGACGATATCCATATCCGTTTCCAGTTATTGTGCAGATGTATATCAGAGATAAGTATTCATTCTCAGTCTTAGACTCTGCACTTGAACTCTCATTGCGCAAAGAGGCTAGATTAAGGCAGGAGGTGGACGACGCATCTGAATGATACTTCGGGAGTTACATCCACAAGGCCTGTGAAGGCGGCCATTTAGTTGGCGAAGTCTGAAGGAAGGGAAGGGGGGGGCGCAATTAGCGCCGCTAAAAGCGACCAAACTGGGTATCGCCGAGGACCCACTGTGAAACTCAACTGCTCGAATGGATACAGTAAGCTGATCGGCACGCTCTTCCGTAAGGAGCTTCGTACCTGCAACCGTGGAGGACGATGGATGAATCTTGTAAACCGATACCTTCGCCTGCATTCCCCAGCTAAATACTGCGAAGGCGAGAAGGAGAAGGACGAATCTTGTAGCCAGATTTTCGCCTGAACTTCGGTATATCTGCATTCGTCTCCCTTCTATACAACTACTCTAGTTATAATCTAACAAATCTGGTCGGGATGCTCCACGGGGAGTTGCAATTGCTTCAGTTGTCCATTTATCGCTGGACATTTTCTGTTAGCGATTTTTAGATAATTCCAGTGACCGTTAAGAGATATCCGAGTAGGGGCAGTGTCATCGACGCGGGTTCGAGAGCAAGAGTATGGGGCCGATGACCGCCACAAGAATCAGACTGCAAGTCCGAGAATGACATACATACGGGTACCGCCATCTGCTCCGGACCCTTCTCGATTTATGTAACAGGAACTGCGTGCCGATAAGGACACCCTGATCCCGTCCAAGGGACGGAGGATCAAAATACGGCGCCAAGTGTCCACCGAACTCTCATGCCATGAGAGACTTACATGGGACTTTAAATGTGTGAGTGGAGGACTGCTGGGGCGGTGTGGCGGAGAGACAGGGATTCGAACCCTGGATACCTTGCGGTATACACGCTTTCCAAGCGTGCGCCTTCAGCCACTCGGCCATCTCTCCGCTAGTAGGTACTAGCCAACTTCATGACTTTATCATAGAGGTAATGTCCGATAACACATATTCTGTATAGTGGGGCTATCGCAAAGGAGTTGGCTGCTCTTTCCCGAAGGATTTATCACTTTTGCCGCGGCCCTTTGCCCGATGATAACCTTCCCTGAGGTGAGGGTCAGGCCGTGAAGATCGTGATTGCTGCTGGTCGTCAGGCACACTATCGCTTACCCGCGAACTCGCTGGTGCGGCGAGGTAACGATGTTTACCTCCACACTGCTACCCCTCGGAGCCGAATGCGAGGGTTTGATCCGGGAGTTGGCAATCGATGGGTTCCGGCTCCGGTGGCTATCTTCAGCGCCTTGACTCATACTCGTACCCCTTTGATTTTAGATGAGTTAGATTCGATGCTGTTCGACCGCTGGGCGTCTGCGACGCTTGGGGACTGTGACCTGCTGCTGGGGGCGGCCTCCTCTAGCCTGATGACTGGAAAGGCTGCACAGCGCAGGGGTGGGACGTTTGTGCTGGACCGGGCTTGCCCGGACATACGGGTTCAGCAGCAGATGATGGTCGAAGAGGCGCGTAAGGTGGGAGGGGTGTTTCGTACAAACTCCCCCTGGTTTATCGAGCGCCAAGTGGAAGAGTATGAGCGGGCTGATTTTATCCTCTGCCCGTCGGACTATAGCCGGCGGAGTTTTCCTGAGCATCTTCGTAGGAAGGCCGTGTTGGCTCCTCTCTATGGCTGCTCGGCGATGATGCCCCGGCTGATAAAGCCTTCAGCATCATCGTTTGTGCTCGGTGTTGTGGGGGGCGGACCGCTGCGGAAGGGCTTTTTGTACCTGCTGCAGGCGTGGAAAGAGCTTGCGTTGCCCAGCGCGGAGTTGAGGATTCGGACCAGCAATGAGATCTTCACTTACCCAGTATTGAAGAGGCTAATAAGTGAACTTACTACTGTAAGTATTGTAGATTATATATATGATATAAAGAGCTTTTACAGCGAGTGCAGCGCCTTCATTCTGCCTAGCGTGGATGATGGGTTTGGGTTGGCGCTGATGGAGGCCTTGGCGTGTGGCGTGCCATCGATCGCTACGCGGAGCTGCGGAGCGTCTGAGTTGCTGATTCCCGACCGCGATTGCCTTTTAATTGAGGCATTTAGCGTGGATCAGATCAAGGAGGCCGTGTTGCGGCTCTATGAGTCACGGGATCTCCGGGAGCGATTGGAGGTGAACGGTCCTGCGGCGGTGGCGGGGTTGCAGCAGGACGGAATGGCGTGGCCGTACGAAGAGGGCCTAGACCGGCTTCTTGCGGCAATCGAGGACGCAAAGCTCTCTAAATCAGCAGCTTAGCTTGCTAGGTGGGACGAGGTTCCTCCGCCGACGAAGTGGACTATTTCGAGGCGGTCGCCGTCGACTACTGGCGTTTGCGGCCAGGATGAGCGGGAGATGATGACGCTATTGAGCTCGACGGCGATGCGGTCGGGCTTTAGGGCGAGCGTCTGGATGACGCTGGCGAGGTCGGTCGGCGAGGTGAGGTCGGAGAGGGTGCGGGGCTGGCCATTGAGCTGGATGGTGAGGGTTGCTGGCATACAGATCAAGGGTAGCAGGTTGTGGGCGGATGCCCTGTTTATGCGATGGACAGCGGGGTTTGGTAGACTCGGGCGAGTCAGTTTCTCCGGAGCGAGTTCTCTTCATGCGTATTGTTCAGACGGTCTTCGGAGTGTTTCACCACTTCGATTTGGCGCGGGAGTTGGAGCGGCGGGGGCATTTGGAGCGGGTTTACTCGACTTTTCCGTGGCGGCGGTTGCAGCGTGAGGGTTTGGAGCACCGCTTGGTGGAGACGTTTCCTTGGATTCATATGGCGGAGTATGCCGCGGGGCGGAGTCCGGTGGACCTGCGGTGGCTTAGCGATCACCTGGGAGTGGCCAATGCCCTGGCCTTCGACCAATGGACGTTGGGTAGGCTAAAGCATTTGAAACAAAGGCCTGATGCGCTGGTGGGGATCTCCGGATCGAGCTTGAGTTCGGGAGCTTGGCTGCAGCGGGAGGGTGGAGTCTTTGTGTGTGACCGGGGGTCGACGCATCAGCGGTATCAGCAGCAGATTGTGGAGGAGGAGTATGCGATCTGGGGGGTTACGAGGCCGGTTTCGGACGAGCGGGACACCGTGCGCGAAGAGGCTATCTATAAGCAAGCAGACGCTATTACGGTTCCATCTGCCTATGTTCGGAGGACGTTTGTGGAGATGGGGGTCCCGGACGAGAAGCTGTTTACGATTCCTTATGGGGTGCGGCTGGATAACTTTCGTCCGGTGGCGGAGGCCGCTGTGGGAGAGTTCAATGTGCTGTTTGCGGGGGCTCCGGGGCTGCGTAAGGGAGTTCCCTACTTGCTGCAAGCCTTTGCTGCTCTGAAGCATCCACGGAAAAGCTTGCGTATTGCTGGATATATTCAGGAGAACCTTAAGGCGGCACTTAAGGTGCTTCCTTTGGAGAAGGTTGAGTTTCTGGGGCCTATTTCGCAGGCGGAGCTGGTGGAGCAGATGAGCCGGAGCCATGTGCTGGTGCTGCCCTCGATTGAGGATGGGTTTGGGCTGGTGATGGCGGAGGCGATGGCGTGTGGATGTCCTGTGATCAGCTCAACCAATACCGGAGGGAGTCAGCTCTATACCGATGGGGTGGAAGGGTTTATTGTACCGATCCGGGATGCTGGGGCGATTGCGGATAGGATGCAAAGGCTGGCGGATGAGCCGGAGTTGCAGCAGTCGATGAGGGCTGCGGGGCTGCGTAAAGTGCACTCGCTGGGGGGATGGACGGCGTACGGGGACTTGTGGGAGAAGGTGTTGCTGCAGCTTACGGCAGGACGCGGATAGCGAAATCTGTGTGTTTTGGCGTGTATTTTGCGGGGTGTTGGGTTGCAAGCGGCGTGACTGAGGGAAGGTTTGGGATGCTGGGGGTCTTTTAAGCGGGATATTCGTTAAGAAAGGTGCCAGAGGAGATTGAGGGGGCCTCGGCCGTGGCCGAGGTTGGGGGCGCGGTGGATGGCTTCGGTGACGAAGTGCTTGGCTCCTCGGACGGCTTCGATGGGGGTGTCGCGGAGGACGAGGAGACAGAGGAGAGCGGAGGAGAAGGCGCAGCCGGTTCCGTGGGTGGAGGTGGTTTCGATGTGCTCGCCAATGAACCTGTGGATTTCTCCGGAGGGGAGACGGAGGAGGTCGGTGGGCTGGGAGTGGTCTCCGGCGGTGGCGACGATGTGGAGATGGGGGTGACGGGCGGCGAGGGTGTGGGTGGCGGCCTCGGCTTCGGAGAGAGTCTGGACGGGGAGGCTGGTGAGGGCGGAGAGTTCGGACCAGTTGGGGGTGATCCAGGTGACGGCGGGGAGAAGTTGGTCGTGGAGGGTGTCGAGGGCCTGGGGTGGGAGGATGTCGGCTCCGGAGCTGGCGCGGAGGATGGGGTCAAGGACGATTGGGGGCTTGAGATGATTCCCTGTTGAGTTCCCTGCTGCGCGGTGGAAGGATGCGAGGAAAGCCGCGACAGTCGCGGCGATTTCGGTGGAGCCTAGCATTCCGATCTTGATTCCGGCGGGAGGAAGGTCGGCGGAGAGATGGTCGAGGGCTCGCTGGAGGAAGGCAGGATCGACGGGCTGGATCTCGTCGACGCCGAGGGTGGACTGGACTGTGAGGGCGGTGACGGCGGAGGTTCCGAAGAGGCGGTGAGCGGCGAAGGTCTGGAGGTCGGCGGTAATTCCTGCGCCGCTGGAGGGATCGTGGCCGGCGATGGTCAGGAGAGAACGGATATTCGGGGTGGAAGGCGAAGAAAGGGTGGGCAAGGAAGGCAACCCCATGAAGTGAAAACACTATCATATTTGAAAGGAATTTGCAAGCAATTGAGAAGAATAAGTACCTTTGATTTGTTTGACTTAGGTGTTGGCGAAAGCGACAATATAACTATGAGTGATCCTACGATGAATGACGTGGGAGGACTGCAGGGTAAGGTGAGCCGCAAGAGTACTCGAGCTGGCGTGCTGGCAGTGACCCTGGGCATTACAGCCTCCCTCGTAGCAAGTCCTACGGTGAAACGAGAGAACGAAGTTGTTCCCGGCAATGCACCGTCGGGCAAGACAACGGCGAAACGTCACTGGTTTCAAATTGGAAAAGCGTCCTGGTATGGCGGGAAGTTTAATGGACGGTTAACAGCAAATGGCGAGGCGTACGACATGTATGCCATGACGTGTGCTCACCGGACGTTGCCGCTGGGAAGCTGGGTTCGGGTAACGAACCTGAAGAACAAGAGGTCGACCTTCCTGCGCGTGAATGATCGCGGACCGATGGTGCCGAGCGTGATTGTGGATCTGTCCTACGGGGCGGCACAGAGGCTGGGCGTGGAGGGATTGGCCAAGGTACGGATCGAAGAGGTGAACCCGTCGGACCCGAAGCTGGCCCAGCAGATGGTGGCTCAGCTTCGCCTGGATGACCCGGTGAGGTTTCAACCGATCGGCGAGCATCCGGATACAGGATTTCTGGCTCCGGGGATGCTCGCAGGCGTGGACCGCTAACGGCGGCACGACTTTCCACTAAGCGCACGACTAAAACTGAGGGCTTCGCTACCGGAAATGGTGGCGAAGCCCTTTTTGATGGTGGTTGGTGGGGGTTGCTGGTTGGGGGATGGAGTTTGAGGAACTTTTGTGGGGGGCTGACGTACTTTCAGGCATTGGCAGGGGCGGAGGCGGGTTATGGGGACAGCGGCTGTGCGGGCGTTGTTGAGGGTGGGGATGCTGGGGCTGGTGGGGGTGGCGATGGGGATGGCGCAGAGTCGTAAGGCGGACGTGGTGGGCGAGAAGGAGGCGGCGATGGCGAGGGACGCGCATCCGGACTTTCTGGTGGCCACGATCAAGCCGAGCGATCCCAAGGCGACGGACGGGTGGGGGTTTCCCGGCGAAGGGCACCAAGTTTCTTGTGTGAATACTACCGTGGCTACGATTCTGCAGGTTGCGTATGGGGTCCATGCCAAGCAGATTTTGGGAGGGCCGGAGTGGGTGGGCAAAGACCGGTACGACGTGAGCGGCATTCCCGATGTGGCAGGCGTTCCCGACCTGAGGCAGACGCAGGAGATGTTTCAGAAGCTGCTGGCGGAGCGGTTTCATTTGAGCTTTCACAGGGAGACTCGCGTGATGCCGATCTATGCGCTGACGGTAGCGAAAGGAGGGCCGCTGCTGAAGATTGCTGATCCGAGGGAGGAGCTGAATACGGGGAATTCGGGCAGCGGAGGGGAGAGAACGCTGAAGTTTACGAATATGTCGATGCCGGATTTTGCGCTGAATATGAACTTCTATGAGGATAGGCCGGTGATCGATGAGACCTCGCTGGCGGGGCGGTATGACTTTACGCTGCGGTGGGCGGATGAGGTTTCGAGGGAGGGAGTGGGGGCTCCTCCGTCGATATTTACGGCGATCCGAGAGCAACTGGGGCTGAGGATGGACGCGGTGAAGGGGCCGGCGGAGGTGCTGGTGGTGGACCGGGTGGAGCGGCCTTCGGAGAATTAGAGGTTTTGGGGGTTGGGGAAGGAATTTGGGGGCGGTGGGTGGAAATGAACTATGATCAGGCGTACGCTGCTTCCTTGTTTCGTCGCGTTCCGCCCTGCCTTATGGCCAAGCTGACAAATTGAGAGCTATTGAAGTTCGAGACAGCAGGCCCCCTTTTATGATCCGGACCAGATTTCTGCGGAGTTCGTCGGACCTCTTCCCATCGGCTAATCTGGGCGAGTCTGAGCTGCTGCATATGGCGGACCTTGTTCCGCAGATTGTGTGGATGTGCACCCCTGAGGGGAACAATATTTACTTCAACCGGCGGTGGGTGGACTACACCGGAATGACGCTGGAGGAGAGCCGCGGGGAGGGATGGAATACGCCGTTTCATCCGGACGAACGAGAGAGGGCCCGGCTGGCGTGGAAGGTGTCGGTTGAATCGGGAGGCATGTACCAGGTGGAGAGCCGGTTGCGGGCCTCGGATGGGAGCTACCGGTGGTTTCTGATGCGGGGAGAGCCGTTCAAGGGAGCCGATGGGCGGACGGAGAAGTGGTTCGGTACGTGCACGGACATCCACGAGCTGAAGCTGGCGGAGCAGGCGCTGCTGCGGAGCGAGAAGCTGGCGTCGGCGGGACGGATGGCAGCGAGCGTGGCGCACGACATCAACAACCCGCTGGAGGCGATTACGAACCTGCTGTACCTGGCGAGGACGAGTGAGGAGCTGGCGGAGGCGAAGTCGTACGTTGCGGAGGCTGAGGCGGAGCTGAACCGGATTGTGCATATTACGCGGCAGTCGGTGGGGTTTTATCGCGAGTCGACGAGCCCGGCGTGGACGTCGGTACGGAGCCTGGCGGAGGCTGCGGTGGCGCTGCTGAAGGCGAGGATTGCGGCGAAAGATGCTCGGATTGAGACGCGGTGGAGAGCGGATGCGGAGCTTTCGGTGGTGGCCGGGGAGCTGCTGCAGGTGTTCGCGAACCTGCTGGTGAACTGCCTGGAGGCGATTGAGCCGGAGGGGGTGATCTGGATACGGACGTCGCTGGCGTTCGATGAAGAGAGCCAGACGAGATGCCTGCGGGTGACGATCGCGGATAACGGCAGAGGGATCGCGGTGCGGCTGCTTCCTCAGCTGTTTGAGCCGTTCTTTACGACGAAGAACGCTACGGGCACGGGGCTGGGGCTGTGGGTGAGCAAACAGATTCTGGATAACCACCGGGCCACGGTGCGGGTTCGGACCAGGGGCGAGGGAGAGCGTACAGGGACGGTGGTGCGGATTACGTTCCACGGCGAGAGGCGCGCGGTGACGGAGTCGGTGGAGGAGTTGGGGCAGGTGGAGTCTGTGCTGGTGTGAGGTGATTGGGGTGTGGAGATGGCGAAAGGCCCGGGCGGTTGCCTGGGCCTTTCGTGGTGTGAGAGCTGCGGCGGCGGGTTAGAGGAGGCCGAGGCGGCGGTGGGTGACGGGGAGGTCGCTGAGGCGGAGGGCGAGGGATTTGGCTCCTCCACCTCCTTTGATGAACTCCGAGAGTTCGAGCTGGACGACGTCGAAGCCGGTGTCGAAGAGGCGGGTGGCGAGCTCGGAGGAGATCTCCCCGGTGAAGACGGTGCGGCCGATGTTGAGGGCGCAGCAGGCCATGCGGGTGGCGTCGAGCTCGGAGACAGGGATGCGGCGGGATTCGGGGTAGGCGTGCTCGATGGCGGCGCGAGAGGCGGCGTCGAAGGCACCGGGATAGTAGAGGATGTAGCCGTTGTCGCGGGGGTCGGCGGAGTCTCCGTGGAGAGGGGTGAAGCAGGTGTCGAGGTGGTAGAAACGGGGGTCGGCGAGGTGGAGGGAGGTGACGGGGACGTGCCAGGCATCGGCTACGTGGCGGTGGGCGGCGCGGCAGGTGCGGACGCCGTGGGCGGCGAAGAGAGCGGTACCGGCGTCGTTGAAGACGATGTCGCCCTCTCCTTCGAAGGGGGTTTCGCGAGGGGTCTCCCAGAGGAGGAAGCCCTGCGAGATGAGCCAGCGGCGGAGGAAGGAGCTTTCGGGGCGGCGCTGGGGAGGATCGAAGCTGGAGACAGCCGCGACGCCGTGGTGGATGAGGGCTCCGTGGCTGATGAAGACCATGTCGGGGCAGCCGGGTTCGGGATGGAGGAGGCGGACGTCAGCAACGCTGCGGAGGACGTTGTGCATGCTCTTCCACTGAGCGAAGGCGAGATCGCGGGAGGAACGATGGACGTTTCCGGCCATCCAGGGATTGAGGACGTAGTCGACGCCGTACCACTCAGGCGGACACATCAGGAAGGTGGGGCGGGTGAATTGCGGGGTGGAGGCGAAGACGTTTGGGGCGGAGACTGAAACAGCGGTGCTTGTAGCCATAATGATTGAGTTCCCTACTTCCGTCAGGAGTCTGCCCCCGCGAGACTACGTTCGTCAAGTGGTGACCGTACCCAAGGGGGTACGTATTTTCCCCCAGGCGGAACATACATTGAGACGAGTCGGAATGGAAAAAGGTCCGCCAATTGGCGAACCTTTTACATGTTTCAACTGTGTGAGGATTCTGATGCGGAGGAGCGAGGGGTGGTTGGCTTTTTGGAGCTTTTCGAAGAGGCTTAGAGCTTCTCGAAGAAGTCGCAGGCCGAGCAGGAGATGTAGACTCCGCCGGGGACTCCGCGCTCACGGTCCTTGACGCGCTTGACGATGCGGGTGGGCTTGGAGCACTTGGGACAGTCGGTGCTCTTCTGTGTATCCATGACCTTTTTGCGGTCGCCGGTCTTGGCAATCTTCGCCATTGTGATGATCTCCCTGAAACAAATGTTTGGCTTGCCCGGGTGGGGCTGCGCGGTGTGCGCGGGTCGACCTTACTTGATCCGTGGGCTGGGCTTGGAGGGCTGGCCGAACAGGAGGTGGCAAGGAGGAGTGCCGGGGTGAAGCTCTGCGGTAAGTTTACACGATTGTGGTGCGGGTTGCTCGGGTGCAATGAGAGCTAACGCATACACTCAACGGATGGGGGACGGTGAGCCTCAGGCAGCGAGGATCGATCGCGGCGGCGCGGTGAAGGTGTTTGGAGCGCCGGCCGCTGTGTTTCCGTGGTGGAGCTTCACGAAAACAGTGCTGGCTGTCTGTGCTCTGCGGCTGGCGGAAGAGGGACGTCTGGATCTGGATGGACTGCGACCGGGCAAGCGCTTTACGCTGCGTCAACTACTGCAACACCGCGCTGGGGTTGCGGAGTATGGGGGACTCGGCGGATATCATGAGGCGGTGGCGCGCGGGGATGCTCCCTGGACGCGGGCGAGGTTGCTGGAGGAAGTCCAGGCTGACCGGCTGGAGTATGAACCGGGCTCGGGGTGGGGGTACAGCAATGTCGGATATATGTTTGTGCGGGAAGCTATCGAAGAAGCGGCGGGTTCGGGACTGGCGGATGCGATGAAGCATTACGTTAGCGGCCCATTGCAATTGGAGTCGGTTGAGCTGGCGGAGGAGCCTGCTGACTTTCTGCGAGTGCACTGGCCGGCCGCGAGAAATTACGATCCGGGATGGGTGTATCACGGGTGTCTTACAGGTACGGCGCTGGATGCGGCCAGGGTTCTGCATGCGGTGTTCGAGGGGAAGATCCTGAGGGAAGACAGCTTGCAGGCGATGGTGGAAACGTACCGGTTGGGAGGAGCGATTCCTAAGCGGCCGTGGAGTTCCTGCGGCTATGGACTGGGATTGATGGCTGGAGAGATGGAGGGTGCCGGGCGGGCTATGGGGCACTCGGGAGCGGGACCGTTCTGCGTTAATGCGGTGTACTACTTTCCCGATGCTGCGACGCCTGTGACGGTTGCCAGCTTCAGGGAAGGCCCGAGCGAAGGGCCTGCGGAGTTCGAGGCGGTGCGCCTTGCCAGGGGTGCCGAAGTTGGAGAAGACAATGAAAGCAAGTGAGGCGATGCTTGTCGCGGTGTGGCGGAGTGTAGCGCGGCCAGGTTGCGGCTAGATGAGTCAATTCCCTGCTGCAGGGCCGAGGGTGGTGGTGGTGCCGAGGACGGCGAGAGAGGCGCTGCGGCGGCACTGGCGGCTATATGCGTATGAGGGCGCGGAGCTGGCTTGGTTTATGATGGCGGCTTGCGTGGCGTCGGTGGTGCTGTTTGGGGTGGGGTCGGTTGGGGTAAGGGCGATGCCGAGTGTGGCGCTGCGACGGGCTTTGATGGGAGTGGCGATGGGGGCGACGGCGGTGATGATTATTCATTCGCCGATGGGGAGACGGTCGGGAGCGCATTTCAATCCGGCGATTACGCTGACGTATCTGCGGCTGGGGAAGATTGGGGTGTGGGATGCTTTGGGGTATGGGGTGGGGCAGTTTGTGGGTGGAGTGGCGGGGGTGGGGGTATCGGCGGTGATGCTGGGAAAGCTGCTGGCGCAGCCGTCGGTGAAGTATGCGGTGACGGTGCCGGGAGTTGGAGGGACGATGGGGGCGTTTGCGGCGGAGTTATTTATGGCCTCGCTGCTGATGGGAGTGGTGCTGTGGATGACGAATCGGCGGCGGCTGGCGGGGTATACGAGCTATGTGGTGGGGGTGTTGATTGCGGGCTATGTGTTCTTCTTTGCTCCGGTGTCGGGGTTCAGTATTAATCCGGCGCGGACGGTGGGGTCGGCTGTGTTTGCGGGGGTTTGGACGGCGGTGTGGGTGTATTTTGTGGCTCCGGTGATGGGGATGCTGGGGGCGGCGGAGGTGTATGTGCGGTGGTTTGGGATTGAGAGCGTGCTTTGCGCGAAGCTGCATGCTGCGCCTAGTGTGCTTTGTCCGTTTGCTTGCGAGGTGCATGCGCATGAGGAAGCTGCTAGCTTCTAGCTTCTAGCTCCTAGTTGCTAGCTCCTCGCTGCTAGCTTCTTGTTGCTAGGTGCTAGCTTCTTGTTGGGGGGTCGCGGCGGAGGTGGTCTT
>DAIDGQ010000034.1 GCA_027452215.1 Granulicella sp. | reverse complement strand
ATAGCTCTCGGCGACTCTTGCGCCCGTACTTCTCAAACACACCCTGACTCGCCAGACTCTGCTGCTTCATCGCTCCCACCTCACTCCTATTTGATTAATCAATCAGGACGCGGATGCAGATCTTGTGCAGAGTCTCCTTAGTCTCGGAGTTCCGCGTCGAGCGCTCCACCTTCGCTGCGCAATTCGGTCTTGGCCAGGGCGCCCTCACCTACCAGATGGCGTCGGGAACCAATAAGTATCACGGCGACCTCTTTGAAATTAATCGCAATAGCTTATTCGACTCCGTCGGCTTCTTCAACGGTCCTGCCTTTGGCGGCTCGAATCGGGTTCCCACCGACCACGAGAATAACTATGGCTTCACTGTCGGCGGCCCGGTGTGGATCCCTAAGCTATACAACGGCCACAATCGCACCTTCTTCCACTACAGCCAGGAGTGGTACAAGCAGAACAATGAAAACACCAACGTCTCCACTGTCCCAACGGCATTGGAAAAGACAGGCGACTTTAGCGACTTCGTCGATGGATCTACTGGCAAAGTCATTCCCATTTACGATCCGCTGACCGGACAGCAATTCCAATACAACGGCAAGATGAACGTGATCCCACCGAGTCGTATCAGCCCAACCTCGGCGGCGCTCCTGCAATATCTGCCGAATCCAGACCGACCAGGCAGCGGCGTCGGAGGATTGGATAGCAACAAAAGCTTTGCGCCCTTCGTCAATCCGCACATCCAGAATGTCTGGGGCTTTACCATCGACCACGCCCTCACCTCTTCGTAGAACCTGCACTACAGCCAATGGCACAACACCTACTCCAACTACAACTTCGACAACAACCCTTTTGTGATTGCACCCAATCCGCTCAATAGTATGAAATTCGAACCGGCCGTAGGAAGCGGCTACATCCTCACCTACGACAAAACAGTCCATTCCAATTTGGTCGTAACCGCGGGCATCGGTTGGTTCGGAGAAATCAACAATCAGTTCAACCAAACGAAGTTTGATCCCTCCGAAGTCGCTCAAGGCGTCATCCCACCGAATATTACCTTCGACGGCCAGCACGCACCCACCAGTTGGGGAACCAGCGGAGCGTGGTTGCAATCGGTCAATCGCAAGCTGGGTATAGCGATTGTTAACAACTGGCTGTGGACCAAAGGACGCAACACCTTCAACATTGGTGCTGAGTTCCGGCGTACCTACCAGGACGACAACGAAGAGCAGACCGCTGGCGGTCACTTCTCCTTCAGCCAACGCACCACCTCTGTCCCCAATCCCGCAGATCCCAACTTCGGCTCAGAAGGAAGCGCCTTCGCGAGCTTCTTGTTGGGCATACCCGACGAGGCCAATCGCAGCAATTCACAAGAGCTGCGTCTGCGTAATCTTGATCTCTCACCCTATATTCAGGACGACATCAAGCTGACGCCCAAGCTCACCCTCAATCTCGGCGTTCGCTGGGACATCATGGTGCCGTTCACCGAGAATTCGAACAATGTCGTCTTCTTCAATCCCGCCACAGCCAATCCCGCTGCGGGTAACTTGCTCGGCGCAGCTACAAAGCTGGGCAATTGTCCCGGATGTGCTGGTTATAACCGCGCTGACATCCATTGGAACCACTTTGGCCCTCGCATCGGTTTCGCCTACCAAATCAGCAATAAAATGGTGGTCCAGGGCGGCTTCAGCGTAGCCTTCCTCGATGGCGGAGCCTATGAGTATGGAACCAACAAGGTGGCCGTCAACTACGGCAATCTGTTGGTTGGGTCCTTCACCCGCAACAGCACCGGCACCAATGCCTCGTCCTACGGAAGCTGGGACACCAACGTCCTCCCGAATCCACCAGCTACTCCATTCAATCCTGGACTTGGCGTAGGCACGCAAATCAACGCCTTCAACCGGAACGACGGCTATGCGCCATACAGTGAGCAGTGGAATATAAATCTGCAGCGCGAACTGCCGTGGCAGATATTCCTTCAGGCAGCCTGGGTGGGCAATCGTGAAGTCCATCTACCAAGTCAATTGAACCGGATCGACCAACTCAATCCATCCTATCTGTCGCTCGGTTCGCAGCTCGGCCTCAGCTTTGCTGATGGGTCTGCGCAGGCGGCCGGATTCAATCTCCCATATCCGACCTTCGTGAACGACTTTGGCGGTTCCGCCACCGTAGCGCAGTCGCTCGTACCCTATCCTCAATATTCCTACATCTTCAATAACTTTGAAGGGTCTGGTTCCGTCTACTACCAAAGCGCTCAGGTGCAGTTGGAGAAGCGTTTCACCAATGGCCTCGCATTCCTGGCCGCCTACACGCTGTCTCGTCAGTATGACAACACCAGCAGCGGTTTCTCCAGCTTCACATCTGGCGGAATCAATAAGTACAATCAGGGCGTTGAATGGGCGATCTCCAACTCAGATCAACCAAACGTCGTAAAAGTAAGCGGAACGTATGAACTGCCAATCGGCCCTGGAAAGGCCCTCTTCAACAACAAGGGTGTTACAGGCCAGGTCTTTGGAGGTTGGCAGATGGGCTGGATCCTGGACTATGAGGCGGGTACTGCGAATGGGGTGTACGAAAATGGAAGCCCCTTCCCAAATGGTTTCAATCGCCCCAATCGCAATCACTCCGTAAGTATCAGCACCGCCTCCTACAATCGTGAAAGAGATTACTTTCTAGGTAAGATCGGCGTCGCACAAATGTTCAACCCAGCGGCGTTCTCTGTCACTCCAAGCCAATATGTAATTGGAGATGCGCAACGCAACTATCCAGGACTGCGCAACCCGGCTTTCTATAACGAAGACCTGAACGCCAGAAAGCGCTTCTACTTTGGAGCAGGCATCGTCGGTATCTTGCAGATTGACTACTTCAACGTATTCAATCGCACGATATTCAATGGCCCTGACAACAACGCCAGTGACGGTACTTTCGGGCAAGCCATCTATCAAGGCCAGAATAATAGTACTCGTCAAGGACAGGCGGGCTTCCGAATTGAATTCTAGAATTCGGCCTGCTTGCTGGATTGCCTTCAGGTAATTCCTTCGTAGCTTCCATCCGAGCGGACTGCTCTATGCAGTCCGCTCTTTTTTATTCCAAGCCAGAGAACTTCCAACTAGGATAAGCTCACAAAAAATCTTAGAATGCCCATGCACGAAGAAATCGCGGATTAGGCATCGCAAACTTTTATTTGTACTGGATGAGGATTCTGTTGAGATACATACGCCTGCTGCTTATCGTCGTTCCTTTCCTCTGCTGGAATTCCTCGCCGTCGTTCGCCCAATCGTATGAAAGCGAAGTGACGCCGGAGGTTCAGCGACTGTACGCACAGGCAAAGTCGGCGGAAGCTCAGGGAGACGTCAGCGCAGCGATCGACGATTACGTCGCCATGTTAAAGCTCGCACCACATTTGGCTCCCGCCTATAACAACCTTGGCTTCCTCTACTTCGGCCAGCACGATTATGTTCATGCATCGGAAGTGCTGGAGCATGGGATAAAGTTGAATCCCAACATGACCACCGCATCGGCACTGCTTGGCATAAGCTACTTCGAAATGGGTGAAAGCCAAAAGGCCGAGGCTCCGCTGAAAACCGCGCTCCGAGCTAATCCCACCGATGACAACGTAGAGATGACACTCGCTCGTGTGCTGATCAATACGCGCAAGTATGAGGAGGCGCTTGCGCCACTCAAGAATCTCACTCTGCGCCACCCCGATGATCAGGAGGCCTGGTATCTGCTGGGCAAGACGTACCTTCAGCTCTCTGAAGATGCATTGGGACGAATCAACAAGATCGATCCCAATTCCATGATGGCGCATAATGTTGCAGGCGAAATCGACGAGAGCATGCATAACTACGATGGGGCTTTGGTTGAATACAAAAAGGCGGAGGATCTGTCTCCGCAGCGAGCGGGCGCGCACATGCACCTCGCCGACGTATATTGGGACACCTCCAAATGGGACTCTGCGGCCGCGGAGTTTGCAGCCGAACTCAAAATCGATCCCAACAACTGCAACGCCCATTGGAAACTGGCGAATACAATTCTCGAAGTCAATGGTCCGCCCGAAGAGGCTCTCACTCATCTCGATGACGCAGTTCGTCTCTGCCCCACGCTGATGCAGGCCCATGTTGACCGGGCCCGAGCGCTCATCAAGCTGGATCAGCACAGCAAGGCACTCCCTGATCTCCTGCTCGCCGAAAAGGAGAATCCCAAAGAGCCGTCGATCCACTTTCTCTTATCCGCGGTCTACCGTGCCCAGGGCAAGACGTCCGATGCTCAGCAAGAGTTGCGCACTTATGGAGCTCTTCAGCGGGAAGCAAGTCAAGCCGCTGCGGATCGCGGCAGCGATGCAATCGCCATCAAGAACGCATCGCACTAGGAGTCGCTGTGGCCATGCACCGAACTCCGCGTTCTCACCGCCAAGTCTATGCGCGAATAGAACCTTGGCGCGTGCGCATCTTTCTCCTATCTCTCTTCTTTGGCTCGCAGTGCCTTCCGCAGTCACCTGCAGGTCAGCAGGGAAGCGCCAGCACCAACGCGGCTCACGTCCCATCACACGTTGCGCAAACAAAGCCTGTCACTGCAGGCGGCTTCGTTCAGAGTGGTCCTGTCGTTTTCAAGGACGTATCCAAGCAGGCTGGCCTGACCACCTGGAAATATCAAGGTGGTACGCCGACAAAGTCCACGATTGTTGAATCGCTCGGCGGAGGAGTTGCTCTCCTTGATTATGACAACGATGGATGGATGGATATCTACCTCGTCAACGGCCTCACATACGATGCCCTCGACGGCAAGACGGCTCCGGGACACGCCGCGCTCTTTCACAACAACCACGACGGAACCTTCACGAATGTCGCAGAGAAAGCGGGCGTAACCAATGATCGCTGGGGCGTCGGAGTGGCGGTCGCAGATTACGACAACGATGGTTGGCCCGACCTCTATGTAACGAACGTTGGCAAGAATCGCCTGTACCACAACAACCATGACGGTACTTTTACCGACGTCGCAGCGAAAGCAGGTGTCGCGCTCGACATGTGGTCCACTGGCCCCACCTTTGGCGATTATGACGGGGATGGAAACCTCGATCTCTTCGTCCCGGGCTACACCAAATATGACTTCCACGACCCTCCAGTAGAAGGATCGAAGTGGGTAGTTTCAAACTTCTGCCAATTCCACGGTGTCAGTGTCTTCTGCGGTCCTCGTGGACTAAAGGGAGAGCATGACCATTTGTTCCATAACAACGGTGACGGCACGTTCACAGATGTGAGCGATAGGGCACGCGTAAACGATGCCCCCGGATACTACGGCCTCGCCTCTCTCTTTGTCGATCTGGATGGAGATGGCAAGCCCGAGTTACTTGTCGCGAATGATTCAACGCCGAATTATCTTTATCGCAACAAAGGAGACGGTACCTTTGAGGATCTCAGTTTTGAATCCGGGTACGCCGTCAATCGTGATGGCCACGAGACAGCTGCGATGGGCATCGCAGTGGGCGACTATCGCAACAACGGGCGTCTCGATATTCTTAACACTGATTTTTCCGACGACTATAAAGTACTCTACCGCAACGACGGTGCACTCAGCTTCACCGACGTCAGCTTCGAGGCTGGAATAGCCAAGACCACGGTCCCATTCCTCAGTTGGGGCGATGGCTTCGTCGACTACGACAACGACGGCTGGAAAGATATCTTCATCGCCAGCGGTCATGTGTACCCGCAAGTGGATCAGAACGACTGGGGCACTAGCTTCGCACAGCGTCCGCTCCTGTTTCGTAATGTAAACGGAGAAACCTTCTCACCGGTGCCGGCAGTCCAAAATACAGGGCTCGCTCTTGTGCTGCCTGCGCGGGGAGCTGCCTTCGGAGATCTATTTAACGATGGCAAAATCGACGTTGTCTTAAACAACATCAACTCCACGCCTACTCTCTTACGAAACGTCAATGACGATCACAATCATTGGATAGAATTCCAACTCATCGGAGGCCCAGGCGGTCCACGCGATGCGACCGGTGCAAGCATCTTCCTTACGGTTGGAAAAATGACCCAACGCGGAGACGTGCTGAGCGGTGGCAGCTTTGCTTCGTCCAATGATCCACGCGTACATTTCGGCCTCGCAATGGCAACGACGATCGATGCAGTGATTATCCACTGGCCCGGCGGCAAGATAGAAAGCGTCGCCGTTCCCGCGGTCGACAGAATTTACACCATCGAACAAGGTAAGGGAATCACACGACAAAGAAGCGATTCTCCACTCACGCAATAGCGACCCCGACGCGGGGGGAGCACGGCTAGATAACCCGTAAGGCATCCACGAGACGCTGATCAATTTCAGTGTGAGGCTCAGAGGTGCAACCGCCAGCCAGATCCATCATGCCGCCAGAGCAGCGACGACCCCCAGTTGCAGATTAGCCTAGCCAACGAACGGCAGTTAGCCTGACAGGCCGATATCCAACTCCACGGAAAATCTCGGCCGACTCGAATCGCGCTATTGGAAATCGCAGCGACTAGAAGGTGCTCGCTGCGAGGGACCCTGGAATCTCAACCTTGCCATTCAGGATAAGGTCGTCTACATTGTCGCCGATGTGGATGCCAAAGCTCCCCGGAGCAATCGCCCACTTCTTTGCATCGACGTCATAGTAAGCAAAGGCGCGCCGGTCGAGTGTAACCGTCACGTGTTTCGTCTGCTTCGGCAAGAGTTCAACGCGCTCAAAGCCCTTAAGCTCGCGCTCTGGAGTCTCCACCTTAGCGTGATCGTCGGAGACATAGACCTGTGCGACCTCTGCGCCCGCGCGGTCGCCCGTATTCGTGACGCTGAAGCTAACGGTAACATGTGGCTCGGCGGAGGTGAGCTCAGGAGTCACCTTCAGGTCAGCAATCTTGAAGCTGGTATACGACAGGCCATAGCCAAACGGAAACAGCGGCTTGACCTTATTCTTCAGATAGCCGCGGTAGCCCACAAAGATGCCTTCTTTGTAGTGGACATCAATGGAGCCCTCGGCCGGATAGTAGTCAGCGAACGTAGGATTATCTTCGGCATGGCGTTCGAACGTAGCCGGAAGATGGCCGGAGGGGTTGGTCTGGCCGGTAAGCAACTCAGCCAAGGCTGTGCCACCAGACTGACCAGCGTACCAGGTCTGTAGGACTGCAGGGACGTGGTCGAGCCATGCGTTGGAGTCGACGTTCCCACCCGCAGTCACCGTGACGATGGTCTTTGGGTTCGCCTTGGCCATCGCATTAATCAGCTCGTCCTGGCCCACCGGAAGCGCGAAGGTGCGGTCGCCACCTTCGCTCTCACTGTAGTTATCAAAGCCCGCACTGACAATCACAGCGTCGGCTTTGGCGGCCATCTCGATCGCGCGTTGACTCACGATCTTTGCAGGATCTGCGATCGCAACAAGGAGGTGGCCGCCCAGCATCCCTCCCTGAAAGTCTTCCGCAACGACCTTGTGTGGGCCAGCGGCAAGATCGATCGCGACCCAGGGCTGCATAGCGCGCACCCATTTCCAGTCGTCGATGACAAGTTTGCCGTCCACATACACGCGGTTGCCGGTTCCTTCGCCAGCTCCCTCAACCACCAGCAGATAGCGACCCGCGGAAGCAGCGTTGTAGTAGCCCGTGATACGTCGTGAAGCCTTGGCAGGGACAGCTCCACTCGACATCTGTGCAATCAGGTCGTCGAGGTTCGCCATGATCGAGGCAAGACTCATGCCAGCGAAGTTAATGTGCTGTGTGGTGGAGCTGCTCGCACTGCCGGAGAGCGTGCTGTTGCCAAACGTCTCAACCGTGAGCCCGGAGGTCTTGCCGTTCTCCGTGGTCGTAAAGGCAGTGTTGCGAGCAAGCTCGGTGATGGTCGGAAGGCCTCGGTCGTAGAGCACATTGACGCTGGTCCCGAGCGAAGTCGTCAGACCTTCGACGGCGCTGACGAGATGGAACGGCACCACCCCTGCGCTGCCGCCGCCAACATCCACGCCCGGATACGCGTCCGGGCCGACGACCAGGATGCTCTTGAGCTTGCCTTTGTCCAGCGGGAGTAAGTTGCCGTCATTCTTGAGCAGCACCGCAGACTCGCGCGCAGATTGCAGCGCAATGGCATTGTTCTTTGCGTCATCGAACGGGACGCCCGTGTCCGTCTGACTGCGAGCCGTGCCGCTAGCATCGATCCATCCAAAGCTCATCGCCGTGGTCAGGATATGCTTCACCTTCTCGTCGATGGTCGACTCCTTCACCTCGCCCGACTTGATCGCGGGAAGCAGCGAAGCAGCATTCATGAACTTGCCCGAAGGCATCTCGATGTCGAGCCCGCCATTGGCCGCGGCGACCCCGTCGTACGTAGCGTCCCAATCGGACATCATCACGCCGGGGAAGTGCCATTCCTTCCGCACTATATCGATGTTGAAGTAGCTATTCTGCGTAGCGTGCTGGCCATTGATCAGGTTGTAACTGTCCATCACCGCGCCGACATGCGCCCGCTCGACACCGGCTTGAAATGCAGGGAGATAAATCTCACGCAACGCACGTTCCCCGACTATTGAGTTAGAGTCGTGCCGGAGAAACTCGGAGTTGTTCGTAAGGAAGTGCTTAATCGTCGAGCTGACGCCCTGTGCCTGCATGCCCTCGATATATCCCACAGCGATCTGCGATGCGAGGTACGGATCCTCTCCGAAGTACTCGAAGTTGCGTCCATTGCGCGGCGAGCGGTAGATGTTTACGCCGGGGCCAAGCATGTAATTCACGCCTCGGGCGCGGGCGTCGCGGCCGATGCCGCCACCTACTTCGGCGGCGAGCTTCGGATCCCAGGACGCCGCAAGCCCAATCCCCGCGGAATAGACGGTCGAGGGAAAGCCGCTATTGGAGCGAGTACCGTACGGTCCGTCTGACATCTCGAATGCGGGAAGGCCAAGCGCTGGTACGGCGCGAACAGCAAAGCCCGTGCCTCCAATGTATGAGATCTTCTGTTCCAGCGTCATCCTGTGAACGAGCTCGTCCACACTGTGCTGCTCGGCGGCGCTAAGCGGATGCGGACCTTGTGCTTGGACACACGCGGCCAGACAAACGGCGACGCAGACCACACCGCAGGCAGCAGAGAAACCGGGCTTGAACATATCTCGAAGTCCTTAGGAGGATGACGCTAACATCTATCGCCCGACAGATTCGATTACAGGGCGAGGGCTCATTGTGGAGCCCCAGCATCCTAACCCAGCAAAACCGATTTTGGGAAGGGGTAGCCTCGAAGAAGCGGGCCGGGCTAATCCCAAAACGGGAATAAGTTGACAGTGAGCCGGCGCCATCGCTGCTTCGACGCAGCCCCGGATTGCCTCTCTGCGGCCCGTCCAGCGATTAAATCCATACTTTTTATGTTCTCGATGCAGTGCAGCGATTGAGGTATGAGCAGAGTCGGAGTGACGCAATTTATCAAGGGGACGCTGCCATTTGTGGTTGGCCCGACCCATATCCTCTCCGATGTCCTCCAAATTACCGAGCTAAAGAATTAGTTTGACAATCGGACATTTGATGGATACTGTTCTCCACCGAACTACTAAAACACTTCTTTGGGTGTCGTAGCTAAAGCGATTAAGTAGGGCTTTAGTGAGCCATCCAACTGTTTTAAAACTCCAGAACAGGCAGCCTTCCTCGAGTCCCTGTCGAAAGCACATCTTTGTGAGGTCACCAAAATTATGGAAATAAGACGCAGATGGAGTTTCGCGCTTACCTTGCTGGCATTGCTCCTGCTCCTTCCGTTCGGGAAGACCGTATGGGCCCAGCAGAACTCATTGATCACAGGCACCGTAGTTGACGCCGCGGGAGCATCCATTCCGGGCGCCGCCGTCACTCTCACCAGTACCGCCACCGGCTATACCTCGAAGACCGTCAGCAACTCTGACGGATACTTCAGTTTTCCAGGATTGAACCCCGGCTCCTACAACCTCTCGGTTTCGGCCAAGGGCTTTGAGACCAAGGTCTCCAACGGTCTGGCCCTCAACGTATCGCAGACCTTGGCGGTGAAGACTACTCTGCCCGTCGGCAACGTCAATCAAACAATCGAGGTGACGGCCGACCAGTTGACCGTGCAGACGGACTCGAACGTCGTCAGCACCCTGGTCAGCGCGCAGCAGATTGAGTCGATCGCCACAGAGAACCGCAACTTTGCGGCGCTCGTCGCTCTCGGCCTGGGCGTCAGCTCAAATCTTCCTGACAGCAACGTGCCGACCTCGATCTCATCGAGCGCAGCCATCAGCGTCAACGGTCTGCGACAGAGCCACAACATCTGGCTCATCGACGGCGGTGAAGCGGATGATCGCGGTGCCGGCGGCGGTAGCTCCATTGAGCCCTCGCAGGACGCGATCGCGCAGATCGAAACGCTCTCCTCGAACTATCCTCCCGACTACGGCATCTCGTCAGGTGCAACCATCAGCCTCTCGCTCAAGAGCGGCACCACGCACTTCCATGGCGAACTCTGGGAGTTCAACCGGAACACCGTCTTCAACGCCAACCAGGTCCTGAATAAGCAGTCGACCACGGTGCAGCCACGCCCGAAATTGAACTACAACATCTTCGGATTCAACATTGGTGGTCCACTGTTCATCCCGCATGTCTACCCGAAGGGTAGGACCTTCTTCTTCTGGAACGAAGAGTGGCGCAGACTCATCCAGGGCAGTGGCGCAGCGCAGAGCAACACGCTGCCTGCGGCCGACTTCCCGACAGCCGGCACGGACCTCGCGTTTGTAAATCCTGCGTTTGACACGGCATCTAACGTCAACAGTAACGGCGCTCCAACGTCTATCTGCGCGCAGAACCATCCTGGATTCGTAGGTGAGTGCCCGACTGTTCCAGTTGTTGGTGATCCGGCGATCGCAGCCAAGTTTGCCGCAGCTGGCCTTGTTCAAGGTCAGCCTTTTCCAACCACCGATTATGTTCATTTCATGATCCCATCCAGCCTCTTTGACCCCAACGCTGTGCTCTATCTGAATACGGGCATCGTTCCAAAGCCGAACGCTGCCAATGACCAGTTCATCGGCCAGGCGTCTCTGCCGGTCAACGTGCGCGATGATATCGTCCGTATCGACCACCGCATCAACGAAAAGTATCAGATCCTCGGCCACTACATCCACGATGCTGTGAGCCAGACCTCCGCAGCGCCCATGCTCGGCTGGAGCGGCGGAACCTGGCCAACCATTACCAGCGTCTTCACCAACCCTTCCACCAGCGCTGCGCTCAAGATAACGGCCACACTGTCGTCCAACCTGCTTGTGGAAGCCAGCATGAACTACGACGGCAACACCATCGACATTATCAACTCGCCGCTGGGTAACCTGCCGTCCGGCTTTGCGACGCACCCGTTCTTCTCGAATGGTTCAATCTCCGTTCCGGGTATGCAGTGGAATGGCGTCTACAACGTTCAGGAGCACCCAGGTTCGGCGCCGTGGCACAACGCTGCGAACGACTATGAGCCCAAGATCGACATCTCCTATCAAATGGGCAGACACCAGATGAAGTTCGGCGGCAGCTGGAACAAGTACGACAAGAACCAGAAACTGTTCCTCGACGCCGAGGGTGATTACACGTTCAACAATCAATCCGGAGATCCGTTCCTGGACATGCTGCTTGGACTCTCAAACAGCTACTCCCAGTCGCAGTCGGCACCAATCCGGCATTACGTGAACAATACTGTCTCAGCCTATGCGATGGACACCTGGCACGTAACTCCGCGCTTGAGCCTACAGTTGGGCCTGCGCTACGATGCTCTGCCTCATGCGTTTGAGACAAGCAACTCGATTGGAAACTTCAACCCGGCGCACTACCTGCCAAGCGAAGCTCCTGCCTGGAACAACGGCGTGGGCGGGAATGGATCGCTGGTGACAACCAGCCCCGGTTTCGAAACCATCAATGGCGGGACCTTCTACCTCAACGGTGTTGATCTTGCTGGTGTCGCTGGTGTTCCCCGTGGTCTGGTGAACAACGACTTCAATACCCTGCAACCTCGCGTCGGTTTCTCTGAGGACATCTTCGGGAATGGCAAGACCGTGATTCGCGGTGGCTTTGGCACATTCTTCGAACGTCTACAGGGCAACGATATCTACAACGCAGCAACCGCAGCGCCGTTCGCGAATACGCCCTCGGCCAACAGTGTGGAGTTCAGCAACCAGGGTACAAGCTGGGTCACCGGCGGAAACGCCGCGATTCCGTCTTTCGCTCAGGGCAGTACCACGATGGCGCAGATCTACAAAGCTCCGGCCGTCGCCCAGTTCAGCCTCGGCATGCAGCATGAACTCGCCCCGTCCGTGATCTGGATCGTGCAGTACGTAGGAAATATTGCATGGCACCAGAACATCGATCGCAACATCAATAACTACTCCCTCAATACACCGTTGATTGCTCCCAACACCAATGCAAGCCTTGGGAACAACTACGCTGCATATACCCGTGCAAATGCTGGAGATCCTAACAATTACTCGGGTACAAACCCTGGTGGGCAGTCAATTCCCGTTGCCGATCAGCTACGTCAATACCCCGGCTTCGGCAATATCAACCAGCAGGAGAACACCACCAACGGCAACTACAACGGCTTCCAGACGAGCGTTCGAGCGCAGAATCGTTGGGGCCTGAGTGGTGAAATTGATTACACCTGGTCGCATGAGATCGACATCACGAGTTACGATCTCAACGACGTCGGTAACCCCTTCAACCTGAAGTACGACAAAGGTTCCGGTGCCTTCGACCGTCGCCACATCCTGAGCGCAAACTACATCTACGATCTGCCCTTCTTCAAGGAGCATGGGCTCATGCACTCCTTGCTAGGCGGCTGGCAGTTGGCGGGTACGACCATCTTTGAGTCGGGTCCTGTCATCAACAACGGCGGCGCAAACATCGGTCCGCACCTGGGTATCAACTACGACCCAATCGGACTGGGAGGAGGCTACACCAACCGCCCCAACGTCATGGGTAAGGTGAAGTACAACCGGAGCCGTAGTGGCTGGTTGCTCAATAAGAACACCGCGCGTTGGATCAACAACAGTCAGTTCAGCGCACCCATCCCCGCATGGGCAGGTGGTCCGAACCAGGGCTTCGGTAATTCCGGCAAAGACGCGATCGTTGGGCCTGGACGTGTGAACTTCACGACCTCCCTCTACAAGACTTTCGCCATCCGGGAGGGCATGAGCCTGCAACTCCGCGCTGAGTCGTTCAACACCTTCAATCACTCGGAGGCGAACGGCGTCAACAATACCTACACCGGTCCGGGCAACTCAACGTTCGGTCAGGTCAATTCCTTCTACGATCCGCGCAGCATGCAGTTCAGCGGAAAGTTCATGTTCTAAACGCATTCCATAACCCAGGGCGCGGCAGAGAGTCCTTCTGCCGCGCCTTGCTGTTTCTGAACAAATGTACTGTCTCGCATGGAGAATTTGCGGGCGACCCTATCGCCGCGTAATGTGGTGGAGCAAGGTCTGTGGAGGTTGAGTGAATCCGTCTGGTTGGCGTAGATCGTTGCGGTGTGCCAGCGCTCTAGCCGTCGCCGCGTTGTGGGTTGTCCCAGCCTCTGCGCAAGGAGTCGACAGGACCACGGCGATGGCCCTTGAGCAGCAGGGTCGCACTGCAGAGGCCGAGCAGGCTTGGCAATCGCTGCTCCAGGCCAATCCCGGGAATGCTGAACCGCTCGCGCATCTCGGCCTGCTGGAGGCCAAGCAAGACCACTATGACGCGGCTGCCGATTACGATCGCCGAGCCCTCAAGGCCAATCCCAATCTTCCCGGCGTTCGACTGAACCTTGGCCTCGCACTCTTCAAAGCAGGAAAGTTTTCGCAGGCCATCCCCAGCTTTGCGGAGGAGTTGCGACTCCATCCGGGAGACCAGCGAATGACCATTCTCCTCGGAATGTGCCACTACGGCATGGGCGATTACCTGGTCGCCGTACCCTACTTTCAGAAGGCCGCCGCGAAGGATCCGCAAAACCTCGAACTGAGGCTCACACTCGCTCACAGTTGCCTCTGGAGTAAGCAGTACAAGTGCGTTGCAGAGGTGGGTAAGCAGATCCTTGCGTTGAATCCTGAGTCTCCTGAGGCCGACATGCTGATCGGTGAGGCGCTCGATGAGCAAGGTGACGATGCCGGAGCCGTCGAGCAATTTCGTGCAGCCGTTCAAGCCAATCCCAAGCAGCCCGAGGTGCACTTCGGACTGGGCTACCTGTTGTGGAAGCAGAGACAGTTTGCCCAGGCCGCGGTGGAGTTTGCTGCGGAAGTAGCGAACGATCCGGCTCAGACTCAGGCGTGGGCCTATCTAGGAGACTCGCATTTGCAATTGGAGCAGTACGACAAAGCTGAGCCGGAACTCGTGCGAGCTGCCGCCGACGCTCCAACCATGGCCATGCCACACCGTGACCTCGGTGTCGTATACCAAAAGACCGGACGATATGCTGACGCGGTGAAGGAGCTGGAAAAGGCGATTGCGCTCAATGGCCAGGATGCGGCGACGCACTTCGAATTGGCGAGAGCGTATCGCTCGATGGGGCGTGCCGACGACGCCAAGATCGAGTTCGCCATCGCCGGCAAAATGAATAAGCAGGAAAACGAGGCTCTGACCCGGAAGATGAGTGGCCCTCCCGCAACCCAGCCGTAGTAGCCGAGTGCCAGATGCAAGACGCTGGGTAAAGTGCCATCAGGGCCTGGAAGACGTCGGGTAAACCTTGATCCAGTGGTTACGCATCGTTGCATGCACCTCGGCACCAGCCGTCGTGGACACGATGACCTTAGTCGGTTCGATCGGCATGTGGCAGTCAATGCAGCGAGTCTTGATTCCGATACCGATGTGCTTCGACTCCGGGCATGCCTGCCAGCGATGGCAACTCAAGCACCTTTCGGAGTAACTCGCAGCAGTTCGTTCAGGAGCGTGTGTGTCATGGCACGTGGAGCAGGTCATGTTGGAAGATTCACGGAAGCAGCGGCTGCGCTCCAGCAGTCCCACCTGATTGCCATGCACGTCCGGATGCTCGACAGCAGCCGTCTCAATCGGCCGGAAGTACTTGCTCAGCGGCTCGCCGGGCACATAGGAGAACGCCGGCGCAAGAGGCTCTCTCTCGATGCCGTGGTGACAGAGTGCGCAGAGGTCAATCTGGCGATCACGTGAGAACTTCGCCGGGTTCAGGATGTCAGCCGTGGCGACCTCGCTCCCGAGCTTGGACCTGTGCGCGACGTGTTCCGTTTCGAGCGCCACATGCTTCGCGCCGGGGCCGTGGCATGTCTCGCAGCCAATGCCCGGCTCGAAGGAAGCGCGGTCGAATCGGTTGCTGTCAGGAGCATCCGAGAGCGGGCGGAGATAGCTCGCATGGCACTCCATACACGCAGGGTAGATGGCACGCGAGAAGTTCGCCGTGCCATCGTCGTAACCCGGGCTGTTGATCCAGCGTCGGCCCGCAGCCCAATAACTCACGGGAAGCTCAAAGAGTTGATCTCCCTGCCAGTACAGATAGGTTTGGCCACGTTTGCCAGAGCCGGTAACAATGTCGATGCTCTCCCGCTGCCGTTCCAGCTGCGTGTCGAATCCCGTGATCGCCGTCTCGTAAAAGTGGCCCGCCTCGTGGTCCATGCGAAACTGTAGTGAGGGCTCGCCGCTGGCGTTATTTGGAGCGACGATCGTGAGCACGTTAGCGCCTGCTGCAAAGGACCCTCGAACCGATTCCAGCGTCGGCAACTGCGAGGTCAACCGATGTGCCGTGTGAAGATAGCTGAGCGCCTCCTTGCGATGGCAGTTGGAGCACGATGCATCGCCTGCGTACCCGGGACGCATCGGAGCCATGCTTTGCGCCGCTCCCCGGTTGATGCTTCCCGCTGTAAAAACGAATCCGAGGGTGAAAGCAACAAGCAGCAAAAGCGCTTGTCGCTGCTGCGGAGTTACGTTCAATGAGCCAGAGATGCGCATGGAGGGCACGGCATCACTCTACCGTGCTGAACGCCCACTGGCAACATCGCAGCGCATGGAGGACGATCAGCCCGCAATGCCAGTTGAGCAAGTCCAGCATCCATCACGCTCTGCCAGCATCGTCGTGTTCCATGCTCGATAACGATTGCTCCTCCAAGAGCGCCAGACCCCGTCGCCGCTTCGAGCAAACTAAACTCTATTCCTCGTCGCCAGGAGAAGGAAAATCGCGCTCATGAATGACGCGCTATCGTTTCCAGTCAGTCGCAAATCGATCCGCGTGAATACAAGCAATGTCCTGGCGCCTCCGTTAAGCAAAAGTTACGGACTGGAGCGACCAGCGGTGTCATCCCGCGGTCGGCTTCAGATCGGCAGGCCCACCCCGTTGAGCTGGAGCCCTAAGAAATACCGGGACTGCAACAGCAGCGATCATGATCCCGGACAGAATCAATAGCGCCTCTCCATACGTTCCAGTCGACTGGCGTATAGAAGCCATCAGCATCGGTCCAAGCGCGCTTCCGCATCCCCATGCTGTCAGCATCAGGCCATAAATGGACCCCACTTCGCGCGCTCCAAAGTAGTCTGCGCAAAACGCGGGCATAGTCCCGAAGCCGCCTCCATAGCAAAGCAGGATGATGACGGTGAGGCCTGTAAATAGACCGAAAGAGTGAACTCTTGGCAGTACAAAAAAGAGCCCCGCCTGCAGCAGAAACATCGCAAGAAATACCGATCGTCTGCCGATCAAGTCCGACAGCCACGCCCATAAAAATCGTCCCGCACCGTTTGCGATGGAGAGGATGCCGACCATAGTTGCAGCGACGACGGCATTCACTCCAGTAATCTCCTGAACCATTGGCGAGGCCTGGCTGATGATCGAAATCCCTGCCGTGACATTCAAAAAGAGGATTCCCCACAGGGCATACCATTGCCAACTCCCCAGTGCCTCGCGCAGCGTATACCCGTTCACTAAGGCCTTCGATTGAGCTGGCTGCCAGCCTTCAGGCGCCCAACCGGCGGGAGGCTCTCGCATCAGTAAGGCTGACCCCGTAACCAGAATCAGCGAAGCACAACCAAGATAAGCGAACGTTTCAAATACACCAACTGCTTGGATCAAGCGGGTAGCAATCGGAGCCGTAATCAGAGCTCCAGCGCCGAAGCCCGCCACCGCTACACCAGTGATGAAGCCCCGACGATCCGGAAACCATTTAACCAGTGTTGCGATGGGGACAATATAGCTCAACCCGATCCCAGCCCCGCTCAGTACACCGTAGCTCAGATAGAGTACCCACAATCCGTGTCCCGAAAAGCTCGCCAGAAAGACCCCTAGTCCGTACAGCACTCCACCTGTTACACCAACCACGCGAGGCCCCTTGGCGCGCATCCATAATCCTCCCGCGAAGGCAGCTAGGCCCAGCGTGAAGATAGCAATAGTGAATGTCAGGCTTACCTGGGGAATGGAAGCATGCATCCTCTGCACCAGCGGCGTACGAAAGACGCTCCATGCATATACTGCGCCCAACGCAATCTGCATCACGATGCCCGCACTTGCGATCACCCAACGATTCGGCACTCTAACATTAGACATGGAATTTGCTTTTCCTTCGCATCGGTCTTCGATGGATTCTAAATCCTAAACATGGCGACAAATGTTTGTAATTGATTAAGGACTCCATTTAGCTCTGCAATGGCAGAGTCCGCTTGGATAGCACTTGCACTGGTGTTGTTCGCTGCCAGGACAAGATCTCCCATCTCGCTTGCGATCCCGGCTGCCGTCTCCGCGGCCTCTGACAGGTGTCTCCCCATAGTATTCGTAGTGACCGTTTGTGCCTCCACCGCCGCTGCAATACTTTGGGAAATATCGCGTATCCGGTTGGTGACCGTCGCGATCGAGGTCATACTGTCAATACTCTCCGCAGTGTCCCGTTGGATGGCCGCAATATTCTCGCTCACCACTTCTGTGGCTTTCGCAGTACCTTTGGCTAACTCCTTCACCTCGTAGGCCACCACCGCGAAACCTTTCCCCGCATCGCCCGCGCGAGCTGCCTCGATGGTCGCATTTAACGCCAGCAGATTTGTCTGCTGTGCGATGCCCGAGATCACCTTGATCACTTTGCCGATCTCCGCCGAAGACTGGCCCAGATGGCTGATCTTCTTTGTAGTGGTGTCATTCAGACTGACCGCAGAATCCACGACCATCGAAGCTTTGCTCGCGTTCTGTGATATCTCACGCATCGAGTCAAGCATCTCGGACGACCCAACCGCCGCTGCGGTAAGGCCCTCCGAGACCTGATTACTGGAGTGCGATACGGAAGCAGCGAGGCGGCTCGTCGCAACCGCCCCGTCCGCCAGATGCTTCGTGGTGACCGTTAGCTCCTCTGAAGTGGACGCCATCACCATCGTGTGCCGGTTGATCTGCTGCACTTCCCGTGCAAGATTCGTGCAAACCAAATTCAGCGCCGTCGCGATGCGGTCGTACTCGCCGGTGTAGTGGCCCTCTACTCGGGCTGTCAGATTCATCTGCGTCAGGGCAGTCAACACCCGTTCGATCTCCGCCACAGGAGCAAGCCAAGAGTCAAACATGGAGTTGAATCCCTCAAAGATGCGGCGATTCACTCCCGTGAACTCTTCCACGTTTGCCCGGACGTGCAGGTCCCCTTGCGCCGCGGCGGCCGTCATCTTCGCAATCTGCGCATTGCGGCGCTGTATCACGTCGATAAAACCGTTGCATACGTCCTTGGCGCGACCAAAGTCGCCGGGGAAGCCATCCGTGAACGGCTCAGGGATGCGGCCAGTCGACATACTCTCGACCGAGCTAACAGCAAGCTCGAAACGCTCCAGCAACACATCGAGGATCTCATTCACGCTCCGACTCGCCCCTGCCACCTCTGCATCGGCAACGTCGGGGATCATCCGCCTCTTTAGGTCGCCAGCGCAGACGGCATCTCGAAGTTGGCCTACCTCCGTCAGAAACGAAGACCATCCCCGCTTGCGCAGTTGCGGCTCCGCTATCAGCGCTCGCTGCTCTATTCTCAATTCCAACCAGCGCCTCCAATCTTTATCGGTTCTGTAGGATCTATCGGCAGATGCGGCTAAGACTCTAGTGCGAGGTTCACCGGTATCGCCAACGTGGCTCACGATTGAATCGCACCGAGCCCGTCCCAGCCGTAAGTCGCCAGCGAACCATCCATCCTCCAAAGCCCAGCGACTCACTCCGTACAGGTGCCTTCGACTCCAAGTCCTGGCCTCCTCCTAGGAGATCAGATTGTGAGCCAGCGCAGACAACACAGAAAACGCGCGGATCTCTTCGACATCTTGATGGTAGCTTCCAGTAAACAGCTTACGAATCAGTGCGTGACGTATCCAGGGTTCCGCGGCAAACTGAATCGTCAGAAGGTTACCCCTGCGCTTCACCACTGTGAACGGCAACGCGAGGGACACTTGATCGGCGGAGCTGTATATCACCAGGCACGCTGGCCCGACCAGGGACTTCCATCCATCGGGACAAGCAATCTCAGCGCCTCCCAGGGAGAGGTTCTGCAGTTGACACGCAATCTCAATGTTCGCGCCCGGGGCATTCAGATCGCCAGACCCTTGCCCCACCCCTACCCCTCCAATCATTGACAGTCTCACAACCGCCTCTTCATCCGTTATAAACCGCTCGTCGCGCCGGCGCTGTGGCACTTCGATGCAGGCCATGGCCGCGAGGGTAAGTGTCGCCGCGTTCAAAATCGACCAGCAGATATTGAACGAATATCCCTGCACTCCGTGGGCCGCGCTGAAGTTTCGTATGTGGGTCACCGTCCCTAAAATCGTGGCCCCCGCAAGCAAGGCGTACGGAGCCAGAATCCTCCACTGGACCGTGACCGCTGAGCTCGAAAGCCCCTTTGCTGTGACCTTGAATGGGCGACCGAAGGGCCGTATCAGTCCCGTGATGATCGTCCGCGAGATCACAAACGCAGTTAGCAGTTGCGTGAGGTCCGTCATGATCGGAAGGATGCGGTTCCCCGAAAAATACCTCATGAAGATCAAATTCGCAATCAGCATTGGAGCCATCCACCGAATCAACTCCGCAGCGGTTGCGTGGAGCGTTGAGGTCCCGGTAAACCAATACAAGGCAGGCGCCGAAATCAGCATGATCTTGAACGCCGCTCCTGATACCCAATACAGGACCGTGTCAAAGAATGCGAGCCGGTTGATGAATGTCAGCCGCGCTGGCCCGAAAAATGACCAGCGAGTGAACAACTGCTGGATCGCACCCAGACACCACCGGGAACGTTGCGACATGAAATCCGCAAGAGATTCAGGAGCGAGTCCCAGGGACAGCCGCTCATCGAGAAAGATCGTACGATACCCATACTCTCCGCACTTGAAGCTCGTCAGCATGTCTTCGGTCACCGTCTCAATGGCCATCCCGCCAGAGGCAGTCAGAGCGTCCACTCGAATCACAGCGGAGGTCCCGCAGCAGAACGCCGCTCCCCACGCGTCCTTGCAAGGCATAAGAATATTGAAGAAAAAGCGCTGTTCATCCGGCCAGACCGACGAGCAAAACAAGTTGGCCTGCACCGGATCCACATTGAAAAAGTGTTGCGGTGTTTGCACAATGCCGACGGTAGAGTCATCGAACAGGCCAAGCACCCGGCGAAGGATCGTCCGGTGGGGCACAAAGTCCGCGTCCAGAAGAAGAACGAATTGAGGCGGCCGTCCAATGTTGAGCGCACGCCGCAAGCCATGATTTACGTTTCCCGCCTTGGCGTGCTTTCCCTTATGGCGAGCCACGTAATACGCACCAAGTCCTTCGGCGAGCTCGCGGACCCACGCTCGGTCCCCGTCATCCAAAACCCACACGCGTTTATCCGGATGCTCCACTGCCAGAGCTCCAACGATCGTTCGTTCAAGAATGTCGAATGACTCGTTGTACGTAGCGATAAAAATGTCGGTTGGGGCGTGCTGCAGATCTGACTCCCGCCTGGCGGTCGCTTCTCCACTGCGAGAGACTGTGCGGGACATGAATAGATAAATCAGCAGCGAACTTAAAAGCGTGCAGAGCTCTACTCCGAGGAACACATGAGACCAGACCGCCCGAGGAAGATTCTGATGCGCGGGAAGCGTGAACAGAACTCGCCAGTAAATGTATCGCAGCGTTACCAATGCACATATAGCCGATGCCGTGGCGCGAACCACGGATGACTTCGTTCCATAGACTTCAATCATGGCGACGAGGAAGCCCGACGTGATCAGAAATGCTGCCCATGTTGTCATATCGACCACAGTGCTACCTCTTGACCGCAGGAGAATGTAGACGCCCGTCCCTGCGACACCTCGGTCCTTTGCTAAATAGAAACATTCCTTGCGACATGTCATCGAACCAGCCATGACCGTGTCCAGGCTAGAAAATGTCGTGGATCCAGCGGCTCGCAAGATTTGTAGTAAACGTTGGAATCAATACTCGAGCCGTCCTTCCTACAACACACGCGGAGCTTTCGCTAGGAGCCATGCGCATCGAACTTCCGACTCCATTAGGGATGACGGAGGTGTTCAATCGAATCCATACCGTAGCCATCTGCTGCGATGCTTCCTGGAACGGTAGAGCAGCGAGTTGTGTGTCTGGAAGCTTCAATACATCGCCCTCAACAGACAAGACGGTGCCCGTGCGCTCCTCCGATTCACCTGCCAGGCGAATACGAGCCTCTCGGTGTATCGCAATGTCAGGAACGCGGTTCTGAGGAACCTGTGCCAATACAATTTGCTGACGGCAGTCCACCAGCGAGAGAATAGAAGCCCCGCCCAGGGTGTGCTCGCCGTTCGTCGTGTCAAGCTTCCATAGATAGCCTTCGATGGGTGAGCGCAACTCCGATTGACTCATCAGAGCTTCACGAGCCGACGCTGCCTGGACATTGGAGTGTGCTTCCTTTGCTTGCCCGAGTGCAATGGCGAGTGCACTGGAATTCTCAGCAAGCCTGATAGCAATTTCGTCCGCGCGCTGCCGTGAGTAAGAGACATCGCTGGCGTCCCCCGCTTCAGAAAGCAGTCCTCCCGAGGCATCGCGCGCCTGCGCTTGGAGGTTTGCGATATTGGCCTGCTCAGCTCCGACGGCTTCGGCCGCAATGAGCCGGGAGGAGCGCAGTCGATCGAGGTCGGCATCGGCAAGAATGCCGGCGTCATGGAGTTGCTCCCCGCGTCGCAACTCCGTATTCGCCAGCCCAAGCGCCACCTTCAGTCCGGAGAGCGTCCGCCCCTCCGTCACCGCTTGCTGTTGAAGGCGCGAAGACACAGCCGTGCCGTGAAGTTTGGATCGGGCCAGTAATTCATGTTGTTGGACCTGCAGCGAGGTTCGCTCCGCCGTCAGTGCACCCACCGTCGACAGGGCATTGCTCTCAAGAATCCGAAGGTCATCAAGATGCTGCGGATCACTGCGAGCATTGTCGACACTCCCAAGGAGTTGGCCTGCGGTTACCGCACCTCCCGCCGTGACCGGCAACCCCCTCAGTGTGCCATCGATCGGCGTACGTATCGTAATGAGCTGGGTCGACACCACAGCATTCGACGTTGAAATATAGGTGCTCTCCGAAAGCATTCCGAAGGCGCCCGCCGAACACAGAGCGACCGCGAGCGAGATCTTCAGAGCTCTCCGCGATACGTCGAAGCCGCTCAGCGTGCCGGCGTCGAGTGACGGAACTGAAGCGGACGAGATTGCCTTCGAGGCAGTGTTGATCGAACTAGGCATGAGGGCCACAACTGACTTATCGGCGCACAAGCCAGTAGCTTTAGTCGGCGTTGCAACGAGCGAAAAAGCAATCCCCCAGGAACCCGCTCTCATTAGCCAAAGAAGACAAAAATCTCCGGAGCTATTGAACCTTCCAGCGCGTCGAAAGCGCCGCCAGCTTTTCATCCAGCGACAACTGCGGAGCTGCCTGTGGCTTCGGCCGGACCCTTCCACCCGGCGCCGGCGCGCGGCTCTTGGGGTTCGCTTCGACCGGCCGGCCGGAAGGCACCATCAGCGCCTTCATCGAGAGCGCAATCCGCTTTGTCACCACATCCGCGCTCAGCACCTTCACCTTTACAATCTGTCCAGCCTTGACTGCTTCATTCGGATCTTTGATGTATCGATTGGATAGCTCCGAGATATGCACGAGTCCATCCTGGTGCACTCCGATATCAACGAACGCCCCAAACTTTGTCACATTCGTGACCACGCCTTCAAGAACCATCTCCGGTTGAACATCCGCGAACTCGCGAACACCTTCGTGGAATACCGGAGCGACGAACGTGTCTCGAGGGTCGCGCCCGGGCTTGCGCAGCTCTTCGAGGATGTCGTTGAACGTAAACCCGCCCACCGAAAACTTCGATCGATCGACATGATCCAGCAGCTGAGGATTGGCGATGATCTCCTGAATCGGAGCTCCCACCGTAGCAGCGATCTGCTCCACCAACTCATAGCTCTCCGGGTGAACCGCCGTAGAGTCCAGCGGCTGTGTGCCACCCCGTATGCGCAAAAATCCCGCTGCCTGTTCAAAGGTCTTCGCTCCCACGCCCGCAACCTTCTTCAGTTGCGCTCGCGAAGTAAATCGGCCGTGTTCATCGCGGAATTGCACGATATTGAGCGCCATCCGCTCGGTGATTCCGGCGACGTAGCGCAGCAGCGTCCACGACGAGGTGTTGAGATCGACGCCGACCTTATTCACGCAAGTCTCGATCGTCGCCTCCAGTGATTGCTGCAGTTGGCGCTGGTCGACATCGTGCTGATACTGCCCGACGCCAATCGACTTTGGGTCCACCTTGACGAGCTCCGAAAGCGGATCCTGCAAGCGCCGCGCAATCGAGATCGCTCCGCGTACCGTAAGGTCTAGATCCGGGAACTCCTGCCTCGCCACATCTGACGCCGAGTAAATGCTGGCACCCGACTCCGACACCATTACCTTGAAGATCTCCGTCAAACTCTGCTCGGCCAGAAAGTCGCGAACAAACGCATCCGTCTCGCGCGACGCAGTCCCGTTGCCAATCGCGATGGCCCGCACATGGTGCTGCCGCACTAGCTGCGCCAGCGTCTGATTCGCCTTCGCAGTCTGCCCCGTGTGCGGGTAGATCACATCATGCGCAAGGAACTTCCCCGTCTCATCGACCACCGCAACTTTGCATCCCGTGCGAAGCCCTGGGTCGATGCCAAGCACCGAAATCGGCCCTGCCGGAGCCGCCAGCAATAGATTGTTCAGGTTGTCGCGGAACACCTGGATCGCGTCGAGATCCGAGCGCTTCTTCAGCTCCACCCGAAGCTCACTCTGAATACTCGAAGAGAGCAACCGGCTCCAGGAGTCCTCGATTGCCAGTTCAAGTTGCGTCGTCCAATCGCCCTCCGCTCGCAGTATCTGCCGACGGAGGATGCCCGTAGCTCGCAGCGGGTCCACTTCAATCAGGAAGTACAGAACCGACTCGGCCTCTCCCCGGCGAATCGCGAGCATACGGTGCGAAGGAATCGCCTTTACCGGCTCACGGTACTCGTAATACATCTTGAACTTTTCCTGTACGTCAACGGCGTCTGTAACCTTGCGACTCACGATGACGCCCTCATCGTTCAGCAGCTGCCGCAACGCTTTGCGAACCTCGGCCGTCTCTGCGATTCGTTCCGCAACAATATGTCTCGCTCCTTCGAGCGCCTCGCCGATCGTCTTAACTTCTTTCTCCTCGTCAATGAACGTTGCCGCAAACTCCAGCAGCGTCTGTGCCGCCGCCTGCTGAGTCCACAGATACTCCGCAAGAGGCTCCAGCCCTCGGTCCCGAGCAATCGTCGCCTTGGTGCGACGCTTCGGCCGATACGGAAGATACAGATCTTCCAGCTCCCCTTTATCCAGTGTCGATTCGATCTTCTGCCGCAGCTCGTCCGTCAGCTTCTGCTGCTCAGAGATAGACGCCAGAATCGTCTCGCGCCGGCTCACCAGCTCGCGGAAATAGGCGAGCTTCTCTTCGATATCGCGGATCTTCACCTCATCCAGCGCTCCCGTCGCTTCTTTGCGGTACCGTGCGATGAAGGGCACAGTTCCGCCTTCATCCAGCAGCGTAATCGTCGCCACCAGAGAGCTGAGAGGCACGTTCAGTAGCGATGAAATGTGCAGAAGAATTTCGGGGGAGAGCGGCTTAGTTTGGTTCATGTTCTCCTCCATCCTAGCCTCACAGCTAGAGGAAAACCGTCCTCAACCAGATCGCGCACGCAACCCTCTGAATCAAGACATATCTCGATAACACCGTGCGCCGCAGATCCTATCGCTTCAATCTTTATTCAAAGCATCCAAAATAAGGAAAACCATTCACGTATCGTGTTACGATAGCTGAGATGAAGAAAGTTGATAAGCCAGAAGCCAAATCAGAAGCTGTGGCCCCTGAGCCCTGCATCGAGGCCCTCGCCGAGTTTCGCTTCACGCTGCGAAAGTTCCTCCACTTCAGTGAGGAGGCTGCAACGCGCGTCGGTTTAACACCCCAACAGCATCAGCTCTTGCTGCAGATAGCAGGCGCTCCGAAGGGTACCGTCACTGCCGTCGGCTATCTTGCGGAGAGGCTGGCCCTGCGTCATCACAGCGTAGTAGAGCTCGGCAATCGCTGCGAGGAAGCCGGTCTCATCGTCCGCAAGAGTGATCCCGAAAACCGCCGCCACGTCGTGCTGAAGCTAACCGCCGAGGGCAATCGCATCCTGCGAAAGCTCTCCGCCGACCACGCTCGCGAATTGAACGTGCTGCGGCCCCAGTTGGTTGCCGCATTCAAGGCTCTCTCTTCATAAGCCCACAAGTCACGCAACCCTCAGCCAGATGGAGAAACTCAGTGAAGCAAACGAAGTTGACCGGCGGCCTTACGCAGCACCCTCTGCTGCGCCGCTATCTCCCCAGGGTCCACGAAGACCTCAGCGCAACCTACGCGCGCAATCTGCACAAGTGGCTCCTCATCGCGCCCCTGATCGGCATCACCGCGGGTCTCACCATCACGGCGGTTGCCGTGATCATTCTGCGTGAAATGTGGCCCCCGGTTCTGGAGTATTACCTCCATCATCATTGGGTCATCGTCCCGGGACTAGTGCTGGGATGCGCTTTGACGGGCCTGATCATGCAGTACCTCACGCGCGATCCGAATCAGCATTCAACCGAAGAGGTTATCCGGTCCTACCATGAGCACGAAGGCGCAATCGACATGCGAGCCTTCCCTGCAAAGCTCCTCGCCGCCATCACCACCGTAGGCTTCGGCGGCAGCGCCGCACTCGAAGGCCCCAGCATCTACGGTGGCGCCGCCATCGGCTCCTGGCTCTGGACTCGCCTTCATAGTCTCCGGCGCTTCCAGCTCAGTCAGCGCGACCGCCGCATCATGTTAATCTGTGGCGCCGCCGCCGGCATGTCTGCCGTCTTTCGCGCACCGCTAACCGGCATCGTCTTCGCCCTCGAGATGCCCTACAAAGACGATCTCGCGCACGAAGCCCTTATGCCCTCGCTCATCGCATCCGTCGTCTCCTACATGACCCTCAGCGCGTTTCTCGGCAGCAAGCCCCTCTTCAACTTCAGCAGCTCCGGCACCTACACCATGCGAGATCTACTCTGGAGCTCATTGCTTGGCTTGCTCATTGGCTTGATCGCCATGGTCTTCGTCATCACCTTCCGGCGCCTTCGCGGCTTCGTCGTCCACTGGGCTGCGCCGCATTGGATCAAGCTAACGATCGGAGGCCTGCTGACCGGTCTCTGCGGGCTGCTCTTCCTGCAGATCTATCCCGGAGTACTGATTCCTCTCGGCCCGAACTACGAAGCCGTCGGCCAAATCCTCACCCAAACCCACAGCTCGAACGAGCTCGTGATCTTTGCCATCTTCAAGCTCGCGGCCACGGCCTTCACCCTCGGTGCCGGAGGAGTGAGCGCCATGTTCGTCCCTCTCTTCCTCACCGGGGGAGGCCTCGGAATTGCCTTCGCACAATCCATCGTCCATAGCCCGTCCCTGGCACTCTATGCAGCCGTCGGCATGGCATCCTTCATCGCCGCAGCGTATAAAACCCCACTCGCCGCAGTCGTCTTCGTAGCGGAGGCAACCGGTGGCCACGCCTTCATCATTCCCGCGCTCATCGGTTCTGCAGTCGCCTATGCCATCTCCGGAGACGCCTCTGTCTCCGCCGACCAGAAGCTGCACGAAGTGTCGCGGTCCAGTGAGCTGGAGGACACCGCGGCATAAATCGCGCGCGACACAATCCCTGCTCGCACGACCGGCCTATCTCCTGCGTGCGCTGAATTCATTGCCGATCGCCGCAAGCGCGTCGCCGTCCAGCATCTCCACCGCGCGAGGAAAGACCACGTTCTCTTCCATCTCGATGTGGTCCTTATACAACTGCCTGAGGCTGGCAGTACGCGACAGCAGTCGCTCCTGATCGGCCCGTTCCAACACGCCGTCCGTGATCCACGACGTATACAGCCAGTCGACGGAAGCATGTAGCTCGGAGGCGTGCGCGTGGTCTCCTTCCAGCCGCTCCATCATCCTCCGGTCATCCTCTCCAGCAGCGCTGGCCAGCCGAGGAAACAGAGATTCCTCTTCATCCAGCGTATGTCGCTCGCCGCCGGTATGAAAATACTGCAGTGCCGCCTTCACCGCAGAGTGCTCTTCCTCGGTAAGGCTGCGATCTCCCACGCGCTCCGCTACCGTGCACAGGATGTTGAGGAAGTGTTCAATCCTCCGGTGACAATCCTTCAGCATGCCAATCGGATCATCAAAGCCACTATCGGGTTTTGCCCCTATCTGGATCGCCATCGTCGCCTCTTCTGAATACTAGTCCCCATCTCCACCCTCAAGGCGTCGAACGAATGCGCCCCTGTTCATGCCCCTTGCAGCACATGGAACGTCGTTGGTCGCGCAGTGCCGATAGGCCGCGGCACATAGCCCTTGGGAACGTAGGAGCAGCACGGTTCTTCGCCCAGCGGATTCCCCGTCAGCGCATAGGCGCGTGATCGAGACCCTCCGCAAATCTCCTTGAACTCGCAAGCGCCGCACTTGCCCTCCAGCTTCGAGGTATCGCGTAGGCCCACAAACAAAGGCGACTCGCGATAGATAGACGCCAGCGTCTGCCGCCGAACGTTGCCTCCTCCCACCGGCAGAAAGCCGCTGGGAAACACATCGCCGGTATGCGAAATGAAGACGAATCCTTTGCCATCATTCAGTCCTCGAGGAGCTCGCCCAATCGCATCAGCGGTCTTCTCCGGTATGGCCGCGCCGACCGCGCCGGCCCTGCGCTCAGCAACTCTCTGCTGCAAGAGAAAGCGCCGGTAGTGTTGTGCCTCCGTGGTCTTAATGTCGAAGCTCGCCTTCTTGGAGAGCGCGTAGATCGCTGCGAACACCTCTTCAAATTCCGTAGCGCTCAGCAAATCATCGAGCTTGCCCCTCCCCGTCGGAACCAGAAAAAATACACTCCACAACGTGATGTTGAGGCTCTCCATCAGCGCGACAATCGCATCCATCTCTGCAATATTCCGGCGGCTGAAGGTCGTATTAATCTGAACTGGCAGCCCAATCTCATTGGCCCAGTGAATCGCATCGAGCGTGCGCGCGAACGACCCGGACATTCCGCGGAACGCATCGTGCGTCGCGGCGCACGCCCCATCCATGCTCACGGCCAAACGAGCCAGCCCAGACCATTTCAAGCGAACGATAATGTCTCGAGTCAGAAGAGGAGTGGCACTCGGAGTCAGCGAGACGCGTACCCCCATCGTGCGCGCATGATCGATCAGCTCAAAGAGGTCAGGCCGCTTGGTCGGGTCGCCTCCCGTGAGCACAAACACCGGAACCTTCAAGGCAGCAATCTGATCGATTAGCTCCTTGCCCTCATCCGTGCTGAGTTCCATGGGGTGGCGATCCGGTTGAGCTGACGCACGGCAGTGCACGCACGCCAGGTCGCACGCCTGCGTCACCTCCCAGATTGCGATGAACGGTCGGTCGTTGAAGTCGATGCTGTCGATGAGCGGATTCATAACCCTATAAAACCGCACATTCAAATCCAGCGCAGTGACCTAAGTTACTGTGGCCTGAATCCCCGCAACGCTACAGTCGGAGTGGAGGCAAATCATGAGCAACGCCGCACAGAGTCCCGTCAGCGCGCAAGTCACTGGCGAACGCCAGAAGAGCCTGATACTGCGGGCCTGGATCGCGAGCGGAATCTTCTTCATGGCGCTTCCCGGCACGCTCTTGGGCTTCTCCAATCTGATGGCCATCGCCACGCATCACGGCCTCGGCACCCTTCCCGCTGCGTGGATACAAGGCCATGGCCATGCGCAGGTCTTTGGCTGGATCGGCAGCTTCATCCTCGGCATCGGCTTCTACTCGCAACCAGCCCACGGCCGCTCGCCGATTCGGCTTCCACTCACCTGCTACCTGCTCTGGACCACCGGCGTAGCAGCACGCTGGCTCGCGAGCATCTACGCCTGGCACTGGCGCGCGCTTTTCCCCCTATCCGCCGGTTTTGAGCTGCTCGCAGTGCTCCTCTTTCTCGCTGCAGCATCAAGGCACAAGCTCCCCGAATCAACCGAAGGCCCACGCACCAGGGCACCCATGGAGCTCTGGATGATCTCCGTTCTACTCGGAACCGCAGGCCTCGCAGCCGCGGTGATCTTCAACTTCGTCGAGTGCCTTCATCTATCCCTGCAAGGAGGTCTTCGCTCGTTTCCCTTCGCCCTCGATCAGAAATATCTCGTTCTGGTGGCGTGGGGATTCCTCGTGCCGGTCGTGTGGGGATTCTCCGCTCGCTGGCTGCACTCCTTCCTCGCCATCTCCCAGCCCAACGCCCAGTTCTTTCGGCTCGCACTCGGTCTGGATGTCGTCGGCGTTCTTTTCGGAGTCGCAGGCCAGGCCCTTCCCGCGACCATTCTTCTAGCCTCAAGCGCGGTGGTCATCGTCTTCGCGCTGCACCTCACCCAGCGCCCCCTCGGTCAGGCAAAAGTCCTCGGCATTCATCCCAGCTTTCCATCGTTCGTTCGCATCGCGTACGCCTGGCTGGTCGTCGCCAGCTTCATGAGCATCTGGGCGGCCCTTGCCGATCATCACGGTGGCATCTGGGGAGCCTCCCGCCACGCGCTCACCGTCGGCTTCGTCGCAACCATGGTCTTCTCCATCGGTCCGCGAATCCTTCCTCACTTCGCTGGCGTCTACAGCATCTACAGCAAGCGCCTCATGTTCCTCTGCCTGCTGCTGCTCCAGACCGGCTGCCTGCTGCGAGTCTCCTCCGAGCCCCTCGCCTACGAAGGCTTTCTCTCCTTCGCATGGAAGGTGCTGCCGATCTCAGGAATGTTCGAGCTGGCCGCCGTGCTCGGCTTCGCACTCAACCTCGCGCTCACCTTCCTGCTCGGCCGCTCCTTCTTCGCAGCCGACAACGTGAGCCTCCACGCAGCGGCTCCGGATCGCGGCTGATCCGCAACAACATCCCTCACCGTCTTCCATCCTCAATCAGTTCTTCTCCCTGTGACTAAAGTCCCTGCAATGCATCGCGCCAGACACTACGGTGATTCCAGCGCAGCAAAACGTCCGCGCTCTTAGCCAAGGAGAGATCATGTCCTACAAGCGGTACTGGATAGCCTTATTCGTTGTCATCGTTGCATCATTCATAGTCCTCGGTGGAGAGGGTCGCAAGCTCATCACCCAGGCTCCGCCCCTACCGGATGTCTACACCACCGACGGACAGCTTCTCTTCACCGGCAGCTCCATCACCGACGGCCAGGGCGTATGGCAGTCCATCGGTGGCCAGGAGATCGGCACCGTCTGGGGCCACGGAGCCTACGTCGCTCCTGACTGGACCGCCGACTGGCTGCATCGCGAGTCCGAGCTTCTGCTCAACCTCTGGGCCGTCCGCGACGGAGCTCCGAACTTCGCCGCTCTCAGCCTCGACCAGCAAGCCATCCTCAAGGCTCGCCTCATCCGAACCATCCGCACCAACACCTACGACGCCAGCCAAAATCGTGTCGTGATCGACGCCGATCGCGCCGCTGCATTCCGTCAGCTCTCCACCTACTACGCCAACGTCTTCGCCAACGGCCGCGCCGACTACGCCATCCCTCACGGCGCCCTCACCAACGTCGCGAAGCAGCAGGAGCTCGGCGCCTTCTTCTGGTGGACCGCCTGGGCCGCTGGCACAGAGCGCCCCGGCTCCACCACCACCTACACCAACAACTGGCCGCACGAGCCCCTCATCGCCAACGGCCCCACACCCGGAGCCGTCCTGTGGAGCGTCCTCAGCTTCGTCGGTCTCCTCGCGGGCATCGGAGGCCTGGTCTGGTGGTACGCTTCGCAGGAAAAGGTCGTCATGCACGGTCCGTATCCCGCCACCGATCCCTTCCTCGAACATCGCGCCACACCCTCCCAACGCGCCACCATCAAGTTCTTCATCGTTGCCATCATCCTCTGGGGACTCCAGATCATGATGGGTATCCTCACCGCTCACTACGGCGTCGAAGGCAACAGCTTCTACGGCTTTCCTCTCGACCGCTACCTCCCCTACGCCATCACACGAACCTGGCATCTGCAACTCGCCATCTTCTGGATCGCCACCTCATGGCTCGCCACCGGACTCTACGTCGGTCCTGCCGTCAGCGGCCACGAACCCAAGTACCAGCGCCTCGGCGTCAACGTTCTCTTCGGAGCCCTGGTCCTCGTCGTCGGAGGTTCGCTCGCCGGCGAGTGGCTCGGCATCCAGCAGCGCCTCGGCAATCTGTGGTTCTGGTTCGGCAGCCAGGGATACGAGTACGTCGACCTCGGAAGATTCTGGCAGATCCTTCTTTTCATCGGCCTCGTCCTCTGGCTCGTGCTGATGGTCGCCGCACTCAAGCCCGCACTCGTTCGCAAGAGCGAAGACCAGCCCTTGCTCATCCTCTTCCTCATCTCCAGCATCGCGATCCCGCTCTTCTATGCCGCAGGCCTCATGTACGGTCAACGCAGCCATCTCGTCACCGCCGAATACTGGCGCTGGTGGGTAGTTCACCTCTGGGTCGAAGGCTTCTTTGAAGTATTCGCCACCGTAGTCATCGGCTTCCTCTTCACGCGCCTCAAGCTGATCGAGATCCGCACCGCCACCAAGGCCGCGCTCTTCTCCACTTCGATCTTCCTCTCAGGAGGAATCATCGGAACCTTCCATCATCTCTACTTCTCCGGCGCCACGCCCGCGGTCATCGGCCTCGGTGCGATCTTCAGCGCCTTCGAAGTCGTGCCCCTCACGCTCATCGGTTACGAGGCCTGGGAGAACCTTCGTATCGCGCAACCCACCACCAAGTCGCCATGGATCGCCAACTACCGTTGGCCCATCTACTTCTTCGTAGCCGTCGCCTTCTGGAACCTCGTAGGAGCCGGCCTCTTCGGCTTCCTCATCAATCCGCCGATCTCGCTCTACTACGTGCAGGGGCTCAACCTCACTCCTCTCCACGGCCACACTGCGCTCTTCGGTGTCTACGGAATGCTGGGCCTGGGCCTCACGCTCTTCTGCCTGCGAACCCTACTCCCAGGCCGTCCCTGGAAGCAGGGAACACTCAAGGCCTCCTTCTGGTGCCTGAACATCGGCCTCAGTTTTATGGCTCTTCTCAGCATGCTTCCCATCGGTCTGCTGCAGGCCTGGGCGTCCATCCAATACGGCACCTGGTACGCCCGGTCGGCACAGTTCATGCAGTCCGGCTCCATGCAAACCCTGCGCTGGATGCGAGTCCCCGGAGACATTCTCTTCTCCATCGGAGCCGTTCTGTTCGCATGGTTTATCCTCGGCCTTCTCACCGGCCACTCCTACGTAGACAGCGACTCCTCTCACAAAAATCATCTCCGCGAGCCCGCCGAAGCAAAGGAGTTCGCAGGTCGCTGATCTCTTTCCCCTCACCCCGGTGGCACCCTCGACGCAACAGTCCTCATCGAGGGTGCCTCCCACCTCACCCCTTCAACGGAGACCAAGCCATGAACATCACCGCACGTCCCATCTCTCAGATCCATCCCCTGATCGCCACCCGCGTCAGCCCCAACATTTTTTCCTGTCGTCCCGTCTCCACTCCGGATCTGCTCGCACTCTTCGAAGCAGCGCGCTGGTCCGCATCCGCCGGAAACGAACAGCCCTGGAGCTACCTCGTCGCGACCCGCGCCCAGACCGAGCAGTTCGAACGAATGCTCTCCTTCATCGACCCCGTCAATCTTCCATGGGCTCGCCTCGCCTCCGTGCTCGTCATCGGCTGCGCTCGCCTCACCCTCGAGCACACCGGAGCCGCCTACGCTACCGCTGAGCACGACCTCGGCCTCGCCTCCGCCAACCTCGTCTTTGAAGCCACCGCCCGAGGCCTCGGTGTCCATCAGATGACGCGTATCGATCGAGACAGCATTCGTGCGTCCTTTCGCATCCCCCAGCACGTCGGAGTCATCAGCATGTTGGCCATTGGCTATGCCGAAGAGCACTCAGCAGCCACAAACGACCTCCGCCATACCCGGTCTCCACTTCGCTCACGCAAGCCCCTCGAAAGTTTTGTGTTCAGCGAATCCTAGGCGCAAACCGCACCCATCCTCAAGCTCAACTCCTAAGCGACACACCGCCCTCGCCGCGCCTGTCGATACAACAGCTCGTCCCCGCACGCATCAGCGCCTCGCGTCTCTGCATCCATCGCTCGAGCTCCGCACCACGCTGCCTGCTGGTTGACACCCGCTGTCGAAGAAGCATAAAACTCAGTCTGTTTCCGTCGAATGAATTCATCGCAATCCACCGGCGCTCCCATCTCCCGTTCCCTGCGGCTCTGCCTCAGACAACCTCGCATGTCAGCCTCCGGCCGCATCGCATCAGGCCCGCCTGAAGCAGATCACGCGCAATGATCTCCCCGCGAAACAACCATCGCTCCCTTGCGCTCGTCACTGCCGCAAGCGCTCTCCTGCTCGCGTGCCTCTCGTTCGGCCCGCACGCCTCGCTCAGCGTTCACGCCGAACAGTCAGCCGCCCTCGCAAGCGACCAAGCAGACTGGCCAGCCTATGGCGGAGGCCCCTCCGGCGACCGCTACTCTCCGCTCCACCAGATCAACCGCAGCAACGTACATCAGCTCAAGCTCGCCTGGTCCTTCGACACCGCCGAGCCCGGAGGCCTGCAGACCAATCCCCTCATCATCGGCCGAACCCTCTACGGCTTCACCCCCACCCAGAAGGTGATTGCGCTCGACGCCGCCACCGGCAAAAAGCTCTGGTCCTTCGACGCGGGAACCCCCGGCTTCCAGCCTACCCGAGGCCTCACCTACTGGACCGACGGCACCCACGCCACGCTCTTCGCCGGAATCCTCAGCTATCTCTACGCTCTCGATCCCGCCACCGGCAAACCCATCGCCTCCTTTGGTGACAACGGCCGCATCGACCTCCGCAACGATCTCGGCGAGCGCAATATCCTGCAAAGCTTCGCCGCCATGACGTCCCCCGGAATTCTCTACAAGGACACCATCATCGTCGGCTTTCGTGCCCCCGAAACCAAGCCCGCCCTGCACGGCGACATCCGTGCCTACGATGTCCGAACCGGCAAGCTCCGCTGGATCTTCCACACCATCCCTCACCCCGGCGAAGAAGGCTACGACACCTGGCCCAAAGCCGCCTGGAAGTACACCGGAGCAGCCAACAACTGGACCGGCATGGCCCTCGATACAGCCCGCGGCATCGTCTACGCACCCACCGGTTCCGCCGTCGACGACTTCTACGGAGCCGACCGTATCGGCAACGACCGCTTCGCCGACACCCTCCTCGCTCTCGACGCCAACACCGGCAAACGCCTCTGGGATTTCCAGGGCGTCCATCACGACATCTGGGATCGCGACTTCCCCTCGCCGCCTTCTCTCGTCACCGTCCGCTCCTCCGGCCAGCAGGTCGATGCCGTCGCCCAGACCACCAAGCAAGGCTTCCTCTACCTCTTCGATCGCACCACCGGCAAGCCTCTCTTCCCCATCGACGAAAAGCCCTTTCCCCCATCCACCGTCCCCGGAGAAAAGGCCTCGCCCACCCAGCCCGTCCCCCGGACTCCCGCTCCCTTCGCGCGTCAACTCCTCACCGAAGACATGCTCACCACGCGCACACCTGAGGCCCACGCCTACGCCCTCCAGCAGTTCCGAACCTTTCGCAGCGCCGGCCAGTTCGTCCCTCTCAGCCTCAACCAGCAGACCGTCGTCTTTCCCGGCTTCGATGGCGGTGCCGAATGGGGAGGCTCCGCCGTCGACACCCGTACCGGAGTCATCTACATCAACGCCAACGACCTCCCCTGGACCGGAGGCCTCACCGCCAGCAAGCCCGGCCGCGGTCTCGGCGAGACCACCTATCAGACCCAATGCGCCCTCTGCCACGGTGTCGATCGCAAAGGTTCGCCGCCCACCTTTCCATCGCTCGTCGACGACCCGAAGCATCTCACCGACGCCCAGATCATCACCCTCATCCACAGCGGCAAAGGCCGCATGCCCTCCTTCCCCAACATCGCCGATGCTCGTCTCATCGCGCTGCTCGCCTACATCAAAACCGGGCAGGACCCAGCCGCCTCGCCGCTGGCTCCCCCCGAACGCGGCAGCAAGCGCGAGGCCGAACCCTCCGCCGCGCCTTCCGATCACGCCGCGAAATACCGCTTCACCGGCTACCGCAAATTCCTCGATCCCGACGGCTACCCCGCCGTCGTCCCTCCCTGGGGAACGCTCAACGCCATCGACCTCAACACCGGCGAGTATCTCTGGAAGGTTCCACTCGGCAACTACCCCGAGCTCGCCGCACAGGGCGTCCCCGACACCGGCACGGAGAACTACGGTGGCCCTGTCGTCACCGCAGGCGACCTCGTCTTCATCGGCGCCACCAACTTCGATCACACCCTCCGCGCCTTTGACAGCCGCACCGGCAAGCTGCTCTGGCAAGGCGATCTCCCCTACGCCGGCAACGCCACGCCCGCCACCTACATGATCGACGGCAAGCAATACATCGTCATCGCCACCAGCAACGCCCGCAACCCCAAAGCCCCGCAGGGAGCCGCCTACGTAGCCTTCGCGCTACCCTAGCCCTGTCCAAAAAACGCAACCAACCCGTCATCTCCACTGCGCCGTTACGCATGCTTCTTCTCCTATCCCCAAGCGCACGCGTAAAGCATTAGCTAGCCATCTAAATCTCCGCGACCTGCACCTCGCCACCGAGCTCCTCATCACTTAAATCGCGACCCTGCCCGAAGTTTTATTTCATCGCACCACAACTCCCTCGAAACAGATTTCTCCCTCGCCCGGCCCGATGCAATAATTCCCGAATGATCTCTGACACGAAGGCCACTCTCCCGCCCGCGGAGTCACTCGCCACGACCCGCCGCCGCTTCCTCGCTGTCTCGACCGCCGCCGGTCTCGGCGGCACGCTGCTCCCCGGAGCTCTCCTCGCCCTCGCCACCTCCTCCGCGTCCGCCCAATCCCCCGCGTCCACAGCATCCACCGACGCCAAGCCCGACTTCGCCAAGATCACTCCCGAGATGATCGAGCAGGCTGCCGCCATCGCCGGCCTCACCTTCACCGAAGAGCAGCGCAAGCTCATGATCGAAGGCCTCACCGGCGTCCGCGAAGACATCGTCACGGTCCGCAAGCTCAACCTCCCCAACTCCGTCGCTCCCTCGCTCATCTTCGATCCCGTCCCCGGCGGCACCGTCCTCGACACCGCCCGTAAGCCCGCCAAGCTAGGCCCCGCGCCCAGCATCGCCACCGTCTCTGTCTCCAACGAAGACCAGCTCGCCTTCGCCTCCGTGCGCCAGCTCAGCGAACTCCTCCGCACCCGCAAAATCACCTCGGTCGACCTCACCAGGCTCTACCTCGCTCGCCTCAAGCGCTACGACCCCACCCTGCACTTCGTCATCACACTCACCGAAGACCGCGCTCTCAAGCAAGCCGCCGCAGCCGACGCCGAGCTCTCCGCCAACAAGCATCGCGGCCCGCTCCACGGCATCCCCTGGGGAGGCAAAGATCTCCTCGCCGTCGCCGGCTACCCCACCACCTGGGGAGCTGCGGGCTTTGAAGATCAGCACTTCGACTACGACGCCGAGGTCGTCAAGCGTCTCGACGCCGCCGGTGCCGTCCTCATCGCCAAGCTCACCATGGGAGCCCTCGCACAGGGCGACCTCTGGGGCTACGCCGCTGGTACCGGCAAGCCCGGAGCCCGCACCCGCAACCCCTGGAACCCGAAGCAGGGAAGCAGCGGAAGCTCCGCCGGCAGCGCCTCCGCCGTCTCCGCTGGCTGCGTCGGCTTCGCCATCGGCACAGAAACCCTTGGCTCCATCTCCTCTCCCTCCACGCGCTGCGGAGTCACCGGTCTTCGCCCCTCCTTCGGCCTCGTCCCTCGCACCGGAGCCATGGCGCTCAGCTGGTCCATGGACAAAATCGGCCCCATCACGCGCTCCGTCGAAGACTGCGCCATCGTGCTCGACGCCATCTACGGCCCCGACGGCCACGACCTCTGCGTGCAGCCCGCCGCCTTCAATCCCGACCTCACGCTCGACATCCGCAAGCTCCGCGTCGGCTACATCAAGTCCGCCTTCGACACTCCCACCTTCACCCCTCCCAAGCCTCCCAGCCAGACCCTCACCGGCAAAGACCTCGACGCTTACAATCAGCGCCTCGCGCAGCGCAAAGCCTACTTCGACACCGAAGTCTACGACGCGAAGTTCAACACCGCCGCCCTCGAAACCCTCCGCAGCATGGGCGTTTCGCTCACTCCCGTCACCTTGCCCGATTTCCCCTTCGGCTCGCTCGTCCCCATGCTGGAAGCCGAAGCCGCCGCCGCCTTCGACGACCTCACCCGCTCCGGCCGCGATGCTCTCCTCAGCGGCCAGGCCCCCTACGACTGGCCCAACAGCTTCCGCACCGCGCGCCTCTACTCCGCCGTCGACTACATCAACGCCGCCCGCGCCCGCACCCTCGCCCTGCAGAAGATGACCGAGACCTTCGCTCCCTTCGACGTCATCGTCACCCCCAGCGAAGGCGAGCAGCTCGTCGCTACCAATCTCTGCGGACAGCCCGCCGTCATCGTCCCCAACGGCATTCGTGGCAACGACGCACCCCCCTCGCCGCACCCCGAGGACGGCGCCGTCAACAACGCCGGAGGCCCCGGAACCCCCGTCTCCCTCACCTTCCTCGCTCCCCTCTACCAGGACGCCAAAGCCGTAGCCCTGGCCCACGCCTACCAGCAAAAAACCGGCTTCCACCTCCTCCACCCCAAGCTCGCATAGGACGCGCAGTGAACCGAACGAGGTCACCGCGCGTCTTATAGACACTTATGCGATTACGGGCTACCACAACCCTCGCGCTCTCCCTCGCGCTCTGCGCCGTCTCCATCCGCGCGCAGAGCGTCATGTCCGCGCACACCCTCATCGAGGCCGAGCAGCAGCACGGCACCTCCGGCACCAGCATCGAGCCCGCCAGCACGCCCGTCCCCATGCTCATGACCCAGCATGGCGCATGGCGGCTCATGCTCCACAGCAACGCCTTCGCCGCCAACACCCAGCAGCAAGCCAACAGCCCGCGCAATCGCGATGCTTTCTTCTCCACCAACTGGATCATGCCCATGGCCCAGCGCAACCTCGGTGCGAACGGCAAAGGCGGCGAGCTCACCCTTCGCGCCATGCTCTCCCTCGAGCCCGCCACCGTCGGCCACCGCAACTACCCGCTCCTCTTCCAGCAGGGAGAGACAGCCTACGGCGCTCCCATCGTCGACGGCCAGCACCCCCACGACTTCATCATGGAGCTCGCCGCGCTCTACGATCTCCCCCTCTCCCACAACACGCTGCTCTCCCTCTACGCCGCTCCCGTCGGAGACCCCGCCATCGGCCCCACGGCCTTTCCTCACCGCCAGTCCGCCAGCGAAGACCCCGTCGCCGCGCTCGGCCATCATCAGGAAGACTCCACCCACATCGCCTTCAACGTCCTCACCGCAGGCCTCACTTATCGCTTCGCCCGCATCGAGCTCTCCGGCTTCCACGGCGGAGAGCCCGACGAAGCCCACTGGCACTTCCAGCCCAGCCCCAACGGCCTCGCCATCGACTCCGTCTCCACCCGTCTCACCCTCTCGCCCACCCCCGACCTCACCGGCCAATACTCCATCGCCCACATCGCCTCGCCCGAGTCCCTCTACCCCGGCGAAGACCAGCAGCGCCAAACCGCCAGCATCATGTACCACCACACCTTCGGCTCCAAATCCGCCGCCGCCATGCCCGGCATGAAGATGGACGACATGCCCGGCATGAACATGGGCCCCACCCAGCAGGGAAGCGAGTCGCCCATGCACATGGTCCCCGATCCCCGCACCGATCTCTCGACCACCTTCCTCTGGGGCCGCACCCGCTCCCTCACCGACAACAGCAAAGAAAACAGCTACCTCGCCGAAGCCCTGCTCCGCTTCGCCTCCACCAACTATCTCTGGACGCGCCTCGAAAACGCCGGCCGCTCCAACGAGCTCCTCCTCACCCCCGGCACCCTCCTGCCACCCAACTTCGTCGAGCTACCCATCGGCCACGTAGCCGCCTACACCCTCGGCTACGACCACGACCTCCCCCTCGGCCCCCACCTGCTAGCCGCCCCCGGAGCCCAGTTCACCCTCTACCGCACCCCCCAACTCCTCCGCCCCGCCTACGGCAACACCCCCACCGGCGAAACCCTCTTCATCCGCTTCCGCCTCCATTAACCAGCGGTGGTATAACGGCGTATGTCGGATTCGAGAAGTTCCCCGATTGGCTATGTGTATCGTGGTGTTCACGCTCATCACCCCGCGCTCGCAGCCGCCCTCACCGGTGTCGTTGTTCCCGGTGACGTGAACGGCACCATCACTCCAGAGCAACACAATCTTCGCGACATTTCTGCTCGAAGCCCGTTCACTTCTTGGACGCATCTACGTGACGTTGCCGTCGCCTTTGCCGAATCGAGTGGTTCCGGTGGCGTCGTCCTCCGGCTCCCTGTCGGGACTCCTTCCCCCGGCTCTACCTGGAAATGGGTAGGATCTCCCGATGTATGGTTAGAACAAGAAGTTCTACTGCATGGCGTTAGAATTGGAGCAGAGGTAACACGGTTATGATGACCAGCGAAACCGTCCAAGAGCGCCTGAGATCAACCAGTCGGTCTCCCTCGTCGCGTAAGGCTCTGAAGTTGCTCGCCGAAGATGAAACCCGGCCTGTCTCCGGCGCTCCCGCCACAGTCACCGTCTCTGAGGCCCTTCGTCTTTGGCGCACTCGTCTGAAGAACACTCAATTCACAAACGCCCCTCTCAATGGCGTCCAGGATCTTCTCAAGCACTTAGAACAGCTTGCCCCACAGCGCAAACTCGATCAGTTTGGCTTTGTCAGTCCGCAGGCAGCCTTGACAGTGTTCTTCACGCGCACAGACGGCGCCTACGTCGGTTCAGCAATCCTCGATAAACGTGACGTGCGCTAACTCTTCCCCAGCTCCGCCTTCACCATCTCACTCACCATCCTGCCATCAGCCCGCACGCCATCAGCCTGGATAAACTGCTGTGCCACGCGCATGGTCGGCCCCATATCCTTCGGCCCCGGCCGCACTCCGCTCGCATTCTTCGTCATCTGGTCGATCGCCAGCAGCACCAGTCTGCGAACCTGCTCCTCGCTAGCTTCCTTCGGCATATAGGCCTCGATCAGCCCAATCTCGACCTGCTCCTTCGCCGCCAGCTCGGGCCGGTTGCCCTTCGTAAACTGCTCCACCGACTCCCTCCGCTGCTTCAGCAGCGTCGTCAAAATCGACTGCTCCTCCGCATCCGTCAGCGCCTCGCGCTTATCAATCTCCTTATTCTTCAGCGCCGACTTCACCATCCGCAGCGTCGTCAACTTCTCCTGTTCGCGAGCCTTCATCGCCGTAATAATGTCCGCGCCCAACTTCTCTCCAATAGCCGCCATCGTCCTCACCTCGTCATCCAACAGTTTACTCGGCAGCACTCCGAGCGCCCACCCGCTAAAATAAAAGCATGATCCGTAAGACACGTCTCTTCACGCCTGGTCCGACACCGCTCCTTCCCGCCGCTCAATTCGCCATGGCCGCGGCCGATATCCATCACCGCACCGCCGAATTCCGTGCCCTCTACACCCGCGTCCTCGCCCAGCTCAAAGACTTCGTCGGCACCACCAACGACGTCATCCTCCTCTCCAGCTCCGGCACCGGAGCCATGGAAGCCTCGGTCTCCAACCTGACCTCTCCCGGCGACCGCGTCCTCGTTCTCACCGCCGGTAAATTCGGCGAGCGCTGGTCCGGCATCGCCAAGGCCTTCGGCTGTCACGTCGACGTCGTCAGCGCCCCCTACGGCCAGACCTTCTCGCTCGACGAAGTCAAAGCCTCGCTCCACCTCGAAACCCGCGCCGTCTTCATGCAAGCGACAGAGACGTCCACCGGCGTCCGCCACTGCGTCCCCGCCATCGCCAAGCTCCTCAAGGACACCCACTCCGAGGCTCTCCTCATCGTCGACGCCATCACCGGCCTCGGCACCACCCACATCGACATGGACACCTGGGGAGTCGACGTCCTCGTCGGCGGCTCGCAAAAGGCCGTCATGATTCCCCCCGGCCTCAGCTACCTCGCCATCAGCCCCCGCGCCTGGGACCGCATGGAGGCCACCTACAACCCGCGCTACTACTTCGATCTCCGCAAGGAGCGCAAGAACGCCAAAAATGGCGAGTCCGCCTACACCCCAGCCGTAGCCCTCATCGCGGCTCTAGGCGCAGCCTTCGACTGGATCGCCGCACAAGGTGACGGTTCGTTGGTAGAAGGCCGCAAGCGCCTCATCGAAAACGCCGAGACCATCTCCGCCATGACGCGCGCCGCCGTCCTCGCCCTCGGCCTCAAGCTCTTCGCCCCCGACGCCTTCGGCACCGCCGCCACCGCCGTCCTCGCCCCCGAGGGAGTCGACTCCGGCCTCTTCGTCAAGGAGCTCAAATCCCGCTTCGCCGCCATCATCACCAACGGCCAGGGAGAGATGAAGGGCCAGATCTTCCGCATCGCCCACCTCGGCTTCTTCGACTACATGGACACCATCGCCCTCATCGGCGCGATCGAACAAGTCGTCGTCAAATCCATCCCCCAGCTAGGCGCAAAGTTCGGCGACGGCCTCATCGCCGCCCAGCAACTCTACGCCGACCGCAGCCCCACCGCCGCCGCCGACAACAAATGCCTCTGCGGCCGCGAATCCACCCACTGCTCCCTCCTCCACTCCGCCGCAAAGTAACTTTCGGCCTTTGTCGTTGTCTTTCTTTCTGTCATTCCCGAAGGGAATCTGCTTCTCGGGTACCCCATGCATCGCGCATCCTCACCGCGCAGTGCATGGGGGCAAGGGCACCGGCCCGTTCCATACCAGTCTGGGGCGCAGCCAGGTTTGCCTCGTCTTCGACGTCCGGAGCCTTCACGGGCGGAGCGGAACAGCCTCCACGACCAAAAGCCATTCTGCCGCCACCGTCTATGGCATAATGTCCACAGGAGGACACTCATGGCGGCACACCCCCATCTCAGCGACCTCATCGGCATCACCCCCACCTCCGACTTCAACCTCGCCGAGCTCGTCGAAGTCGGCCTCCCGCTAACCGCGCTCACCCGGCTGCGAGCCCGCGGCCTCACCGCGACCGAGCTCTCCGACATCGTCATCTCCCCCCGCACCCTGAAGCACCGCAAGGCCCGCAACGAGCCGCTCTCGCAGGAAGAAACCGACCGCGCCGTCCGAGTCGCCCGCATCGTCGGCCTCGCCGGAGAGGTCTTCGACAACCCCGACAAAGCCCTCCTCTGGCTCCGTTCCCCCGACGACCGCCTCGCCAACCGCACCCCCCTCAACATGCTCCACACCGAGTCCGGCGGCCGCCTCGTCGAGTCCATGCTCTGGCAGCTCGACGAAGGCATCTACACCTAATCCATGGACACCAATCTCTGGCGCATCAGCCGCCACGACGACCTCGACGGCATCGGCGGCGAGAAGGCCGACGGCCGCTGGCACACCGCCGCCAAGGGCAAGCGCATCGTCTATCTCTCCGAGCATCCCGCCGTCGCCCTGGTCGAAATCCTCGCCAACCTCAAGGGCAACCCCCGCCTATTCCCCAACGCCTACCGCATGATGAAGCTCGGCGTCCACCCCAACGTCTGGTCCGCCGCCGAGCACGTCGACCCCAGCAGCATCTCGCCTCAGCACGAACCGGGTGCCCCACATCTCGCCTCTGAGATGTGGGTTTCCAGAGCCCCCGCCGCGCCGCGCCCCAACACCCCGATCCCCCCAGACTGGCGAGACGACCTCGACCACACCCGCCGCATCGGCGACGCCTGGCTCAGCGCCCGCACCTCCGCTCTCCTCCGAGTCCCCTCCGCCCCCTCGCCCGAGTCCTCCAACTACCTCCTCAACCCCCTCCACCCCGACGCCCGCACCCTCACCATCGCCTGGACCCGCTGGGTCACCTACGACAAGCGCCTCTTCCACCTCCACGAACAATCCAGCCCCTAACCCCGCTAAGCGCACGCACCAAGGGCTGAAAGCCGGATATATAGTTGCTTGAAGATTGTGGAGATGGCAAATGGATACAGCCGAAGAGTTGTTGGCGACTGAATGCTTTGGATACGGAAGTTGGAAGGCTCCGTTCTGGTTTATTGGTCCCGAGCAAGGGCAAGGGAGTCATGAAGGCAATGACTTGACCCTACGTTACAACGCGTTTCGAGAGTGCAATATTGATGGCCTTAGCGACTCAAAAAAGTTTCATGCACTAATTCAAGAGCCTAGATGGCACCGGGAGAATCCTGCCCTCCAATCAACATGGAGGCGATTGATGATTCTCTTGATGGCATACCAAGGCTGTCTGACCGGCGATCCATCTCAAGATGACAAGACATTGCGTGATTATCAGCGTGACAAGTTGGGAATGAGGGATGGCAAGACATGCCTGATTGAACTCTCGGGTATTCCAGCGAGGAGCTTTAGGGTGCCTAGATGTGATGTCTCAATAGGTTGTCCATTCGATCTGGATCATAGAAGCTGATTGTGCGAACAAAAAGGCTTTTAGGAGAGACCGAATGGACTACCACCAGAATGCCCGACTGACGGTCCATAGTCGAGAGCAGATGGCCAGAAAAGTGATGGAAGGGGGTGTGACGTTGAAGCTGGCCGCGGCCAGCTTCAACGTCACCGCGCGCACGGCGGCCAAGTGGGTCCGGCGCTATCGGGAGCAGGGCGCGGCCGGTCTTCGGGACCGCAGCTCGCGACCGCAGCGGCTCTACCGGCCCACGTCCAGCCAGACCGTGGAGCGCGTCGAGCAGCTGCGGCGGCAGCGTTGGACAGGCCACCGCATCGCCAG
>DAIDGQ010000033.1 GCA_027452215.1 Granulicella sp. | reverse complement strand
CCGCGAGCTAGGCCTCTCCCTGTCTCTCGCCGTGTGCTTGTTCCTCCTGCCGACGGCCGCCTCGCTCGGCGCCCTCCTGGCCTACCTGCTCAGCGGCGGGTCGGCCTGGAGCGTCTGGCTGGCGTGGGGCCTGGGGGCGGCCTGGGGGCCAGGGGCGCTGGTTGCCGCGATGGGGGCAGGCAGAGCGTTGTTTCGGGGCAGAGAGGTGGGGGAGAGCGGGGGCAGGGTCTGGGCGTGGAGGCTCGCCGTCGAGAACATCGCGGTGAATATCGCGGTGAGGGAGCCGACTGCGGTGCTCAGCAAAAGGCGGCTCAGAACACTGCGGGTTGGCCCCAAGCGGCTCGGCCCAAAGCGTGCGTGGCTTCTTAGATGCATCTTGTGGGTGGGACGCTCGATGAAAGAGGAGGATAGCTTCACAGGTCAAGAATAGCGTCAAAGGAGAGAAGCTGGTGTGCTTTCCGGAGGATGGACGTCATGGTTGCGAGCATCTGGTGGAGACCTCCGCTAGACTGGAAACCTTGGCCTCCGTATGCTGGGCAGGATACGTTGCATCGATTTTGGGAGGACGACCGTTGAGTCCTAAGAGTGTTGAAGTGAGTAGTGCGCGTCCCTATGCAGGGTGTCTGCTGGGTGTGGTGATGGCTGTTACTCCGTTGGCGATGCATGGGCAGACCTGCACGACGCAGGCTCGCATGAGCGATGGAGTGAGGAGCGAGCTGAGCGGTGCGGCGATGAATCTCGCGCAGTCGATCAAGGACGGGAACGCGGCGAAGGTGCAGGCGGCAACGATTGCGGAGTTCGCTAGTCCGTCGTCGTTTGCTCCGACGGCTTCGGTGGTGCAGACGACGGCGCCGAAACTGGCGGGGGATAGTCTGCGGGTGACGCAGATTTATCAACTGGATGCGCGTGAGCGTAAGCCGGGGGATACGTCGGAGGCGGACTTTAGCTGCGCTCTGTCGGGCACAACGTCGGAGACGGACTTTTCGATCTCGGGGCTGCCGCCGGGGCTGTATGGATTTGCGATGGTAGAGGCAGATGGCACTCGTCCGTGGTTGCTTTCGTTTCTGTTGCGCCAGGATAGCGGCGTGTGGAAGCTGGCTGGCTTCTATCCGCGGGAGCGAACGATCGCCGGGCATGATGGGGTGTGGTATTGGACCTCGGCACGTGCGGATGTGAAGGCCAAGGAACTGTGGCTGGCGTGGGTACTTTATGGGACGGCGGATGTGCTGCTGCGTCCCGCGAATTTTGTGACGAGCACGAACCTGGATCGAATGCGGGCGGAGCAGACGGCAGCGGCTCCTCCGGAGCTGATCAATGGGCTGGGGCCGGATATGCCGCTGGTGATCAAGGCGGTTGGCCGAAACGGCTCTGCTGCAAGCTATAACTTTACGAGTATTGTGGGAGAAGGTTCAGAGGACGGCAGGCAGTTGAAGCTGGTGCTGCATTACAGCGCAGACTATATTGCCGATCCGACGGCCGCGAAGGCTCGCAATCTTGCGGCGGCGAGTGCGCTTCTGGATGCTCATAAGGACTTGAGGCAGGACTTCGACAGTGTATGGGTGTTTGCAGACTCGGCTGGACATGAGCCGCTGCTAACGCAACAACCTCTCTCGGCAATTCCTTAGGAGAGTGGTGGTGCGGGTTGGGCAGGGCGATCGCTTTTGCCTGATGAACAACTGGTTCGATGATTTCAGCGGTGCGATGGGAGAGGCTTTCCTCTTCGCACGGCTCAGGGCCAGCAGGGCATTCTATTGAAGTAGAGGCGTCTGGAGAACGAGTTCATGGCAAGCGCACAGAAGTCCCTGGCACAGGCAATTCGCGACCGCCGATCGACTCCCAGCTTCGATGGTGAGCCGATTCCGGCCAGTGATCTGAAGTTGATTCTCGATGCCGGGCTGAAGGCTCCGAGCGGCTACAACATGCAGCCGTGGCGATTTATTGTGGTGCAACATCCGGAGCAGAGGCGGCGGTTGAGGGCGGCCAGCTACAACCAGGCTAAGGTCGAAGAGGCGTCGGTGGTGATCGTGGCGTGCGGCGATTGCGATGGCTGGCGTAAGGACCTTGAGGAGATGCTTCGACTAGGACGCGCGGCCGGCATGCCGGAGAGTTATGCCGCGCAGGCTGCGGCTAATGTTCCGGAGTATCTTTCCGGATTTTCTGATGCGGAGATGCATGGCTGGCTGAACAAGCAGGTGACGATCGCGACAACATCGATGATGTGGATGGCCGAGGTTCTTGGCTATGACACGGCGATGCTGGAGGGATTCGAGCAGCAGGGCGTGTGCGAGACGCTGCGGCTGCCGATGAGTTACTGGGTGGTGTCGCTGCTGGCGATTGGGCATTTGAAGGGCGCGGACAAATTTGATGGTGGACGATTTGATTCGTCGCACACGGTGTTCGGCGAAGAGTATGGCAAGCAGCTGAAGCTGAAGTAGACGCCTATGAGTAGTCGCCGCGAGTATCCGGAACGACCTATACCCGGGGTGGGCGCGGTGGTTTTGCGCGAGTTGGATGGGCGCGCCGAGGTGCTGCTGGTTCGTCGCAGGACTGAGCCGATGGCGGGCTCGTGGTCGCTTCCTGGTGGGGCGATTGAGCTGGGCGAGACTGCGCGGGAAGCCTGCACGCGTGAGGTCCTGGAAGAGGCGGGACTTGTGGTCGAGCCGCTGGTCGAGGTGGAATGCTTCGATATTATTTTGCGGGACGCCGAGGGCAGGGTTCAGTATCACTACCTGATCGTGGACATGCTGTGCCGTGTGATTGGCGGCGAGTTGTGCGCGGGGGAAGATGCGAGCGAGGCGGTGTGGGCCGATGTGCAGCTCGTTTTGCGGGAGGGACGCTTCGCATTGACAGCGCGCGCCTGTACAGTGATACGCAAGGCATTACTACTGAACGAGGGCTTGGAATGAAGACGCTGGAACGGTTGCTGCTGTGGATTGTTGCGCTTGGATTGGTGTTCGGTCTGGTCTTCTACAAGCGGCCGGTGTGGGTGCAGCAGCAGGCAACTCATCTGAGCCTGTTGGTGCATCGGGTGCAGAGCAACTACACGATGACTCCTGAGGGGCGCGTGCATTATTACGAGGCGGAGTCTCGTATTCCGGGCGGAGGGATTCCGCTGGTGCTGGTGCATGGGCTGGCGGATCGCGATGAGAGCTGGGCACCGATGCTGGAACGCCTGAAGAAAGCGGGCTTCCATGTGTATGCTCCGGATCTTCTGGGCTACGGGCGATCCCCCAAGCCTAGCGACAGCGATTACTCGATTGCGACGCAGGAGCAGTTGGTTGTGGACTTTATCCATTCGCTGGGGCTGCAAAAGACGGACATCGGCGGGTGGTCCATGGGGGGATGGATTGTGCTGAAGCTGGCGGTGGATCATCCGGAGCTGGTGGACCGCGTGGTGGTGTATGACAGCGCCGGACTGCGTTATCAGGTGGTGGGTGGTGCCACCATCTTTCATCCGACGGATGGACCTTCGCTGCAACGGTTGGCCAGCTTGCTGGAGCCTCATGCGGCTCCGATACCGCGCTTTGTTCGGCGCGATGCGTTGCGCACGATGGCGAAGAATCAGTGGGTGGTCGACCGAAGCATGGCTTCGATGCAGACCGGTAACGATCTTATGGATGATCGGCTGAGCGGGCTGACGGAGCCGCTGCTAATTGTGTGGGGGAGTGATGACGAGCTGCTGCCTCTTGCGCTGGGACACAAGATGCATGCGCTTGTGCCGCAGTCGGAGCTGGATATTGTTGAGGGCTGCGGACATCTGGCACCCAAGACCTGTCCTGCCCGGGTCGCCTCTGCGACGGCAGATTTTCTTAAGGCGGATACGGCTCCCAAAAGCACGGTTCGCACTCTAGCGAACATGCACTGAGACTATGAAGACGAGTCTTCGGTAGATCCCCAGGTGTAGGCCGAGGGCTGGGGCAGACTGATGTGCTGGAGGACGCGGTGGACGAAGTTGCGAGCGATGTCCTCGACGGATTGTGGGTGGTTGTAGAAGGTGGGAATGACGGGGAAGACGCTGGCTCCGGCCTCGGTGACTGCTGCCATGTTGCGGATCTGGATGAGGTTTAGAGGGGTTTCGCGGACGCAGAGGACGAGGCGGCGGCGCTCCTTGAGGCAGACGTCGGCGGCTCGCTCGATGAGGTTGCCAGCGAGGCCGTGGGCGATGCCTGCGAGCGTGCCCATAGAGCAGGGCAGCACCACCATCGCGTCGACGGGGTAGGAGCCAGAGGCGATGGGAGCTCCAATGTCTTCGTGGGCGAGCAGCAGGATTTTCTCTGATTGGCGGCCCAGCAGCTTTTCTACGAGGGCGTTGCGGCCGACGATGCGGAACTCTTCGGCGAACACACGGAGAGCGCTCGGAGAGACGACGAGGTGCACGCGGGCAACGCGCTGATCCTCCTCAAGCGCGCGGAGCATTTCCGCCGCGAAGATGGAACCGCTGGCACCGGTTACGGCAAGGACGAGGGTTTTGGAGGCTGCGTTGGGGGTCATCTCCACAGTGTTATGGGTTGGAGTTATCGAAGCCATAGAGAATGATTATCTCTCGAATTATGAGGTTTTTCGCGAGTCATTTGCCAACCAAAGCTGTTAGATAAAAGTATCGCGATCTTTTTCCTGAAGGATCGACGCATGGGATGTGGAGTGAGCTTAGACCAATGATAGATAGGGGTGGCGATGAGAGTTCCCAGGCCGCGTATCTGCTATTCCAAGGTCCTCGAGTTCTTGCTTGTATGCCGGAGCCCGCTGGGTGAATGGCGAAGGATCTGCGTGCTGATTGTGTTGGCTGCGGCTTCGGTTGCGCAGGCATCGGTCTCGCTGCTGCTGGAGCAGCCGTATGGGAAGCTGAACGTGTTTGCGCCTGCGGGCCACTCGGCGATTTATCTCGATCATGTATGCGCGGAGACGCCGCTGAAGCTACGGCCATGCCGGCCGGGAGAGCTCGGCGTCGTGCTGAGCCGCTACGATCACATTGGCGGCCATGACTGGGTGCTTCGTTCAACGACCTACGCAATGTTGAAGACTATAACGGGGCGTTTCGCAACTGCGCCGATTTTGCCCGCGTGACGCTGAACCATTTTTATCCTCACGCGATTCGCAGGAATTATGTTGCGGATTTCGGACTGACGTCGCCGAAGTCGGTGGCTCGCAGCCTGAGTCACTATGCGGCGAAGCATCCGGGGACTGGCTTCGAGGTGTTCATGATTCCGCAGGTCAAGGGGGAACTGCCTCGATCCCACTCGAACACCGATCTTGTCGAGGGAGTTCTCAAGCGGTATGGCGTTCCGCTGACGGTGGTGTCGCCTATATCGACGGCGGTTATGTTAGCGGCTTACCTGGGGCATGGACGCTTCTCGATTCCGAAGCATATTCCGGTGCTGAACCTCGCGGAGCTTTCGGCGAACGAATCGTTGAATGCGATGGACCAGATCTTACCGCTGGCGGTTCCGGCGCTGCCGGGAGCGGCGTTCACTTTGCTGCCGGCTCCCGGGTGGACGCGGCCGGTTGAGCCAGGTTCTACGCGGCAGGTATCGCTGGTGCATTCGGGCTTGGTTCCGTGAGCTCTGCGATTTATTCGTGGCTGTGTGGGGACAGCGCGAAGGCGATCAGGGTTGGGCCGTGGAGGCCGGTCCGCTGCTCTGCCTCTGCAATCCATTCCTCCTCGAGGGGACGCCAGCTCTGGTCCATCTCGCAACGCTCTGCCTCTTCTGCGGGGGCGTCCACGAAGCAGAGTTCGCAGACGGTGAGGTTTTCTTCGTCGTCTCGCACGGGTGGGCCGAAGGTGCGGCACTGGACGGGTCTGGACTCGTAGAGGTCGCAGGTTCCGGTCGCGGGATCGAGGACCGGGCAGGGCTCGTCGTTGGCGAAATCTTCGAAGGCCGCTTCGTGCTGCGGGTGGGTGAAGAGGAGGCCGGTGAGTGGGTCGCCGGGGAACTCGGGGGTGAGCCTGGCGCGCGAGGCGGCGGCGCGTTCCCGGATTCGCTGGGCGAGATGGGGCTCGGCATGGTTCAGGGCCTGGCGAAGCTGCTCTGCATCGAACTGGGTGATGGCAAAGACTCCCACGCAGCACTGATGACAGCCGGGCCTGCAGGCAAGCCAGTCTTTGGAGCGAGCCGTTGTGGAGGCCAGTGCGGCGTCGAGGATGGGGAAGAGGTCGGTCATGGAGAACACCGTGTAAATTTCATCCTGGGTGCAAGTTGTGCAACCTTAGGATCGGACTCTGTGGTCAGATAAGGGAATCCATGGATTATCATGAGACACCTCTGGGGAAAAACGTTCGCTTCCTGCTTCCATCGCTGAAGCTGAAGCATCCGTCTATGAATGGCGACACCATCGAGCATATGGTCCATATTTTTCTGATCGATCACTTTGGTGGTTATACGGCGACGTCGGCTAACCTGTTTGGCTACTGGAAGGAAGAAGACGGTGGGCATACGTATGGAGAGCATAGGGAGTTCGTGGTTGCGTTGCCGAATGACGAGGGGCTCCCGGAGCTGAAGTCATTTCTTGGGCGGACGGCGCGGATGCTCGGCGAGAAGTGTCTGTACTTCGAAGTTGCCGGGGTTGCGCTGCTTCTCTATGCCGGGACCAAGGCGGAGGAAGAGTCCGTGCGGAGTGCTTAGAGTTGGGGTCCAGCCGCATCAGCCGGCGGCCAGGACCCTTTCGAAGACCTCGTCGATGTTGGTGAGTTGGCGGCGGACATCGAATGCCTCGGCAATTTTCTCAGGGGACAGCCTTGCGTTGATCTCGGGGTCGGCCTCGATGAGGGTGCGGTAGTTCAGGTCGTTGCTCCAGGCATTCATGGCGTGCCCCTGGACGAGGCGGTAGGCGTCTTCGCGGCTCATGCCCGCGGCGGCGAGATCGATGAGCAACTGGCCGCTGAAGACGAGGCCGTTGGTGGACTCGAGATTCTTGAGCATGCGCGCGGGGTAGACGAGCAGACGCTCGATGAGGGTGGCGGTTTTATCGAGCAGATAGTCGGCGAGGATGGTGGTGTCGGGGAGGATGACCCGCTCGGCGGAGGAGTGCGAGATGTCTCGCTCGTGCCAGAGGGCTACATCTTCGAGCGCGACCTGCGCGTTGCCACGCACGACGCGCGCGAGGCCGCAGATGTTTTCACAGGTGATGGGATTGCGCTTGTGGGGCATGGCGCTTGAGCCCTTTTGTCCGGCGGAGAAAAACTCCTCCGCTTCACGAACCTCGGTGCGCTGGAGGTGCCGAATCTCGAGAGCGATTTTGTCCAGAGTGGAGCACAATACGGCCAGGGTGGTGATGTAGGCGGCATGGCGGTCGCGCTGGAGGACCTGCGTGGAGATGAGTGCCGGCTGCAGGCCGAGCTCGGCGAGGATGGCGGCTTCGTGGGCTGGTTTCAGCTTGCCGAAGGCTCCGACGGCTCCTGAGATCTTGCCGACTCGCATGTCTTCGGCGGCGGCGTCGAAGCGCTTGAGATTGCGACCCATCTCGGCGTACCAGAGGAGGAGCTTCATGCCGAAGGTGGTGGGCTCGGCGTGGACGCCGTGGGTTCGGCCGATGGTGGGGGTGTGCTGGAACTCGACGGCTCGCTTGCGGAGGACGTCGCGGAGGCGGAGGATGCCGGCTCGAATCAAAGCGGAGGCCTGCACGAAGGCAAGGCCCTGGGCGGTATCGACGACATCGGTGGAGGTGAGGCCGTAGTGGAGCCAGCGGGCCTCGTCGCCCACGGACTCGGCGACTGCGGTCGTAAATGCGAGGACGTCGTGGCGGGTCTCGGCTTCGATTTCATGGATTCGTTCGATGGTGAACGAGGCCCGCTGCTGGAGGGCGTCGACGGCAGAGGAGGGGACCATCCCGGCGCGGGCGAGTGCGGTCGTCGCGGCAATCTCAACTCGCAACCAATTTTCGTACTTGCGCTGCTCGGACCAGATGGCGGCCATTGCGGGCCGGGTATAACGGGCAATCATGGGAACTCCGGGGAATGTGTTCTGGGCTACAGGAAATTTTGGAAAGGTGGCGTAGACTTCAGGTCGCCAGCGTTAGTGTAGCGAGTTTCACGGCTAGACTGTTGTCCGCTGAGACTATCGTTTTGCGATATAATGGAGAATACCGATGGTGGATGAGACGAATTCGAGTTCAGAGCGGTTCCGCTTGAAAAGTCTCGCGGAGTTCCGCTTCCAGATGCGCAAGTTCCTGAATTTCAGCGAGATCGCATCGGAGCGGTGCGGCGTTCCGGCACAGCAATATCAGCTGATGCAGGTGATTGCGGCGATGCCCGAGGATCAGCAGGCGTCGATTACGTACCTTGCAGAGCGGATGATTCTTCGACACAACAGCACGGTTGAGCTGGTGGATCGGGCCGAGCGAGCTGGGTTGGTGGCGCGCGAGAATGATCCGAAAGACATGCGTCGTTCGCTGGTTCACCTTACTCCTGAAGGAGAGCTCATTTTGAATCGTCTGGTGGCCGAGCACCTGAGCGAGCTGGCGCCACGGTGTGACCATTTGATCCGTGCGCTGCGTGACTTGCAGAGTGCGGGAGAATCGCAGCCCAAGTCGTAGTAGGAGAGTTGCACGTTGAAGATCCCGGGACCGGCCGACGCATTACGAGATTACTCGGCAGACAGTCGTATTTTGTACACGAGCGCCCTGGCATCAGTTCTTGGGGCCGTGAGCGCGTTAGCTGCGTGGGCGCTGCTGGAGATGATTGCGCTCTTCACAAACATCTTCTACTTCCAGAAGTGGAGCTTCGTCTCGAGAGATCCGTGGGAGGCAGGACGGCACTGGTGGCTGGTGCCGATGCCGGTTATCGGCGGGCTGCTAGTAGGGTTGATTGCGCGGTTTCTTTCGCCAAAGGTTCGCGGTCACGGCATGCCCGAGGCGGTGGAGAATATTGTCTTCAATAAAGGCAAGGTGCAACCCCGTGTGGCGGTGTTGAAGCCGGTCGCGACGGCGATTGCGATCGGGTCGGGTGGTCCGTTCGGCGCAGAGGGGCCGGTGATTGTGACGGGAGGAGCGCTGGGCAGCATCGTTGGCCAGCTGCTGCCGGTGAGTGCGTCGGAGCGCACGGTTTTGATGGTGGCGGGAGCTTCGGCGGGCATCGCTGCGACGTTCAACTGTCCTATGTCGGCGACGTTGCTGGCGGTGGAGATTCTGCTGTTCGAGTGGAAGCCGCGATCGCTGGTTCCGGTAGCGATTGCCAGTGTGACGGCGGGGGCGGTGCGGCGCCTTTTGCTGGGGCCGCATAGTCTTTTGCAGATGGTTCCTACGGGCGCGCCGGTGTATCACTCGGCGATGCTTGGGGCACTTGCGCTGGGTGTGATCGCGGCATTTGTGGCGGCAGGGCTTAGCAAGGCGGTGCACTTCTTCGAGCAGATGTTTGAGCGCCTTCCCATTCACTGGATGTGGTGGCCGGCGATTGGAGGGCTGGTGGTGGGGCTGGGCGGATTGATCTTTCCGGAGGCTCTGGGGGTCGGCTACAGCGTGATCCAGCAGATGATTTCGGGTGAAGCTGCTTGGAAGTTTCTGGCAGGGATTCTGATCATAAAGAGCCTGATCTGGGCGTTCTCTCTGGGGTCCAATACTGCGGGCAGTATTCTGGCGCCGCTGCTGGTGATCGGAGGTGCGCTGGGAGCGGCGATTGGGCATTTGATGCCGGTGATGAGCCCGGGTGCGTGGGTGCTGGTCGGGATGACGTCGGTGCTGTCGGCGGCGATTGGAGCACCGCTGACTTCGGCGATGCTGGCACTGGAACTGACCCACAACGGCGGCCTGATGCTGCCGGTGCTGCTGTCGTGCGTGGCGGCTTACGCGGTGAGCGTGCTGGTGATGCCGCGGTCGATGTTGACGGAGGGGCTGAGCCGTCGGGGGCTGCATTTGAGTCGCGAATTTGGGGTTGACCCGCTGGAGACGATACTGGTCGCGCAGGCGATGCATACCAGCGTGTTTGCCCTGCCGGAGAACGCGACCCGCAAGGATGCTGCCGATTGGCTCAGTAAGATGGAGGCGCGTGGCAGCGAAGCGTGGTCGCACTGGCAACGGATTTTTCCATTGGTTGATGGCGAGGGGCATTTGACGGGGGTGCTCACTCATACGCAGATGATCGCGGCTGCTCGCAAAGAGGATCTCAGCTGTCCGCTGGCTGTCGATGCGAATCGCGAGCCGAAGACGGTGTCACCGTTCAATACGTTACGTACGTGCGCGATGATTATGGCGGAGTCCAAGTTGACCTCCTATCCCGTGGTGAGCGCAGATGGCAAACTGCTGGGCGTGATGACGATCAGCGACCTGCTGAAGGGGAGGAGCGAGGAAGTGCATCGCGAAGGCGACCGCGAACGAGTGCTGCGCCTGCGGTGGCCATTCGGTGCCAGTGCGGCGAGTGCAGCTATTGCGGCGACAAATCCTGTTGCCAAAGCTGAAGATGTTCCTCCGCCCGATCAGACGGGCGCGGCAGCCTAGGATTTCGTCGCAGGAATCAGGATCTGACTACGCCGAAGAGTTCTTCCATTTCGTGATGCAGGAAACCTTGCCCGGGCTTGTAGGGCTGAATCCATTTGCCGTTGAGAACGAACTGCGGGATCGCGCGCTTGCCTGTATTGGCGATGACCTGTTCGGCTGCGCCGGGGGTCTTCTCTATGTTGATCTCGGTGTAGGGGATTGAGTGCTGGTTGAGAAAGCGCTTAGCCTCGCGGCAGTCGCGGCACCAGTCGGCTGAATAAACGAAAAGCTCCATCTCTCGATTGTCGCCGATTCGCCGTCCAGAGGAAAGCCAGATGGCGGCGTCAAGCGCTATACTCACTGTGATCGGGCCTCATCCGCGGCGGTAGAGCGGAGCGGCACTGGAGAGAATCATGAGCCTCACACCCCTCCGCGATAGCGGGGCAAGCGCGCGTGTCCCAGCGGTGACAGCGCAGACCCTCCTCGAAATGAAGCGCTGCGGTCACGCAATTACGTCGCTCACAGCGTACGACTATCCCACCGCTCGCCTTGTCGACCAGGCAGGCATTGATGTGATCCTGGTGGGCGATTCCGTCGGGATGGCAGTGCTGGGATACGACACCACCCTTCCGGTAACGATGGACGAGATGCTGCACCATACACGGGCCGTCGCTCGCGGGGTGCAGCGTGCCTTCCTGGTCGCGGACATGCCTTTCGGCTCGTACCAAGCGTCCGCGGAGGATGCGATTCGCAACGCTACTCGCTTTATCAAGGAGGCCAGCGCGCATGCTGTGAAGATCGAAGGAGGGCAGCGCCGCGCGGAACTGGTGCGGCGCCTGACCGACGCCGAGATTTCGGTGGTCTCGCACATCGGGCTCACTCCGCAATCGGTGCATCGCATGTCCGGGTACCGGGTGCAGGGACGGACCTCTGAAGCAGTGGATGAGCTCTATGCGGACGCGGTGGCGCTTGAGGCCGCGGGTGCCGTGGCGATCGTGCTGGAAGGGATTCCTCGCGAGGTGGCTGGGGAGATCACTGCACGCGCAGGCATTCCGACTATCGGGATCGGTGCCGGTCCTGACTGCGACGGCCAGATTCTCGTGTTCCACGATCTTTTCAACCTTACGTTTTCTCCCCCGGCAAAGTTTGTGCGCCGCTATGCGGATGGCGCTGCGTTTTTTGCCGACGCGCTCGAGCGCTACCGAGACGACGTTGCGAGCCGCACGTTTCCTGGCGACGCCGAGAGCTACCACCTGCCTCGCGAACTCCGCGAGCAACGTGAGGCGCAGGAACAGCCAGCCGACCTGCACGCGACAGGGAAGAAATGAACATGCAAATCATCACGACGATTCGCGAGATGCAGCAAGCGTGCCGCGCGCTTAAGAGCACTCGCACACTTGGCCTGGTACCGACGATGGGAGCGCTGCATGATGGACATCTTTCGTTGGTCCATCGTGCGCTTGCCGAGTGCGACGTGGTGGCGGCTTCCATCTTTGTTAACCCGACGCAGTTTGCGGCTGGCGAAGACTTCGAGGTCTATCCACGGACGTTCGAGGAGGACTGCGAGAAGCTTGAGGCTGCTGGTGTTGCGCTGCTCTTCGCTCCATCGGCTGAGGAGATGTATCCGGACGGGGCGAGGACGTTTGTGGAGGTCGCTGCGCTCGGCGATCGCCTTGACGGAGCTTCGCGGCCAGGCCACTTTCGAGGCGTTGCGACGGTGGTCTCGAAGCTGTTTAATATCGTCGGCCCAGACCGCGCTTACTTTGGACAGAAGGACGCAGCGCAAGTTGCTGTTCTGCGGGCGATGGTGCGTGACCTAAACATTCCTGTGCATCTTGTCGCCTGCCCCATCGTCCGGGAGCGAGACGGCCTTGCGATGAGTTCGCGTAACCGCAATCTCTCTGCCGAGGATCGTCGCCGCGCGCTGATTCTGCATCGCGCGCTTGTTGTTGCGCAGGAGATTGTTCAGACTGGCGAGAGTAGCGCTGAGACGCTGCGTGGCGCGATGCTCAATATCTTTGCGGCCGATCCAACGGTGCGCGTGGACTACGCAGCGATTGTCGATCCTGCAACATTGCTGCCTGTGGCTGATACCTCGCGGGGTGCGCTGATTGCCGTCGCAGCGTGGGTCGGGTCCACGCGGTTGATCGACAATGTTTTGCTTGAGATGCACCCGGACGAAAGTCGTCCGACCGGCGACCTGCGGCCCGACCCTGCTTTGATGGAGGCTCCCCATGCCTAACGTCCTGCTCGGAGTGTGTGGCGGCATCGCTGCGTACAAATCTGCAGAGCTTGTTCGCGAATTGCAGCGGAGGGGCGTTGATGTTCGCGTCATCATGACCCGGTCTGCGCAGGAGTTCATTCGGCCGTTGACGTTCGCTTCGTTGACCGGGCACGAAGTCTTCACGGACCTTTGGGAATCGCCGGACGCGAGTGACGTCATCGAGCACATTGCGCAAGCACAATGGGCTGATGCGCTGCTCATCGCTCCAGCCACGGCGAACACGCTGGCGAAGCTTGCGCACGGACTCGCTGACGACTTCCTGAGCACGACCTACCTTGCTACCCAAGCTCCTGTGGTCCTCGCCCCTGCGATGAATGTGAACATGGCGAATCATGCTGTGACGCGTGCGAATTTGCTGGCGCTGGAACAGCGCGGCCACACGATTGTCGCGTCGGAGAGCGGCTATCTGGCCTGCGGCATGACCGGGGACGGTCGACTCGCTGAGACGGATACGATTGTTCGCGCTGTGCTTGATCGGTTGCATCCTGTTCGCGATCTCGCCGGTGAGACAATCCTGATTACGGCCGGTGGTACACGGGAGCCCATCGATCCAGTCCGCTTTCTGGGCAATCGATCGAGCGGGAAGATGGGCTACGCACTCGCTGCGGCTGCGGAGCGTCGCGGTGCTCGCGTGATCCTCGTCTCTGCGGCCACAGCGCTGCTACCGCCGACACACTGCGAGGTTGTCAATGTTAGCACCGCGGAGGAGATGCAGGGGGCCGTGCTCACGCGACTGCCTGAGGTGACGATCGTCATCAAGGCCGCTGCTGTCGCCGACTTTCGGGTCAGCCAGATTTCGCAGAACAAGATACATCGCGATGGACCGCTGACCCTTGAACTGGAGCCGACTGAAGACATCGTCCGGAGCGTGGTCGACCATCGTCGCGCAGGTACGCTCGTCATCGCCTTCGCGGCAGAGATGGGGCTTGATGTTGAGCGCGCGAGGGAGAAGCTTCATCGCAAGGGCGCTGACGCTATCGTTCTAAACGACATAACTCACTCTGATCTAGGGTTCGACTCGGATCGCAATGCCGGTGTCTTCATCACGGATGAAGGAGCAGTGCCATTGCCCGCAGCTTCGAAGGATAGAATCGCAACCCGGATACTCGACGGGGTAGTCGCTTTGCGCTTGCAGCGGCGGAGCTCACTGCAACCGAGTTAGGCCACCAAACTCCGCTCTCCACCCCTGATATTCCTTCCAGGGCCCGTACATCTTTCGGGGTCGTTATTGCACAAGCTTCGAGTATCCCGAAGCCGTTGCTCCCGACAAGCCGCTGACGTACAGCTTTGGTTTGCCCACAGTGAACCAGGTCGTCCTGCCGGGCCATCGTGTCATGGGGCGGATTAGGCCAAGCTCTTTCTGCTCTCCGATCGCAACGCGCCGAATTTTGTACCGAATGTCTTCGATGCGAGGCCTTACGACCGTCAGAAGGCCACGCAACGCAGCTGGCACATGCCGGGCGAGGCCAGCTACGTTACGATTCCGGTCGTGCGCTGTGGACTACTGCTCGTGATAGTTCCGGATCAATCCGCCGTCGAGGAAGTAGGTGCTGCCTGTCACATACGCTCCGTCGTCTGAAGCGAGAAACGCAGCGACTCCGGCAACTTCTCCGGGTTCGCCAAGGCGTCCCAGCGGAATATTGGCGAGTAATGCGTCGAGCTTCGGTTTGTCCGCAAGCAGTGACTTGTTGATCGGAGTGTTGATGGCTCCGGGCGCAATGTTATTTACGGTAATACCGAGCGGCCCAAGCTCCACTGCGAGGTCGCGCATCAACATGCGCATGGCACCCTTGCTCGCGCAGTATGTTGAAAAATGGGGGAAGACCATGTCTTCATGTACGGAGGAGATATTGATGACGCGCCCCGGTTTCCTGGCGTCTTTCAGCCTGCGTACAAATGCCTGAGTTAGAAAAAATGCGCCCTTTAAGTTCACGCCAAGGACAGCGTCAAAATCGGCCTCGGTCACGTCGACGAAGTCTGCCGAGCGTTCGATGCCGGCGTTGTTCACAAGGATGTCGCACGATCCAAGCTGCGTCCAGGCCTGCTCAATCAGCTTCGTGCAGTCCGCCAGCACGGATACGTCGGCCTGCACCGGCACAGACTTGCCGCCTGCTGCGGAGATCTTTGCAACGGTAGCCTGAGCCTCCTCGGGCTGGACGACGTAATCGATCACGCAGTCCGCGCCCTCCAGGGCCAGTCGCTCCGCAATGGCCTGTCCAATGCCCGAACCAGCACCTGTAATTACCGCAACTTTGCCCTCTAAACGACCCGCCATGATGCTCCTCTCGCTAAGGAAATCTATTTGTCCGGAAAACGACTGCCGCATTCTTCGACTCACCATGTGATGCTTACTGCGCTCAGGATATTTGCACCACAGCCCCCGCAATGCAGATTAAAATCTTCGAGCACGAAAGAAGTTCGTGAGCATCGCGCCGCATTCCTCGCCGAGCACGCCAGCGACCACCTCCACGCGGTGATTCAGGGCCGGATGGTTCATCACCGTGAGCACTGATCCGCACGCTCCGGCCTTGGGATCAGCCGCTGCATACACGAGCCGTGCAATGCGGGCATGCAGGATTGCGCCCGCACACATGGCGCATGGCTCCAGCGTGCAATAGAGTGTGCTGCCTACGAGCCTGTAGTTGCCCAGTGCGACGCCTGCCGCGCGGAGCGACACGATCTCCGCATGCGCCGTTGGGTCAGAGGTCCGGAGCACCAGGTTGCCGCCGCGAGCAATGACCTCGCCCTCTGATGACACGAGGACGGCACCTACGGGGACCTCGCCGGCGGCCTCAGCGGTGCGGGCTTCAGCGATCGCAAGCTGCATCATCGCGAGATCTTCAATGCGGGGGGAAACGGGATCAATGGTCATCCCTCCCGTTGTACTACTTTGCCGCTCCCGGCGCGACTTGTGCCGGAGTTGTTAGTTCCTTTAAGTACTCTGGGGACAGCGTCTTCTTCTGCTTTGCGAGCGGCAGCAACGTTGGGTAGAACTGCACAAACGTGGTGTCGACAGCGCCGTGCGCCTGATGGCAGGTGTAGCAAGGTGCCGGTGGAGGAATCAACTTTGCAGCCTTATCGTTACCGTTCAGATCATAGAAGCGCCACGCACCGTGGTCTTTTACGTGAATCTCGATGCCCATGATCTCGGGACTTTGGGTATGTCCACGCTTGTTGATCGAAAGGGGATTCTCTGCGCCTCGAACCTCGAGCACCATGGTGGTCTGATCCGGCCATGTGCCCGTCGCTAAAAAGCTGCGATAGGAGGTTGGATTTACGAATACGTTGTCGAACATGGAGTGATCTGCGGTGCCGGCCTGCGCTGTGTAGGACATATCGATTCCCGAAGTCAGATAGATCCACTCGCGATAGTGTGCGGGCGCAACGAGACTGCCGTCGGCGGTGTAGGCCGGGGCATCGTTCGCGGGCGTGTACGCACTCTGCGCTCCGGGCAAAAGTGCTAAAAGGAAGAGGATGGAGGCGGTAACCATTTGCTTCGTCATAGGAGGTCTCTGCCTATCCGATACGGAGGTTTGTTGGATCGAGTTCCATGAAACGTTGATCGGCTACCAGCGTACCTGCGGAGACGCTTCAGGCCCAAAGAAGCGCTCGATCTGTTGCGCCAACGCAAGCAGGACGGGGTGCCGTTCCAGCATCGCCGCATCATCGAGCACGAAGCTCGATTGCCAGACCGCTGCAATCAAGGGCAACGTGGTTGTTGCAAGTAGTTCCGTGGTCGGAAGATGCTGGATCGCGGCGAGAATCTTCTCTTCTTCAGGTTCATACTCGTCTGCATGCGCGCCGTCTGCGAGGTGACCTTCGGGGTCCGCCGCTCGTACCAACTCGCGAATCGATTCGATGTCGGGTGGTGGGGGCCATGGTGTTGCGGTGGATGCGGAGATCATGCGGGCTCCTGCTGGGTCATGCAATGGAGCGCGCCCAGGCCCCAGATAAAGTCGGTGCAGTGAATGCCAGTCACGGTGCGATCAGGGAAGCATTCAGCGAGCGTATTGAGGGCGATCCGGTCGTTGGGATCGTTGAATGTCGGCACGAGAACCAGGTCATTTGCAATGTAAAAATTCGCATAGCTGGCCGGGAGACGCTGCCCCTCAAAGATGACTGGGGCGGGCATCGGCAGCGTCTTGATCGTGAAGGGACGCCCCTTTAGATTGCGTGCCGCGTGGAGCCGCTCGAGGTTCTCTGCGAGCGGCAGATGGTTCTCGTCTGCCGTATTATGTTCGACCGCGGTGAGGATTGTATTCACGCCAACGAAGCGCGAGATGTCATCGACATGCCCGTGGGTGTCATCGCCAGCGCATCCTCGATTGAGCCAGATCACCTTTTCGATTCCAAGATATTCGGCGAAGGCCTGCTCCAACTGCTCGCGACTGACGCCGGGATTGCGCTGCTGTATGTCGCTCAGGAGGCACTCCTCGGTCGTCAATAAAACGCCTTCGCCATTGGTGTCGATCGACCCTCCCTCGAGTACCAGTCGTCGCGTCTTGCCATCGGCGAGGGTCACGGTTGGTTCAAAGCTGGTCATGCCGTGGAGCTTGGCTACGTGCTTCGGAATCAGGTCATCGTTGCGCCAGTTGTCATACTTCGCCCACGCATTGAACTTCCAATTCGTCAGCGCAACTCCCTCATGGTTCTTTACGAAGATTGGTCCGGAGTCGCGCAGCCAGACCCGGTCCGTGCGCCAGCAATGAAAGTGCAGTCGCGCCGCATTCGAGCCCTGGCGTCGCAGCATGTTGAGAGCGCGCCTCTGGTCGCCCTCGTCATTCACGAGGATGTGTACGTCCTCGACCTGTGAGAGATGCCTTACGATCTCGCAATACACCCACGGGATCGGCTGAAATTTGTTGGGCCAATCCTCTGGATTATGCGGCCAGGCAATCCATGTTGCTGCATGGGGAGCCCACTCCGCGGGCATTCGGTATTTGCTTTCAGCGGTCATTGTGTTCCAGTCATTCGCTCGTGGTGTAGAAAGTGTAGGTCGCCTGGTAAGGGACTCGCAGCATGTTGTCCTGATGCGCTGCATCGCAGCCGGTTGACGGAGCCGCTCCGGCCTGCGTATCCGACCGCCGCACCAGCGTGACTCCAGCGAGTTCACCAGTGGCCGCGCCGGTCGCGTGTGTCTCCAGCAGCAGCCAGGGCACGCTTCCAGCGACATCCGACGGGTGAGTTTGCAGGATCTTGCCCTCGATCGCGCTGCCATCATTCCAAGTCCATGTAGGACCGGCGCTGTGGGTGCCGACGGGCTGATGCGTGGTGGGATCGAAGAGCGTCGCCTCCGGAGCCAGATAGGTCCAGGTGAAGTTCGCGGGCGCATCGGCTGGGGCCGTGCATCGATACACCTGCACGCCCAGACCGACAGCGGTGGTCTTCACATGAGCGTTTGCCGGCGGCAGTGTGGGGTCCACGGTCTGCGGCGAAACGATGAGGGCAAAGATTGCGAGCACTTGAAAAGATGAGAGCATATTCGATCTGACTTTCTCGACGAGGAAATGGTGGAAGTTTAGTCCAAGAACCGGCTTGTGATTCCTCCGTAGGCATCGATTCTGCGATCCCGCAGGAACGGCCAATGCTGTCGCGTCACTTCTACTTCGTTGGAATCGAGGTCTGCGTACAGGATCTCTTCCTTGTCGTGCGAGGCCTTTGCCAGAATTCTTCCGAATGGATCGGCGATAAAGCTTCCTCCCCAGAATTCCAATCCGCTCGCAGGCGTGTGATCGCCCGGGCCTTCGAGCATCACGCCGTTGTGGTCGACATCGCCATGCTCGTGGCCTACGCGATTCACCGCGCAGACGAACACGCCGTTGGCAATTGCGTGGGCACGCTGGATGGTCTGCCATGCGTCATACTGCCGTTCGCCAAATTCCGCTTTTTCGCTTGGATGCCAGCCGATCGCGGTAGGGAAGAAGAGCGTCTCGGCGCCCTTCAGCGCCGTCACCCGGGCGCCCTCGGGGTACCACTGATCCCAACATACGAGGGTGCCGATCGGGCCGGCGGAGGTCTTCTGCGAGAGGAACCCGAGGTCTCCGGGGGTGAAATAAAACTTCTCGTAATAGAGGGGGTCGTCTGGGATATGCATCTTGCGATAGATCGCCGCGATGTTGTCGGTCGCCGTTGAGGCATGGTCCAGAATGGCCGCGGTGTTGTGATAGAGACCGGGTGCGCGGCGTTCAAACAGACTCGCTATCAAGACGAGTTTGTGCTCGCGAACTACTGCGCTCAGCGCGGCTGTCGACGGGCCTGGAATGGACTCCGCCGTGGCAAACAGGGCGTGGTCTTCGCGCTGGCAGAAGTACTGCGCTCGAAACAGCTCTGGGAGGCAGATCAACTTCGCTCCGCCGTCGGCGGCCTCGCGCACTCGTGCGACGGCCCTGGATAAATTCGTCTCGGTGGAAGCGTCACAAGACATCTGAATGAGTGCAACACGCGTTGTAGCCATAAATTCCTCGATCCTGAGGGGCTGGTAGTTCTGCCCAAGCAAATGGCGCTGGAGTGAGCCAGCGCCATGTCATCCCTTTCTGTATTTTAGCTGCGATCTACTGATCATCGAAGAGCAAAATCGCCGCTGCGATGGTGGTCGTCCAATTCCCATTCTTGGCGCCGACGGCGGATTGCGTTACGTTCGCTGTCCTCACAATCTTGTTCGCAATCCTGCAGATCTCCTTCTTCTCATCCCAGCTTTTGTCAGGGTCGAAATCTACAGCGAGCGTCGTCGCGAGCATCTCTGCGGCGAGTTCTTCGGCATAATCGCCAGCCTGGTCTTCCGTCTGGCCAAAGCTGTGATGCTCGGAGAGGTAGCCGTACATATTCTTGTCGGTCGGGATTGCTACGCCGATCGAGCTAGCGACCAGACGGTGGGCCTCGCGCGTCGAGTTCTCAGCTACGACGGCAAACACCACCTCGCCGGGGTGGAGGAACGTCAGACCCTCCTTGCGGGTGATCATTTTGCAGTTTGGCGGGAAAATCGAGGAGACCCGCACCAAATTCTGGGCGGCGATGCCAGCGTCGCGGAGTGCCATCTCGAAGGAGGTGAGGCGCTCCTTGTGTTTTCCCACGCCCTTGGTAAAAAACAGGCGCGTCGGAACCATATTTTTTCCCAAGATAGAAGCGCCTCCGGCGTGGTATGCGGGCTAGTCCGGGTGAAGGTTGGCGAGCTACGTTTTCCCAGTGGAATTATCCCACGTCGTTCGTTCGGGCTCTGAACTGCGAATCAGCGGTGGGGACGCCGCCAGCGAATTCCTTTTGTCCAGCCTGGCTGCCAGCGTCTTTATGAAATTTTAATGGCGGCTTCTGCTACCTTTAACTCAAGCCGAAAATTGCCTCAGAAGTAGCTTTTTCGTTGTCAAAGCCTCAACATATAACCACGGCAGCTGACTGCCCATGAAGGAGTGCCATGTCGACCGAATTTCGTAGTTTTCTGGAGTTGTCGTACGAGGAGCTGGAAGAGCTCAACCTGCGAGCCAAGGACCAGCGCAAGAATCGTGTTGCGGGTGATGTTCTTCAGGAAGAGCGCCTGAAATATCTGACCGACACCCCGGGCATCAAGGCCGTGACTGTGCTTTTCTCCGACCTCGAAGGCCGCCTTCACATGCTGGACTACGACAAGAAGTTTCTGGTCAAGAGCTATGACAATCTGACGTTCGACGGCTCGTCCATCCGTGGCTTTACCGCCCAGCGAGAGAGCGACCTACGGCTCGCCATCGATTGGAGCGCGTTCTACTGGACGCCAGCCGACGTGTTCGGTTCCGGCAAGGTCCTCGTGTTCGGCGAGGTCATCGACAAGAACGGCGAGCACTATTCGGGCGATCTTCGCGGCGTGCTGAAGGACTTTGCCAAGCAGCAGTTCGAGAAGAACGGGTATACGCTGAACGCGGCCAACGAGATCGAGGGTTTCCTCTTTGACGGCATCGACGCCGAGCGTACGTACCACCAGACGGGCACCTTTGAGTATGTCAATCAGGGGGGGTACTACCACTCGCTTCCGGGCGACCCTCTTCGGGAGTTCATCGACACGACGGCCGAGGTGCAGCGCGCGATGGGCTTCGAGAATGAGAAGGACCATCCTGAGGTGGCTCCGTCGCAGTTCGAGATCAATTACTCGTACGGCGATGTCGTTGCCGCGGCCGATCAGATCCAGCTGTACAAGCTGATCTGCCGCCAGGTTGCAACACAGATGGGCATGACCGCCAGCTTCCTTCCGAAGCCGGTCACCGGAGTCAACGGGTCTGGCATGCACACCAATGTTTCGATTACCAAGGGCGGGAAGAATCTTTTCTGGGATCCCAAGGGGGACGAAAAGATCTCGAAGCTTGCATGGAGCTTTGTCGACAAGATTCTCACGCACGGCAATGATATCTGCCTGCTGCTCAATGCCAGCGTGAATGCCTATCGCCGCCTCGATCCTCACTTCGAAGCACCCAACCAGATCAAGGCTTCGGCCACGGATCGCGGGTCGATGATTCGTATTCCGATCGGCAACGAAAAGTCTGCGCGCGTTGAAGTCCGCTCTGTGGGGCCGGATGCTAACCCATACATGGTGCTGTACTCGGTGTTCAAGACGGGTCTCACCGGGCAGACCGCGAAGATCAAGAACCTGCGCCAGGCTGAGCGTTATCTGCCGGACAACATCTATACCGCGCTGGAGAACTTCCGCGGTGCGGAATGGATTGATGAGATGCTCGGCACCGATGTGAAGGAGCGCTATGCGGACCTGAAGCAGGCCTCGGCTGACCGCTGCCCGCGGCTACTGGGAACGATCGTCAAGCCCTGCGAAGTGCAGTTCCACCATGATGTGTATAACCAGCTCCTGTGGGGTCAGTTCTAGGCCTGGTGGTCGGCATGGGCGCATCGGCAGACTGCCGGTGCGCCTTTTGTTTTGGTAGGGGAGCGGCGTCGGATCCTGCTGATGGCTTGTTGTCGAAGCGACGACGGCCGTTTGTACGAGGGGCCGTGTGGGTCGGCTAGTGGAAGGCGGTCTTACTCGAACAGATTGACGTCAGCTCAGTCATCCGATGTCCGCGCTGGGTGTGCGATCATCGCGCAAGGCTCTGTCGCAACGATATGGCTGCGGCATATCATCGTTGCGTGCAGGAAAATTGCAGGAAACACGGGAGATCAGAACATCATGCGTAAGAAGGTAACAATTGTAGGTGCTGGCAACGTCGGCGCAACCGCCGCTCACTGGATCGCAGCCAAAGAACTTGCCGATGTTGTGCTGATCGACGTTGTGGAGGGCGTGCCGCAGGGGAAGGCGCTCGATCTGCTCGAGGCTATGCCGATCGAGAAGCGTGATGTCTCGGTGATTGGTACCAATGATTATGCTGATACGGCTGACTCCGATATCGTCGTCATCACCGCGGGCATCGCGCGCAAGCCGGGGATGAGCCGCGACGATCTGCTCAATACGAACTTCAAGATCATGAGCGATGTGATCGGGAAGGCTGTTGCTGCGAGTCCCAACGCGATCCTGATCGTCGTTGCAAACCCGCTGGATGCGATGGTCCAGACGGCGTTCAAGAAGTCCGGACTGCCGCGAGAGCGCGTCATCGGGATGGCTGGCGTTCTGGACTCGGCGCGCTTCCGTACGTTTATTGCTGAAGAGTTGAATGTTTCGGTCGAGAATGTGACGGCGTTCGTGTTGGGCGGTCATGGCGACACGATGGTCCCGCTGTCGCGCTACTCGACGGTCGCGGGTATCCCGATTACTGAACTGATCGAGCCCGCGAAGCTCAAGGCGCTGGAGGAACGGACCGCTAACGGTGGTGCCGAAATCGTGAAGCACCTCAAGACCGGCTCCGCGTACTACGCACCCTCGGCAGCGACGACCGAGATGGTCGAGGCCATCCTCAAGGACAAGAAGAAGATCCTGCCCTGTGCGGCGTATCTCGAGGGCGAGTATGGTATCAGCGGCCTGTACATCGGCGTGCCGTGCAAACTTGGTGCCAAAGGCATTGAGCAGATCATTGAGATCAAGCTCACGCCCGAGGAGCAGACGGCCCTCAATCGGAGTGCTGCTGCGGTCAAGGAATTATGCACGGTGATCGGCGTCGCGTAATTCGGAAGTGATAGAGACAGTAAAAGGCCCGTTCGATGAACGGGCCTTTTACTGTGTAGCTGTGATTCCCGCAGGGACAGGTGTCTCGAAGTTAGCTGCGGTTGATGGTTACGCTCTCCAGCACGACGGGCGTCTTGGGCTGGTCCATGGCTCCGCGGGGGACGCGGCTGATCTTCTCGACCACGTCATAGCCCTCGATCACCTCACCGAAGATCGTGTGCTTGCCGGTCAACCAGCTGGTATCGGTGACCGTGATGAAAAACTGGCTTCCGTTGGTATTCGGGCCGGAGTTGGCCATCGCCAGCTTACCGGGCTCCTTGAAGTTGTGCGGGCTACCCTTGGTCTCGTCGGCGAACTTGTAGCCGGGGCCTCCCATCCCTGTTCCTTCAGGATCTCCTCCCTGGATCATGAACTCTGGGATGACGCGGTGAAAGATGGTGCCATCAAACAGCTTCGGGCCTTTCTTCGAGCGCGAATTCCATTCTTTGGTGCCTTCGGCGAGGCCGATGAAGTTGGCTACGGTCTCGGGTGCTTCGGCCTCAAACAATTTGCAAATAATAGTCCCTTCACTGGTCTTGAAGGTGGCGGTGGTGGGCATTGAATCTCCTTAGAAGCTACAAATAGCTCGTGTGTTTAGATGCGCAGGGGCATCGGAATAGGACTCCCGTTTCCGGAAAGTGTCATCGATAGGATGTGCCTGTGTATCCATCGGCAAAAAGAAGCGCAACAAAACAATGAAGGTGAAACGCTGCGGGGGTCGGCTCATCCTTCCATTCCGTCTTGAACCTGAAGCCACCGAAACTATACAGCGCAGGGCATACGACTCTGGGCCCAGACTCTGCTCCGGGTTGTGCCGATTCTCGGCTGCGATTTGTTCCTCACTCGTATGAATGTGAAATTCAGTTAAATGATAGCCGACAATTCGATGACGGCATGTTCATTTTATGCGAGTTCTTGATGGGGTATTTAATTGATTCAAAGTGGAATATACATCCCATGGCTCTTGCGGTTCTTGGCCTTCCGAACGCTATGCGAGGCATGCAGCGTGGTGTCCGCTGCATGCTGATCGGCCGACGGATCGATCGCAGTTTACCGCGGGTTCCAAGAGGGCTAATGCTGTGGACCTGGCTGGGTTCCAGGTGCTGACGCCGCGCTGGGAAGCGGGGGGATGGGTTGTCCCTCTGGAACAATCGTAACTTTATTTATCACGACGGGCGTCAACGGCTTGTCTTCTGAGTTTCTGTCGACCAGGGTGATGCCTGTAACCATCAAGACCGTGTGTGGATCGCACTGCCCAAAGATCGTGTAACTTCCATCCAGTTGAGGGGTAGCTGCCTGGGTGATGAAGAATTGACTGCCATCCGTTCCGGGGCCTGAGTTGGCCATTGCAAGCCGCCCAGGTACATCGAAGCGTAAGGTGGGCGAAATCTCGTCCTGGATGTAGTAGCCGGCATCGCCCTGGCCGGTTCCGAGGCGATCTCCACCCTGGATCATGAATCCAGGAATCACGCGGTGAAAGGTGGTTCCATCGTAGAAGGGAACTCCTGTCTTCTTCTCGAGAGTCGCGGGATCAGTCCAGGTCTTCGTGCCAGTAGCGAGGCCGATAAAGTTGGCCACTGTGATGGGTGCCTCCTTCTCGAACAGCTTGCACGTCAGTCTTCCCATCGTTGTATCGAAGAGGACGGTGGGCCCGGTCGGGGAGGGAGGGGGCACCTCATGCGCGAGGGTGGACGGTGCGTCCGGCAGAGCGTCCGTGGCCGCCGGTGCGCTGGTTGAGGGAGGAGTTGGCGTTGATTGAGCCAGCGCTGCAGCAGTACAAAGTGCGAGCGTGCAAACAAGAGTACTTAGAGCGAAATTCGATATCTTCATGCTGATCTTAAGGCTACTCCATCGCGCGCTGACGTCAATACCGAGCCTCACCGGGGAAGCTCAGCTCTGGCTACTCCCACTACGGAATCCGCGGCTCCGTAGTAGAGCAGCCATTGGCCCTGGAAGGCCACAAGGCCCTCAGCAAAGGTCGTACCAGCGGTGTATTGTCCGCTGCGCTCGTAGGGCATGGCAGGGGTCAAGATGGGCTTGGCAGTTCGATCCAATAGCTTTGCGGGGTCAGACGCAGAGAACAGAGCCTCTCCGACCGAATAGGCGCCGGGCGCAATCTTCGGATCGCTTGCGAGCGTCTCATCGCCGGTACCCGTGGAATTCTTTCCGTTGTAGATCAGCACGATGCCTTTCTTGGTCAACAGGGGCGGAGGGCCAACCTCTGGAAAGGCGCTGTCAAAATGCCCGGCGCGAGCGGACAGGACTACTTGTGGGAGATGCGTCTGCGGATCGAGCACAGGTGTCCAGTGGATGAGATCGCTTGAGGTCGCGAGCCTCACGTGGACCTCTCCCCAGTACATCCAGTACTTGCCGTGGAGCTTCACCGCCTGCACTCGCCCGTTGTGCAACTCGGTTAGGATTCCGCCTGACTTGTACAGCAGGGTGTCGTACTTCCCATTGTCCGCCTTGCCAAATGCAGGTCCCCACTTGGTCCACTTTTCCAGGTCTTTCGACGTTGCGATCCCGATGGTGTACTGTCCAGCGTCACGCGCCCACTGCGTGTAGGTCATCACATACGTGCCATCGGGAGACACGACGATGCGCGGATCTTCGACTCCTCCTGGATACTCGTGGACCTTCTGCTCATCGTCTTCGATGTACAGAACCGGCGCTCCGCTTGTTGTGAACTGGAGGCCGTCGGTGCTGGTGGCAAGTCCCAGCCGGGAAACGTGCTGGCCGATCTGATCCTTGCCGGACGCATCTTCTGCGCGGAAGACGACGGCGATCTTCCCGTCCGGGGCAATCGTGGCCGCCGGGTTGAAGGTATGCAACTCCTCCCAGTTGGTGCGCAGATTTGTGACTGGATCCGTAAAGTAGTAAAACTTATTTGGCTCGATCACTGGCCCCGTCGTCGGACGTGTGAAGGGACCGATGACCCAGGCCTGGGCCAGGAGCATCGAGACATTCGCGGTGAGCAGACCAAGAGCCAGCATGATGGAACGGAGATTTCGGTGCATCGGGGGATCCTGTCGTTGTCTGTCTATAGACGATCGTCGTGGGTTCGAGCCTACAGTAACCGTTGCTGTTCTCTCAAATCGTAAAGGACATCTACTGTTGTCGCCACCGCGTATTCGTACTGCGGGGATGAGTACAAAGGAGAAAATTCGATGGCAAAACAAGCAATCTGGGTCATGTTGAAAGCGAAGCCGGGCAAGGAAGCAGACGTGGAGGCGTTCCTCAAGCAGGGAGCCGCGATGAGTCATGACGAGCCGGAGACTGTCACGTGGTACGGCGTTAAATTGAGTGCCGGGGTCTATGGGGTCTTCGACACCTTCGACGATGAAGCAGGCCGCGACGCTCACCTCAACGGAGAGATTGCCAAAGCTCTCATGGCGAATGCGTCCACTCTTTTTTCGAACGAAATTCACATCGAAACGATGGAGATCCTGGCGAGTAAGTAGCTACTTCTTTACAGCGACCTCTTGCACTGCTCCAAAGACTCGGAGTAGATTGCCGCCCAGCAGCTTGTGGAGTTGCTCGGTGGTATAGCCTCGTTCGGCGAGAGCCGCAGTGATCTTTGGTAGATCGGCCGCACTCTCCATCCCTTGTGGCAGAATCGGAAAACCATCGAAGTCCGATCCGAGACCAACATGGTCGATACCCGCTACTTGAGCTACATGGTCTATGTGGTCGATGAGTGAAGTGAACGGTGCAAGCGGCAAGGTATCGCACAGCTTCTGCGCATAGAACTCGCGATCGATGGTGAGCGCAACGTTGTAGGGAACGGATTCACCTCGCTCGCGAAATCCTTTTGATGCTGCTGCATAAAGCAGTTCGCGTTCCGCTCGCGTTGCAGCCCAACCTTCGCGCCAGCGGTCATCGATAAAGGACGGATAGAAATTTACCATTACGAGGCCATCGTTTGTCGCGACGGCTCGGAGCTGCTCATCGGTCAGATTTCGTGCCACATCGGTGAGTGCTCTGGCACTCGAATGTGAGGCGATGATTGGCGCATGCGTGGTCTTCAGCACGTCCCAGAAGGTTGTGTCCGCGACATGCGAGACATCGACCATCATCCCGAGGCGATTCATCTCGCGCACTACCTCGCGTCCAAACCCGGTCAGGCCGCCGTGGTGCGTGATGCTTGTATCTTCCTGGTCGCCTGAACTGTCCGCCCACTCGTTGGTGTTCGACCACGTGAGCGTCATGTATCGCACTCCCAGCTGGTGATACATCCGCAGCAGGCCGAGGTCCGCTTCGATTGAGTGGCCACCCTCGATGCCGAGTAGTCCGCAGAAAACTCTATCTCGATGCGCTTCAATAATATCTGCAGGAGTTAGGCCTAGTCGCATCGTTGCGGGATGTTCTCGTAGTTGTTCATAGACGCCATCGATTAACTGCAGCGTGCGATGTGCATAGCGTCCTCGCCACTCCTGCGGCTCCGCCCAGATTGCAAAAAACTCTGCCGCCAGATTTCCCTTGCGCGCCGTGTCGAGATTCAGCATGCCGGCGCCTAGCGGATCGCTGAAGTTCCACCATTCATCAACGAACCGCTGCGAGGTATCGGCGTGGCCATCGATCACGAGCGCTTGAGCGTGAATCAGTTCAGGACTCTGCATCATATTGATTCCAAACTACAGCGAAGTTCGATTGTAACAATCGAGCTTCGCGAGACAACGCGCATGCGTAGATTGTCCATCTCTTGTGAGTAGAGGTGAACCATGGCAATTGGAATTGATTCGACGAAAACGGCAGCTCGTCCTTCTCACGAAGCGATTGAAAGCAGTGGCGGCGAAGTCATCGGCGTAGGTCAAACCCCGGAGCGACGTCTTGACCAGGCGGCTATGGAGAGCGCCAAACGCGCGCAGAATCGTATCCACGCCGACGAAGGCAAAAATCCTGGCACATCTATCTTTACAAAGTAATGAGCGAGGTCTACATTTTGCTCATAACAGAGAGAGCCTCGCTTGGCGCGAGGCTCTTCTGTTTAAGTTCTTGCTAAACTCAGGCTGAAAATTCCTTAGAAGCCAGCCACTCCGGCTTCGGCTACAGCCTGGTCCTGTGCGCCCAGGCCGCCACTCACGCCAATGGCTCCGATGACCTTGCCATCCTGCTTGATCGGCACGCCACCAGCGAAGATCATCACTTTGCCGTCATTCGATGCGTGGATTCCAAAGAACTGATCGCCCGACTGCGACAGCGTGCCGAGCGTTCCCGTCTCGATATCGAAGGCACGCGATGTCCACGCTTTCTTCTGTGCGATATCAACCGAGCCAAGCCATGCACCTTCCATGCGCTCGAATGCGAGCAGGTGTCCTCCAGCGCACACCACGGCGATATTCATGGGTTGGCCAATCTCTTCGGCCTTCTTGGTAGCCGCGGCGATGATGCGTCGTGCATCCGGAAGTTGAACCGTCTTGTGTGTCGTGCTCATTGAAAGATCTCCTATAGCGAAATTCGCATGCAAAGGCTTTGATGCGACGAGGACTGCCCAAGGCTCAACGAATCCAGGACTCGAGGGAAAGGCGCCGAGGTGATGGTTTGCTAGGCCCTGTGGACCGCGGGGGGAACGGGGGTTGGCAGGTCATCGCGTCGCCTGAAGCTGGCGCACACGTAATCGCGGTTCATGTTGGCGATGACTTCCAGGGGAATTTCCTTAGGGCACGCAGCCGTGCATTCGCCGATGCTGGTGCAGTTGCCGAAGGCTTCTGCGTTCATCTGCGCGACCATGCTGAGGGCGCGGCGCTCGCGTTCGGGTTCGCCCTGGGGAAGGGTTCCGAGGTGTGTGATCTTGGCGCCGGTGAAGAGCGCTGCTGAGGCATTGGGGCAGGCGGCGACGCAGGCTCCACAACCGATGCAGGCGGCTGCATCCATGGACTCGTCTGCGATCTCTTTGCCGACGAGGATGTCGTTGCCGTCGGGAGCCTGGCCCGTGGAGACGGAGATATATCCTCCGGCCTCGATGATGTGATCGAGAGCGCGGCGATCTACGACTAGATCCTTGATGAGAGGGAAGGCCTTAGCGCGCCACGGCTCCAGGGTGAGTTCATCGCCGTCCTTGAAGTGCCGCATCGTCAACTGGCAAGCGGTGGTTCCTCGCTCTGGGCCATGCGCAACACCGTTGATCACGAAGCCGCAGGAGCCGCAGATTCCTTCGCGGCAGTCGTGCTCGAACGCCACAGGAACTTCGCCTCGCAGGATAAGCGTCTCGTTGAGTACGTCGAGGCATTCGAGGACCGACATCTCGGGATCGACGTCATTCATGACGTAGGGGACGAAGGCTCCCTTGTCGTTCCTGTTCTTCTGCCGCCAGATCTTCAATGTGAGTTTCATTTACTTGTAGCTCCTCTGGCTGGGGTGAACGTAATGGAACTCCAGGGGTTCCTTGTTAAGAACGGGAGCAGCGTCAGCGCCGGCGTAGCCCCATGCCGCGACGTAGGAATAGTGCTCATCGTCGCGCTGAGCTTCACCGTCGGCTGTCTGATACTCCTCGCGGAAGTGACCTCCGCAGGACTCGTTGCGATCCAGAGCGTCGATGCACATCAACTCCGCCAACTCAAAGAAGTCGGCTACGCGGCCGGCCTTCTCCAAGCTTGCGTTGAGGTCGTCGCCACTGCCGGGAACATTCACATTCTTCCAATACTCTTCGCGCAAGGCACGGATCTTTCCGATGGCTGAGGTCAGGCCGTCAGCGGTTCGGGCCATGCCGCAGTAGTCCCATACGATTTTTCCGAGTTCACGATGGAAGGAATCGACGGTGCGATTGCCTTTGATGGAGAGTAGTTTGTCGAGCTTCGTCCTGACTGAGGAGATGGCTTCCTGCACGGCAGGGTTGGAGTCCTCAACTTTCGGAAATTTGTTGGTTGCGAGATAGTTCCCGACCGTGTAGGGAATGATGAAATAGCCGTCTGAGAGACCCTGCATCAATGCGCTTGCGCCGAGTCGATTGGCGCCGTGATCGGAGAAGTTCGCCTCGCCGAGAACGAACAGGCCAGGGATGGTGCTCTGCAGTTGGTAGTCCACCCATAGGCCGCCCATGGTGTAGTGAATGGCGGGGTAGATGCGCATCGGGACCTTGTAGGGGTTCTCATCTGTGATGCGCTGATACATATCGAAGAGATTGCCGTAGCGCTCGCGGATGGTCTTCTCGCCGAGGCGGGCGATGGATTCGGAGAAGTCGAGATAGACGCCGAGGCCTGACTTTCCGACGCCGTAGCCTTCGTCGCACAAAGCCTTGGCGTTGCGTGAGGCTACGTCTCGCGGGACGAGGTTGCCGAAGCTGGGATAGCGGCGTTCGAGATAGTAATCTCGCTCGTCTTCGGGGATTTCATTGGGGGGCCTGGAGTCTCCCTTCTTCTTAGGAACCCAGATTCGGCCGTCGTTGCGCAGGGATTCGCTCATCAGCGTGAGCTTGGATTGGTAGTCGCCGGAGACCGGAATGCAGGTGGGATGAATCTGTGTGAAGCAAGGGTTGGCGAAGAGAGCTCCGCGCTTGTAGGCTCGCCAGATGGCTGTGGCGTTTGAGCCCTTGGCGTTGGTGGAGAGGTAGTAGACGTTGCCGTAACCTCCGGTGGCGAGGATTACCGCGTCTGCGATGTGGACGGTGAGTTCACCGGTCAGGAGATTGCGAGCGACGATGCCGCGGGCCTGTCCGTCGACGACGATGAGATCCTGCATCTCGGTGCGCGGGATCATGGTGACGGAACCGGCGTGGACCTGGCGCTCTAGCGCTTGATATGCACCTAGCAGAAGCTGCTGGCCGGTTTGACCTCGAGCGTAGAAGGTGCGCGAAACCTGGGCTCCGCCGAAGGAGCGATTGGTTAGAGATCCGCCGTATTCGCGGGCAAACGGGACGCCCTGCGCTACGCATTGATCGATGATTTTGCCGCTGTTTTGCGCTAAGCGGTAGACATTGCCTTCGCGGGCGCGGAAATCGCCGCCTTTTACTGTGTCGTAGAAGAGGCGAAAGACGCTTTCGCCGTCGTTTGGGTAGTTTTTTGCGGCGTTAATGCCGCCCTGGGCGGCGATGGAGTGGGCGCGGCGGGGAGAGTCTTGAAAACAGAAGCACTTAACGTTGTAGCCGAGCTCTCCGAGGGAGGCGGCGGCGGAGGCTCCGGCGAGGCCGGAGCCTACAACTATAAGAGAATGCTTGCGTTTGTTGGAGGGGTTGACGAGCTTCATGTCGAAGCAGGCCTTCGCCCACGCTTCCTGGATCGGGCCGGACGGAATTTTTGCGTCGAGTGTCATCTTATTTTATGAACCCCAGTAAAACGCTGATAGGAATAGAGATATACCCCAGAACGATGAGGATCGAGATGGCGACGGCGGCCTTCTTGAGCAGGGGGGTGATGCGCGGATGGGCGAGGCCGACGGATTGGAACATGCTGTAGAGGCCGTGGCTGAGATGCAGGCCTAAGAGACTGATTGCAAAGATGTACCAGGCCGAGACCCACCATACCTGGAAGCCTGCGACGACATTGCCGTAGACGTCGCCGGGTACGAACTGAGCGTGCGGGTGGAGGTAACCGGCGGTGAACTGGAGAAGGTGCAAGATGATGAAAGCAAGGACGATAGGTCCGCTCCAGTACATGGTGCGGGAGGCGTAGGAGGAGTTGATGGCCTCTTTACGGGAGTAGCCGATGGGGCGGGCGGCGTTGCTGCGGGTGGCTAGCTGGATAGCGGAGAGTATGTGGAGGGCGATGGCGAGGAGCATGATGCCGCGCTCAATCCACAGTAACTCCCCTAGATTGTGCAGGAAGTGGCCGTAGGCGTTGATGTGCTCGGGGGCTTCGTACATCTGGAGGTTGCCGAGCATGTGGCCGATGACGAAGCCGAACATCATGACTCCGGTGACGGCCATGACGACCTTCTTGCCGTTGGTGGATTGCCAGAATGTGACCGGAGGCAGTTGATTAGAAACGACTTGAGCAGTGCTCATTCAGTCTCCCCAGAGTTGGATACGCGGGTGAGGCGCGGGCCGTGTGGTTGGGTTGTGGAAGGTGGAGCGGGAGGTGCGGATGCGGCCATTTTCGGTGCTCCTGAACCCTGTTTTCGAGTTGCAAGCGGCGTGACTGAACGGAGGTTCGGGATGCGCGCTTGCAAAATCCAGAGGCAAAGCGATTATTCCGCCCACGAAGAGGGATGGTCAAGCAAACGGGGGCTGGGTGGGCGGTTATCGAAATAATTGTGCGATATCGTTAAAAATTTGCCTGATGGAGTTGCGCGAGGAGAGAACGGAAGGCGTGGCCGCGGTGGGAGAGCTGCCACTTCTGATCTTTGGGGATCTGAGCGGCGGTGAGACCGAGGGAGGGGAGGAGGAAGAGGGGGTCGTAGCCGAAGCCGGCGGTGCCGCGGGGGGCGTCTAGAATTTCGCCTTCGACGGTTCCTTCGGAGCGGAGGAGGACTTCGCCGTCGCGGGCGAGGGCGAGGGCGCAGACGAAGCGGGCGGCGCGGCTGGGATTGGGGAGTGCGTCGAGGAGGGAGAGGATGCAGAGGTTGTTGCGAATGTCTTTGTAGCCGGCGTTGGGCTCGAAGCAGCGGAAGTCGGCGAAGCGGGCGGAGTGGACACCGGGGGCACCTCCGAGGGCTTCGATTTCGAGGCCGGAGTCGTCGGCGAGGACGAGGAGACCGGGGGCGAGGCTGGAGTAGGCGCGGGCCTTGATTTCGGCGTTGCCCATGAAGGTGGAGGCGCTCTCGTAGGGCTCGGGCATGTCGTCGATGCCGGGGAGTCGTTCGATGTCGACTCCTTCGAGGTGGGCGGCGGCTTTGAACTCGGCGAACTTACCGATGTTGGTGGTGGCGGGGTAGAGAGTCATAAAGGCAGACAGTAGACAGTAGAGGATAGACAGTAGAGAAAAGCAAGTCCCGGGCAGGGGTGGGAGGGCCGGGAGCCTGGAATGTGTTCCGGGCATTGCGGCGGCGGATGGGGTGCGGTTGTTGATGAGCCTCTGGCGGGAGTGAGGCGTCGGCTCGCTTCTGGAAGGCCTGCCGGAAGATGTTGCGCTGGCCCTTGGTGCGAGGAGTTCCTAGGGTGTGGGCAGGACTTTGAGTAGCAGGTTGTCTCCGCTGCGGAGGGTGAGGTTGCCGTTGGCGGTGACGGTGATGTTGTTTTCGGAGAAGGAGAGTTTGTCGTCACCGTCAAAGCCGTAGAGGCCCTGGGCGGTGGTGGAGAAGACTCCGAGGGCGTGGGGGATGGCGGCCGGGCCTGAGGCTCCGGCGGGAGGGTCGGCGTAGACGCCATGAAAATCGGCAGAGCCTACTCGCTGCATGGAGCGATTGACGACGGGACCGACCCAGCCGGAGCGGACGACCTGATCGCCGCCGATCTGGCTGGTGGTCCAGTTGGCGGGGCTGGGATTGCCTTTGTCGGAGGGATCGGAGGCGGGAGAGAAGGTGTCGTCGACGTTGGTGAAGTTGGCGATGGCGAGGGCTTCGGTGAGGAGGGGAAGGGACTGTTGATGGTAGTGAAGGGTGTCAAAGCGGATGGAGAGGATGGCGGGGTGGCCGGCCTTCTTGTCGGGGGCGGTGGAGGCGATGACGGTGCCGGTGACTTTGACTCCGCGAGGGAGATAAACGCCGGGGCCGAGGGGGATGCGCTGGGTGGTGAAGCCGGTGACGGTGGAGCCTGGTTTGGTGTGGCCGGCTTTGAGACCTCGTGAGAGCTCGATGGGGAGGGTGAGGCCGGGGGCGAGGGGCTGGAGGGTCTGCTCGACGGGGGTGGGCTTTGGGTGGGCGTGATCGTCGGCGAAGGAGGGAGAGGAGAGAAGGCAGAGGGTGAGGAGGATGAGGGAGAGACGCAGAGGGCGGAGCATGGTGGAGGTACCTCGATGAGCGTGCGCTTGAGGCCGAGGCCTCAGGTGACCTCGTTGCATTAGACGCTGTATTGGGTGGGCGGGATTACGGAAGGGGCGGGGGAGGGTGGGGCTGCGTTGTGTCGTGGTTATGGCATCAGACAAGGGAAGAGCCCGGAGAGCGTTGGGCGTTTGGGGACGGAAAGGTTAGCTTGAGATGGCTCGTTGGCTATGGTTGGTTGGGCTGTGCGGGACGTTGGCGGTGACGGGATGCAAGAGGTCGCGGGAGCCGGTGGTGCTGGTGCCGACGCAGCCGACGGTGAAGCTGGCTCCCCCGACTCCGTTCGATGAGAAGAAGGCGGAGCTGGGCGAGGCGACGTGGCAGCCGGAGTGGGATGCGGTGGTGGAGAAGGCGCTGCCGGCGGACATGCTGGGAGCGAGAGCGGCGCGGGCGGTGAGGAGGTATTGCCCCCGCTTTGCGGAGGAGACGGAGGCGCAGAAGAGAGAGTTCTGGGCGTACATCTTCCAGGGGATGGCGGCGGCGGAGGCGGGGCTGAATCCGACGAGCGATGTTCGGCACCTGGAGGCGGCGGTGGATACGATCGATCCGGTGACGCATCGGCCGTCGCGGCAGGAGGGTCTGCTGCAGCTGAAATATGAGGACGCGGAGAGGTATGGGTGCGAGTTCGATTGGGAGACGGACCGGAGGCTTCCGGGGAAGGATCCGGAGAGGACGATTTTGCGGCCGGAGAATAATTTAGAGTGCGGGGTGAAGATTATGGAGAACCAGATTATTGCGCAGAGGAAGCCGCTGGTGTCTCGCACGAGCTACTGGGCGACGCTGCAGCCGGGGACGGAAGGGTTTCGGGTGTTTGCGAAGCAGATGGTGAATGTGCCGGCGTCTTGTGGGCTGCGGGAGCGGAGAGGGACGGAGATTGCGAGCCGATGAGGGCGGCTGAAAGTAGAGGGTAGACGGTAGGGAAGGACCATGGCAGGGGAGAGAGCTTTAACGCAAAGAGTGCGAGGGGAGGCGGGTTTCGCGGAGGGAGGCGGGTTGGGGTTTTCGTGGGGCGTGCGCGGATGGCGGGCGTGGGATTCGTGGCGGGCTGGTCCTGCGGTGCGGGGGTGAGGCTAGAAGCTAGAAGGCTTAACCCATAACCAGCTACACTAAAATCCGACATGAAAACAACAACTCTCTCCGCCCTCCTCCTCGCCGCGACCACGGTCGCCGCCCAGACCGCCCCCGTTCATCACACCGCAGCCGCCACCGTCCACCACACCACCACTGTCGGGTGCGCCAAGCTGCCGGAGCTCTCGCCCAAGATCCCCGCGCTCCCTGCCGGTCTGCCGTGCGCCAAGCCACTGTATACGCTGACGCACACCCCGGACATCCATCTCGACTATGCCTCACCGCTTATCAGCCCTGAGCTTCGCGCCACCCTCGCTGGTGAAAAGACCACTTACTCGCTTAACTACATCGACACCGTGGTTGGCACGGGCCCACTGGCTAAGCCCGGTAAGTACTACACCGTCCACTACACGGGCTACCTCACGGACGGAACCAAGTTCGACTCGTCCGTTGACCGCGGCGAGCCCATCTCGTTCCCCTACGGCCAGCATCGCGTCATCGCTGGCTGGGACACCGGCTTTGAGGGAATGCACGTCGGTGGCAAGCGCCGCCTCTTCATCCCCTACGAGCTCGCTTATGGCGAAGCTGGCCGCCCTCCCGTCATCCCAGCGAAATCCACGCTGGTCTTTGACGTAGAGTTCATCGCGCAGGACGACCAGATGCCCAAGCCCAAGGCTCCTCCGGCTCCCCCAGCCCCGGCCACGGCTCCAGCCAAGCCAGCCACGCCGCCGCCAGCCGACAAGCCCGCATCCGCAACCCCTCCCGCAGCATCCAAGCCCCAGCAGTAATCAATCCCCAGGGCGGCCGCGAGCATCCAACTCCCGGCCGACTTTTCTACTCCCTACTCCCTGTTCCCTGATCCCTGCCCTATGTTTCCCCGCCTCAGACCGCTGTTTCCCTACCTCCGCCGTTACTGGCGGAACTTCGCCCTCGGCGGTCTCGCGCTGATCGTGTACAACGGCACCAAGGCCATGATCCCGCTGCTCATCGGTGGGGCGATGAGCGACATCCAGCATGACCTCTCCGCCGCCAAAGTAGCTCACCACGGGTTGAGGCTGCTCGGAGTCGCTGCCGTCGCTGGAATCGCCCTCTATCTGACCCGCCAGATCATCATTGGCGCCTCGCGCGAGATCGAGTTCGATCTCCGCAACGACCTCTTCTCCCACCTCGAAAAGCAGCCCCCTGAGTTCTTCCAGCGCCACCGCACGGGCGACATCATGGCGCACTCGACGAACGACCTCAACGCTGTCCGGCAGCTCCTTGGGCCGGCCATCATGTACTCGGCCAACACGCTCGTCTTCACTGCGTTCGCGCTTCCCTTCATGCTGCGGATCAGCCCGCGGCTCACGATGTTTGCGTTCCTGCCGCTGCCGTTCGCCTCCATCCTCGTCCAGTACTTCGGGGCCCGCATCCACACCCGGTTCGAGCGAATCCAGGCCATGTTCTCCGACATCTCCGCACAGGCCGAGGAGAACTTCTCTGCCGCGCGTCTGATCCGCGCGTTCACCCAGGAAGACGCCCAGATCGCCGCCTTCGAAACGTCCAACCAGGAGTACATCCGCCGCTCGCTGCTGCTTGCGCGCCTCATGGCGATGCTCTGGCCCACGCTGGAATTTGTCCTCGGCATCTCGCTGGTTATCACGCTGCTGGTGGGTGGGCACGAGGTTCTGCTGCACCACATCACGGTCGCGCAATTCTTCACCTACAACGTCTTCATGGTGCAGCTCACCTGGCCTATGATTGCCATCGGCTTCGTCGTCAACCTCGTCCAGCGAGGAGCCGCCTCGGTGGGCCGCATCAATGTTCTGATGACCGAACTGCCCAGCATCGACGACGCCGCCGCGGACCCCTCCCTGGCCACCGCCGATCCGCCCTCTCGACCGGAGCCTGCGCCTTTTGCGGACGTAGCGGGGAGACCTGCAGGTTCTCCACGCACCCCCGCCGCATCCTCCCCGGCCCTGACGGGTCACATCACCTTCAACCACTTAAACTTCTCCTACCCGACCGGCCCCGAAGTCCTCCACGACATCACGCTCGACATCCCCGCCGGCACGTCGCTCGCCATCGTCGGCCCTACCGGCTCAGGCAAATCCACGCTTGTCTCGCTCATTCCGCGCCTCTACGATGCGCCTCCCAACACCGTGCTCCTCGACAACCGGCCCATCCGCGACTACCCACTGCACACCCTTCGCAGCGCCATCGGCTTCGTCCCGCAGGAGACTTACCTCTTCTCCACCACCATCGCCAACAACATCGCGTTCGGAGTCCCCGGGGCCACCGAGCAGGAGATCGAAGCCGCCGCCCGCACAGCCCACATCGCCACCGAGATCCTCGACTTCCCCCGAGGCTTCTCCACTCTCGTTGGCGAGCGCGGCATGACCCTCTCGGGAGGCCAGAAGCAGCGCACGGCCATAGCCCGCGCCATCCTCCGCAATCCCCCGATCTTGATTCTGGACGATGCCTTGGCCAGTGTAGATACCTACACCGAAGAGCAAATCCTCGCCGGCCTCCGCGACGCCATGCAGGGCCGCACCACCATCCTTATCGCGCACCGCGTGTCGACAGCGCGTAACGCGGATCGCATCGCCGTCCTCGTCCACGGCCGCATCGCCGAGCTAGGCACACACGACGAACTCCTCGCCCGCAACGGCTACTACACGGACCTCTTTGAAAAGCAGTCGCTCGAAGAAGAAATTCTTACTGCGTAGAAGCAGCTGGCAGCTGCTAGCTGCTAGCTTCTAGCTCCTAGCTTCTAGCTAAAGCCGCGATCTCCAGCCGTTGCCGTCGCTCTTACCGCTGCAGCTTCAGTTGGAGTGGCTCGACTTTCGCCGTCATCCTTGAGCAAAGCGAAGGACCCCGTATTGGCCTCTGCTCTTGCGTTTCTCGCACTCATTCCGCAGCAGAGGAATTTGCTTCCGCTTTTGCCTTTGCCAGCAGCTAAAAGCTAGAAGCTAGAAGCTAGAAGCTAGCTCTTGCTCTTCCCCATCACCTTCACAATCACCCTCTTACTCCTCTGCCCATCGAACTCCGCATAAAACACCCTCTGCCACGTCCCCAGGTCCAGCCTCCCGGCCGTCACCGGCAGCGTGGTCTCATGGTGCAGCAGCAGCGCCTTCAAATGCGCATCTCCGTTATCCTCACCTGTCCGATGATGCTTATACCCCGGCCACCGCGGAGCCAGCTTCTCCAGCCAAACGCTGATGTCCTCAATCAATCCGTCCTCGTTGTCGTTGACATAAATCGCGGCAGTAATGTGCATCGGCGACACAAAGCAAAGCCCATCATCGACGCCACTCCTGCGCACAATCGCCTCCACCTCCGGCGTAATGTGCACCATCTCATACTGCTCTTTCGTGTTGAACGTCAGGTACTCGGTATGAACCTTCATCCGCTCATCTTAGCTTGACACCTCATCTCGATTGCAACACCGGCCGTCCGCGCATGAGCGTTGTGCCCAGTCCAGTAAAATCTCGTCGGCCTTGAGCGAAGCGACGGAGGATCAACTGGCAATCGCAAGGGCAATGGCAAGTGCAATTTCGAGGGTAACGCTAGAGGCGAGCGTTGAGATGGTGTGGAGGTTGGCGTCAGGCCCGGAGAGCCTTAGGTGGGGGTGCGGAGGAGGAGGTAGGTTCCGGCGAAGGCGAAGAGGAGGTCGGGGGACCAGGCGGCGAGGACGGCGGGGAGGGAGTTGACGTCGCCGAGGTTTTCGAAGATTCCGGCGATGACCCAGTAGCCGATGGCGACGCCGATGGCGGTTCCTACTCCGGCGATGCTGCCTCGCTTGCCGGCGATGAGGGCGAAGGGGATGGCGAGGACGGCGAGGACGAGCGTCATGAGGGGGTAGGCGAGCTTGTGGTTGAGCTGGACGCGGAGACGCATGGTGTCGAAGCCAGATTGTTTGAGGTCCTGGATGTAGCTGGCGAGCTCGGTGTAGGACATTTGCTCGGATTGGCGGTCGACTTTTTTGAAGTAGCTGGGGTGCTCGTGGATCTCGGGGAAGGTGGCGACGGTGAAGGTCTGGTAGCTGGTGGTGGACTCTCCGGCGAAGGTTCGCTGCCAGCCGTCTTCGAAGACCCAGTTGTTGAGCTTGTCGTCCCAGCGGGCGCTCTGGGCGAAGATGCGGCGGGTGAGGTTGAAGGTTCCGGGCTGGAACTCGAAGACGGTGAGGTTGGCGAAGACGTTACGGTCGGAGTCGAAGAACTGGTAGTAGAAGATGCGGGTGGGCTCGGCCTGGGTGTTGGGCTGGCCGGGCGTGGAGGTGCTCGTCTGGCCGGATGAAGCGTTCCCAGTTTGGCCGGACATCCACTTTCGATCGGGGCGGAGGAAGGTCTGGGCGGGCTTGCCTTTGATGACGGAGAGGAGAGCTTCCTGGCGGCGGTTGGCGTTGGGGAGATAGGTCTCGTCGAAGAAGAAGAGGAAGGCGGAGAGGATGGTCGCGACGACGAGGACGGGGGCGACGATGCGGTAGAGGCTGATGCCGGTGGCCTTCATGGCGGTGAGCTCGCTGGTGCGGTTGAGGGCGCCGAAGGTGATGAGGACGGCGAGCAGGGAGCAGAGCGGAAGGATGGAGTTGAGGATGAAGGGGATGAGGTTGAGGAGGTAGTCTCCGACGGTGACGAGGGGGGTGCGGAAGCGGATGATGTCGCCGATGAGTTCGAAGAAGGTGAAGATGATGAAGAGGAGGACGAGGCTGGAGAGGACGAGGGCGAAGTTGCGGAGGAAGCTTCCCATGACGTACTCGTCGAGGATGAGGGGGAAGCGGATGCGGAGGTTGCGGCGGAGGCGCTGCATGAGGGCACCGTCGCCGAGGTGACGGCCGTCGCTGAGGTCTCCGGTGGAGGAGGGGGTGTGCGGGGTGCGGAGGCGGTCAAAGAGCTTGGTGAAGGCGTGGCCGATGCTGGCGAAGAGCTCGATGGCGGCTCCTCCGCGAGAGAGCTGCTGGATGAGGAGGATGCCGGCGAGGGCGAAGAGGAGGTTGGCTCCCCAGACGCCGAGCGCGGGCGGGATCTTGCTTTGGCGGGCGAGAGCGATTCCTACGGAGGAGAGGAAGTAGTAGATGAAGACGAGGCCGAGGGTGACGACGAAGCCGGCTCCTTTGCCTCCTCGTTTGGAGGAGAGACCGAGGGGGACGCCGACGAGCATGAGGACGAGGCAGGCGGTGGGGAAGGCGATGCGGTCGTGGAGCTCGATGATGTAGGGGCGGGTGTCGCCGGAGCCGTGGGCGAGGGCCCAGAGCTGGTGGAGGGAGAGGGCTTTGATGGGGGTGTCGCGGCGGCTGAGGTGGGAGTCTTCTTCCTGCTGACCGGTCTGGACGGGGAGCTCGGTGGAGAGGAAGGTGGAGATGTCGTACTCGTCTGGGTTGGAGAGGGAGATGTCGTGGCGGCTGCCGTTGGAGAGCTCCATGCGGAGGGTTTGGGGGCCTCCGCTGAGGACGGTGGCCTGGTTGGCGGTGATGATGTGGGGTGAGGCGGGCTTGGTGAGGTCGGCGAGAAAGACGTGGCGCCAGATGGCGGTGCCGTCGGCTCCGGGGATGACGTCCTGGGCATAGAGGACGTAGTTCTTGAAGTCTTCGTAGAAGACGCGGGGCTGGACTTCGACGGTGGCCTGGCTGGTCTTGCTGGAGCTTTCGTACTGGAGGAGAGCTTGCGCGGCTTTGGGAGCGACGACGAGGGAGTTGGCGAGGCCGAGGCCCCAGGCGACGATGGCGAAGAGACTGACGATGCGGACGAAGGAGAGGACTCCGAGGCCGCTGGCACGCATGGCGGTGACTTCGCTGTCGGCGGCGAGGCGGCTGAGGCCGAGCAGGATGCCGACGAGGACGGACATGGGGATGGTGAAGGAGAGGAAGCCGGGAAGGAGATAGCCGATGAGACGAAGGATGTCGAGGGGAGAGGCGACTCCTCGGACGGCCAGCTCCATGAGCGGGAGGAGGTAGCGCATGAACAGAATGAAGGTGAAGAGCACGCCGCCGAGGAGAGCGTAGCCGGTGATTTCGCGGAGGATGTAGCGAGTGAAGATGCGCACGGTTGATCCGCAAAGGGCGGTGTGTAGAGTGTATCGCGGAGCAACAGGTTCTAGCTTTTAGCTGCTAGCTTCTAGCTTTCTTGCGCTGCGCGCCGGGGGAGCTGGCGGAGGCGGAGGGAGTTGGCTAGGACGCTTACGGAGCTTAGGGCCATCGCGGCAGAGGCGAGGATGGGGCTTAGGAGGATGTGGAAGTGGGGGTAGAGGATTCCGGCGGCGAGGGGGAGGCCGATGAGGTTGTAGATGACGGCCCAGCCGAGGTTCTGGCGCATGATGTGGGTGGTGCGGCGGGCGATCCGGATGGAGAGAGGGATGAGGCGGAGGTCGTGGTGGAGGAGGAGGATGTCGCCGGCTTCGCGGGCGAGGTCGGAGCCGGAGGCCATGGCTAGGCCGGCATCGGATTGGGCGAGGGCGGCGGCGTCGTTGATGCCGTCGCCGACCATGGCGACCTTGTGGCCTTGCTGCTGGAGGAGGCGGATGGCGGTTAGCTTTTCGGCGGGGAGGAGGTGGGATTGGACGTCGGCTATGCCTGCGGCGTGGGCGATGGGGGCGGCGGAGGCGGCGATGTCTCCGGTGAGGAGGACGGGGCGGACGTGGAGGGCGTTGAGCTGGGCGATGGCTTCGGGGGCGGAGGGGCGGAGCTCGTCGGTGGCGAAGAAGACGGCCTGGGGGATGTCGTCGAGGAGGAGATAGAGGGGGGGGGCGCGGGCGAGTTCGGGGGGCGCGAGGAGGGCGGCGGGGGGAGCGGAGGTGAGGAGGGCGGCGTTGCCCAGGGCTAGCTTGTGGCCGGCGATGGTGGCGGTCAGGCCGGTGCCGGGGAGGGTGATCAGGTTGTCGATGGTAGGGGCGGGGGCGTGATTTGGTGGTGGAAAAGGTGCCAACTGTATAGGCGAATGGAGATCCTCGGGGTCCTTCGACTGCGCGCTTCGCGCTTCGCTCAGGATGACAGATTTTTTTTCTGCGCTGAGATCTGAGGTCTGTGCTCCTCCCTGGACGAGGGAGTCATTGCCATGCTGGGCGGCATAGTCGACGACGGCCTGGGCGAGGGGGTGGGTGCTTAGGCGCTCGGCGGCGGCGGCGTAGCGGAGGAGGGTTTCGCGGTTGAGGGTGGCGGTGGGGGCGAGGACGAAGGCGGCGATGCGGGGGCGGCCTTCGGTGAGGGTTCCGGTCTTGTCGAGGGCGATGGTGTCGACTGTTGCGAGGCGCTCGAGGGCTTCGCCGCCTTTGATGAGGAGGCCGGACTGAGCGGCTCGGCCGAGGGAGACGGTGATGGCGGCGGGGACGGCGAGGCCCATGGCGCAGGGGCAGGCGATGATGAGGACCGCGATGGAGATGGAGAGGGCTCGGGCGAAGCCTTCGTGGTGACCGTTGGTGTTTTCGGCGACGGCCCAGATGGCGAAGGTGAGGGCGGCGAGGGCGAGGACGGTGGGGACGAAGATGGCAGAGGCTCGGTCGGCGAGGCGCTGCATGGGGGCTCGGCTGGACTGGGCCTGGGCGAGGAGACGCTGCATCTGGGCGAGGGTGGAGGCGGCTCCGACGGCGGTGGCGCGGAGGACTAAGGGGCCGTCGAGGTTGAGGGTGCCGCCGGAGACGCGGTCGCCGAGGGTGCGGGTGATGGGGAGGGGCTCGCCGGTGAGCATGGACTCGTCGATGGAGCTGCGGCCGTGGAGGATGAGGCCGTCGAGGGGGATGCGGTCGCCGGGGAGGACGCGGATGAGGTCGTTGGCCTCGATGGCGGAGAGGGGGAGGAGGGTTTCGGGGGCGGAGGCGTAGTCGGTGGAGTTGGGCGGTAGATCGAGGAGGCGGGCGTTGGAGGATTCGAGCTGGGCGAAGCCTCGGAGGGCGCTGGTGGCGCGGGCACGGGCACGGGCTTCGAGCCAGCGGCCGGAGAGGAGGAAGGCGAGGATGAGGACGACGGCTTCATAGTAGACGTCGGAGGAGAGGCCGTGGCGGGCGAAGTAGGAGGGAGCGACGGTGGCGGCGAAGGAGGAGGCGAAGGCGGCCAGGGTTCCGAGGGTGACCAGGGTGTTCATGTTGGTGGTGCGGTGGAGCGCGGCGCGGAAGGCGGCGGTGTAGATCTCTGGCGCGGCGAAGAGCATGGTGGCGAGGGCGAGGGCGCAGAGCAGCCAGCGGAGGGGCTCGGCGGGGAGGGCCATGAGGGCCGAGGGCATCAGGGGTGCGAGAGCGTTGGCGAGGGCGTGGAGGAGGGGGTCGTTGCTGGCGGCGGAGGCCATCATGAGGGGCATGGAGAGGAGCATGGCGACGGCTCCGGCGAGGAGGGCGAGGAGGGTGCGGAGGCCGAGGCGGCCGCCTTCCATATCCATGGTGGCCATGTTGGCGGCTTCGGCTGGGTTAGCGCTGGGGAGGGAGGCGTCGTAGCCGGAGTTGCGGACGGCGGCGATGAGCGTGGCGGGGTCGAGGGGGGTGGTTGGGGCGGAGGTGATCTGGGCGGTGTGCGCCATGAGGTTGACGCTGGCGGAGGAGACTCCGGGGACGGCCTCGAGGGCTCGCTGGACGTGGATCTGGCAGGAGGCGCAGGTCATTCCCTGGACGTTGAGGGTGGTGACGTCGGAGGGAGACGGCGCGGTCATGCGCTGGGGGATTCCACAAAGGCCGGGAAGCCGGCGGCGGTGAGGGCCTGCTGGATGTGCTCGGGTGGAGCGTCGGTGGTGATGCGGGCACCGCCGATGCGGACCTCTTCGGCGTGGGTTCCGGGCTGGGCGTTGAGGGTCTGGGTGACGGTGCGGACGCAGGAGCCGCAGTGCATGTTGTCGATTCGGAGATTGAGAGTTGCCATAGGTTTTAGATGCGGATCAGGGGGTTAGGTCGCGTGGAGGGTTGGGATCGGGGAGGAAGCGGTAGCCGACGCCGCGGACGGAGAGGAGGTGGATGGGCTTGGAGGGGTCGGGTTCGAGGTAGCGGCGGAGGCGGACGATGAAGTTGTCGATGGCGCGGGTGTCGGTGTCTTCTTTGACGTGCCAGACGTTTTCGAGGAGCTCTTTGCGGGCGATGATGCGGGAGGGATGGTCGAGGAGGTAGCGGAGGAGGTCGGCCTCCATGAGGGTGAGGTGGATGGTCTTGTCGGCGTCGCGGATTTCGAGGGCGTCGAGGTCGATGGTGCGGCCGGCGAGGGTGAAGGTGGGTGGGACGGGCTCGGGGGCGGTGG
>DAIDGQ010000032.1 GCA_027452215.1 Granulicella sp. | reverse complement strand
ATACGTGGCGGAATGAGGCGACTCTCGGTGGAACGTTGCAGAGGCTAGATTATTACGGCGCGATCTCGAGACTGGACACGTCGAATGCGCTCGCTCTGGACCGGTATCACTCGGTTACGTCGGCGATCAATGTTGGCTACGACTTCAATGGCAACACGCAGCTTCGGTTTACGATCCGCAATGCGGATTCGGCGACAGGTGTGCCGGGACCGCATGATTTCTGGGGAATCTCGGACAACAGCAAGCAGAGCGACCAGGACCTGTATTCGAATATCTCGCTGGAGAATCGTTACAAGGGAAAGTGGCATAACCTGCTGCGGTATGGGATTGCGCGGAAGCGGGAGCAGGAGCAGCAATTCGGGATTCAGGGCACGCCCGTGGATTTTTACCCGGGAACCTCGTACGGGTACACCGAATACTTTGGGCCGACGGTGACGATCCGCGGTGCAAATGGGTACACGGCGACGGGGCAGACGGATATCTACGGTTCAAATTACGACCAGGATTCGAACCGCGACCAACTGTACTACCAGAGCGACTACAGCGTCTCCCCGCACTTGATTGGGCTGTTTGGGTTTCGTTATGACAACGAGCGGGGGAGCTTCAACTATCCTTCGTTTGGCGAGTTCCAGTCGACGCAGCGGACAAACTTCGAGTACAACCTTCAGTTTCAGGGCGAGTTCTGGAATCGTCTATTCTACTCGGCCGGCGGAGCGGTGGAGAAGAACCATTTGTACGGAATTGCGGGGACTCCGCGGCTAGGATTGAGTTATGTCCCGGTGCGGCCTTCGGGCAAGTTCCTCCATGGAACGCGGTTCCGGGCTAATGCCGCTACCGGCGTGCAGGAGCCTACGCTGGCGATCGAATTTTCAAGCCTGTACAACCAACTTCTCGCTGCGGGGGATACGGCCGATATTGCTCTTTATCACATTACTCCGCAGGGGGCGGAGCGTTCGAGAACGTACGACGTGGGGATGGACCAGAATATTTTCGGTGAGAAGTTGGCGCTTAAGGTGGGCTACTTCCACAACGTGTTTGATCACCAGTTGGAGGGCGTAAATACGGCAGCCTTGGATCAGTATTTTGGGTTGAATATCAATCCGTCGGTGGGCTTGTATGACGCCTATCTGAATTCGTTGGCCTATCGTGCGCAGGGTGCCGAGGTGGAGTTAGCGTGGCAGCCGAGGCCGCGGATCCTGGTCCGTGGAGGCTATACCTACCTGGACACGAGGGTGGTGCAGTCGTTCGCGTCAGATGCGGTGGCAGCGAACCAGGGGACGCCGACAGAAAATCCGAATCTTCCAGGGATTGCGATCGGGGCGCTGGGCCCGCTGGTTGGAGCGAGGACGTTTCGCCGGCCCCCGAACACGGGCTACTTCGACGTGATGTACACGCGGCCGAGGTTGACTCTGGCCTTCAAGGGAGCTCTCGCGAGCAGGAGCGACGACTCTACATTCCTCGAGTTTTCCGATATCAATGGAGGGAATACGCTGTTGCTACCCAATCATGACCTGGATTTCGGATACGTGAAATTGGACATCGGGGCGACGTATCTACTGAAGCATGGGTTCAGCTACTTTGCTCAGATCAATAACCTGTTGAACGATCAGCATATTGGGCCAATCGGCTATCCAGGGCTGCCACTTACGTTTCGCATGGGGCTAAAGCTGAGGCTCGGGGGCGACTAGTTTCGGCTAAAGCTCCGGAGCCTGAGTCGGGCTACGGAGCTTTCCGCGTACATTAGGCGTAGGATTACCGGGGGTTGATGCCACCTGTAGGCTGTAACCCTCGTCTAATCAGTTGGAGGAAGACTATGCCCAAAGTATTTCATTGGAAGTTTGTACCCGTGCTTATGGCCGGGGTTGCGATATCAGCGGTTACAGTGTTTGCGCAGGCCCCCGTGGAGGGCCCTGTTCCCACAACGGCACTGATTACGGTGGAGTCGAAGAGCGGTGCTCCTCTGGATCCATCGCAGTTGAGGTTGCAGATTAATCATCATGATGCACCTATCACGTCTGTAACTCCGGTAACTCCCGCGGCGGCGCAGGTCGCCATTCTCATTGATGATGGCTTGCGGTTTACGTTTAGCAGTCAGCTAGACGATTTCGATCATTTTATCAACCAGCTGCCGGCAGGCACGAAGGTGATGGTCGGATACATGCAGAATGGCATCGTTCGCGCGGCTGGGGGGTTCTCGACCGATCATGCGGCGGTAGCTGCTCAGTTGCGTATCCCAATGTCAATGGCAGGGGTGGATGCGAGCCCATATTTCTGTCTGTCGGAGTTCGTAAAGCGGTGGCCCTCGAATGAGCCGGGTGCTCGGTTTGTGCTGTTGATCACGAACGGCATCGATCCGTACAACGGCAGCACCTCGATCATGAACCAAGACAGCCCTTATGTGCAGACGGCACAGGAAGATGCGCAGCGCGCCGGTGTGGCAGTGTACTCCATCTACTATGGCCAGTCGTACCCGAGGGGTGCCAGAGGGAGCTTTAGCGGCCAGAGCTATCTGGAGCAGGTAGCGGAGGCGACCGGAGGTGACTCGTTCTACCAGGGAACGATCACGCCGCCGTCACTTGCGCCCTACTTGAAGGAGTTTGTCAAGGCGATTGCGGAGAGCTATACCGTAAGCTTTAACGTCAGTTCAGCTGGCGAAAAGCGTGACACGCTAACGCAGATCAAGCTTACGACCAAACAACCTGGGGTGAAGATACATGCGCCTCAGAACGTGCATCCGGGGACAGATCTACAGTAGTGCGGGAGAGTAGTCCCGGAGTAATTCAGGCTGACTAGTTTTCCAGCCGGATTCGAAGGAGGGCATGGCTTCGGCCGTGCCCTTTCCTTTGGGCAGCGGAGTGGAGGGTGTGATGGATTCATCCGGAGCCTGTAGGATGAATGAGGAACGAGAGGTGTATGAACGAAGGTCGTTGGGTTCTGTTGATTGCGAGTGAAGTGGGTGGCACGGATTCGGTTTCGGACCGTGCCATGGAGCGACTGGTTGAGGCCATCGCCGCAGAAGGTTATGAAGTCGTCAGGACGTCGACGCCAGAGGACGGACTATCGCTGGTTACGTCGGATCCGTCGCATAGTGCGATTCTGCTGGATTGGGATCTTGAGGGTGAAAACCAGTTTGACGAACGCGCCGCGCTCAAGATACTCCGCGCCGTTCGTCGGCGTAATAAAAAGATTCCGATATTCCTGATTGCAGATCGGACACTTGTCAGTGAGTTGCCGCTGGAGGTGGTCAAGCAGGTGCATGAGTACATTCACCTCTTCGGCGACACGCCTGCGTTCATTGCAAACCGCGTTGACTTTGCGGTTGAGCGCTATCATGAGCAGCTGCTGCCTCCTTACTTTCGCGAACTGAAGAAGTACACCGACCAGGGAGCGTATTCGTGGGATGCCCCAGGGCATATGGGGGGCGTCGCGTATCTGAAGCACCCGATTGGCATGGAGTTTCACAAATTTTTTGGCGAAAACATCATGCGCTCGGATCTTGGTATTTCTACATCTCCGCTGGGGTCATGGCTGGATCATCTGGGGCCTCCCGGAGAGAGCGAGCGCAATGCTGCGCGCATCTTCGGTGCCGACTGGACGTTCTATGTTCTGGGGGGATCCTCCGCTTCAAACCAGATTGTAGGGCATGGCGTGATCGCGCAGGATGACATTGTGCTGGCCGATGCGAACTGCCACAAGTCGATCTGCCATTCACTCACTGTGACCGGAGCGCGACCCGTCTACTTCAAGCCGACTCGCAATGGCTACGGGATGATTGGCCTGGTGCCGATCAAGCGATTCAGCCCGGAGAATGTGCAGGCACTGATCGATCGCAGCCCGTTTTCAGCCGGCGCGCGATCGAAGGTTCCTACGTATGCAGTGGTGACGAACTCCACCTACGACGGGCTCTGCTACAACGTGGATCGCGTGGTCGAGGAACTCGCGAAGAGTGTGCCGCGCGTCCACTTCGATGAGGCTTGGTATGCCTATGCCAAGTTCCACGAGATCTATCGCGGACGGTACGCTATGGGTGTGCCGGACGACATGCCGGACCGGCCGGTTATCTTCTCGACGCAGTCTACGCACAAGATGCTGGCGGCGTTCTCGATGGCGTCAATGGTGCATATCAAGCTCAGCCCTCGCGCTACTCTCGACTATGACCAGTTCAATGAGGCGTTCATGATGCACGGCAGCACCTCACCGTTCTATCCACTGATTGCCTCGATCGACGTGGCCGCGGCGATGATGGATGAGCCAGCAGGACCAACGCTGATGAGCGAGACGCTGCAGGACGCGATCAGTTTTCGCAAGGCGATGTCGTCGATTGCGCATCGCCTCCGCGAGGCGGAGCAGGGCTGGTTCTTCCGCCTGTACCAGCCGGAGTATGTGTTCGATCCGCTGGACGGGAAGACGTATCTGTTGGAAGAAGCGGCGGATGGATTGCTGACGAATCGTTCGAGCGCGTGGACGTTGAAGCCTGGCGAGGATTGGCACGGGTATCAGGACGAAGATATCGCGGACGACTACTGCATGCTTGATCCGGCGAAGGTCACGATCCTGTCGCCCGGTGTGAATGCGCAAGGCGTGGTCGCCGATTGGGGCGTTCCGGCGGCGATTCTTACCGAGTTCCTCGATGGGCGCCGCGTTGAGATTGCCCGTACTGGCGACTATACGGTGCTGGTGCTGTTTTCCGTCGGCACAAGTAAAGGCAAATGGGGCGCGCTGCTGGAAAATCTGTTTGAGTTTAAACGACTGTATGATAGCGAGGCTCCGCTTGAAGAAGCGCTGCCCGAACTGGTGTCGAAGTATCCAGCACGATATCGCAATGTCACGTTGAAAGATCTAAGCGATGAGATGCATTCGGTCATGCAGCAACTCAATCTTTCAACTTTAGTGAATGCGGCTGCTGATGAGGATTTCGATCCGGTTCTGACTCCGGCGCAGACGTACCAAAAGCTGCTGCGCGGCGAGACCGAGAAGGTGCGCTTCGCGGAGATGGCTGGGCGCATTGCCGCGGTGATGTTAGTTCCGTATCCGCCTGGGATCCCGATGAGTATGCCGGGTGAACGGCTGGGCGGTCCGGAAAGTCCGGTGATCAAACTGATTGTGGCTATGGAAGAGTTTGGCAAGCGCTTTCCTGGCTTCGAACGCGAGACCCATGGTGTCGAGGTAGATGAGCATGGTGATTACTGGATGCGGGCGGTGATCGAAGCACCAAATGGAAAGAAAAATGGGCGCAAACAGAAGGGCCCGAGTTCGGCACCTCCCGTGAAGCGACGGAAGAAAAGCTTGCCAGGCGATGATGGTCCGCCAGCACCAGGCACACCGGTGAGGATATCGCCGGAGCGATAGTGGTTAGACACGAGGGGAGCGCTCAAAGGTCGGGTGCGCCCCTCGTGTTTCCAGATTCATTAATGCAGGACGAGCGTCTGGACCAATTGAAAGGTAAGGGTCGTCTCCGCAGGGATCTTGACCTGCTTGCCGTGGGTGAGAGCCTGGGTCAGAACGCCGCCGCCAGCGCCGACAAGAGCTCCGATGCCAGCTCCCTCTCCGCCCCCGAACGCTGCTCCGAGCAGAGCTCCGAGGGCGCCGCCGCCGCCAGCATACTCGCCTGTTTTGAGATTCATTCCGATACCAGTTTTAGCGCTATCTGTGACAGAAGAGGTATCCACGCGATACTGTTTGCCATTCACGGTAACAGAGTAGAGATCCAGCATGAGCGGGTTGTTCTGGTGTGAGCCACCCGAGTCGCTTGTGGCTGTGTTGAGGATCTGTAGTTGGGCGCTGGTACCGGCAGGGATTGCCACGTCGCCATTGCCATCCGTGACGTCCTGCTGAATTTGCGCAGGATAAAACTGCCGTCCATTGTTCGCTGTGCTGTCAATAGCCACGTCGGTCCGGACAACGATCTGGGAACCGCTCGGGATTATGAGGGCGATGTTGCTGGTGGTCCCGGCGTTGAATCCGGAAGCACGGACATGATGCTGTTGCAACTGGGGCTGACTCTGTTCAGGTTGAGACTGCGAGTAGGTAGAAGACGGCGCTGGTAAGCCGGTCTGAATGGATGCATTTGTCCCTATCGGGGCCGCGGTGTTGTAGCTGCCGGTTCCGGATGCCTGCGCCGCTCCGGATGCCGAGTTCTGTATAGGCTCAGGGTTGGACAGGATTAGAGTCGACACATCTCGGAGCGGAAATACATAACCGACGCCGTTGGCACCTTGGAAAGCCAGCGTAGTGACGCCTACCCATGTGCCCGAGTATGAGTGGCCGTTACGCAGCGATAGGTGGTTGCTTACATTTGAGAAGACAATTGTCTGTACGTCGGCTACCGGAAAGCTGTAGCGAATCCCCTGCGCGTCGCGGAAGTTGATGGTACCGGTGCCGCTCGCGCTATAGCTGCCGGAGTAGCTCTTGCCGTCGCGCAGCACGACGATGTCCGCTCTTGAAACAAGCGATCCAAAGCCGACAACAATTAGAAGCACAGCGCATAACCTTTTCATACGTAGGACTTCCTCCGCCGCAAATTATAGCTCCTCTAGGAGTGGGTAGAACTCATGCCATTTGCCGCGAATAAAGGCCCCGGATCTCTCCGGAGCCTTCGTTCGCTATTGCTTCGAAGCCGCGCTTCGCCAGAAACGCGGTCTTAGTACATGCCGTCCATGCCGCCGCCGTGACCGCCGCCTGCTGGAGCTTCCTTCTTCTCTGGAATCTCAGCAATGATGGCCTCGGTGGTGAGGAGCAGGCCGGAGATCGATGCGGCGTTCTGCAAAGCAGTGCGCGTGACCTTTGTGGGATCAATGACGCCAGCCTTAACCAGGTCCTCGTAAACGCCCGTTCCGGCGTTGTAGCCGAAATTGGAGTCCTTTGATTCGTGGATCTTGCCGATGACGACCGAGCCCTCTTCGCCGGCGTTGCCAACGATAGTGCGGAGCGGCTCTTCGATCGCGCGACGGATGATGTTCGCACCGATCTTCTCATCGCCCTCGAGCGTCTTGATCAAGGCATCGACAGCCGGTACGCAACGGATCAACGCAACTCCGCCTCCTGGGACGATGCCTTCTTCGACAGCCGCACGGGTTGCATGCATCGCATCTTCCACTCGCGCCTTCTTCTCCTTCATCTCGGTTTCGGTAGCTGCACCGACCTTGATGACGGCTACTCCGCCGACGAGCTTGGCAAGGCGCTCCTGGAGCTTCTCGCGGTCGTAGTCGGAGGTAGTCTTCTCAACCTGGGCGCGGATCTCCTTGACGCGGCCTTCGATCTTGGAATCCTCACCGCCGCCATCGACGATGGTGGTGTTGTCCTTGTCGATGGTGATGCGCTTGGCCGTGCCGAGGTCTTCGATCTTGACGCCCTCGAGCTTGATGCCGAGATCCTCGGTGATGGCCTTGCCCCCGGTCAGTGTTGCGATATCCTCTAACATGGCCTTGCGGCGATCGCCGAAGCCAGGAGCCTTGACGGCAGCGACGTTTAGCGTGCCACGCAGCTTGTTGACGACGAGCGTTGCGAGCGCCTCACCGTCCACATCCTCTGCGATGATGAGCAGTGGCTTGGCGGTGCGGGCGATCTGCTCGAGCAGAGGCAGCAGGTCCTTCATCGAGGAGATCTTCTTCTCATAGATGAGGATGTAGGGGTTCTCGAGTGCAGCTTCCATGCGCTCTGCGTCGGTGACGAAATAGGGAGAGAGATAGCCGCGATCGAACTGCATTCCCTCGACGACGTCGAGCTGCGTTTCCATCGTGCGCGACTCTTCGACGGTGATGACGCCATCCTTGCCCACCTTCTTCATCGCGGCTGCAATGATCGAGCCGATCTGCTCGTCGGAGTTGGCCGAAATGGTTCCGACCTGGGCAATCATGTCGCCGGTAACGGGCTTGGAGAACGCAGTGAGAGCTCCGCCGGTGACGGCACCTTGATCATCGCGCTTGCCGATGATGGCCTCGACCGCCTTGTCGATACCGCGCTTGAGGGCAGCTGGGTTGGCTCCGGCGGCGACGGTCTTAACGCCTTCGCGGAAAATTGCCTGGGCTAGCACGGTGGCGGTGGTGGTACCGTCGCCCGCGATGTCTGAAGTCTTCGAAGCGACTTCTTTGACGAGCTGTGCGCCGACGTTTTCGATCGGGTCAGAGAGTTCGATCTCCTTCGCAACGGTGACGCCGTCCTTGGTTATGGTGGGGGAGCCAAACTTCTTCTCGATGACGACGTTGCGGCCCTTGGGCCCGAGCGTCACCTTTACCGCGTTGGCGAGCGTGTTGACGCCACGCAGGATCGCCTGACGCGAATCTTCTCCATGCAGAATTTGCTTTGCCATTACTTTGCTCCATGTACCGGGAGTCCCGGATAGTGTTCGTGGTTATTTGAAATCGTGTTGTCAGCGACGAGCCGCCGCTCGCTGTCCGCGCAACGACTACTTTTTGAGGATGCCGAGGACTTCTTCCTCGCGCATGATGAGGAACTCTTCGCCATCGAGCTTGATTTCGGTGCCGGAATACTTGCCGAAGAGGATCGTGTCGCCCGCCTTGACGTCGAGCGGGAAGACCTTACCTTCGTCATTTGACTTACCCTTACCGACCGAGATGACCTCGCCCTGCTGCGGCTTTTCCTTGGCCGAGTCGGGGATAATGATGCCGCCACGGATGCTTTCGCCCTCTTCGAGGCGGCGAACCAGAATGCGATCGTGCAACGGCGTAAATGAAGTGGCTGCCATGTTGATGCTTCTCCTTGAAATATCTGTTCAGGTTGCTGTTGGAGAGGCTTCGAAGCACTTGAGGCGAACGGAACTAGGTTCGCAGCCTGCTTTTGGCACTCTCTACTGCCGACTGCTAATGTAGGCTATCCGGAAGGCGGAGTCAACAGGGAAGAGTGTAATCTGAGTAAAATTCACTCATGTTTCCTGGGTCGCCTACGCTCGGTACTGGGGTAACCAGATTCAGGCCTTCCGCGATAGAATCGGGTATATGAAGCAGGCTTCTGGAAGCTCAAGAATGGGTTGGACCGCAGGTCTGGCACTAGGTATGACGATGGTCTCGGTTGCGGGGGCACAGAGCGGCGATCACGGTCGCAAATGGAAGCCGCTGCCGCCCACGGCGCACATCGTTGTGACGGTGGTAAAGGGCTTCAACGGGAAGCCGTTACCGAATGCGGCCGTGGTGTTCCATGCAGTGCGCGACGGGAAAGATGATGGGAACCTCGAGGTGAAGACGGATCCTGAGGGTAAGGCGACGATCGATGTGATCGAAGTGGGTAGCCATCTTTCGGTGCAGGTTATTGCGAGCGGCTTTGCGACTTCGGCACAGGAGTTGGACATCGATAGCCCTAGCAAAACGCTGGAGGTGAAGCTATTGCGTCCGCGCGCGCAGGTTTCGGTGTATCAGAACAACGATGGCAGCGCCTCCGAGGTGAAGCCGGGAGTGCAGGAGCCACCGCATGCAGGGAGCACGAAGCCGCAGGCAGCGCCGTCCCAGTCCACGACGCCTCCGGCAGGCACTCCCCAGTGAGCGAAGAGCGACGACTAGAGACGCGTCTGCTGGCACGCCCGCTGGAAGGAAAGCGGGCGCTAGTTACCGGTGGAGCAAAGCGGATTGGACGTGCTCTGGCGCTGACGCTGGCAGAGGCTGGTGCCGAGGTTGCGATCACGTATCGCGGGTCTGAGGCTGCGGCCCAAGCTACGGTTGCGGCCATGAAATCGTATGGCGTTCGTGCTCTCGCGTTGCGTTGCGACGTGCGCGAAGAGTCAAGCGTCCAGGCGGCTGTGGCGGCGGCAGTTGAGGGTCTGGGTGGGTTGGACCTCCTGGTCAACAACGCGGGAGCGTTCGAGACGCAGCCGCTCGAGTCGATCAGCGTGGCCGAGTGGGATGCGATGTTCGAAGTCAATACGCGTGGCCCATTCCTTGTGGGGAAGGCGGCCCATGCGCATCTCAAAGCTGCGCATGGTCGCATTGTGAATATAGGCTCGCTGGGAGGTCTTCATCCGTGGTCGACGCACGCACACTACTGCACGTCGAAGGCGGCTCTGCACATGCTGTCGCATACGATGGCCAAGGCGTGGGCTCCGGAGATCAGTGTGAACTGCGTGGCACCGGGGATGATTGTGATGGGCGAAGTGAATCCTGCCTATGAGCAGTTTGCAAAGAACACTCCGATGAAGCGCAATGGTCAGGCAGAGGATGTTGCAGCCGCCGTATTGTTCTTCGCAACCGGGCCACACTTCATCACGGGGCAGCTCCTGGCCGTGGATGGCGGACTCGGGCTGTAGCTCTGCAGTTCCTGCGCCTCTCCAGTCGTGACGAACTAGTTCTCGCGGTCCGAACGTCTACGTTTCCAGAAGATCTGCCACCAGCGCCGGTTGAGCTCAGGATCGTCTTCGTAGAGATTAAGTGGCTCGTCCTGTTCTGGAAGTGGACGGCCTTCGAAGACCGCTAACGGGTTGTTGGTGCAGAGGCGGTCCGCATATTCGAGACCATATTTTTTCGCCACGAGGTTGTGCGCAGCTCTCATGCGTGGAGGGCGCGACTCAGTATTGTGTGCGTCAGTGGCGAGGAAGTGAACCCAACGGTCAGCGAGCATCGTATGGGCCATGCGCTCAGCCTTACGGCCCATCTGCCCGACCACAGCGCTCGTAGTGATCTGCGTGAGCAAGCCGATGCGCATCCAGTCTGCGAGACGTTTGGGGTCGCGCTGCAGGGTCGGATTCCGCTCAGGATGGGTAAGGATAGGCCTCATGCCGGCCAGTCCGAGCTCGTAGAAGGCCTCATCCAGGTGCGGAGAGAGACCGTAGTCCGGTAGCTCGACCAGTAGATAGTCGCCCCCATTGAGGGTGTACTTGCGGGGATTCGCGACCGCGTCCTGCATATTGTCGTAGCTGAGGTGAAAGTCGCATCCTGATGCGATCGTGAGCGGAATTGCCTCGTTCGCAAGGGCCGTACGCAACGCTGCGACCCTGGTGGCGATGAGTTCGGGATCGAATGTATAGACGTTGTTGGCGTGAGGAGTGGCGACGACATGAGTTATGCCGTCGTTGGCTGCGATGCGGGCCATCGCCACAGAGGTCTCGAGGTTGGGAGATCCATCGTCCAGGCCCGGCAATAAGTGATGGTGAAGGTCAACCATGCGAAGTATGGCAAGGGTATCATCATGCAGGCCCGAATCGCGGGGGGGGGGGCGTCCCGGCAGGCAGCGCGGGCGGGTTTTCCTGCATCGAATGTTGAGATTCATCTGGTTTCATGATGTCGCATGGTTCGCGGTACCGCATACCCGTATGATGGAGGGAGCACGTATGCGTCCATGCAGGACAAATGAGTTGTTAGGTTAAGGAAAGAAGTTTCAAGGGATCACTATTCATCATGGCAGAAAAGACTACCACTCAATCGAAGCCTCGCGTTCTGGTCGCGGATGACGAACAAGTAATTGCCAATACGCTGGCAATCATACTCAACCAGGCCGGCTTTGAGGCTCGCGCCGTGTACAGCGGGGAGAAGGCGATCGATGAGCTCGACAGCTTCCACCCGGACATGCTGATCTCCGATGTGATCATGACAGGCATGACTGGGATTGAGGCGGCAATTCTTACCCGCGCGAAGCTGCCGCATTGCAAGATTCTTCTGTTCTCCGGCCAGGCCGCTACGGCGGATCTGCTGGAGCGTGCACGCACGCAGGGTCATGAGTTCGAAATCCTGGCCAAGCCCGTTCATCCGACCGACCTGCTGGCCAAGCTAAGGGGCTAGGGCTGGCGGCGAACCGTCAGATCGGTTTGCCCTCGCGGCGCCGTAAGAGTTCGCGGCACTTGACCTCAATCAGGAACTCGTAGAAGCCGTGCAGCGTGGCATACATCACGCCGGCATGGCCGTCGAGTATGGCACCTCGTACAAACATCATGTAGCCCCACTTGATCAGCGGCCGCGCCGGAAGCTCATAGAAAATGGCTTTCTGCGCGACCCTGCGCTCGTGGAAGTTGCGCGCGAAGAGAGCCTGATAGAGCGATGCCCCCTGAACGGCATCGCCATTCGCCAGCAACTCGGCCTCCTTGGTGGAGTAAAGGTTGTGCTTGGCCACCCAGTGGCTGATGCCTTTGGAGAAAGCAAAGTGATCGAGCGGCGAATGCAGCTCGAGGATGTCTCCGTCAACTTCGACAACTTCGTTCACGTCGCGAGTGTAATGGACATGCCCGACGCGCAACAGGCGAACATAATAGGGCGTCATCTGCGCGTGTTTGAGCCACGTTCCCCACAGGAAGTCCCGACGGCGCATTCGGAATCCGCAGACGCTTGCCGGTACCGCCGCAATGGCGTGCTGCATCTCAGTCGAGAGTTCCGGCGTGGGGCGCTCGTCGGCATCCAGAAAGAGGACCCACGGGTGGCGGAAGGGCAGCAGCATCGCTGCGTTTCGCTGTGCCGCATAGTTGTCAAAGCGTCGCGTTGTCACGACAGCTCCTCGCTCGCGAGCAATCTCCGTGGTTCGATCGGTACTTTCGGAGTCGAGGATATGCACGTCGTCGGACCATGCGACTGAGTCGAGGCAGCCGGGAAGATCCTGCTCCTCATTGCGGGTGAGAATGAGCACGGAGATCATGATTCGGCCCCGGTCGCTTCATGCTGGCCATCTTCGGACGGAATCGTGCGGGATCTTTCTTTCACGGCGACCGCGGGATTGCCGCTGTAGACCGTCCAGGGCTTGAGGTCGCGCGTGGCCACGGAGCCAAGGCCGAGTACGGCACCCTCGGCGATGCGGACCCCCGGTGATACAGAGGCGCGGGCGCAGATCCAGGCATACCGCTCGATGTGCATGCGGTAGGCGATAAGAGGGAAGTCAGGGTGGTTGTAATCGTGGGTTGCCCCGCAGAGGTAGCAGTTCTGTGAGAGGATCACGTGGGTGTCGATTTGAATCGGAGAGGGGTTGTAGATCTCGACGCCATCGCCTGCAGCGACATGGTCTGCGCAGACGAGATTCCAGGGTGCCCAAACCTTCGAGGCCGGGTAGAAGTGGCAATCGGCTCCGAGTGTGGCCCCGAAAAGTCTCAACAACGCAGCGCGCCAGGCGTGGAACGGCCGCGGGGAAAGGCGGTAAAGTAACAGCCAGCAGAGATTCCACGCCAATCGGCGAAGGCGGTTGCCCAAGCTGAAGGAGGGTCGGGTATAGGCGTCGGCGTGGCTCTCCGCGGAGATGTGTTCGTCAGCGCGGTAGTGGACGGGGCGGGCCATGGGTCAGCTGGCCTCCGGGAGGATGGGTGCTTCCGGTCTGGGACGAAGATGCTCGAACGTTCGAAGGATCAGAGCGCTGTTCCTTCGCATATCGTAACGCTTGGCGAAGGTGACGAGCGCCTGCTTTCGCATGTCCTCCCTCTGATCCGGATCGAGTGCGAGCCAGCGCTCCAGCAGGAGAGTCGTGCCCTCCAGGGTGTCGGATTCCACCAGGCCGCAACCGTCGGCCGCAATCTCGGGTGCTATGTTGACCTGGTCGGAGATCAGGACGGGACGCCCGCAGGCGAGCGCCTCGGCGACCGCAATGCCGAAGTTCTCCTGGTGCGATGGGAGGACAAATGCGTCGCATGCGGCGAAGGCTCCCCACTTTGCGTCGCCCAGCAGCATTCCCGGCCAGTGGACACGGTCTCCCACGCCTGCGTGCTCGGCAACGGCCTGTAGTTCGCTCCTCCATTCCGAGCCGCCCGGGCCCGCCATCACCAGATGCAGATCGGGATGCCTGCCCGCGACGGCAGCAAAGGCTCCGAGCAGCAGGTCGCAGCCCTTCTTGGGGTCGATCCGGCCTAGAAAGAGTAGAAAGCGCTGGCCGTCGCGACCGGAGTGGAGCTCAGGGCATCGCGCATAAAAGGCCGGGAGAAGCTCTTCAAGTTCTGGCAGTTGCGGATCGGCGCCATACGAGACCACCATCGGGTCCCAATGCCACAGCCAGAAGCTCTTGGTTGCGAGGTCGCGCTCAATCTCCGTGGTGAATAGTACCCGGTCGGCCGCTCGCAGTACCCAGTACTGAGCCGAAGCCCAGAAGAGCCATTTCTTCAGGTGTTTGAGCGGAAAGCGGCGTTTGAAGTAGGGGTCCAGCATGCCGTGTGTGAAGACCATGTAGGGTCGGTGGCCGTAGATCGCGATCAGCGCGGCAACGCCAGTGAACTCCCATAATCCGTGAACCAGCACTCCGTCGAACCGGTCGCGATTGGCCTTGAGCCAGGGGATTAGCCGGGGGGAGTACCAGTGCTTTTTCTTCCCTCCCAGCGCATGAATCTCGAAGGGGAAATTCTTGAGAAAGGGAGCGTCAGGGTTGTCGAGGGTCACTACCTCGGCTTCGTACCCTGGGGGACGATAACGGACGATCATCCGTATGGCCTCGGTAGGGCCTCCAGCCGCGGGATTGATGGATCCGATAATGTGGAGGATCTTCATGTCGATTAAATTGCGACACACTTGCGCTCCGGCAAAGCAGCTGCGCAAGTCTGAGGCTATCAGTCCTTTAGCTTTCGAGTCACGGTGGCGAGTGCTGCCCGCAAACCTTGTACGTCTTCTTCAAAGGTCCAGGTACTGAGACGCTCGCGAGCACGCTGCCCCATCTGTTTGGCCATGTCACGGGAGGAGAAGACGCGGTGCAGAGCATCGGTAAGAGCGGGAATGTTGCCGACGGGGAAGACGCAGCCCTCGATGCCGTCCGTGACCAGATCGGCATGGCTTCCTACGTCAGTGGACACGATGACCGGGCAGCCCGCGGCCATCGCCTCATTGACGATGAGTCCCCACGGCTCGTGCCTCGAGGGAAGGACGAAGACGTCGGCCAGTTGAAAAAAGCGCGGCAGCTCCGACTGGTTCCGGAAGCCGGCGAAGCGGACGTCCCTAAGACCCAGTTCACGGGTGCTGGTCTCAAGCGCGGCCCTCTGTTCGCCGTCGCCGACGATAACAAGATAGGGAGCTTCACTCTGGGCCCGACGGCTGGCGATGAAGCTGCGATAGGCCTCGATAAGGTGACCGGCGTGCTTGCGCGTCTGTAGCTTGGAGGCGAACAGGATGACCTGCCGCTCGGGAGCAAGCCCAAGCTCCGCCCTTAGCTCCTGCTCGCGGGGCGCCGCAACCTCTGCGAGATCTGCGAAATAGCGATTGTTGACAGCATACGGCATTAGGAACTGAGGTACTCGCTCTCCAAAGTAATGTGTCCAATAGTCCGAGTTCACAGTCCCGATGGGGAGAACTGCGGCAATGCCGCTCCCCAGAACTCGAAAGAAGAGTGACTTTGTGGCGAGCGTCCATGGGCTACGAGGACGGTCGGCAAGCCATGACTCGGCACGCAGTAATACAGGAATCCCGAGCGAGTTCGCCGCTAGGATCGCCTGTAGCGCGTTGATGCTGGCGTAGCCATGTACCCAGAGGGCATCAAAGCCCGGACTCCCGTCGGCGCATTGAAGCCGGCGGTAGAGTCCTCGGCTGATGGGAGTAGTTGGCGAGACTCCACCCGTGTCGCGCCATGGACGCAGAAACTCCGAGCGGTAGCCGTCAAGTAGCGGAGTATCCCATTTCACGTCCACGCCGAAACCTTGGTCCTTGTATCCACGCACCGAGAAATCAGAGCCAAAAAGGACGGTCAGGTCGATCTCCGGTTCAAGGGCGATGCGACGTAGAAGAGGGGCCTGATACTGAATAGGATGGCTGACGAGGTAGGCCAGCCGTACAGGGGAACGGCTGGCGCTATTGCTGGTGGGCTGTGCAGAAGCCGTCATCACTCGCGGACTCCCGGTTACTGTAATACCGCAACGGTTATGGCTAAGCTGACAACCCCCAGGAGCGTTCCCAATCCGCCCGAGTTAATAAATTGCTTCAACGGGACACGAGGCAGATACACGATATCGTTAGGTTCAAGAATTGGATCGGGCACCTTGCCATCGAGCACCTTCTTGATGTTATAGACCGCAACGGTGCGATGGTCCCCGACAGTCCGGATGATACGGAGATCGGAGAAGTTGCCCTCAAACTTAATTCCACCACTCAAAGCCGTGGCTTCGGTGAGGGTGAGAGGGGTATAGGCATTTAGTGGGATAGTTCCCGTACTTGAGCCGAATGCTCCCAGAATATAAACGACTCCGATGCGGGAGACCACAATCGTGTCCCCGGGGTACACCGGGATGTTGCCCAACTGGCTGTGCATGGGATCGGTGCCGAGGTCAACGACGATTGGGTCTGCCACTCCGGGACGATCAATCGTGATGACATGACTAGCAGTGGGAGGAAGCCCTCCACCTGTGGAAAGGACGTCGAACAGACGCCGCGAACCGACTACGGGTACGACGGCATGAGCTTCGCCGACGATAGTGACAACCGCGTTCGGACCCTCTGTTATTTGAAGCGTCACCTGGGGGTCATGGTACATGCCGGCTGCGGACAGCTTCTCTGCGATCAACTGCTCCGCCTTAGTAACCGAGAGACCTTCCAGATGGATGATCCCGATCAAGGGAAGGAGAACCGTACCATCGTTGTTGATCCGGACGGACGATGTGTACTCTGGATCGGAAAAGAGGCGGATCTGAACCAAGTCTCCGACTGTCAAGACCACATCCCGCTCGCCGGGATAAAGAATGGCGGGATCTGTGGTGATGGGGAAGGACTGGTTGTAGGACGATATGCTCGACGTTGCTGGACCACTGAACTGGGAAAGCGCACCGGTGGAGCCTATAAAGAAGAGGACGATGGCGGCTAGGAAACCCACCAAGCGAATCGCACGCGCCAGGATAGTGGAGCAAGAGCTATGGCACATGCGGATCATTCTGTATCTCCTTTGCCAGGATCGGATCTGTCGGGCCCCCTGGGAGTCCATTCCTTGCTGCCTCCCTTGGCATCCCAGCCAGCACTATCAACACCAGCAGCGGCGTAGCCCGTGTATCCGTAGTATCCGTAGTAGGCGTAGTACTCGGGGCTGTTCAGATCCACGGCATTGAGAACGATACCGGTGACCGGTGCACCGGAGCGGACGAGGAGGTCACGGGCGCGTCGCATGGCGTGTTTACTAGATTTACCGTGGCGGACAATCATCACGACAGCATCCGCATCACGCGCAAGGACAACGCTGTCTGTAACCGATAGAAGTGGCGGCGAGTCCATCACAATGTGCGTATACATTCCCTTGCAGCGCTCGAGCAGCAAGCGCATCGTCTCAGAGCCGAGCATCTCTGTGGGGAACGGCGGGACAGGTCCGCTGACCAGTACGTCCAGTTGCGGGATCTCTGGCACCGTCTGGATTGCATCCTCGAGACTGACGCTGCCGGTGAGCACCGAAGTTAGCCCCACCTTGCCGTTCAGACCAAAGCGGTGATGCACGGTGGGTCGGCGTAGGTCGGCATCGATGATCAGAACGCGCACATTACGCTGTGCAAGGACGCAAGCAAGATTAATCGAAACCGTCGTCTTACCTTCCGAAGGAGTGGCACTGGTCAGCAAAATGACCTTCGGCTCGCCGCCTGCAACGGAAAGGAGCAACGAAGTACGGAGTGCTCTGAATGCCTCGGAAAATTGAGATTTTGGGCTGGACAGCGTGCCCAGGTTTCGCATCGCCGTGGAAAGGGACGTTTCGTCTGATACGCTGCGCCGGGCACGTGGAATGAGAGCCAGTGAAGGCAGTCCAGAAACGCTTTCGATCTCAGCAACACTGCGGAGACCCGTATCAAGACTCTCCAGCACGAAGGCTAGAATGAGGCCGACAATGAGCATCACAAAAGTGTCGAGTACGAAGATATTGGTTCGTGGTTGCAGCGTTGGTGACAGCGGTGGGTATGCTGTATCGATGGGCTCAATTTCGGTGGACTCAAGCCCCGCTTCGACCCCAGCAGTGCGTAGCCGCTGCTTTAGTCCGTCATACAGCGCGCGGTTCGATTCAAACTCCCGCTCCCGCAGTGTGTATTCAAGCAGTTCATCGCGCAGCTTGTAGGCCGTACTTTTTTCTGCATCCAAGGCCGCATTTGTCTGGGCTTCCTGTGCCTTGGCTGCCAGATAAAGCTGTTTGGTCTCGCTCAGGATGCGTTCCTCTTCCGCAGCCACCTGCTTGTCCAACTCTGCAATCTGGTCCTTGACCGCTTTTTCCTTGGGGTTATTTGGCCCATAGATGACGTTGAGTTGTGCCAAATTGACCCGTGCCGCGTTCAGTTGAGACCGCAATGCTGACACGTTGCTTGGCGCATAGGCGCTTCCAGCCTGATCGAGAATGCTGGGATCCATGCTGGATAGCACTTGATAGCGAGTCTCGGCGGCAATTCGGGCAATCTCTGCTTCGCCGGCGGCCTTGTTCAGCTCGTCGAGGGTCGTCGTGATCTGGTTATCTTTAGGATCAAAGCCAAGCACCCCAAGTTGCTTTTGCAGATCAAGCATCTGCTCTTGCGACGATTCAACCTCTTTTTTCAGACCGTCGAGCGTTCTCGAGAAGAAATCCTGAACCCGGTTTGTAGCATCAGCCCGCGATTGAAAGCTGTGGGTGATGTAGTCCTGTACAAGCTGGTTGACGATGTCGGCCGAGAGTTGCGCCTTAGATGTTGTGCAGCTGATGCTGACAATATCGGTCTTTGGAATATCTCCAACTGAGATATCTCGCTTCAGAGCTGAAACGACGGCCATCCGAACGGCAGGGTCATCAATATTTCTATAACGTCCCGTGGGTCCCAGGAATGCAGGATCATTCGCCAGGTTGCGGTCTCGTGCGACCTCGAGCAAAAGAGAATCGCTCTTGAGTATGGCAATCTCGGTCGGCAGCCGGGGCGAATTAGCAGCCCCAGCGCTCGTTCCCACACGATATTCATTCGAGGATCCGCTACGAATCTCGATCGTGCCAGAAGCCGTAAAGAGCCGGGGTTGGGTCGCTCCTTGATAAAAGCCATAAATTGAGCCGAGCGCGGCAACCGCCAGAATTAGTTTCTTGCGGGCACGAATCGTGACCCAGGCCTCCGATAAGGTAGCGTCAGCGGCGGTTTGGGGGGCCCCTACTACGGGTGCAGCGGGAGTTTCAGCGTCCGCTGGCGAATTCTCAAATGGAACAGGACTCATTTAGAGTCTAGTCTACGCGAACATGGCGCTTCGGCAAACCTTACATGCAGGCTAAATTCACCTTGCCGGATAGTTCGAGCGATTGAGGCAGACTGACGAAGCCTCTGCGATAATACGTCGATAGAGTTAGGTAGTGAATCGCTAAAGGTGAATCCAAATCGAATGAGTGAACCGATTCAAATTGCCGTCGTCGGCTCGGGCTATGTAGGTCTTGTCGCGGCGATGTGCTTTGCCGAGATGGGCCATTCCGTTATCTGTGTGGATAACGATGAACGCAAAGTGGCTGCGCTGCAGGGTGGTGACACGCTGATACATGAAAATCACCTTCCTCAGCTCCTGGAGCGATATCGCAATACCAAGGTGCGGTTCATGACGGATCTTGGGGAAGCGACTCGGTCATGCCAGGCGATTTTTGTTGCCGTTGGAACTCCGCAATCGGAGACCGGCGACGCTGATCTCTCCTATGTGGAGGCCGTAGCGAGCGAGATCGCGCGATCGATCAACGGCTACAAAGTCATCATCGAAAAGAGCACGGTGCCTGTCTACACCAACGAGTGGATCCGCCGTGTGATTGAGCGCAATGGTGTGGCGCGAGACGCATTTGATGTGGTCTCGAACCCGGAGTTCTTGCGCGAGGGGACCGCAGTAGAAGATTTTCTGCACCCGGACCGTATTGTGATCGGAGCAGACAGTGAGCGTGCATCTGCACTCCTCAGCGCTATTTACGCTCCGTTGACGGAAGGCGAATACTACCGCAGATCGGATGCGATCCCAGGTTGTTGCTCGACGCTGAAGCCACCACCGCTGTTGCTTACGTCGACCAAGAGTGCGGAGATAATCAAGCACGCCTCGAATGCATTTCTTGCGCTCAAGATATCGTTCATCAATGCCGTCTCGAACCTATGCGAGGCCGCGGATGCCAATGTGGAGCAGGTGGCCCAGGGCATCGGATTAGACTCGCGTATTGGGCCGAAGTTCTTGCGTCCGGGCATCGGGTATGGAGGCTCGTGCTTCCCGAAAGATGTGGCTGCGTTTCGCTCCGTTGCAGAGCAGATGGGCGTCGACTTCAGTTTACTCAGTGAAGTCGAGAAGATTAATGTCAACCAGAAGAAGCGTTTCCTCAGCAAGGTCCGCTCGGCGCTCTGGACGCTTCGCGGCAAGAGGCTGGCCGTCCTGGGTCTGGCCTTCAAGGGAGATACCGATGACATCCGCGAGTCTCCCGCGATTGATCTGGTGCAGATGTTCCTCGGGGAGGGTTGCACCATCGTTGCGTATGATCCGGCAGCGATGAAGCGAGCGGAGGCTGAACTCCCCCCCTCCATCCAGATGAGCTACGCCGCAGGCGTCGCAGAGGCTGCCAAAGATGCAGACGCGCTGTTGATACTTACGGATTGGCAGGAGTTTGCGAATATGGACCTCGAGCAACTTCGCGAGGTGATGCGTTATCCGATCGTGATTGACGGACGTAATCTATACGACCCTCGTCATATGATAGACAACGGCTTTACCTATCTAAGTATCGGAAGACCGGCGGCCACTCCCATCCGCGAGACTGCAACACTTGTTATCTGATTGCTCCATGTATTTCAGGTTCTGCCATGAATAGCTAGAGTGAAGGGCGGATTATTGTCGATGGCTTCAAATATAGTCCTTGTAACAGGTGCGGCCGGATTTCTAGGCTCCCATCTGTGTGATGCGCTGTTGTCTGAGGGGCATCAGGTTGTTGGCGTGGATAATCTCTCCACTGGCAATCTGAACAACCTGGCACATCTAAAAAGCGAGCGTCGTTTTTTCTTTGAACATACTGACATTACCCAGTCTTTTGATCCTGGTAAGGTTGACTACGTCTTCAATTTCGCTTCGCCTGCCAGCCCCGTCGACTACCTGCGTCTCGGCATCGAGACGCTACTGGTAGGGTCTGCGGGAACGTTGCATACGCTTGAGATCGCGAAGAAATATGGGGCCGGTTTTTTGCATGCTTCCACCTCAGAGTGTTACGGCGACCCTCTGGTTCATCCGCAGGTGGAGTCCTATTGGGGCAACGTGAACCCGATTGGCCCGCGTTCGGTTTATGACGAGGCCAAGCGGTTTTCCGAAGCGGCGGTTTCTGCCTACCACCGCTATCACGGGGTCAATACGCACTTGGTCAGGATATTCAATACCTACGGTCCGCGGCTTCAGCCCAACGATGGACGCCTGATCTCGAACTTCATGATGCAGGCCCTGCGAGGCGAGCCCCTCACCATCTACGGAGATGGTCTCCAGACACGCAGTTTTTGCTATTGCTCCGATCTGATCGATGGAATTCTGCTCCTGTCGAAGAGCGACGAGCACGATCCGGTAAATATCGGCAATCCAATCGAATGGACCATCCTCGAATGTGCCAAGGAGGTTCAGTCGCTGGTTGGGGTCGGTAGCGAGATAGTCTTCAGGCCCCTTCCCCAGGACGATCCCACGAGGCGGCGCCCGGATATAACGCGTGCCCAAACATTACTCGGCTGGGCTCCGAAGGTCTCACTTCGCGAAGGCCTGGAACGTTCGCTGGAGTACTTCACAGCATGTGTCGAACGAGAAAAAGCCCACATTTAGTGGGCTTTTTCATTTCTCATGGTTCGATCTAGGGCCTCTCGGGGCCCTCTCTTGTGCGCAGCTTGGGAAACCATGTCAACTGGACCGCGACGGCACTATTGAAGTTTGCCCCGTTATTCGGATTGCTGATGTAAATCGGCGCCTTCCAGCGTTCGATTTGCAACCACGCATTCAGCTCAATGTCCTTGCCCAGGCGCTTCAGAACATCCACCTTGAATTGATTCTGGGAGGTTCCGCCGGGGATGAAGTCATTTGGAGTCCGCTTCTTCATATACTCAAGCTGCACCCACTCGTTTGCCGAAAGGTGATAGGTTAGCCATGCTTGACCACCCATGGCTTCGCGGCCAATCCAGTCGCCCATGATGAAGCCCTTGTTGGTGTAACCCTGAAGTTGGACGACCTCCCAGTAATCAGGATTACCCGCTCTGCACGCGTTCGTCGAGCAGTCCGTGCTGGCTCCTTCGATCCGGAAATCGAGCTTGGGAATACCTGGGAGCTGAGAGATGTAGATCCCAGGGCGATAAGCGGCGCGGCGCGGTGCGCTGATGGGCGACACGTCGTCGTGGGTAATTGAATCCGTATAAAGCGTGACTCGATGGCTAAGGAAGGGAAGCCGCCAGGAGAAGTTGAAGGCGCTGAAGCGCGCGCCCGGATCCTTGACAGAATATTTCTGTGAACCAGTTGTGTCGCTGAAGGAAAAGAAGCTCTGCAGGAAGGTATGGAGCGTCACGGGCTCGTGGTCCTTGCCTCCCCAGATCACCGAGCGCGAGAAGCCAAACTGAAAGTTCTTCGTCGGAGCGAAGCTGAACATTTCCGAATGGACATACGGGGAGTTGGGATCGGTGTGGCCCTTCAGTGAGCCAACAAAGAAGTCGTAGCGTAGCGGGCCAAGAACGCGCGACACCCAGGGTATGCTAAGCGGCTCGACGCGATTGATCCGGAACGAATAGATATTCTCTGCATTATTGCTCCAGATCATCGCGCTACCCATGCCGGGGCCATTCCATGCGTCGGTTTTGCCGCCCGAGATCTCGTGCCCCAACACATGAAAGGACAGAGTCGCCTCCACTAGCCGGAACGGATTCTGCACGGCAATCGGCCCAGCGGGAATCGTCGCTTGATTCAGGTTGAAGCCAGAATAGGGAATCTCGTCGATATTCGAGAGCGTCATGGCAAGACCACCGGGAGCCAGCGGATTACCGGTATCGGTGGTGGAGTACCCAATCGACGCAGGAGCATGTTGATACTCTCCGCGTACGAAGAGTGAAAATCGCCCGTACTCGTTCAGCGTAGAGAAGCCCGTGACGTTGTTGAAGCCGGGCTCGTAGGGGCGCCCATAGTCCTGTGCAAAGGTCTGTCCGAGGTGAAAGCTGTCGTGCAGGGTCTGTCCGCTGATGCCCAGCATTCTCGTGTAAACAGATGCAACGCCGTAGACATTCCCGCGGTCGAAGTGATCGCCTGGAGTCGCAATCTCTGCTCCCTCGGAAGCGATATATTCGTCCAGCTTTGCGAGTAGATCGATGGCCTGATCGTTGCCGCTCGCCACGATGGCCGGCGAAGATTCTTCCAGCATATGCAGAAGGCTGCGCCGGGTCCACGGCCTCATGTTGATGAACGCCGTATCTAGGTAGCCCATCGAATACAGCCGCAGTGCCATCGGATAGACAATGCTGTCTACGGGGATGTATGCCGAGCCAAGATTATCCTCGCGGGGAGCAAATCCGTTCGGCGCATACGCAGGAATGGCGGGCCGGGAGGCATCCTTCACGGTTGTCGCCGCGGGGGTCGCCGGCTCAGACTGTTGAGGGACCTTTATCGTTACAGGAGCAGTTGGTGGTGTCGGCGCCTGGGCCAGCACCAATTGGCTTGCGAAGGCAATCAGCAGTGCAGAGGCAGGAGTCCGAAGGAACGCTAAAAAACGCCCATGGTGTCTGGGAAAGAGCATGCTTTGAGTGTAACGGGTACAGCGAACGTTTGCCCGCCCGTGCATGCCAGCCCCGACAAAATTGCGCCCGCGAAAAATGGTTGCCAGTCATCCAAAAATTTGTCTGAACAAGGCGTCACCGCTTCTCTGCTTAACGTCCAAGCGGAATATTGCGCGCCTTCATGTAGCTCTCCAGGCGTACGATCGGCTGGCTGGACCGAGGAGGTCTTGGAGACGCGGCAGTCAGAGGCGTCATCACCGCCCATAGGACCGCGGGGCCCCCACCGAATCGAGCCCGCAGCACCGACTCCTGCATCACGCGATAGACAGCGACTGCATCCTCGCCATCTACCGTCAGAATGGGCAGTTTGATTCGCTTGGCGAACCGGCTCATGGACGCATAATCCATCGTCGGCTCAGAGCGCTTCGCCGATTGCGAAGGAACTCCTCCTGTGGCATCCGCACAAGCCAGAATCAGCGGTAGCTGCGACTGCTGAGCCCAGTCCAGGGCCTCCTGCCAGCCAGACTCAACGCTTCCGGCCTGTGCGAAGGAAAGTACGAGGCCATCCGTTCCTGCAGCCTGCAGGCCACGTGCTGCCGCAGCGCCGACGCCAAGCCTCTCACTCAACCCAGCAGGGGTGACCAGGGTGCCACCCTTGCTCGGCTTCTTGCCCTCTGGCGCAAGTTGTCCTGCAGCCAGATCGGGAACAGTCGCACTCAGCAAATCGCCGGGTAGCAGGTGAATTGCGGTCGCAGCGAGCAGAGCTTCGCGTGCCGAACTGCGCGACTTGTCTTTACGTTCAAGCTCGCGGCAACGCATCATCAGGCTGTGCAACTCACGTAACTTGCGATGGGGGAGCAGAGGATTTTCAGACAAGCGGTAAGACCTCGCGAGCGCGGTAAATTTCGGAAATTCGCCTACTCCGCCATCGCCGTGCGTCTATGCGCGGCGATGGCGGCAACCTGCTTATAACTTGGCAGCGCCGACACCCTCAGTGTCGAGTCCAAGTTCCGCCAACGCCTGCTCCGCGACCTTCGGCTTAACAAAGCCTTCACGCGAAAGCTTCGAGAGCGTTGCAGCGACGATCGACTCAGCGTCGACCTCGAAGTGGCGCCGCAAATGTTCACGATTGTCCGAGCGCCCGAATCCGTCCGTGCCGAGCGAGACCAGCCGCGCACCCAACCAAGGCGCCAGCGAATCCGGCAGAGACTTCATGTAGTCGCTCGCCGCGATGATGGGCCCCAGAGCGCCGGCCAGAGCCTCCACTACGAACGACGTGCGCTCCTTCGCCGCAGGATGCAGACGATTCCAACGCTCAGAATCCAGGCAGTCGCGTCGCAGCTCGTTGTAGCTCGTCACGCTCCAAACGTCGGTCGCAATGCTGTACTTCTCCGCAAGGATTTGCTGCGCACGCAACACCTCGTTCAGAATCGGTCCGCTGCCAAACAGTTGCGCCTTCGCAGGACCCTTCTCAGCGGCTTTGAACTTATAGATGCCGCGCAGAATGCCCTCGCGTACGCCCTCTCCTTCGGGCATCGCGGGCATCGGGTAATCTTCGTTGTACATCGTGATGTAGTAAAAATGGTCTTCGCCCTCCTCGTACATCCGGCGCAGTCCATCCTGCACAATCACGGCCAACTCGTACACGTACGCGGGATCATAGGTGATGCAGGTAGGAATCGTTCCCGACAGCACCGGCGAGTGTCCGTCCTGGTGTTGCAATCCTTCGCCGAGCATCGTCGTACGCCCTGCTGTTCCGCCCATTAGGAAGCCCTTACCGCGCGAGTCTGCAAATGCCCACGCCATATCCCCGATGCGCTGGAAGCCGAACATCGAGTAGTACATATAGAATGGCACCATCGGTATCTTATAGTTCGAATAGGCTGATCCTGCTGCGGTGAAGCTGGCCATCGCCCCCGCTTCGGTGATGCCTTCCTCCAGAATCTGTCCGCTCTTTTCCTCGCGATAACTCAACAGCATGTCGGAGTCGTGCGGAGTATATTTCTGCCCCTCCGGAGCATAAATCCCAACTTGTTTGATCGCCGACTCCAGACCAAACGTGCGTCCCTCGTCGGGCACAATCGGAACGATCAGCTTGCCAATCTTCGGCTCCTTTAGCAGCCCGCGCAACATGCCCACAAAGCCTAGCGTAGTCGAAACCGAACGACCTCTCGACCCCGCCAGCCACTCGCTGAAAAACTCAATCTTCGGTGCGACGAAGTCAGGGGTCGGTACCTCGCGGATCGGCAGATAGCCGCCCAGTTCCTGGCGTCGCGCCTGCATGTACTGCATCGCAGGATCACTCGGATCGGGCCGGTAAAACTCCGCTTCCTTCACCGCGCCTTCAGGCAGAGGAATGTCAAAAGTATGCACAAACTCCGCCATCGATTCATCGCTCAGCTTCTTCTCCGAGTGCGTAGCATTGCGCGCCTGCGCCGACCCGAGCCCATAGCCCTTGACCGTCTTTGCCAGGATCACCGTCGGTCCGCCCTTGTGCTCAAGAGCCCGCTTGTAAGCATTGAAGATCTTCGCCGGATCATGCCCGCCGCGGTGCAGACGGATGATCTGGTCGTCAGTCTTGTCCTTCACCATCTCCAGCAGTTCCGGATACTTCCCGAAGAAATGCTCCCGCAGGTACGCTCCGCCTTTGGCCTTATATGCCTGGAAGTCTCCATCGACGCACTCTTCCATGCGCTTCAGCAAAATCCCCTGGTGGTCTCGCTCGAACAACTCATCCCAGTCCGATCCCCAGATCACCTTGATGACATTCCATCCCGCGCCGCGGAACGTAGCCTCAAGTTCGTCGATGATGCGCTTATTCCCGCGCACCGGCCCATCGAGCCGCTGCAGATTGCAGTTCACCACAAAGATCAAATTGTCGAGATGCTCGCGTGATCCCAGCGAAATCGCCCCCAGCGTATCGACCTCATCCGTCTCGCCGTCGCCAACAAATGCCCAGATCTTACGATCGGTCTTTTCGATCAGCTCGCGGTTCTCCAGGTACTTCATAAAGCGCGCCTGGTAAATCGCATTCAGTGGCCCGATGCCCATTGACACCGTCGGAAACTGCCAGAAGTCCTTCATCAGCCAGGGGTGAGGATAGCTCGACAGGCCGGGCTCGCCGCGCAACTCATGGCGGAAGTTCTTCAGCCGCGCTTCATCGAAGCGGCCCTCAAGAAACGCGCGCGAATACACTCCCGGCGACGCATGTCCCTGGAAGTAGATAAAGTCGCCCGGCTGGTCGCCTTTCGCGCTGGGATACTTCGCACGGAAGAAGTGATTGAACCCGACTTCAAGCAGTGTCGCGAGCGACGAATAAGTCGAGATGTGTCCGCCAATGCCAGCGTCCTTCTTGTTCTGCCGGTGCACCATGGCCATGGCGTTCCAGCGAATCAGTGCCTCGACCCGCCGCTCCAGTTTGCGGTCGCCGGGGTAGGGAACTTCGTCGTACTTGGGAATTGTGTTCTGGTACGGCGTTGTGACGTCCCCGGTAGCGGGCACGCCAGCCTCACGTGCGCGGGTTCGCAGCGCCGACAGCACGGCCGCGCCCTGTTCCCAATCGTGCGCGAAGACCTGATCGAAGGCCTCAATCCACTCCGCCACCTCGGCCGTTAGGTCATGCTTGACCGCGTCATCCACCTGAATTGCCATGTACTACCCTCCGTGCCTGGCCTGCCGTATGAGCGCAGGTATACCTTTCTACGATAATTCGCTTGAGGCACATCTGCACAGGGGCCGTTCATTTTGATTGATTACGTCGAATAATCGGCATTGATCGTGACGTATTCGTGGGTCAGGTCGCAGGTGATGAAGTGCGCCCGTCCAGCTCCGTTCCCCATCTGGATCATGATCGTGTACTCCCGTTCGCTCATCGCGGCATGCGTTGCCGCCTCATCGAAGTCCGCCGCGCGCACGCCATATTCAAAAACCGGAAGCCCGGCAATGGTGATCAGAACCTGTGCTGGATCAAAGGCGACGCCCGCCCTCCCGGCAGCCGCAAGCAGTCGTCCCCAGTTCGGATCGGCGCTCGACCACGCCGTCTTACACAGCGGCGAGGTCGCAATGGTCCGGGCAATTGCCTTGGCGTCGTCGTCGGATGGCGCGCCGGAAATCTCCAGCGTAACGACGTGCGAGACGCCCTCGCCGTCATCGACAATCGCATGCGCCAGCGACTCGCAGACCCGCTGAAGCGCCGCTTCAAACGCCGGCACCGCGCTGCCCTGCGCGCTTACGCCGCCCTTGCCGCTCGCCAGCAGCAGAACCGTGTCATTGGTGGACATATCGCCGTCAATCGAGATGCTGTTGAAGCTGCTCGCGACCGCCGCGCCAAGCATCGACCTGAGCTGATCTGACGATGCCGCCAGATCCGTGAAGAGGTACACCAGCATCGTCGCATGGGGCACCAACTGTGGCCCGATCATGCCCGCGCCCTTCGCGCAGCCAAACAGGTTCACCGTCTTCCCATCGATCTCGAAGCTCTCCTGCGCCACCTTCAGCTTGGTATCTGTGGTCAGAATGGCGGTAGCGAAGGCTTCGGCGTTCTCCGCCTTGTCTCCCAGGGCCGCCTTTGCCGCCGGAACGGCTGCGACGAGCTTTTCCACCGGCAGTGGCACGCCGATGATGCCTGTCGAGGACGGAAATATCTCGTCGAAGACACACCCGAAAGCCTCTGCGACCGCAATGCAACTCTTGCGGCAGGCTGCGATACCCGGCTCGCCAGTGGCGCAATTGGCATTGCCGGCGTTGACCAGCACCGCCGTCACCCGTCCACCCGTCAGCGTCAGATGCCTGCGCCCCACGGTCACAGGAGCCGCGACCACCTGGTTGCTGGTAAACATCGCGGCAGCTGCCGCTCCGCCGTTGCAGACCGCCAGCGCCACGTCTGGTTTGCCGCTGGCCTTGATGCCCGCCTTCACGGAAGACCAGCGAAATCCGAGGGGGAGTTTATTCGATAGGGGAGTAGAGGTTGCGTCGCTCACACTCAACACTCTACCAAGCCCGGCGTATACTCATCCGATAACTGGGTAATGTGCGCGTAATGGACAAATTCGCGCCCTCCCCAGGGGGGAGATCGAACACATGAGCACCAACGGTAACGGACATTCCAACGGTAACGGACATTCCAGCAGCCACTCCAACGGCAACGGCTACACAGTGCCAGCGCCTCGCGCCGAGTGGATCGTCAAGCGTAAAGAAGAGGCCGCTCGCACCGGTGACTGGAACATGAGTCAGAAGCACTTCGCCCGCCTCGGCAAGATCACCGAGGAGATGGCTTACGTCGCGCACAAGGAGAAGATCTCCGCGGAACTCGTGCGCTCCGAGATCGCCAAGGGCACGATGATTATCCCTGCGAACATCAACCATCCCGAACTCGAGCCCATGGCGATCGGCGTCGAATCGCTCTGCAAGATCAACGCCAACATCGGCAACTCCGCGCTCTCGTCCAACGTCGACGAAGAGCTACGTAAGCTCCACACGGCAGTCCATTACGGTGCCGACACGGTCATGGATCTGTCTACCGGCGGGGACATCCCGATGATCCGCGAGGCCATCATCCGCCACTCGCCCGTGCCCATCGGCACAGTACCGCTGTACGAGGCGCTCTCGCGCGTCAAGCGCGTCGAAGACCTCAACATCGACCTCTACCTCGAGGTCATCGAGGAGCAGGCGCAGCAGGGTGTCGACTACTTCACCATCCACGCGGGCGTGCTCGTGCAGTACATCCCCATGGTGTCCAAGCGCATTACTGGCATCGTCAGCCGCGGCGGCGCCATTCTCGCCCAGTGGATGACCGCGCACCACAAGCAGAACTTCCTCTACGAAAATTTCGACCGCATCACCAAGGTCATGGCGAAGTACGACGTCAGCTACTCGCTCGGCGACGGCCTACGTCCCGGCTCGGTCGCGGACGCCTCCGATGAAGCCCAGTTTGCCGAACTCAAGACCCTCGGCGAGCTCACCCGCCAGGCCTGGAAGGACGATGTGCAGGTCATGATCGAAGGCCCCGGCCACGTGCCGATGGACAAAATCAAGGAGCAGGTCGACAAGGAAGTTGAGCTCTGTGACGGAGCTCCGTTCTACGTCCTCGGACCCCTCGTCACCGACATTGCCCCCGGCTACGATCACATCACCTCCGCCATCGGCGCGGCGATGATCGGCTGGCACGGCGCCGCCATGCTTTGCTATGTGACCCCGAAGGAGCACCTCGGCCTGCCGAACGAGAAGGACGTCAAGGACGGCATCATCGCCTACAAGATCGCCGCCCACGCCGCCGACATTGCGCGCCACCGCCCCGGCGCTCGAGACCGCGACGACGCCATCTCCCACGCTCGCTACACCTTCGACTGGGACAAGCAGTTCGCCCTCTCGCTCGACCCCGAAACCGCTCGTTCCATGCACGACGAGACGCTGCCCGACGACTACTACAAGGAAGCAGCGTTCTGCTCCATGTGCGGTCCAAAGTTCTGCTCCATGAACTGGTCGAGCAAGGTCGACAAATTCAACGAAGAGGTCCACGGCCTAAAAAAGCCCGATCTAACTCAGATCGTAACCGAGCAGATGGCCTTGCGCAGCTAACGACTCCGTTTGCGCCGCGAACCGGTGCTGCAACGCAGAAAGTGAGGCTCCAGCCTCACTTTTTTGCGTTGTCATCCAGTCTGAATTACAAGCTATCCACGCTCGTAATGGAAGAGGAGTTCCTGTTCGCTGGCCACCGGAACTCCATTGCGCGTCGCCGGCTGGAACGTCCATTGCTTGATCGTGGCGAGCACCGCCTCGTCGACGCCATGCCCGAGGCCGCGCGTCATCGTAAACTTCGCGATCCGCCCCGTCTTATCGATCACCACATCTACGATCACATCGCCCCGCGTACCCGCCGGAAGCTGGCTCAAATCCGGATGCGGAGGTGGATGCACGACAACCAGCGCAAGCGTCGTGTTGCCATCACCAAGCGCATCGGCCCCACTAGTTGCGTCCGTACTCGTCGAGGCCAGAGCTGCAGGCGGCGGGATCGGCGGCGCTACGGGCGTTGGAACGGTTACTGCCACTATACGAGGGGGAACGGTCTTCGCTGCAGGCCGCTTCCGCCCCTCCAGCGTCGACTCCGGCGCGCCGCTGCCGGGCGAATACGTCAGCGATATCAGATGCCCGCTATGATCCCCCGGAGTTACCACTTGCATGAGCTCAGGAGGCATCGTGAACAGCAGCGCGCCCAGCACGCAGGCATGCAGCGCAATCGACGTAGCGACCCAGCGGCGCAGTACCGTGCTCCTACCAGCCATCGGGCCTCCGCCTTGCTGCCTAGTGTTGTCGTTTCCTTCGCTCATTCAACTCCTGCAGTACAAACTCGCCCTGCCTATAGGACTCCCGAACCGCAACTTCGTAAGCTATTTCGCGGCACCTTCCAAGATCGCCGACGATTGATTCAGCGCCGCCGCCAGCGCGTCGATTTGTCCCTGCGTGCGCTCATCGTCCGCCGCATCGATGCCCTCGTTCACGCCCGGAATCACCACCGCCGCATACCCCGTATACTCGCCCGGATCATAGATGGTGTGCTTGTACCAGGGACGATGCGGCAGCCCTGCCTCATTCAGCAACGCAGTCTCCGCATCCCGCAACGCCTCATTCAGCTTGGTCGCATGCGCGCCCGCAATCACGGAGGATTGCAGCTTGTACACGTTGTCCCCGGCTGCCTCGAAGCGTTTCGCAGCAGCGCTGGCTGCGCTGAAGTCCACTTTCATCTTCGCCGCCGTCGCGCGTTTCTTGGAGTCAGCAACATAGCCTTCGATGTCCTTGCCATACAGACCATAGTCGTAGGGCAGGACATCCGTGTCGGCCATGTGCAGAATCTCCAGTCCAAACACCCGCGCCTGCTGTTGCTCATACACAAACGTCGGATCTGCAAACTTGATAAACCAGTTGTAATTATCGAAGACCGAGTGATATACCCCATATGGTCCGCCCGATCCAATGTCGGTCGAAGGCACGCCCAGATGTTGTAAGAACGGTGTGAAATCGGAGCCAGAGCCGAGATCACCGACCCGCACCGCATCGCCGGCCAGCACCTCGCCATGCACTCCGGGACCGCGATGACGAGGTGCGATCTGCTGCGATGTCTTCCACTGTTCATAGACCGTCCCACCCTTCGGGCTCGGTACTTCACGCGTCACATCGCGCACAAACTCCTGCAGCGACGGCACGGCCGAAGCATCGAAGTCCGGCCCCGCAACGCCGACATCGGTGTTGAAATACGCGACCGCATGCGCGAGCTCCTTTGCATGCATCTCAACCCACTCAGTCGAGCCCATCAGACCCTCTTCCTCCGCATCCCAACTCGCAATCACGACGCTCCGCTTCGGCTTCCATCCCTGCTTCAACAGGTCGCCTAGTCCATGCACCGCCTCCAGCATCGCAGCCGTTCCGCTGTTCGGATCGACCGCGCCGTAGACCCAGGCGTCACGATGATTTCCTGCCACAACCCAATCATTTTTCTGATCCGGATCGGTGCCTTCGATCGTCCCCACCACATCCCAGATCGTACGAAGTTTGTAGTCCTGCACCAGGTTCATATGGACCTTCACCGCGCCCGTTCCCCCCAGGTGGTACGTGAAGGGAAGCCCACCCTGCCACGCTCGCGGAGTCGCCGACCCATCCAGCGCCTCGAGAATCGGAGCCGCATCCGAATACGAAAGTGGGTTCACTGGAATCGATGGCTGATTCATCTTCGCCGGATCCGTGATGCGCTTGGAGTCAGGCAGTTCAGGAGTCGCCGCCACGCCCGGACTCTCCGGATCGCCTGCATAGATTGGCAGAAACTGCACGCTGCCGCGCTGCACGCCCGAAGCCGGACGGTACGGTCCACGCGGATATATATCGCCGCGCGCATAGCCGTCATCCGCGGGGTCGGAGTAGATCAGCACTCCCGCCGCTCCATACTGCTGTGCGATATAGGCCTTCACCCCGCGGAAGTTCTCGCCATAACGCACGAGTACGATCTTGCCCTTGGCGCTGATGCCCAGCGACGCCAGTTGCTTGAAATCCTCGAGCGTTCCGTAGTTTGCATACACCACATCGGCCGTGACATCGCCGGATGCAGACGACCCATTGAACGCGGGCAGGATGCGTGGGTCATCCTGAAAGGGGTCCCCCCCGTAGCTCTTCGGGTCGACGTGCTCTGGGGTTGGCCCGGACATCAGCTTTTTGCCCGTCGCGTCAAACGCTTCGATCTGAATCTTAACGGGCTTGTTCAGCCAAACCCGGAACTCCTGGATCTCCGTATGCAGCCCCGCGGCCTTGAACTTCTCCGCCACGTAGAGAGCCGTCCTGTGATCCTCAGGAGAGCTCGCCCAATGGGGTTCCGCGGTCAGCGTCTTCAACTCTTCGCCGGCCAGCTTCGCATTAGGGATGGCCATGAACGCCCTGTCCCACTTGGCCTGTTGCGAGAAGTCGCCATAGCCGAAGACCTGTGTAGAAGGTGTTTGCGCGATTGAAGTTTGTACGAAGGTAGTGAAGGGGAGGGCAAAAAGCGAAACGGCCCAGGCAGTGGATCGACGCATGAGAACAAGCTCCTAAGGAATTGTTAGGAGTGTACGCGAAGATTCCAGCCCGGGCCGAGGCAAACTAGACCGGTTGGGTGCAAAATTTGCAGCGCGTCGCAGCCAGAGGAATGTCGCCGAGGCACTGCGGACACGGCTTCGTGGTTGGCGGCGCGGCCACGGGAGGGTTGAATTTCTTCAATAGGTATTGCGTCGGGACCACCAGAAAGAAATACACAACGGCCGCAATCAGTAGAAAGTTGATGATCGCGGTCAGGAACGTCCCGTATTTGATCTCACCGCCGTGCAGATGCCCCGTCAGGTAGTCGAAGTTTGGCTTACCCACAATCGCGCCGAGCAGGGGATTGATGATGTTGGTCGTCAGTGCCGTGACGATGGATGTAAATGCCGCGCCGATAATGACGGCGACTGCCAGGTCCATCACGTTGCCGCGCAGGATGAAGTCACGAAATCCTTTGATCATGGATCCTCCAGTGTATTAAGCGTAGCCTCGGTTGCTCGCCGAGTATACCGCAACGCCTAAGCCCGCTGGCAAGCAGTTGCCTGACAAATCTCCCTCAATAAGTAAAGTATCCTTGAAGGATGGGAACCTCATCCATGCGCGTGCATCTGCTCTCCTTCGGCTCTTTGAAGTCGATCTTTCCCGAAGGCGGCGCCTGGCGCGAACTCGTGGCCGGTGAGTCTGTTGCCGGATTGCTCTCGACGCTCTCCGACGAGGGAACCGTGCCAGAAGCGGCCCTTCGCTCCGCGGCGATCGCAGTCAATCACTCGTATGCCTCCCCGGATCGGGTATTGAACGACGGCGACGAAGTTGCCATCCTGCCTCCCGTCAGCGGCGGCAGCGAGTCCGCCGATCCCGAATTCAGCAAGCTCGTCGCCCTCGTGCGAGAGCCCATCGACTCAGCCGCTATCGAGCGAGCCGTCAAGGCAGGCGCTGACGGCGCTGTCTGCATCTTCGATGGCATCGTCCGAGACAACACCCGCGGCCGCCAGACCCTGCACCTCGACTACGAGGCCTATGAAGAGATGGCCCTCAAGCAAATGCACCTGCTTCGCTCCGAAGTCATTGAGCACTACGGCGTGCGAGAGGTCGCCATCGTCCATCGCCTTGGCCGCCTCAGCGTCGGTGAGACCAGCATCTTCATCGCCGTCGCCTCCGCGCATCGAGGAGCAGCGTTCGACGCCTGTCGTTGGGTCATTGATACCCTCAAAAGAACCGTCCCCATCTGGAAGAAGGAACAGTTCATCGACGGTGCAGTCTGGGCCGACGGTGAGCCGTTTCCAGAAGACATCGCAGGGCAGGGAAGATGAATCTCGCGCTTCGTGCCATCGCTCCGTTGCTGCTGCTCGCGCCGAGTATGGCCAGCGCCACTCCACAGCAACCCCAAGCCGCGCCGGTGGAGCGGCCGCCACTCGCCAATCAGTCGCCCGATATCCCAACCCTTCACATCGAGAGCCGCCTTGTCAGCGTCGCTCTGAACGTGGTCGATGAGCACGGCGCACCCGTGCCCGGCCTGCAGATCACCGACTTCGATCTCACCGAGGACAACCGCCCGCAGAAGATCGCCTTCTTCGACACGGAGTCCAAAACGCCCCTCGAGATCGTCCTCGCCATCGACGCCAGCGAGAGTGTCTTCAGCGACGAGCACCTAGAACGAGACGCCGCTAAGACCTTTGTGAAATCCCTCCTTCGCGAGCAGGATCGCCTCGACCTCATGTCCTTTGCTGATAACGTCGACGAGCTCGTCTCCTTCACCAACGATCCGAAGCGAATCGAGAGCGGCCTCGGCCACCTCGGTCACGGAGATGCAACAGCCCTCTACGACGCCGTCTATCTTGCCAGTCAGCGGCTCGCGGAAGCTCCATCCCCCAACGGTGCCCGGCGCGTCGTAGTGCTCATCACCGACGGCGAAAACACCACTCGCCACGGCAGCTACGACGCTGCCATCGAGCAGGCTGAGCGAGCCGGCGCCATGATCTACTCGCTCATCATCGTGCCCGTCGACGCCGACGCCGGTCGCAATACCGGAGGCGAACACGCCCTCATCCAGATGTCCAATGACACGGGTGGACGGTATTACTACGTCGAGGACAAGCACGACCTCGGCCCCGCCTTTCAGCACGTATCCGACGATCTCCGCACCCAGTACACCGTCGGCTATTATGCTCCACCGCACGGCGTCGACGGTTCCGGCCTTCGACACATCCGCCTGCAACTCAAGGATCCAGCCCTGCGTGCGCGCTACCAGTTGCGCTATCGCACCGCGTACTACGCCACGCGGCAACCCTGACACGTTCCTCGGAATCTCACCGTACAATTCATCCAGAGCGACAAAATCCAGAGCGACAAAATCCATGGCAACGAATATGGCGACGAAAAAGCGTCACAAAGGTCCACCCACCGGAGAGACCGGACAAGAAGCGTTGTATCTCAAGTCCCTCAGCGACCGCCAGGTTCCCGTCGCCATCAAACTGCGCGATGGCGAGGTAGTCAACGGTTGGATCGAATACTTTGACGACATGATGCTGCGCCTCACCCGCGAAGGCAAGCCCAACCTCTTCATCTACAAGTCGCAGATCCGCACCATCACCGAAGGCGGAGCCTCCGGTTTGCGACGCAATGCCAACCGCGAAGAGAGCGCAGGATAACCCACCGCATGCAAGAGCTTCTCAGCACCGCAGAGTCCATCGCGCGCGAGGCAGGAGCCTTGCTGCGAGACTTCTACCACCGTGGCGTCCGCACCGAGTACAAGGGCGACGTCGATCTCGTCACCGAGGCCGACCGTGCCAGCGAAGCCCTCATCACCACACGGCTTCGCGCCGCCTTCCCGGATCACGGCATCTACGGCGAAGAGGGAACTCGCCAGGCTCTCGACAGCGAGTTCCGCTGGTACGTCGATCCCCTCGATGGAACCACCAACTTCGCCCACGGCTTCCCCGTCTTCTGCGTGGTCCTCGGTTGCGAGCACCGCCCCTCCGGCCTCGCGCCCGACGAAGACGGCGAGATGGTCGCAGGAGTCATCTACGACCCTCTGCGCGACGAGATGTTCTCCGCCGCTCGCGGCCACGGCGCGACACTCAACGGGGAGTCGATCCATGTCTCGCGCGCCAGGCTGTTGCAGGAATCGCTGATCGCCACCGGCTTCCCCAGCAAGAAACGCCACGACAGCCCGAACGTGCATTTTTATCAGGAATTCACACTGCGCTCGCATGGCGTTCGTCGTGCCGGCTCCGCCGCAATCGACCTCGCCTACGTCGCCTGCGGGCGTCTCGACGGCTATTGGGAGTTCGGACTCAATCCCTGGGACACCTCCGCCGGCTACCTCCTGCTCGAGGAAGCGGGAGGCTGCGTCACCCACTTCGACGGCAGCAAATTCACCCTAGACAGTCGCGAGGTCCTCGCCAGCAACGGCCTCATCCACGCCGAGATGGAGCACCTCTTCGCCGACATGTTCGCCGGCCGCAACCTCGAACCCATACCCACTCCCGCAGAGTTCGCCGCTCGCCGCGCCCAGGCCTCGCCCCCACCCTCCGACCCTCCGACACCTGATAAGTAGGGCCTTTTCAGTCCGAGTTGTGAATCCTTCCCGACTTTGGACTCACTCATTTTGTTGCTAGAATGATCCCGACATTCGTAGTTCGAGTCAGCACCACCAAGGAGAGTAAGACAGATGGCATATGTAATTGCGGAACCCTGTATCGGCACCAAGGACCGGGCTTGTGTGGACGCCTGCCCCGTAGACTGTATCCACCCCAAGGCCGATGAGCCCGGCGCCGACACCGACGATCAGCTCTTCATCGATCCAGTCGAGTGTATCGACTGCGGAGCCTGCGTTCCGGTCTGCCCAGTCTCGGCCATCTATGCTGCCGATGATCTGCCAGAAAAGTGGGCCGACTTCCAGGAGAAGAACGCAGCTCACTTCGGCCGCTAGTCTTCTCTACTTTTGAGCTTTCGCAACAGCGCGCAGCCCAAGCTGCGCGCTTTGCTTTTCGCAAGCCGGGCGCTTTGCTTTTCCCGAGCACACGACAAAGCCCTGCGCGTACCCTGTTCCTCTGAGCCCGATCATGAAGACCCTGGCCCACCCCGAAGACGCCGTCGAGATCCGCACCCGTATTCTCGCCCTCACCCGATCCGACGCCCCACGGTGGGGCATCATGACCGTCGCTCAAATGATCTGCCACGTCCGCGCGGCCTATCTCTACGCCCTCGCCGATACCCCAGTCGACTTCATCTCTCTCCCTTTTCCTCCAACCGCAGTCAAACACTTCGCCCTCAAACTGGCCACACCGTGGCCCCACTCTCTCACCACCATCCCGCAGCTCAAACTCGAAGCTCCCGGCATGGCCACCACCACCTTTGAGCACGATCTCGACACCCTGCTCAACGCATTCGACAACTTCTCCTCCCTCACCAACCACACCCGCGACCACCCCTTCTTCGGCGCCATGAACCACGCCGACTGGATGCGCTGGGGCTACCTCCACCCCGACCACCACCTCCGCCAATTCAACCGCTAAATCGCGCATCCCTAATCCCTGCTCCCATGCCTGAAGGTCGTCAAATCCCGCACCATGGCGAGGCCATCGTCCTCCGCACCTGGCCCTTCCACGAGGCGGATCTGCTCATCTCGCTCTTTACCCGCGATCAGGGCAAGGTGAAGGGAGTCGCGCGCCACGCCATGAAATCCCGCCGCCGCTTCGGAGGAGCGCTCGAGCCCGCCACGCAGGTCCGCGCCCATTACACCGAGCGCCCGCGGCAGGAACTCGTCCGCTTCGACCAGTTCGAAATCCTCTGGTCCCCACTCACTGCGCCCGTCGACACCCTCCGCCTCGCCGCCCTGCAGCTCGTCACCGAAGTCCTCGAAGAGGCCATGCCCGACCTCGCCGCCGACGACAACATCTACCGCCTCGCCGTCACCGTCCTCACCTCCATCCACTCCGGAACCTCGAGTGCCCCATCGTCGACTAAGGTGAGTCCACAAGAATCCGGGTGCCCCACATCTGGATTTTCAGATGTAGGTTCGCACAACGTTCAAGGACCCCAGCAGATCTACCTCCCTGTCACCTACTTTTGCCTCTGGATGAACCGCCTTATGGGCTGGATGCCCGAACTCGGCCACTGCTCTGCATGTGGCCTCGACCTGCGAAGCCAGACCGTCTACTGGTCGCCCACCGCCGACGGCGTCACCTGCTTCGACGACCGCCGCGCTACATCCGCCAGCCAAGCCAGCCGGGCTCTCTCCGCCTCGTCCGTCTCCGAAAGCCACCGCATCGCCCGCACCCCGCTCGCCGACCTCCTCACCGAACCCTGGCCCCCCGCCCGCTCCGCCGACCTCCGCGCCTTCGCCATCGCCACCCTGGAGCGCCACCTCGAACGCCGCCTCCGCAGTGCGACCGTGCTCATCGCATAGCAATCGCATCTTTCCTGGGCCCAGGCACTCTAATCCCAGGAGGCCTCCATGGGAAGCAAGTTCGCGAAGGCGATGTTCTCCCCCGCCGCAAAGCGCCTGCAGCAGCAACACGGCTCCCGAGCCCAGTATGAGCGCCTCGCCGCCCTGGGCACGCGCGACGAAGCCCTCGGCGACTTCGAGCAGCAGTTCGTCGCCGCCCGCGACAGCTTCTATCTGGCCTCCGTCACATCGGACGGCTGGCCCTACATCCAGCATCGCGGCGGCCCCGCCGGCTTCCTGCAGGTGCTGGACGGACGCACCCTCGCCTTCGCGGACTTCGCCGGAAACAAGCAGTACATCACCGCCGGCAACCTCGCCACCAACGACCGTGTCGCTCTCTTCCTAATGGATTACCCGCACCAGGCTCGCCTCAAGATCATCGGTCACGCCCGCATCCTCGAGCTCGGCGAAGACCCCGCGCTCGAAGCCCGTCTCCGTCAGCCCGCCTACCCCGCCACCATCGAGCGCATCTTCATCATCTCGATCGTCGCCTACGACTGGAACTGCTCTCAGCACATTACACGGCGCTACACCGATGCCGAACTCCCACGCGGCCTCTAGCCTGGCTCGCCGCGTTCGCACGCCCTCCCACCTCCCATCCCTCTAGCGAACTCACCGCGCGATAAGCGCACGCATTTAAATCTTTTCGCGCAACCGCTGTCCTCTCTCGCACTTCGAGCTCCGTCGTACTCAGCGTACGAGGTGAACGTTATGCGACTCTTTCTAGCAAGTTGTGCTCTCCTTTTCGTCGCCCTGCCAGCTTTCTCCCAGGACATGTCTCAACAGATGGCGATGGATCAGGCCCAGCAGGCCGCCACCGATGCCACTATGGCCAACCAGCAGGCCATGCAAGACTCCCAGCTAGCCAGCCAGCAAGCCCAGCAGTTCGCACAGCAAGCCAACGCCGACGCCATCAACACGCCCGGCAATCCCGGAATGTATGAAGCCCGCGCCTGGCATCCCGACATCTCCGTTAAGTCCGGGACCTACGACGCCCCCATCAAGGTCCGCCTCCATGAGCGCTTTCACGGCGCGTACCTCTACTACACCACCGACGGCTGGGCTCCCACCGCGCCCGACGGCCTCACCCTCACCCGCTACGCTCATCCGTACGTCGGCCCCATCACCATCGACCGCACCACCCGTCTCCAGGCCGTCGCGGTCATGCCCTACGGCGGAGCCAGCCTCATCTCCGACGCCGTCTACACCTTCCCGCACTCCGTCCCTCCCACCCCTCCCTCCATCATCAGCACCGACGGCATGCTGCGCGCCGGCCTCAAAATTCCGCTCGTCTTCGCCGCTCCCGTCAGCTCCTCGCACGCCGAGATCGGAGACACCGTCCCTCTCCATCCCGCCACCGACATCCAGGTCAACGGCCACATCTACCTCCCCGCGCAGGTCAACGCACAAGCCACCGTCGTCCACGTCGACACCAAGGGTCTCGCCGGCATGCCCGGTGAGCTCACCGTCCGCGTCGACTCCCTCACCCTCGACGGCATCACCGTTCCTCTGCACCGAACCGCCACCTGCTTCGGCCAGGACCACTTCGTCCGCACCATCGCCTGGCTGATGGTACCCGTCGTCGGCCTTGCCGCCATCGCCGCCCACGGAGGTGAAGCGGCCATCCCAGTCGGCACTCCCATCGTCGCGCACGTGGTAGCCAACACCCGCATCGTTCCCGCCACCCCTGCCGCTCCTGTCTCCTGACGCGAAACGGTGGCCCTCTCCCTCATCTCCACAACGCATAGCGCCGAGCCATCGGCGCTATGCATTTAGAATCAGGGAATGTCTTCGGCAGTCGCAAAGAAACCCCTCACCTTCCAGGAGCTGGTCTTCACCCTGCAGCGCTTCTGGGCAGAGCACGGCTGCGTGCTCCAGCAACCCTACGACCTCGAAGTCGGCGCCGGCACCATGTCGCCCGACACCTTCCTGCGGGTCCTCGGCCCTAAGCCGATCTCGATCGCCTACGCGCAACCCTCGCGCCGCCCCGCCGACGGCCGCTACGGCGAAAATCCCAACCGGCTTTTTCGTCATACTCAATTGCAGGTGATCTTGAAACCACCACCGGAGCGAGTCCAGGAGCTCTACCTCGAGTCCCTCGTCGCCATCGGCATCGATCTCGCCCAGCACGACATCAAGTTCGAAGAGGACAACTGGGAGTGGCCCGTCGGAGGAGCCTGGGGAGTCGGCTGGCAGGTCATGCTCGACGGCCAGGAGATCACCCAGTTCACCTACTTCCAGCAGTGCGGAGGCATGGACCTCGACCCCATCTCCGGCGAAATCACCTACGGCCTCGAGCGCACCGCGCAGTTCCTCCAGGACCTCGACCGCATCTACGACATCGTCTGGTCCCGCGACCCCATCACGGGCGCTGAGCTAACCTACGGCGACGTCCGCCTCCATGAAGAACAGCAATTCAGCGCCTACAGCTTCGACTACGCCGACGTCCCCAGCCTCTGGAAGCACCTCGAACTCTACGAAGCCGAATGCAAGGCCCTCCTTGCGAAGTGGCCAGACATTGCCGAGGGCGCGATCAAATTTGAGGAATTGGTGGAGGCAGGCGGTAAGACTTATTCCAATTCCCAAGTCCTCCGTTTCCCAACCCTCGGCGCCTACGAGCTAGCGCTCAAGTGCTCACATACCTTCAACCTCCTCGACGCCCGCGGAGCCATCTCCGTGACGGAGCGAGTCGGAGTCATGGCCCGCATCCGCAACCTCATCGTAGGAGTAGCCAAAATCTACGCCGAGCAGCAACGCCTAACCGCCCTGCCCGGACTCACCACCGCCTAGCCATTCTTTGATTTGTCATCCTTCGCATAGCGGAGGATCTGCTTCTCGCTCTTGTCGTTGCTTTTCTGGTTGTCATTCTGAGCGCAGCGAAGAACCTGCTTCTCGCCCGCCGCGCCACAAATGCTTCACCGCACCAAAGGAACCACATGCCAGACTTTTTACTCGAAATCGGATTAGAAGAAGTCCCCGCCCGCATGATCGCCAGCGCGCAGGCCGAGCTCCTCAAGCGCACTCTCGCTCTCCTCACGCGCGAACAACTCATCGCCTCCGATCCGGTCGCGCACAGCTACGCTACGCCCCGCCGCCTCGCCGTGTTCATCCAAGGCGTGCTCGAACAGCAATCCGACATCTCCGAAGACATCACCGGCCCCGCCGTCAAGATCGCCTTCAAGGACGGCCTCCCCACGCCCGCCGCCGAAGCCTTCGCGCGCAAGTCCGGTGTCGCCGTCGCCGACCTCCGCACCATCTCCACCCCCAAGGGCGACTACCTCGCCGCCACCACGCTCAAGCGCGGCCGCACCGCCGCCGAGGTCCTCGCCTCCGAACTCCCCAAAGAAATCTCCGCCCTCTACTGGGCCAAGAACATGCGCTGGATTCCGGGCAGCAACGAAAAATTCGTCCGCCCCGTCCTCTGGCTCGTCTGTTTACTCGACGACAGCATCGTCCCGATTCAGTTCGCCGGCCAAACCGCCAGCCGCTCCACCTACGGCCATCGCGTCCTCTCAACCGGCGAGCCCTTCGACATCGTCGCCCCCGACAGCTACCTCGCCCAACTCGAAGGCGAGTACGTCCTGGCCGACGTAGAACTTCGCCGCCAGAAAATCCGCAAGGCCCTCGACAAGATAACCCGCCAAATCCCCAACGCCCGCTGGCGCGAAGATGAAGCTCTAGTCGACGCCGTCACGCACCTCACCGAGTGGCCCGACGTCCTCCTCGGCAACTTCGAGCCCGCCTACCTCGAGCTCCCCGAAGAGGTCCTCGTCACCGTCATGCGCGACCACCAGAAGTACTTCGCCGTCGAAGACGCGCACGGCAAACTAGCTCCCCACTTCCTCACCGTCACCAACATCGCCCTCGACGAAATCAACACCCCCATCATCAAGCAGGGCAACGAGCGAGTCCTCCGCGCCCGCTTCAATGACGCCCGCTTCTTCTGGGAGTTCGACCAGCGCGTACCCCTCACCGACCGCGTCGCCCTCCTCGAAAACGTAACCTTTCAGAAAGACCTAGGCAGCTACGCCAAAAAATCTGAGCGCGTCCGCACCCTCGCCGCCAAACTCGCCGCCATCGCTACCTCACGCGGCGCAACGATGGACGCCAACGCTATTGATACAGCCGCCACCCTCGCCAAGACCGACCTCACCACCGAGCTAGTGAAGGAGTTCACTGAGCTCCAGGGCATCATCGGCGGCCTCTACGCGGCGTCCCAGGGCCTCAGCCCCACCGTCGCCGACCCCATCTACGACCAGTACCTCCCCGCCTCCTCTAAGGACAGCATCCCACGCGCTGCTGAAGGACAAATTTTAGGTTTGGCGGATCGGGCATCCACGATCATCGATATGTTCTCTTTGGGTTTAGAGCCAACGGGATCGAAAGACCCGTTTGCCCTCCGCCGAGCAGCAAACAGCGTCGTCCGAATCTTGGCTGAATCAAATCTTCCACTGACACTCACGGATGTACTTAATTCTGCGATGCCAACATCAGACGACCTTCTGGCGCAGTTACAGATCAAGAAAAGCCTCGGTAACATTCCGGTATTCTTCGCCGAGCGCATCGACTTCTACCTCCGCGAAGCTCGCGGCCAAGCCTACGACGTTGTCAAAGCCGCAATGGCCGCCGGCACCAACGACCTTCGCGACCTAGTAGCCCGTTCAGAAGCCGTCACTGCTATGCGCGGCAGCGAAGACTTCCTCGCCGTCTCCGCCGCCTTCAAGCGCATGAAGAACATCCTCACCCAGGCCCACGCCAAGGGTGACATCCCTTCGTCCATCGTCGACCACGACTTTCTCCTCGACCCCGCCGAGAAGCTTCTCGCCGTCACCGCCAGCGCCGCAGCTTCCGCCATTGAGGAGCTGCAGGCCGAGCGCAACTACATCGAAGCTCTCCGCGTCATCGCCGCCCTCCGCCCCTCCATCGACGACTTCTTCGACAAGGTCATGGTCATGGCTCCCGGCGACGATCTCCGCGCCAACCGCTTAGCCCTCCTCACCCGCACCCTCAACGACCTCTCCCGCATCGCCGACTTCTCCGAGATCGTCACCGCCGGCTGACCCCTCGAACCAAAGTCCCCCCGAGAACGCAGACCGCCATAAGTCTGCGCCCAACCGACCTCTTCTCAATAGTCTGAATCAAAAAGTACCCCGTGGGAGGGGAAGAGGGGTCAACCTCAATTCAACCGCTGCAGCCGAGCAATCAGCTTCTGCGCCAGCGGCTCACCGCTTTCAGTCCACAGCAAGCGGCTGGAGATCCCGCAGTTCTTTTCCACGCTCAGCGTAAACGCCAGCAGCTTCTGCACATTCTGCTTGATCCGTTCCGCCGCCGCGAGGTCAAGCGACTCATCCTCCAAAACCCAAGGCGTGTCAAGCCCAAAGTCCACGCGGATGTGCCCATTCTGCTCATAGCTCCCCGCATCGAACTCCGGTCCAAACCCCGACACCCGCACCGTCGACGGAATCAGCTTCCACACCGTATCCAGCTCCGCCTCCTTCGCAACCGGGGAAGCGCCCGGAGACCACAGCATCCAACGCATCTCGAACTCGTACGCCGTGTCCTCATGCAACTGCTCCGTCGCCTCAGCGACAGCGTTCTCAATAATCGAGCCCTCGGTGTCCTCCGAACTCTGCGCACGATCATCATTCACATAAATCCGTTGATACGTCGGCGACTCCGTCCAGTCGATCGGATACGTGCTCGCCGCGGCAACCCGCCCCAGCGTGCTGTTCTGTTGCCCGTCCTTCGCGATGATGGCAAACTGCCGCAGAACACCCACCAGCGCTGCGGGCAGCGACTGCAAGCGGAAGTTGGGATACCAGACACTCAGATAAAGCTGATCAGCCATACTCTCTATTCTAACGATTCTCTCGTCTCCCCATTGTCGCCTACAAACATTCGCAGGGGATGAACGTCACAATGAGAAGATAAATCCAGGGAAACGATGCGGCTGTCGATACAGAGACTTCGGTGGGTACTCATTGCAGGAGCGGTGCTTCTCGTCGTCGTCCTTGCTCTCTACATCGGCTACGGCCGCTACCGCGCGCTCAAGGCCTACCAGCAGATCCTCGCGCACTCCGGAGTAACCCTCACCCACGACTCCAGCGGTGTCACCTGGTCGCAGTCGCTCAAGGGGAGAAAGCTCTATACCATCCGCGCAAAGACTGAGAGCTCGCTCGGCGGCGGTAAATACGCCCTCCACGACGCCGAGATGCTCGTCTACAACCGCTCCGGCGACGCAGCCGACCACATCTACGGCTCGGAGATCGAGTACGACGAGAATGAAGGAATCGTGCGGGCCAAAGGCGAGGTCTTCATGGACCTGCAGCCGCCTCAGGGCCTCGCCAACGGAGGCCGCTCCGTCGCTCAATCTGCCAGCCCGTCAACCTCCAGCCCCGCCCCCGCCAGCCCATCGCCCGCCAACGTGAAGCCCGCGCCAGTGATACATGTCCGCACCAGCGGCCTCGTCTATCTGCGCAAGCTCGGCGTAGCCGCCACCGACCAGCAAGTTGAGTTCAGCTATGGCGACATGCGCTGCACCTCGCTCGGCGCCGAGTTCAACTCCGGGCAGAGCACGCTGCACCTCCTCGCCAACGTGCGCATGGACGGCCTTGCGCATGGCCAGCCGCTGCACGTAACGGCCACCCGGGCCGACGTGGACCGCGACCGCAACCTCGCCACCCTCACCACTCCCGTCGTCGTCTCCCAGGGCCGCAGCGCAAGCGCCGACAGCGCCGTCCTCTACCTCCGCAAGGACGGTTCTCTCGAGCGAGTCGAGGGCCTGAACCATGTCCTGCTTACCTCCGGCACGCAACAGATCACAGGCGATCGTCTGGATACATCGCTCAACCAGCAGTCCCTTCCGCAAACCGCCAGAGTGTCGGACGATGTTGTTCTCGTCGACACAAATCCACTCCGTCCCATGCACGGTTCGGCCAACATTCTTGACGCAGCCTTCAGTGCCCAGGGCTCGCCCACTTCCATTGTCGCGACCGGTGCAGCCAGGCTGTACATGGTCGACCGCAAATCAAACCCACGTGGCCTCGCGCGCTCCATGGACGGAGCAAAGATCGTAGCACTCTTCACCCCGGGCGACCGAAAATCACCCTCACATCTCACCGAGATTCACGCCACGGGATCGGCCCACGCAGCAGGAGAGTCCCTCGCGCCCCCCGCCAAAGGCGTCGCTGTCGATAAGACAAAGCCTCTCCCTCTGAAAAACATGCAGGTCTCCGCCGACGACCTCCGCATTCTCTTCGCGAGTAGCGCTGACAATAAAACGCGCCCGCAACGGCTCTACGGCATAGGCCACACCGTGCTCCAGCAGGATGCTCCGCGCGGAGAGCAGGAGACCAGCAGCGGAGACAGCCTGGACCTAACCTTCGCCTCACCTGACCACCGCTCCGGTCCCTCTACATCGGACACCGCCGCGATGAATATCTCCTCGGCGATCCAATCAGGTCATGTGATCATCCACGACCGCGCTGCAGACAAACCCGGGGCCGCCGCGCCGGCATCCGTCTCTACCGGCACCGCAGACCGCGCAGTCTACGACGGCGCAACCCAGGTCCTCACTCTTACCGGCGACGCTCACCTCGAAGGCGATACCGCATCCCTCATCGCTCCCACCGTCTCGCTCAACCAACGCTCCCAGGACGCAGACGCCAGCGGCGGCGTTCAGGCCACATTCCAGAATGCGGCCGTCGCATCCGCCCCTAGCCCTGATCGCTCTCCCGGCGCAAAGCCAACACCGGTGACGCACGTCCTCGCAGCCAGCGTCCATTTCGATCACGCAGACCGGCTCGCCACCTTCGACGGCACCGACGCCGAGCCCGCGCGCATGTGGCAGGACGCCTCGCAGGTCCAGGCCGCCATCCTCCTCTTCGACGGCATCAAGCGCACCTTCAGCGCCCGCCCCGCCAAACCAGGAGCCCTCATCCACGCGATCTTCGCCTCCACCCCCTCCACGCCAAAGCCAGGTGCCACGCCTCGAGCAGCCAGCATCCTCCGAGTCGCCAGCCCGAAGATGGACTACAACGATCTGCAACGTGAGGCGACCTTCTCCGGAGGAGTCGTCCTCGATGGCACCACGGGCCAGGTCCGAGGTCAACACGCCGTCGTCTTCCTCGAGCCCGCAAAGAAATCTCCCGCCGCCAATCAGCGGCCCAACAACGTCCCGTCACAGTCCAGTCTGCTCAATGGCTCCATCGACCGCGTCGTCGTCTACGGCTCCGTGCAGATGGATCAGGCGGGCCGCCACGGCACCGGAGAGCAGTTGCTCTACACGCCGGCAACCGGTGCCTACGTCCTCACCGGAACGCCTGCCATCCCACCTCGCATCGTCGATGCGCAGCAGGGCACCATCACGGGCGCCACCCTGCTATTTGGCGACGCCGGTAGTACGATTGTCGTAACCAGTGTTCCTGGTGCCCCCAGGGGCAAAGGTGGCCGTGTGCGAACCGAAACGCACATCAGTCCTTCCAAAGAAGAGAGGCAGTAGCCGCATGAGAACCCTCGAAACCGAGGAGCTGACCAAGGCCTACGGCGGACGCCAGGTAGTCCGCGGCGTCAGCCTTCAAATTGGTCAGGGTGAAGTCGTCGGTCTGCTCGGCCCCAACGGTGCCGGCAAGACCACCACCTTCTACATGATTGTCGGCCTGGTCCGGCCAGACTCCGGCCGCATCCTCACCGACGGGGCCGATATCACCCGCACTCCCATGTACCTTCGCGCTCGCGAGCACCGCATCAGCTACCTCCCGCAGGAGCCCTCGATCTTCCGCAAGCTCTCCGTCGAGGAAAACATCCTCGCCGTGCTCGAGACGCAGCACCTCACCTGGGAGGCCCGCCGCAAGCGCACCGAAAGCCTTATCTCACAACTCAACCTTGGCCACGTCCGCAAAACCCGTGGCTACGCCCTCTCCGGTGGCGAGCGCCGCCGCGTCGAGATAGCCCGCTGCCTTGCTATTGAACCCGCTTTTATCCTCCTCGACGAGCCCTTCTCCGGCATCGATCCCATCGCGGTGCTCGAGCTCCAGCAGATCATCTTCGACCTCAAGTCCTCCGGCATCGGCGTCCTCATCACCGACCACAACGTCCGCGAAACCCTCTCCGTCACCGATCGCGCCTACATCATCAACGAGGGCCGAATCTTCCGCACCGGAAGCCCCGGCGAGCTTGGCCGCGATCTCGAAGTCAAGCGGGTCTACCTCGGCGAAGGCTTCTCCATGGTCTAGTCAGGCCATCCACTCCACTTCTCCACTTCCAAATCATTTTGGTAGCCGGTACGGTTCATTTTTCGCTTATTTTCGCGTTTGCGCGCTAAACTGGCCCTAAGCGTGCTGGCAAATCCCTGCCGGTGTCGCTCGCCGCACTCTCTGCGGTTGTCGCGAGGTCGAATCGGTTGCTCCAGCCACGGCTTAACATAAAACTCTCCCAGCGCCAGGTCCTCACTCCGGGCCTGGTTCAGATGGTGACCGTCCTCGCCCTCAACAAGCTTGAGCTCAAGGACATGATCAATAATGAGCTCGTCGAAAATCCCGTCCTCGAAGAGATTGATGAGTCGAACGAGACCCTCGACGAGCGTTCCGGCAAGGAGGGCGACCGCGAGCGCAGCGCCGAAGACCTTGCCAGTGAGCCCGAACGCAAAGAGGTCGATCCCTTCGACGAAATCGACTTCGGCAGCTACTTCCAGGACTATCTCGATCCCGGTTTCCGCACCGCCTCCAACTTCGAAGAGTTCGACAAGCCCTCCTTTGAGCAGTTCCTCTCACAACCCAGCACCCTGACCGACCACCTGCTCTGGCAGCTCGGTTCGCTCTCATTGCGAGACAGCGTCAGGACCGCCGTCGAACTCATCATCGGCAATCTGAACGACGACGGCTACCTCACCGCCAGCAATGAGGAGCTCGCCGAAGCGCTGCTCGACGCCATCCCAACCCCGCCTGCGGCCTTCGACCCTCTCGCCCTCATCGAGCAGGCTCGAGCCGTCGTCGCTCGGCTTGATCCTGCCGGCGTCGGTGCCCGCGACCTCCGCGAGTGCCTCCTCTGGCAGCTCGACGCGCAGCGCCGCGAGCTGGACGCCGCCGCCGGGCGTCGCGCAAAGGCTAACGCAGCTGCCAGCCCTGCCGACCCCATCCTCGCCACACTCGATGTCGCTGCCGTCATTGTTCACCAGCACCTCCCCCTCCTGCAGAAGAAGGACATGCGAGAGCTCGTCCGGGTCTGCCAGCGCCCCGCCGAGCGAGTGCAGGAGGCCGTCGAGCTCATCCGCCACCTCGACCCTCGCCCCGGCCAGTGCTACAACCAGGCCGAAACCCGTCTCATCGAACCCGACGTCGCCTTCGTCAAGCGCGACGATGAATATGTCGTCGTCATGAACGAAGAGGACATGCCCGCGCTGCGGCTTAACAAATCCTACCGCCGCATGCTGGGCCAGAAGACCGTCGATCGCGAAGTTCGCGACTACGTCAAGGAGCGCTACAAGTCCGCCATCCAGCTCCTGCGCAACATCGAGCAGCGCAAGAACACCATCGTTCGCACCTGCGAAATCATCGTCCGCCGCCAGGGAGACTTCCTAGAGCGGGGAGTCGAAGGCCTCCACCCCATGATGATCAAGGAGGTCGCCGAGGAGATCGGAGTCCACCCCTCCACCGTCAGCCGAGCGGTCGCAAATAAATATGTTCATACCGCACAGGGCGTCTATGAGCTAAGATTCTTCTTCTCGGAGGGTGTAGGTGGCCCCGAGGGTGGAGACCTGCCGCTACTATTGCTCAAACGGCGCGTCAAAAAGCTTATTGAGGAGGAGGATCCCCGCAAACCGTGGACGGACGATTACCTCGCCGCCGAGCTCCAGCGGCAGGGAATCAAGGTCACCCGCCGCACCGTTGCAAAGTATCGAGAAGACATGCAGATTCCCAGTACGCACCAGCGGCGCCAGCGTTAGAGCGTGAGTCAGAGTATCTAGACGCGGCACCCTCGGGGCGCATCTCATAAGTCTTAACGGCAGCCAAACGGCTGCAAGGAGAAGGCTACATGATCATGGAATACACCGGTCGTCATACCATCGTTACGCCTAAGCTCAAAGCCCTCGCCGAAGCAGCGATGGCTCGCATCGCCCTCGTTACCAATCGCTGCACCAGCGCTCATGTCATCTTCACCGAAGATAAGTACCGCAAAATCGCCGAGGTCAGCGTGCAGTGCCGCGGCGAGAAACTCGTCGCAACCAGCGAATCAGCCGAGATGGAGACGGCTCTCCGCGACGCCATGCAGAAGGTGGAACTGCAAGCCATCCGCTCCAAAGAGCGCTACACGACCGTCCGGGATCATCCCCGACCGCTCCCGGTCTAGCCGCCCGTTCTGTCCCGGCATCCTCCCGCCCGCCACGCTCGCGGGAGGATGCCATCCTCCCGGCGGTGCTACGATTCATGCATGACATCTGCCCCGAGGAAGGTCTCTGCCAAGGCGACTCCGTTGCCCGCGACACCCCAAAAGCTCGCCAAGCAAGTGCCGCCGCCCCCTGCGATCGCCACCCGTAAGCCTGCCAAAAAATCCTCCGTCTCCGACGACGGCGAGCCACGCGAACTCGTCATCCTCACCGGCCTCTCCGGTGCCGGTAAAGCCTCCGCCCTCAAGACCTTCGAAGACCTCGGCTTCTACTCCGTCGACAATCTCCCTCTCGAGCTTATCCCCCGCTTCGCCGACCTCGTCGCCAAGTCTGCCGAGATCACCCATGCAGCCCTCGTCGTCGACGTCCGGGAGGGAAGTCGCCTCGAGCGCTTTCCCGCCATCCTCGCCAAGGTTCGCAAAGTCCTCCCCACCCGCGTTGTCTTCCTCGATGCCAGCGAAGACTCCATCGTCCGCCGCTTCTCCGAGACCCGCCGCCCCCATCCCCTCGGCCGTGACGCCAAGGGTCGGGGCGAGACCGTCATCGCCTCCATCCGCGCCGAGCGCAAGCGCCTCGATCCCATTCGCAACGTTGCCGACATCCTCCTCGACACCTCGAAGTTCAACGTCCACGAGCTCCGCGCCCACATCAACGCCGAGTTCACCCGCGGCGGTGCCAGGAGCGATCGCAACCTCACCATCTCCGTCACCAGCTTTGGCTTCAAGAACGGTGTTCCCACCGACGCCGACCTCGTCTTCGACGTCCGCTTCCTTCCCAATCCGCACTTCGTTCCAGAGTTCCGCAAGCTCACCGGGAAGCACCCCAAAGTCGCAAAGTATGTCCGCCAGTTTCCCCAGACCCGCGAGTTCCTCGACAAGGTCACCGACATGCTCACCTTCCTCCTCCCCCATTACATCCACGAAGGCAAGAGCTATCTCACCATTGGCATCGGCTGCACCGGGGGCCAGCACCGCTCGGTCATGATTGCCGAAGAGCTGAAGAAGCGCCTCGCTGCTGCCGGCTATCGCGCCAAATCCTCCCACCGCGACATGCCCCGATAGACAGCGTCCTTTTCTCTCGACCGGCATCTAAATTCCTGTTACCACCCAGGAGAGTCCATGTCCGCTGAAAACACGTCGACCGCCCCAAAGACCACAAAGATTGTTCGTTTCCATCAGACCGGCGATGCCGAGGTTCTGCAGCTGGAAACGCTTCCCCTGCTCGAGCCCGCCGCCGGGGAAGTCCGTCTCCGCGTCAAGGCCATCGGCCTCAACCGCGCCGAAGTCATGTTCCGCCGCGGCCAATATCTCGTCGCGCCCGTCCTCCCCTCGCTGCTTGGCTATGAGGCGTCCGGCATCATCGAGGCCGTCGGCCCCGGCGTCGACACCGCTCTCGTCGGCAAGACCGTGAGCACCGTCCCCGCCTTTCCCGCCGATAAATACGGCGTCTACGGCGAGGTCGCCATCGTCCCCGTCAACGCCATCGCTGCCTACCCAGCCTCGCTCTCGTACGAGCAGGGAACCAGCATCTGGATGCAGTACCTCACCGCCTACGGCGCGCTCATCCAGCAGGGCAAACTCGCCAAGGGAGACTTCGTCCTCATCACTGCGGCCAGCAGCAGCGTCGGTATCGCAGCCATCGAAATCGCAAAAGCCGAAGGCGCCATTAGCATCGCCACCACGCGCACCTCGAAGAAGAAGTCCGAGCTCCTCGCTCTCGGTGCCGACCACGTCATCGCCACCGACGAAGAGGACCTCGCCGCTCGCGTCCGCGAGATCACCGCAGGCAAGGGAACCCGCATCGCCTTCGATCCCATCGCCGGCAAAGGCCTCGAGGCCATCGCCGCCGCAGCCTCTGTCAGCGGAACCATCTTCGAGTACGGAGCACTCTCCACCGACCCCACACCCTACCCTCTCTTCGCCGCCCTTAGCAAGCACCTCACCATCAAGGGCTACACCCTCTTCGAAGTCGTCGCCGATCCCGCCGCCTTCGCCAAGGCCAAGCAATACGTCTTCGACCACCTGCAGTCCGGCGCCTTCAATCCCCGCATCGACAAGACCTTCCCCCTCGATCAGATCGTCGCCGCCCATCGCTACATGGAGTCCAACGCCCAGATCGGCAAGATCGTCGTCACCGTCTAGCTCAACTGTCTCGTTCAACCGTCTAGCTCAACCCCATAGCCCCCGGCGGACGCACGCGAACACTCGTTCCGTGCCTCCGCGCGGGTACACTATCGGTTGATGACGATTTTCCCCCACCGCCGGTGTCTCGCATGAAGCTTGTTCTTCGCCTCCTCGGCTACATGCGGCCCTACGTCCTGTTCTGGATACTCTCGGTGCTGCTCATGGCCGTCGTGGGCTCGCTTGCAGCCTTCCGCGTCCTTCTCATCAAGCCCATCATCGACAACGTTCTCAGCGCCGCCTCCTCGCCCGACAAGGTCCTGAACTTCGTCATCCCCCACACTCACTTCCATATCAATCTCCAGGTCCTCTTGCCGCACCGCTTCCACAACGCGTGGACCGTTGTCGCTGTCGCTCTGGTCGCGTCCGCCATCATCAAGTCCATCGCCGATTACCTCGGTACCTTGTTCGCAAACAAGGCCGGCTTCGGCATGGTCACCGATCTCCGCAACGACCTCTACAATTCTCTCCTCGGCCGCTCCACCGCCTTCTTTCAGCGCCACACCTCGGGCACGCTCATCTCCACCCTCATCAACGACGTCGAGCGTGTTCAATCCGCCATGGCCACCGTGATGAGCGACTTCCTCCAGCAGCTCTTCACCCTCGTCTTCATGATCGGCGTAGTCATCATCGTCGGCGGTCGCATGGCCTGGGTGCTGCTCATCTTCGTGCCCATCATCGTCTCATCCACGCGTCGTGTCGGCCGCAGCGTCCGCAAGACCACGCGCCGCGGCCAGGACAAACTCGCCGAAATCCAGAACATCGTTCAGGAGACGATCATGGGCAACGGCATCGTCAAGGCCTTCGGCATGGAAAACTGGGAGATGAACCGCTTCCGCCGCGCCGCCGATCGCCTCCTCACGGCCAACATGCGCTCCGTCGCCGTGCAGTCCATCTCCTCTCCCCTCATGGACGCGTTAGGCGCCGTCGCCATCGCTCTGCTTCTCATGTTCGGACGAAACCAGATCGTGCATGGCAACTGGACCATCGGCACCTTCATCACCTTCCTCATCGCCGTCATCGCCCTCTACGATCCCGTCCGCAAGATGCCCACCTACTACAACGCCTTCCAGCAGGCCGTCGGTGCCAGCGAAGAGATCTTCAAGTTCATCGACGCTCAGGATGAAGTCCTCGAGCGCAAAAAGGCCATCACCCTCAAGGGCTTTGCCGGCCTCATCGAATTCCGAGACGCCCGCTTCGGCTACGAACGCGACGGCGAATGCAAAGAGGTCCTCCACGGCATCTCCCTCACCGTCCGCCGCGGAGAAGTCGTCGCTCTCGTCGGCCCCAGCGGAGCCGGCAAATCCACGCTCGTCAACCTCCTGCCGCGCTTCTTCGACGTCACCGGTGGCTCCATCCTCCTCGACGACCACGACGTCCGCGACCTCACCCTCGTCTCCCTTCGCAAGCAGATCGGCAAGGTCACGCAGGAGACCGTGCTCTTCAACGACACTGTGCGCAACAACATCGCCTACGGTCAGCCCGACGTCCCCATGCCCCGCATCATCGCCGCCGCGAAGGCCGCCCTCGCGCACGACTTCATCGAGCGTCTCCCCCACGGCTACGACACCATCATCGGCGAGCGAGGAGCTCGGCTCTCCGGAGGAGAACGCCAGCGCCTCGCCATCGCCCGCGCCCTCTTGAAGGACGCCCCCATCCTCATCCTCGACGAGGCCACCTCCTCGCTCGACACCGAGAGCGAAGCCGCCGTCCAGGCCGCCCTCGCCAACCTCATGCAGGGCCGCACCGTGCTCGTCATCGCTCACCGTCTCTCCACCGTTCGCCGCGCCGATCGCATCGCCGTCATGGAAGAAGGACGCATCACCGAACTCGGTTCCCACGACGAACTGATCGCCTTCGGAGGAACCTACAGCCGCCTCTATCACCTGCAGTTTGGAGCCGGCGATCTCGCTCTCGTCGAAGCGGGTGAGGGAACCGCCTGACCCTCCACAACCCGAACGGTTTACACTACGCGCAACAACAATAATTTATGGCAGGCATTCTGTTCATCATCTCGGCGCCCAGCGGTTCCGGCAAATCGACCCTCGTCAATGAGGTTCGCCGCCTCGTCCCCGGCCTCGATTTCTCCATCTCCTACACCACCCGCAAGCCGCGAGGCTCTGAAGAAGATGGTCGCGAATATCACTTCACCACCCGCGAAGAGTTCGAGCGAATGATCGCCGCCGGAGAGTTCCTCGAGTGGGCCGAGGTCTTCGGCAACTACTACGGCACCGCTCTCTCCGCGCTCGATCTAGCTTCCGCACACGGCACCGACCTCCTCCTCGACATCGACGTGCAAGGCGCTCTCCAGGTCATGCAGACCATGCCCGACGCCGTCTCCATCTTTATCCTTCCTCCCAGCCCCGAGGTCCTCGAACGCCGCCTGCGCAACCGCAGTCAGGCCGAAGGCGTAGCCAACGAATCCGTCATCGAGACCCGACTCGCAGAAGCACGCACCGAGCTCCAGAAGATTGATGACTACAAGTACGCTCTGGTCAACGACATCCTCGACCAGGCCGCCTCCGAGATGCGTTCCATCGTCCTCGTCGCGCGTGGCGACGCGACGCCCGCCGAGGGAGATCTCGCCGCACAGTGTGTCACCGGCGCACGCTCGCCGCGCCTGGAGTCCGCACTGCACAGCTTCGGTGTCACGATAAGAAATGTCTGAATAGTGTCCGGTACGCGACAGAGTTAGTTTATTTTTTCGTTCGCGCTGCGCAAAAATCATAATTCCCGCGCTACGATAGCTCATCCCCCCGGAGGTTCATTGATGGTAGATAAAGAACCACTCCAAAATAAGTACAGCCTCGTTAAGGGCGCCGCTCGCCGCGCTCGTCAGCTGCAATCAGGCGCTCCCCCACTCGGTGTCTCCAACTCCATCAAAGCGTGTCGTGTGGCGCAGGATGAGATCCGCGTAGGCAAGGTCACCTACACCGTACTGTCCACACCGCTGCCACCCGCATCCCTGTAAACTTTAGATCTATGGCCCCTGAGCAACAGCTTCGCGCATATGTCGACTACCTGCGCGACATGGGGATCTACGATCTCTATCATCGCGACAACCCAAAGATCCTTCTACCGGACGCGTTGCGCGAGCGGCTCTCCACCGCGCCCACTGCGCCCGCCGCGCAGCCCAAGCCAACAGCCCCGCAGCCCAAGACAACCGCCGCGCCTACCAGGCCAACCGCTGCGCCTCCTCTCGCCCCGCGTCCCTCCACGCCCCCACTT
>DAIDGQ010000031.1 GCA_027452215.1 Granulicella sp. | reverse complement strand
CGGCACAGCGACTACAGCATCTCCAGCCCTGGACCCACCAGTACAACTGGCACAGACCTCATGCTAGCCTTGGACAACTGCCGCCCATCAGCCGCTCCGGCTTGGATGACAACAACCTGTTGAGACACCACAGCTAAAGCCGTGTCGGTGAGGTGGGAATTATGGCACGACTGAAGTCGTGCCCCTTCGAGGGTCGGTTGTGGGCAGTAGGCTGGGTTGGGGGTGTGATGAAGAAGGTGTGGGGCTTGTTGCTCTAGTGGGGATCGCCAAAGATTGCCAAGCTTACCCCAGCGGCTAAAGCCGTGTCGTTGGGGTGGGTTTATGGCACGACTGAAGTCGTGCCCCTTCGAGGGTCGTGGTGGGCAGAGGAAGCCGTGCTCTTCCGGGTGGTAGTGGTGCGAGTGAAGTTGGTCGGAATCGAACTATTTTGCTTCTGGCATATCTCTTTGTAGTTCCAATGTTCTTAACTCCATCTCGATCCAGCTGACGGTCAGAGCTATCACGTTCTTGAGGTCTTTGATGTCTTTGCCTTCCCAGAGCCGAACGTAGTGAGTCTCGTCGTTTCCGAGCCAAACGGCGCGTTTGGCCACGAGCTTAAGACTGTCGTTCTTCACATATTTTTCAATGCAGCGACCGAGAAAAAGGCCTCGGATTTCTTGTTGGCTCTTCTCATCTTCGTAATGAGCGATCAGGTAGTCCTTGATGAGAAACTCCAGAGCTCTCCGGTAGCCCACCCCGGCTATTTCATTAAGGGTCTGGGATTCTGCAGCTTCTGCTTGGCCGTAGATTTTTACAAATGTGGGAGACACGTCCTGTATCAACTTCGCGAAGGCTGTGGAACGTGGCGTCATCGGAACACATTGCTGAAGGAGTGCAACTCCATTCATTATGTTGAAGCGCGCAACAAAAAATTTCGAACACGTCACTCTTGGACACCGAAATATGGCCTCTGCAGTGTTTCCATTCCAGTAGTCGCATCCCGTCTCAACTGGCATAACCGCACAGTGGCAGACCGGACACGTATCAGGTATCCGGTCTGCCTGAAGAGGCTGCTTGTTATTTGCGTTGGGTACGTTGAACTGTCTTGAAAACACTGGCAACTCCCTAGCTGCACCCGCTGGTGCTTCCGCATTCCATGCAGCGGTAGCAGCTGCCGTTGCGGGTCATGATGCTGCCGCAGGTGCTGCAGCTGGGGGCGTCGCCCATGTTGTACATGGACTGCATGGCCGAGGCGGTGTGGTAGAGGCCACGGTCTTCGACCGTGTCCAAGGGATTAGGGATTAGGGAATAGGGATTAGGGATGCCGTTGGAGGCGGCGAGGTCGGGGGCGATGCCCTGAGCGGGTGGGGTGCGGTCGTTGCGCTCGAAGGCTTCGCCGTGGAGCTCGTGGAGGGCGGGGGTGTCGTGGCCCGGCTGGGTTTGACCGGAAGACGGTGAAGCAGGTCCTCCGCCTGCGGCGAAGGATGACAAATTAGGTGCGGATAGGGAGGACAAGTCAGAGGCAGCGTAGGAGGACGAATTTGGGGCGGAGAGGGGTAACGAGCCCGAGTGGGACGAGAGGGCGGCGGAGAGGGTGGGCTGCTTTAGGCCGGCGAAGAGGTCCAGCTGCTGGCCGGAGAGGAAGCGGAGCTGCATCCAGCGGAAGAGGTAATCCATGATGGACTTGGCGTAGCCTAGCTCTTCCGAGCCCGTCCAGCCGGAGGGCTCGAAGCGGGTGTGGGCGAACTTCTCTACCAGGACCTTGAGTGGAACTCCGTGCTGGAGAGCCATGGAGATGGCGGTGGCGAAGGAGTCCATGAGGCCGGAGATGGTGGAGCCTTCCTTGGCCATGCGGACGAAGATTTCGCCGGGAGCTCCGTTGGGGTAGAGGCCGACGGTGATGTAGCCTTCGTGGCCTCCGATGCCGAACTTGTGGGTGATGCTGGCGCGCTCGGCGGGGAGGCGGTGACGGACGGCGCGGGGTGGGGCCTGGGCGTCGAGGGAGTCGGAGTTCTGGTTGATGGAGGCGACGAGGGAGGAGAGCTGAGCCTGGGTGGTGGCGAGCGCCGATTGAGCGTCGTGGAGCTGGCGGTGGAGGAGCTCCTCGGCTTCGCGAAGGGCGGCGACCTGTTGGGCTGCGGCGGCTTCGGCAGCCTTGGACTCGGCGGAGACGGCAGTTCCCTTCTTGTCGGCGTCGGTCTGGGCGGAGACGTTGAGGGGCTGGGTGCCCTTGGAGCCGTCGCGGTAGATGGCGACGGCCTTGAGGCCGAGGCGCCAGGACTCGGTGTAGGCGTCGGCGATGTCCTGGACGGAGCAGTCGTTGGGGAGGTTGACGGTCTTGGAGATGGCGCCGGAGAGGAAGGGCTGGGTGGCGGCCATCATCTTGACGTGGCCGGTCCAGGAGATGGTGCGGGTTCCCTTGGCGGGCTTGAAGGAGCAGTCGAAGACGGCGAGGTGCTCGGGCTTGAGGGAGGGAGCTCCTTCGATGGTGCCGGTGGCGTCGATGTAGTTAACGATGCCCTCGACTTCGGAGTCCTTGTAGCCGAGCTTAAAGAGGGCTCCGGGGACGGTGTTGTTGACGATCTTGATCATGCCTCCGCCGACGAGCTTCTTGTACTTGACGAGGGCGAGATCGGGCTCGATGCCGGTGGTGTCGCAGTCCATCATGAAGCCAATGGTTCCGGTGGGGGCGAGGACGGTAACCTGCGAGTTGCGGTAGCCGTGCTGCTCGCCGAGTGCCAGAGCGGTGTCCCAGGCGTCCTGCGAGGCGGATTTGAGCTCCGCTAGCTGCGGGGCAATGAAGCCGGCGGCGTCGGCGAAGACAGAAGAAGCAGATCCTCCGCCTGCGGCGACGGATGACAACTCAACGGGCTTGAGGCTTCTATCGATGTTGTTGACCTCGGAGCGGTGCATGCGGATGACGTCGAGGAAGGGCTCGCGGTTGACGTAGAAACCGGGGCAGGCTCCTCCGGTGATCTCGGTCTGTTGCGTGAGGGGCGTGGCGGCTCCGAGGGCGGGAGCGGTGGCGGCGAGGCGGGCGGACTGCGCATAGGCGTCGCCGCAGAGGATGGCGGTGAGGGTGGCGGCGTAGGCGCGGCCGGCGTCGGAGTCGTAGGGCAGGCCGCGGTCCATCAGCAGGGCGCCGAGGTTGGCGTAGCCGAGGCCGAGGGGGCGGTAGTCGTGCGAGTTCTTGCTGATCTGCTCGGTCGGGTAGCCGGCTGCGTCGACGATGATCTCCATCGCGGTGGTGACGATGGCGATGGCGTGACGGTAGGCGGGGATGTCGAACTGGCCACCGGGGGTGAGGAATTTCATGAGGTTGAAGGACGCGAGGTTGCAGGCGGAGTCGTCGAGGAACATGTACTCCGAGCAGGGGTTGGAGGCGTTGATGCGGGCGGTGTTCTTGGAGGTGTGCCAGCGGTTGATGGTGGTGTCGTACTGCATGCCGGGGTCACCGCATTGCCAGGTGGCTTCGGCGATCTGGTGCATGAGGTCGCGGGCGCGGTATTCCTTGACCGGCTCCTTGCCCTTGACGGTGCGGGTGGTGAACATACCGTCGTGCTCGACGGCCTGCATGAATTCGTCGGTGACGCGGATGGAGTTGTTGGCGTTCTGGAAGAAGATGCTGGTGAAGGCTTCGGAGTCGGGGCCGGAGCCGTCGTAGCCAGCCTGCATGAGGGTCCAGGCCTTCTTCTCTTCCTTGACTTTGCACTGGATGAAGTCTTCGATGTCGGGGTGGTCGATGTTGAGGACGACCATTTTTGCAGCCCGGCGGGTCTTGCCACCGGACTTGATGACGCCGGCGAAGGCGTCAAAGCCTCGCATGAAGCTGAGCGGACCGGAGGCGGTGCCGCCGCCGGAGAGCGTCTCCATGCTGCCACGGATAGCAGAGAGGTTGGAGCCGGCTCCTGAGCCCCACTTGAAGAGCATGCCCTCGGTCTTGGCGAGGGTGAGGATGGAGTCGAGCGAGTCGTCGACGGAGTTGATGAAGCAAGCCGAGCACTGGGGGCGGGAGTAGCCGGTGCGGGAGAAAGCTACCTTACCGAGGGTGGCGTCCCAGTGCCAGTTCTGCGCGTCGGAGTTGGGCTCGAGGCGGTCGCAGCCGACGTTGAACCAGACGGGCGAGTTGAAGGCGCACTTCTGGTTGACGAGGAGGTGGGTGAGCTCGGCGAAGAAGATCTCGGCGTCCTCGGCCGAGGCAAAGTAGCCGTCACGGATGCCCCAATCGCGGATGGACTCGGCGACGCGGGAGATGAGGTCGCGGACCCCCTTCTCGCGCTCGGGGGTTCCAATCTGGCCATGGAGGTACTTGCTGGCGACGATGTTGGTCGCGGTGACAGACCAGTCGGAGGGGACTTCGACGGCCTTCTGCTCGAAGACGAGCTTGCCCTTCCAGTCCTGAATGATGGCATCGCGGAACTCCCATGCGATCTCGTCGAAGGGGTTGACTCCGGGCCTGGTGAAATAGCGCGAGAAGTTAAGTCCGGGGGAGGTGCGGTAGGTTGCGGCGGCGGCGGTGTTGGTGTGTTGGGCGGCGGCGGCTTGGATCGTTTCGGACATGAAGTACCTCTCGGAAGAAAAACTGGGGATCGGCCGGAATGAAATCCGGGGAGATGCGGTTGAAGCGCAAAAATGGGTAGGCGGCCTTGGTAAAGGACGCTTCTCCAGCCCACGTAACAGCTGGACAGGTGGCGTCGGGGGTCCTTGTCGGCGGTGTGGCCAGGACGGCAGGCGCTGCACCAGAGGCTGCGGGTGAAGATGAAAGTAACGCCGCATCTGGTACGAGTCAAGTATAAAACAACTAGATGTAGTGGTGTCGAAGCAGGTACTCCCCAAATGGGGTTACGCGGGGGTCTTACTTCGGTTTTTCTAGGGATTTGCTGTGGAAAGTTCGTGAATGCCGCATGAATTGCGGGTATTTGCGTGTGTGAATACGCGATGAATCAAGGGTACGGCTCGGGGTGGCCGAGCGCAAGGTGGAAGACGGTGGAAATAGGGGGCGAGGCGTGGAAAAGGACAGGGGGAAAACGCCCATGCCCTCGACGAAAGATCGTCGAGGGCATGGGGTGGTGAGGGGTGCTGGAGCTACTTGACCGTCAGGGTGACGGTCGTGGTGTTGGTGAGAGTGGGGGTGACGGAGTCTGTGCCCGTGATGGTGATGGCATAGCTGCCAGGGGTGGTGTTGCCCAGGCTGTTATTGGTGCTGGAGGTGCTGTTATTGCTGCAGCCGGTGAGGCCGAGGCCGCTGAACGAGAGCAGCGCGAGCACTCCCAGAGCCATGCTGGCGCGGAGCAGACGGGAGCGGCGACGGAAGCCGATGAGCAGAAGCGAACCGGCGAGCGCAGCAGGTAGAGGTAACCGCTTCCAGGGAGAGGGGGCGGGGTGGGAGAGGGCAACGCTGCGCGCGGCACCTGTACCCGGACGGCTGAGAATGGTGAGGCCGAGGGAGTTGCAGGTGGCGGCGCTGGTGTACATGGTGAGCAGGCCCGGCCGGTTGGAGACCGAGGTGAGGACCGCATTGGTGGCCGAGTAGCAGAAGTTGTTGAGGCCTGTGGGGATGCCAAGGGTGAATTTGACGGTCCCGGTATAGCCTCCTGCGGCGGTGATGGCGAGGGTGGAGGTAGCGCTTCCGCCGGCGGTTACCGTGCCGGGAGCGGTTGCGGCGATGGTGAAGGACGGACCTGCGCTGGTGGTTGCGCCGGGGATGGAGAGGGAGAGCGAGCCGGTGGAGGCACCGAAGTTCGCGTCACCGGAGTAGGTGGCGACCAGGACGTGGGTGCCGGAGGTCGCGGAGCTGAAGCTATAGGTGGCGACTCCGGAGGTCAGGGTCAGCGACGTGGCAGTACCTCCGTCCACAACGAGCGAGACGGTGCCGGTGGGCATCATAGTGGAGGTGCTGAGGGGAGCGACGGTGATGGTGATGGCGTCGGTGGCGCTGGCGGCCGGTGTGCTTGTAGCGGCTGCCAGGGTGGTGGTGGTGGACGGAACGGCGGAGGCGGTGGCGAAGTTAGGCCAGGCCTTGAGGAGATTGTCGAAGTCGATGGAGCCCAGACCGGAGGCGGGATCGTAACCGGGGGTAGCGGCGTAGCTGGTAGTTTGCGCTCCGGTTCCGCAGTAGGTGACTCCGGCGAGGCATTGGTTGCCGCCGTTAGTGATGTCGTGGAAGGCGGTGGAGTAGGCGGAGGAGGCTGCGATGTTGTAGAGGGTGGGGTTGATGACGCCCTGGCCGGTGGAGTTCTGGCTCTGATTGATGATGGCGACCAGGCCAGCAAAGATTGGAGCGACGAAGCTGGTTCCTCCGGCGAGGGTGAGGTCCTTGCTGGTGGCATCACGCAGTCCGCTGTTGCAGCTGGCGGCCTGGTATGGCGGGTTGGCACCGTTGGCTTGCGTTGCCCAGGAGCTGGTGTCGCTGGTGCAGTAGGCAAAGGGAGCATTAACCGGGGAAGCAGTCATGGAGACGTCGGGGACGAGGCGGAAGCCGTTGCCGATGGAGGGGAAGGCTACTCCTCCGATGGTTCCGGACTGCCAGGTGGGCTGCTTGGTGTAGATGCTGACGCCACCTCCTCCAGCGGAGATGGGTGTGGTGGAGCCTGCGGCGACGAGGGCGGCGTCATCGTTCCAGACCATCTCCGGGATGTAGGATTTGGCGGAGCTGACGACGTCGGAGGTGGGAGCCGTGGTGAAGTAGGTGCTGTTGCCGGAGGCGACATCGGCGGCAGAGTACTCGGTGCCTCCCGTGCCGGTGACGTACTGGCTGCTGGCGGGGTAGTCGACGGCGACGGCGTCCTGCTGAGCGGCGGTGAGGGTGGTGTCGGCGTGGCAGTCAGTCGAACCGTTGTCACCTGCAGCGGAGACGACAGTCTGACCCTGGGTGGCAGCCTGCTGGAGGATGGCCTCGAGGGCATTGAAGTTGGACTGACCGAGAGTGGTTTCGCAGGCGCCGTAGCTGGAGCTGATGACGGGAGCGAGGCGCTCGTCGACAGCGTACAGGAGAGCGTCGAAGGCGTTGTAGTTGGTGCTGTTGCCGGTGTAGACGAAGTAGACCTGAGCTCCCATGGCGATGGTGCTGGAGTATTCGAGATCAAGGTCGGACTCAGACTCGTCGCCAGAGACGACGGTCGCCGTTCCGGAGTTGGGGACGAGGACGGGAACGGGCGCCTTGGCTGGGATTCCGACGGCGGTCTGGAAGTTGGTGATGTCGGAGAGGGCGACGGCGGACTGGCCAACGATCGCAATGGACTGGTTAGCACCGGTGAAGCCGGAGTTGTAGGTCGGGGTGATGTCGTAGATGGTGGAGATGTCGCCGGGGGTGAGGAAGTGGTTGCCGGTCGTGCTGGAGGTGAACTGCGGTTGCGCAGCGCGTGGGTTCGCGACCACGATCTGGGGGTGGGGACGGAAGCTGGAGAGATTATTGATGGCCAGAACACTGGAGGAGAGCGCTGCGGGGATGCTGAGATCCGTGGACGGGGCGAAGTGGGTGACGGCGGGCTGATTGCCGACGGCCGCTGAACGGAAGTAGTGGAGTGGCGCGCCGAAGGCTGTGGCGACGAGGCCGGCGTTGCCGGAGAAGAAGATGGCGTTGCGGCTACGGGAGACGGAATCGATGGAGAAGCCCTGGGACTGGAGCCAGGACTCAACGGCGGCGATGTCGGACTCAGCGACACCGAAGCGGGCAGCGAACTGGTCTGGGGTAAGCCACTGGTGATAGAGCGGCGATGCCGGGTTCTGCTGAGCGGCGATGAGGTTGGCGAGGTCGGCCTGCTGAGCGGGGGTCCGGCTGAAGACGAGGGACATTCCCTGCAGCTTCATGGTGGAGGGAACGGCGCCGATGTCGTCGGCGGGGGTAGCGCGGGGTGGCCGTGAGTTGACGAGCAAGGCGCGGTCGGCGTTGGTGATGGGAGAGGTGATGCGCGGCTGGAGGACCGTGTTTGGCGCGCTGGTTTGAGCAAGGACGGGGAAGGTCACGAGGAGCGCGACAGAACAAACCGCGAGCGAAAGCGGCTTCAGCAGAGTCTTAAGCGAAAGATTTGTCATAAACACCCGTAATTGGAGGTACATACAGCGAATGGTCCGTGTTGCGCCCTGAATCGGAAGAGGAATTAGTTAAGAGGATCGGAGCAACTCCTCTCACTCCTCGAAGACGGCTCTACAGCGTGAATAGATTACAGCCTGAGGGTGATGGAGCGGTACTTTCCGCAAGATGCGGGCATGAAATGGAGTTGATGGGATGCACAGCCAAGGGGGGCCGATGCAGTAAGACGGGGAGGGTCGTGACCCGTTCGTCATGAGGGACGATGGGTTGAACTGCCGTGAAATATTGTGGAGCGGTTGGAATCCCGGCGACATCCAAGAGAGATCACACTGCAAAGTTTGCAGAATAAATGGAGACTAAATTGATGACGAATGTTCGGGTGGCAAGTTGGACAGCTGCGGTTGCTCTGGCAGTAAGTGCAGTGGCGATGAGCGCGCAGGCGAAGGATTGGAAGATCGACGCGGCGCACTCCGAGGCTGATTTTTCGATCAAACATATGGCGATCAGCACGGTACACGGAACGTTCCGTGGCGTGTCGGGCACGATCAAGTATGACCCTTCGGATATGGTGAAGTCTGGGGTGGAGGCGTCGATCGATGTGGCCAGCGTGGATACGGGGGTCGCTCAGCGCGACACACACCTGAAGAGCCCGGACTTTTTCGACGTGGCGAAGTTTCCCACGATGACGTTCAAGAGCACGAGCGTGACCAAGGCCGGCGACCACTATGACGTGACCGGCGACCTGACGCTGCATGGCGTGACGAAGAAGGTAGTGTTGAAGCTCGACGAGCCGGGCAAAGAAGAGACCGGAATGGATGGTAAGAGTGTGCATCGCGGATTCAGCGCGACGACCACAATCAATCGCAAGGACTTCGGACTGACGTGGAATGGCACGCTGAAGAGCGGCGATTCGGTGCTGGGCGACGATGTAAAGATCGAACTAGATGTTGAGGCAGTACAAATCTAATCGCACTAACAGTAGAGGCTGGAAGCAGGAGGGGCGGCGCATGATGCGCCGCCCCTCTTTGTGTTGAGCGTGGTTAGCGAGCGGATGAAGAGCATACTTTTTGCCGTATCCATCATGGTTTTGCTTTTTGTTGCCGGGATAAATAGAGACTGTCGAACTAGCGTCTTGCTTATATCTTCCCGCGAGTTTTGGCTCCTATTATCAGGATGCGCGAGAGGTGACCCATCTCGCTCCTGCCAGAAACATGCAGTTTCTCCCACTCATACATGCGCCCGGGTCAGCCGCAAGAATCAGCCCCAACTGGATCAGCACAACCGCATTAACAGGAGAAGACTTACCATGCAACAACGAATTATCCAAGCTCTCATACTGACCTCAGCCGTCGCGACGCTCGCGGGCTGCAGCAGCGGAATGATGAATTCCATGACCACGACGACGACTACGACTACCACCACTCCCCCGTCCGTGATTGGGCAGTTGGCGACGATGACGAAGATCGGATCGACGGTCGATGTAGGGACAGGCGCTGGCGCGGGAGACACGAACCCGTACGGTCTGGCAATTGCTCCGATTACCGCTGGCTCAATGACAGCCGGAGATTTGATCGTATGCAATTTCAACAATGCCAGCGGCATGGCTGGCGCAGGAACAACGATCGAAGACATCAAGCCGGTGGCGGGATCGAAGCCGGTGCGAATTGCACAGGCGGCTGACCTGGCGGGCTGTAACTCGCTGGCAATCAACCCCGGAGCTGGATATATCTGGGCCGCAGCGTACACGGCCAACGATAATCCGATTATCAGCCCGACGGGTGCGGAGATCAGTAACCTGAAGAGCAGCTACATGTGGGCCCAGCCGTGGGGACAGGCGTATGGCTCTCCGATGCAGGCTGCAGGATCGATGACGACGGCTCCGGCAGCTTTTTACATCAGCGATGCAATGGATGGATCGATCGTACAGGCATTGGTGTCAGCGAAGCCGGCGGTGTACAGCAAGATCATCTCGGGGTTCCCAGTTACGGTGAGCAATACGTATGGAATTCTTGCTCCAGCCGGGTTGACATATGACCCGTCGAGCGACACGTTGTATGTGGTGTCCAGCGACACGAACAGCGTGCTTGCATTCTCAAGTGTATCGACGATCAAGGCTGGAGGAATCACGATCAACTTCACTCCGGGCACCTCAACCGGCGGGTACTACCCGACGACGACGGCCGCGGCGTTCTCGTTCACTGGACCGAATGCTTCGCAGGCGAAGGTGATTTTTTCGGGCAGTCCGCTGAACTACCCGATCAGCTCGGCGCTGCTGTATAACGGCGATCTGATCGTGGGTAACACCGGGGACAACAACATGATCGAGATCCAGCCATCGACGATGACGGTGGTCGGGATGAAGTCGGTGGACTCTGGAGCTCCGGGAGCTATCTTCGGCATTGCGACGAGCGGAACCAGCGTCGCAACGCAGAAGATTTACTTCAACGACGACAATACGGCTACGGTGAATTCTATTAGCCAATAGGTGCGGTTCGGCTTTGAATGTATCGGGGAGGCCCTGCGGAGATGATCTCGCAGGGCCTCTCTTTTGGCTGTGAGTTTGATCTGTGGGGTCTACGCCATACAATGTTGATTGGCCCGGTGAGTGGTCGCGCTCAGTTGCTCCAGATGAATAGGGAGCCTTGGGGTGCAATCGCAGATCAAACCGGGCGCAGGACGTAAGCCATTGAAGGGCCTGTAGCTCAACGGTTAGAGCAGGGGACTCATAATCCCTTGGTTGGGGGTTCAAATCCCTCCGGGCCCACCAACTGAAACATTCTTTGCCGGCGGTGCAGCTTTGCTGCGATGTTTGATTGCGTCACTGCGAGGTGAGGTCGTGGTGTGGGTGCGGCTCGATAGAGCCTGTGCAAGATATCCCTCGGCTGCTGCTACCGCGAAGTGAGTCCATGATGGGGCTCGGCAGCATCTCCCCTGGCGATGGGGCACCAAGGATCGGAGTTACCTGCTTCTCAGGCGTGCTCGGAGTGGCATGAGGATGAAGCGTAACGCTTGCCCCAGATCTCCGTGGTGACTGTGAGAGGAGAGGACCGATGATTCGCTCCTCGATGAAGGGGAAGCCGCATCGCGCATCGAGTAGATCGGTGAGCCGACACGACGGCTCTGCACCTGGTGAAATAATGGGAGAGACGCATCAGCCGGTGGAGTTCAATCCTGGGTGGGCAGCAAGTTACTGTCCTTCATCGTCGATTGACCATGGCTGGAGAAAGCAGTTACGCATCATGGAGAATCTTGCTGGGAAACGTGTTGTGATCGTCGGCGGAGTTGCCGGAGGTGCGAGCGCGGCTACTCGAACGCGGCGCCTTTGTGAGGATTGCGAGATCATTGTGCTGGAGCGCGGGCCTCACGTCTCATTCGCCAACTGCGGTCTGCCCTATTTCATTGGCGGAGAGATCATTCAGCGAAATTCATTACTGCTGCAGACTCCGGCGACGCTTCGTGCGCAGTTCAATCTGGATGTTCGTGTCAATTCTGAGGTGCTGTCGATCGACGCCACCGAGCGGCTCGTTAGGGTGCGCGAAGTCATCACTGGCCGCGAGTATGAGCTGACGTACGATGAGCTCGTGCTGTCTCCTGGAGCGTCGCCGCTGCGTCCTCCGATTCCCGGCATTGAGCGGCCGGGCCATTTTAGTGTTCGCAATATTCCTGACGTGGAGGCGATTGCGAGCTGGATCAACGATTGCGAGGAGTGTCGCGCGGTAGTCGTCGGAGGAGGCTACATCGGCCTTGAGATGGCGGAGCAGTTGAGACATCGCGGGATGGCGGTCACGCTGCTCGAGGCGATGCCGCAGGTGATGATGCCGCTGGATCCTGAGATGGCCGCATGGCTTCATCTGGAGTTGGTCGCGAATGGAATTGAACTTCACCTCAACGATGCGGTCGCGGCGTTTGAAGCGCCAGCTCCGGGAGAGACGGCGGGAGCTTCGGTCGTGGTGTTGAAGAGTGGCAAACGCATCGAGGCCGACCTGGTGATCCTGGGTCTGGGCGTTCGTCCGGAGACGATGCTGGCGAAGAAGGCGGGACTGGAGTTGGGCTCGTTGGGCGGCATTCGAGTGAACGACCGGATGCAGACCAGCGACCCGCATATTTGGGCCGTCGGCGACGCGATTGAAGTGAAGGACGCAGTGACCGGAGCGTGGAGCCACATTCCGCTCGCAGGGCCTGCGAACCGCCAGGGACGGATTGCGGCGGATAATCTCTGCGGACGGTCGTCGCACTACGACGGGACGTGGGGCACAGCGATTCTGCGGCTATTCAAGCTGTCTGCCGGCTGTACCGGGGCCAACGAGAAGGCTCTGCGCAAAGCGGGAATTCCGTTTCAGGCGGTCTATCTGCATCCGGGTTCGCACGCCGGCTACTATCCGGGCGCAGAGTTGATTGCGATGAAGATTCTGTTCGCGCCAGACACCGGCAGGCTGCTGGGAGCGCAGGCGGTTGGGCAGGACGGCGTCGATAAGCGCATCGATGTTCTGGCTACGGCGCTGCAGGCCGGAAGGACGATGGACGATATCGCGGAGCTGGAGCTGGCGTATGCTCCTCCGTTTGGTTCGGCGAAGGATCCGGTGAACATGGCGGGCATGATCGCGCAGGATGTTCTGGAGGGTGATGTGCAGCTTGCGCAGTGGAGCGAGATTGCGAACATCGATCCGACGAAGACCTTTCTGCTTGATGTTCGCCGCGCGGATGAACGCGCGAAGGGATTCATCCCCGGCTCGGTCCACATTCCGCTTGACCAGATACGATCGCGCATGGAGGAGCTTCCCCGAGATCGCGAGATTATTGCTTACTGCCAATCCGGCCAGCGCTCTTACTTTACTTCGAGGATTCTGCTGCAGCATGGATTTCGGGTTCGCAATCTGAGCGGATCCTATCGAACGTGGAATGCAGCGCACGGCGGGGCCTAGGCAGCTCCGTCCGGACCCTACGGCATGTTTGGAGGTCGGAGGATTCCCGGCGCTAGGCGATCGACCTGCGTGCATGCGATTCTGTTTCGTGCAGATTTGCGGCTGGGGAGCGTAGGTGAGAACAGGCGTTGGGGATGAGCTGCGGCGAAAGGCAGCGGTGTATGTAGCGTTCGCGGCGACTGGTGTGGCACTGACCATTCCTGGGGCGGTGCTCCCGCTGCTGCTGCGACGCTGGTCGATGAGCGATGCCCGCGGTGGCTTGCTGCTGTTCTGCTTTTATGCTGTGGGGTCGTTTGGTTCGTATGTTGCTCGCGGGCGCATGAACCGATCGGTGGCGAGAGGCTCCTTGGTTACGATAGCGGGAGCATTGTTCCTGGGATGGGCCGGGCGGTGGAGCGCTTACGGCGCGATTGCGGTTTATGGGTTGGGGTTGTCGCTGACGATGACGTCGATCAGCTTGCTGCTGGCGCAGCGCTTCCCTGCTGATCGACGGCTGGAGTTGACGCGGCTGAACCTGATCTGGGCGATTGGAGCGGCGCTGGGGCCTTGGGTGGCGCTGAGATCGACTCGCATGGGCGTGGTGAGCGAATCGCAGGCTATCGCGCATGCACAGGGTGTGCTGGTCGGGGTGGCCGTGTTTTTTGCAGTGACAGCAGCATGGGCGATGTGGGTGGAGGAAAGTCCGGCGAGCAGTGCTGCGGAGAGGGATGCTGCGGCCGTGTCTGAGAATCGCGACGCTGGGAAAACGGAGGCTGCGTCGTTGCGGCGAAAGGGGACGGGGAAGATTCCGTGGTCGCTCCTGGTGCTGATCTTTGGCGCGACGGGAGTGGATGCGGCGGCCGGTGGATGGCTGACGTCGTATGCGCAGCGAGCGGGAGATTCGCTGGGAATCACGATTGGGGCGGCGACGTTTTTGTGGGTGGGATCGCTGGTGAGCAGGGTGGTGCATTCTACGAAATGGGCGGCGCTACTGCCTGAACGTGCGGTGCTGGCGACGAGTTTTGTGGCAATGAGCGCGGCGCTGGCTCTGCTGGTCGCGTGGCCGCAGGGGATTGTGACGATGATGGCGGCGGCGGTGCTGGGGCTGGCGGCCGGGCCGGTGTATCCGCTGGTGGTGGCGGCGGCGCTGCGGCACAGGGAGAATTCGACAGTGTTTGCGATTGCGGGGGTGGGAGCGTCGGTGCTGCCGCTGCTGACGGGAGCGGTGTCGACGTGGCGGCATTCGCTGCGCGCTGGGCTTGGGATTCCTCTGGCGGCGGCGGTGGTAATGATGGTGGTCGTGGCCCTTTCGCGCAACACGCTGAGGGGCAGGGGCGAATCAAGTACGGACGCGTTGATCGGCTAGGGCGTTGATCGACTGGCTAGACGAATTCGTTAGAGGGGCGAGGGGTTGTACTGGAGTTCGTGGGGGGCGGGCCAGGTCATGGTCTTATCAGCGCGGTTGACGTACATGAAGACTTTGTGGTCGCCGTTGACGCGGGCGGCTACGATGACGCCGGTGCCGAAGTTACCCGAGCCGTCGGTCTTCGAGATGTCGATGTGATGCGAGGTGATGGGGGCGTGGACAGGGCTGTCGGTGGTCCAATCTTCGGTGAAGCGGGCGAGGGGGTAGTCGCTGTATTTGGCGGGATGCTGCTGCCAGTCGGGATCGTTGTAGTAGATGGCGTAGGCCTTGGAGTAGTCCTTGGCTTCGAGAGCGTCAAAGAAGTTGTTGACGCGGTGCTCATAGCCCAGGTTGGTGAACAGCCAGCCGTGGCCCATGACATAGCCGGCGAAGGTGACGATGCCGAGTAGAAAGAGGGTAATGACGATGCCAATGAGGAGATTGCGGCGTTGATTGTCGCGGGTAGGGTCGTAGGCGGGTGCGTTCATCATGTCCATCGGCAGACTCATCAGCGGGTTCCTCGTGCTTGGAATTCGTACACACGCTATTAGACACCGAAGATCGTGGATTGGATGTGACTTGGAGCTATCGGGAGCGGGGTGTTCCGTGTTCGTTACGGGGGAAGGCGTCGCGGAGGTGCTCGAATTCGGTGCTGGAGGGAAGGAGATAGACGGAGAGGATGTCGAAACGCAGGGAGACGGCGGCGCGGTGGGGCTCGGGAAGCTGGCGGAGGTAGGCGGAGGCCATTTTGCGGAGCATCTGCTGCTTGTAGGTGTCGACTGCGGCTTCGGCGGAGGCGAGGCCGTGGGAGGTTCGGGTCTTGACTTCGAAGACGACGAGGGTGGGGCCGTCCCAGGCGACGAGGTCGAGGTCGCCGGGGATTCGAGGAGAGCGCCAGCGACGGGCGACGATGGTGTAGCCGAGTGCCCGGAGGTGGAAGAAAGCGGCGTCTTCTCCTCTCTCGCCGGTGAGGAGATGCTCCGGGAGGGTGGATTTGCGATCGGCGAAGGAGCGCAGGGCTGTGTAGGCGCGGGATTCGAGCGAAAGCGCAAGCTGATGCAGGCCCATGGAGTGAGGATAGACCTTCCCGGACGACATCTCCACAGGAGGCGCGATATACTTGGTTGTGCACACCGAGCACAACCAAAACCAACAATCAGAGAGGTCGAGGCTATGTCAGCAAAGTACATCTTTGTGACCGGCGGAGTTGTGTCGAGTTTAGGTAAGGGGTTGGCGGCAGCGTCCATTGGCTGTCTGCTGGAGGCTCGCGGGTTGCGGGTCAACCTGATGAAGTTCGATCCTTATTTAAATGTCGACCCGGGAACGATGAGCCCGTTTCAGCATGGCGAGGTGTTTGTGACCGACGATGGCGCTGAGACCGATCTGGATCTCGGGCACTATGAGCGGTTTACGCATGCGAAGCTGTCGCGGGATAACAACCTGACTACGGGCCGGATCTACGAGCAGATTATTACCAAGGAACGGCGCGGCGATTATCTCGGCAAGACGGTGCAGGTGATTCCTCACGTCACGAATGAGATCAAGAATGCGATGCGCAAGGTTGGAGCGGATTGCGATGTGGCGATCGTGGAGATCGGAGGAACGGTGGGCGATATTGAGTCGCTTCCCTTCCTCGAGGCGATTCGCCAGATGCGCCAGGAGTTGGGGCGCGACAACACCTGCTTCGTACACGTCACGCTGATTCCGTGGATTGCGGCGGCGCAGGAGTTGAAGACCAAGCCGACCCAGCACTCGGTGAAAGAGATGCTGTCGATCGGTATCCAGCCGGATATTTTGCTGTGCCGTGCGGACCGCGCTGTGCCGCGGGAGATGCGGCAGAAGATTGCAGCGTTCTGCAATGTGGAAGAGGCGGCGGCGGTGGTGGCCCGGGATGTGCCGTCGATCTATGAGGTGCCGCTGAATTTCTACAAAGAGGGCGTCGACGGGCTGGCGATGAAGTATCTGCGGCTCGAGACTAGGGAGCCGGACATGTCCAAGTGGGAGGACATTGTGAGCCGCGCGTATAACCCGAAGGACGAGGTGGAGATCGGCATCGTCGGGAAGTATGTGGAGTATGAGGACAGCTATAAGAGCTTGAAGGAGGCGCTGGTGCATGGGGCGCTGGATTCGAATCTGAAGCTGAAGGTGACGTGGGTTGAGGCTGAGGGGCTTGAGGTTGAAGGCTACGAATCGCAGCTTGCGGGGTTTGATGGAATTCTGGTGCCCGGCGGATTCGGCAAGCGCGGCATTGAAGGCATGCTGAATGCGATCAAGTTTGCGAGAGAGAACAAGGTTCCGTACTTTGGGATTTGTTTGGGAATGCAGACGGCGTGCATCGAGTTTGCAAGGAATGTCTGTGGGCTGAGCAAGGCGAACTCGGGAGAGTTTGATCCGGCGACTCCGCACCGCATTATCTATAAACTGCGCGAGTTGATTGGCGTGGAAGAGATGGGCGGGACGATGCGGCTGGGTGCATGGGATTGCGTGATGGAGACCGATTCGCTGGCGGCCAAGGCGTACGGCAAGACCACGATCAGTGAGCGGCACCGCCACCGGTATGAATTTAATCGGGAGTATGAAGCTGTACTCACGGGCGGTGGACTGCGTCTAACGGGAACGACACCCGATGCGACGTATGTGGAGATTGTCGAGATCCCCGACCATCCGTTCTTCATCGGCTGCCAGTTTCATCCGGAGTTCAAATCAAAGCCGCTCGAGCCTCATCCTCTGTTCCGGGATTTCGTAAAGGCGAGCTATGCGAACCGCAGTTTTGTGCGGGCAGAAAAGGTAGTACGCGCCGAGGTAAAGGCGTAGGTGAAATCGCTATGACTATGCAGTACGACTACGGGCGACGGCGAGGGTCGGGGGCATTCTTCGGCGTAGCGTTGGCGCTTGTACTGGGCGCATTGGCGCTCGGGGTGTTCGTACATCACGCGAGGTCCGGCATTGCGGGCAAGCTGGCCGCGATGATCACGGGAAGGCCGCTGACGATTGTGTCCGCCCCCGATGTAGTGGAGAAGGTGCAGCGGCTGAACCGTCTGGAGACGGTGGTGTATTCGCTGGATACGGTAGTTGAGGGCAATGAGTCGAATGCGGTGCTTCCGGATGCGCTGGCGGGAGACAGGCTGCTGATGATCGTGCATGGACAGACGATTGCCGGCGTGGATATGAGCAAGCTACAGCCCGATAGCGTGGAGATCAGCGAAGGCTCGCAGGGGCGGTCGATCCGCCTGACGCTGCCTCCGTCACAGGTATTTGTGACGACGATCGATGAGCAGAAATCGCGGGTGTATGCGAGAGATACGGGCTTGTTTGTGAAGGCTGATCCGAACCTGGAGACTCAGGTCCGACAGAATGCACAGAGCGAGTTGCAGGCTGCTGCATTGAGCGATGGGATTCTGGATGCGGCAACAAAAAATGCGAAGGCGACGGTGACGGCGATGCTTGAGGGATTGGGATTCGAGCATGTCGAGATTCGGTAGATTGAGCGAATTGGGTGGAACTTCGCTCGACGCGCGGGCGTCTTATGGGTGGGGATGCAGGCCGTGATCGCCATAGCACCAACGTCTACCGGAGAGCCAGCGGGTGAATTGCAGCCGCGGACGAAGTATGTGCGGAAGCCTGCGCTGCCAGCGCTGACAGGGCTGCGGTCGTTGCTGGCGTTGACGATTCTGCTGTTTCACTTTACGCCGTCCGGGTTGACCTGGAGCCGGTTTCCGTCAATCACTCTGTATCCGCTGATCAATATTGGATATGTTTTTGTCAGCTTTTTCTTTTTGATCTCGGGGTTCATCCTCTCGTACAACTATGCGGGCAGACCACAGCCGATGAATGCGGCTGACTTCTGGATGGCGAGGTTTTCGCGGCTATACCCGGTTTATCTGTTGACGATGGTGGTGTCGATTCCGATGTTGATGACGGAGTGGGGGGTGCGATCGCGAGGGGATTTCTGGCTGGGAGCCGTGGCTACTCCGCTGCTGCTGCAAGGGTTCTTCCCACACCTGGCGACGTTCTGGATGACGGTGACGTGGACGCTATCGTGCGAGGTGATGCTGTATCTCGCGTTCCCGTGGCTGCTGCGGCTGCCGTGGCCGAAGACGGCAGGCAAACTGCTGGCGCTGGGGCTATTTTTGTGGGCGGTGGGATTGATTCCTCATTCGATATATGTGCTGCATGACCCGGACCATTTTGGCCACGCGGCAGACCGCTACAGCGACGGGTTCTGGATCAATACGTTGAAGTACACTCCGCTGCCATACGTCTGTACTTTCCTGGCGGGACTGACGCTGGGGCAGTTGCACGAGGCGGCGAAGCTTGGGCGGCGAGGACGAGCCTTGGTCGGAGTGCTGGGGTTTGCGGGGGCGTGGTTTGCTGCGTATCACCTGTCGACGACGCTGCCTTACATCATGATCCATGGCGGTCTGCTGACGCCGGTGTTTGCTGCGATTATCCTGGGGCTGGCGGGGCCGAGCTGGCTGGCAAACATCTTTTCGTGGAAGCCACTGGTGGCCATCGGGGCCTCGACGTATGCGCTCTATCTGCTGCACTTCAACGTGTTTATTTTGTTGCAGAAGAATCAGGTGTGGGAGCGGATGGGGTTGGGGCGGTTCGATCCGTGGATCTCGTATGTGTTTGTGGTAGTGCTGGCGCTCTCTGTACGAACGTGGGTGGAGCATCCGGCGCAGGTGGCGATCGGTGGATGGTGGAAGCGGCGACGGGCAGCGGAAGATGCTCGCGCGGGGATTGCGGTAGGCTAGCTCTTTCGAGGAGTGTGCATGCGCGTTTGGACCTTACTTGGATTACTGGCGTTGGTGGCTGGGACGGCGGCTGCGCAACAGCAGCGGCTGATCTATGACGATGATTGCTCGTTGGATGTGGATTGCGTTGCGACGCTGCCGATCTTGCACGCGCTCGAAGATCGCGGCGAGGTGAAGATTCTCGCGATGGTCGCGGACTCGGCTGATCCGTTCTCAGCTCCGGTGATGCGGGTTTTTGCAAAGTATGGTGGACATCCGAAGACCGTGATTGGGGCGAACCAGAGTGATGATCCGGCCAACCCGCTGTGCAGGAAAAACACCTGCAACGACAGCGTATGGGCGGAGAAGCTGGTGGCGCGATTCGATCCGGGAGACACGCGTGCGAAGTTTCCTGATTGCGTGAAGGTGTATCGGCGGGCACTGGAGAAGCAGCCTGAGCATAGCGTGGATGTGGTGGCGACGGGATTTGCTACCTGCTTGAATCAGCTGCTTGCGAGTCCGGCGGACGCGATCAGTCCGCTGAGTGGAGTGGAGTTGGTGAAGCGGAAGGTGAAGCTGCTGTCGGTGATGGGTGGAAGATATCCGGAGGGAGTCGAGTGGAACTTTGAGTGCGATGCGCCCGGGTTTCATTCGCTGTTTGCGAAGTGGACGAGGCAGGATGGGTTCCCGCCGGTGTATCTGAATGGGTTTGCGAATGGCCTGAATGTGCTGGCGGGTGCTCCGGCGGACGCGCTCGAGACGGTGAATCCGACGCGGTATGGATTGCGGCTTGCGGGCACAGATCAGCGGCCGATGTGGGACATGCTGTCGGTGTTGTTTGCGGCGCGGGGAGCAGCGTATCGCGGGACCACCTACTTCACGGTGGGTGCTCCGGGGACCGTGGAGGTCGATGCGGCAACGGGCGCGGATACATGGTCTGCGGGGGTTGATTCCGGGCACTACGTAATCACGAATGCCGCTTCGGATCAGGTGCTGTCTGCGCTCTTCGACGGCTATGCGCACAAGTCTGGATTTCTGGCGAAGGAGAAATGAGCGGTGAAAGAGCTTTGGCGCAGGACCGTGGAGCTGATTCGTCGATATCCTGCGCTTTGGCTGCCGGCAATCTTGGCGGCGTTGTTGAGCTACGGCTGGGGACAACTTCGGTTGATCATTTTGCACGACGTGTTGCCGTTGGTTTTTAGGCAACAGACGGTGCTCGGGGGATATGTCTCTAACGAAAGCGCTGGAAGAAGTTCAATGCTTCTCGCGCTTGCAGGAGTTAATACGGCCGTATGCCAGTATGCGGACTCTTGTTGCTATGTGATTGCGCTTCTAATGACCGCCAAGCTGCTCGGCAGACTCACGGCGACAGCTGAGCAAGATAATCCATATGCAGACATAGCTGTTGCACATCACGGCTCAGGTGTGTTGTTGCTGGGGCTGGTGGTTTATGTCCTGGCATTGGCATCTGGCACACTGGCTTTCGCGCCAATTTATTACTACGCCAATTCCGTGCATCACATCTCAATATTGACTCGACCTTTTGCGATTGCCACAGAAATCCTCTTCATGTATGCGATGCTCCCTTACTTCGCCACGCCAATAGCTCTGCGACTGCTTTCTCAAACCAGGAGGCATACGATTGACGCAGAGACCCTTGCGAAGGGGCGCAAGTGCTCCATCCTGGCGGGCATAGCAATCACTTTGTTATCCGTGATTCAGATGTCATTTTCTAAGCCTTATTTTCAGGGAAGGGCTGTGAGTGCCGCTTTCGGGGTGCTTAGTACGGTGTTCCTGGCTCTGCCGTATATCGGGCTTTTCGTTGCGCTGAGTTTGGTGGCAGTGGAGGGCATCTCTGATCGCGCCGAGGTCGCAGATGAGGAACCCGGGGCTGAAGTCCATTCCTTGAGAGAGGCGGATTCAGAGGCATGAAGGCGCGAGATGACGGTTGGTGAGGGGGATGTTGCGTTAGGCGGTGACGAGGGAGCCTAGCTTTTCGCCTTCGATGACGCGGAGGATGTTGCCCCGCTCGCGCATGGAGAAGATGATCATCGGCAGGCTGTTGTCCTTGCAGAGCGAGACCGCGGTCGTGTCCATGACTTGCAGGCCAAGCTTGAGGATATCCATGTAGGTGATCTGGTCGTACTTGGTGGCGTTGGAATCTTTCTTGGGGTCGGCGGTATAGATGCCGTCGACGCTGGTGGCCTTGAGTAGAACCTCGGCACCGATCTCCATGGCTCGGAGGCTGGCGGCGGTGTCGGTGGAGAAGTAGGGGTTGCCGGTACCGGCGGCGAAGATGACGACGCGACCCTTTTCGAGATGGCGGACGGCGCGGCGACGGATGTAGGGCTCGGCGACCTGGTGCATCTGGATGGCGGACATGACGCGGACGGGAATTCCGGTCTTTTCAATGGCGTCCTGGAGTGCGATGGCGTTGATGACCGTCGAGAGCATGCCCATGTGGTCGGCAGCGACGCGGTCCATGTGGATGGCCTGCTCGGCGACGCCGCGGAAGAAGTTTCCCCCGCCGACGACGATGCCGATCTGGCAACCGGAGCGGGCGGCTTCTGCGATTTCATGGGCGACAGCGTTGACGAAAATAGCGTCGACACCGAAGCCACGGCCGGCGGCCAGGGCTTCTCCGGATAGCTTGAGGAGGACGCGCTTGTACATTCTGGGTTAAGTGTACAGGGTGAGGGGCAAGGATTAGGGATCAGGGATTAGGAAAAGCCCGTTGGGAAGCACAGTGGAGAGGCCCGTGGAGTGCACGCACCTCTACAGCAACGAGAGACGCCGTCCTGTATGAGAGGACGGCGTTTATATGATGGCGATTGGGGCCTAGCTACTTACCTTTGAGCATAGCCATGACGGGGTCGGGTAGTTGCTGGTCGGCGTTCTTGAGCAGCAGCGCGACGTCCCACATCTGTTCGGTGGTGAGAACATGGTCGAAGGAGGGCATGCCGGTGAGGCGGATGCCGTTCTTGATCTTCCAGTAGGTCTCGCCCGCTTCATCATCGCTGACGCCGACGACGTTGCCTCGGGCATGCTTTTTCCAAAGCTGGGGAGCGCGCGGATACATGCCTTTGGCGAAGGCTACATCTTCACCGGGGACGCCGTGGCAGGCAGCGCACTGCAGCTTATAGGCCATGGCGCCGGTCTCGTAGACGTCTTCGCTGGTGCCGAAGGGAGGTTTCTCCATCTCGCGGTCAATGCGGGCGTTGAGAGGCACCTTGACGATCTGGGCCTCAAAGGGGAAGGGCTTATCAGCGGTGGCTACGGGAGGCTGGCCGAACTTGAAATAGATGAAGGCTCCGACGAATAAAACGACGAACGCGAAGACGAAACCAAGGATGAACTTCAGGATGCCGCTGGAGCCGGCTCTCGACTTGCTGGTTGCCATAGTGCTCTCCCTCTGGAATTGCTATCGCTTAGTGTAAGCGTAACCGGCCGATGATAAACGATGAATGAACAGACTGTAACGCGAAAGACTGACGCATTTGAGGCTGGAATATTACAGCCAGAGGAAGCAGAGGAAGTCCCCCCGAATGTGAAGATTGGAAGAGGCACGGTTTCCCTGAGGAAAGCTTTGCACACAAGCGCATAAAAACTGGGCTTTGCGGTCACAAACTAACAGGGAACGATGTGCTAGGATGACCCTATCGACGGTTGAGTTGCCTCAGTCCGCTATCGATGTACGCCCTGCACGAACAAGAGAGCCTAGGGGGCTCTTTGGCCACGAATCACCCGAGAGTGTGAGTGGGTTTCATTTTGAGTGTGGCTACGTATGGCAGGGACATCTCTCCTTGCCTACCTACTAAAACCTAGAGGTTGTCAGATACGGTGCGGAACGTTTGCGCCCATCTGAACAACTCGGCGAAAAAGAACGAGCGAGCTGATTGCGCAAACAATCGACTCACCCGGGATTCATACGCATGCCCAGGTCGATACATCCCTAGTTCAGTAAAGGCATACCCATGAGAATTTACCTTCAGACGCTTTTGATGCTCGCATTCGCTGCGGCGTTACCTGCGTTCGCTACAGTCCTTGTCAGCAGTCCTTCGAACGGCGCAACCGTCAGTTCGAATGTGCAATTTAGCGCAACCGCCAATACCACCACCTGCTCCAAGGGTGTTGCCAGCATGGGCATTTATGTTGACAGCAAGATCGAGTACCTGGTGAACGGCACTTATCTCAATACGACCCTGTCGATGGCTGCGGGCACCCATACAGTAGCCGTACAGGAGTGGGATTTGTGTGGCGGAGCAACGGCCACCCCTTTAACCCTCAAGGTGAACACAACGGATGTTGTAGCGGTCAGTCTGCCGCTTGCCGGAGCTCAGGTCAGTTCGCCTGTCCCTTATGTGGCGACAGCGAATGCCTCCTGCTCCAAAGGTGTCGCGGCGATGGGAGTCTATGTGAACAACCAACTGGCGTATAAGGTGGCGGGGGGGAATCTAAATACCTCGCTGCCGCTGGGTACCGGCAGCCAGAATACGGTCGTGCAGGAGTGGGACAACTGCGGTGGTAGCTCGGCTAAGGCGGTACCTGTCACAGTGGGCGGCACCAATGGAAAAACCATCTCTAACGTTCACCTGCTTAGCGGATGGAATCAATGGGGAGAGCTGGCACCGAACTATGGTATCTGCACTGCTCCCTGCAATGGCGAAGTGACATGGTCGATGAACCAGAACGACACGGCATTTTCGCTGAGTGGTCATTCAACCCAGTTCAATCTGGGCGGAAAGACCCCCTACTCTGACGTCTTATACTCGAACCCCGTTCTTGGCCAGGGCAACCTGCAGGGCTTGAATGACCCTAACCACCAGATCCTTCCCACGCTGCATAACTTTACGCTGGATACCTATGCGTACGTGACGAATCTATCTGTTACGCAGTCCCTGGAGTTCGACATCAACTGGTACATGAATGGCGTCGGAATGGAGTGGGGAACGCAGTGCAACCACCTCGCCGACGGTACCTGGGATCTATGGGATAACGTCAATGCCAAGTGGTTTTCTTCCGGGGTTCCGTGCGTCCTGAACAACGCCGCGTGGAACCACGTTGTGCTCCAGGTCCAGCGCGAGCCGAACAATGATCTGCTTTATCAGACGATTACGGTGAACGGCACGGTCAACAACATCAACAAGACCGTCGCTCCGTTCCCGGTTCCCGCCCTCTGGTATGGCATGACGGTCAACTACCAGATGGACGGCAACAGCAAGCAAACCGCGTACACGACCTACCTCGACAAGACCAACTTTACCTACTGGTAGGTCCGGGCTGCTGCCGGCACGCTGCAAAGCTGTTGGGGGCTACCCGGAAGGAACGAAAAAACGCGATCGGACAGGCACATTGCCCATCCGATCGCGTTTTTTTGTAGCCAAGATCACAGCGGGATTCAGGGCTCACAAAGGCTTCGAGATCTTGCACAAACAAATGGAACTTTGCAAGGGTTGGCGGCGTAGGATACTTTGCAAAGCTGTGCGCTGGCATCGACCGGCCACGGTGAAAGGATCGCATACCATGCAGAGCAGGATTGTTGGAACCACGATGCCGGTATTGGAGGCATTGCTGCAGCCGGGCGAGAGCCTGATCTCCGAGGCTGGTGAGCTGAGCTGGATGACCCAGACCATCTCCATGACAACGCATACGCAGATGGCAGGAGGCGGAGGCTTCTTTGGAGCCATTAAGCGCGTGGCCGGCGGAGGAACGCTCTTCATGACCGAATACACCGCGCAGGGATATCCCGGCGAGGTCGCGTTTGCGGCAAAGATTCCAGGGCAGATTCTGCCAATGGAGATCGGGCCGGGACACGAGATCCTGATTCACCGGCACGGATTTTTATGTGCGACTCCGCAAATTCAGCTGGGGGTTGGATTTCAGCAGTCGCTGGGTGCAGGCATCTTCGGCGGCGACGGATTTCTACTGCAGAAGGTTACGGGCGTCGGCACAGCGTGGCTGGAGCTGGGTGGCGAGGTGGTGGTGCGCGACCTGCAACCAGGCGAAACGCTGCGCGTGCATCCCGGTCATGTGGGAGCGTTTCAGGCCAGCGTGAACTTCCAGATCACACGGATTCAAGGGATTCGGAACATGTTTTTTGGCGGCGATGGAATCTTTCTGGCGGCGCTAACCGGGCCCGGTCGTGTTTGGCTGCAGACGCTTCCGCTGGCGAATCTGGCACATGCGCTGGAGCCGTATCTGCCGTCGGGGCGAGGTGAGGCGAAGAATGTAGGGACGGCCGCCGTGCTGGGCGGGATCGTAGGAAGCATGTTCGACAACCGCTGACGCGGCTGATCGCGCCAAGAGACTGTTGGAGAGCGGTGGGTTGTGGTACAACTCTTGGCAATCGCCAGCGTTGGCTCGGGCCGCCCGGCGAGTGAGGAGGACGCAATGGATGAGACTCCGAATGGACCTGAAAGGGTTCCGCCAGCGGCATCGAATGAGCCGGCTTGGGGACCTCCGAATCCGAACTATCCGCCCCCTAGGGAGCACTATATGCCGCCTGGATCGGTGCCTCCGGGCTATGTTCCACCGGATGCCACGCGGTCAGCAGGACTCTCGACCAACGCGGCCGCGACGCTAGCGTACGTCACGTTTATTCCCGCGGTAATTTTGCTGCTGATCGAACCGTATAAGCGAGACAATTTCGTCCGCTTCCATGCGTGCCAGTGCATCGTTCTTACGCTGGCCGATATTGCGGGAGACTTGGTGTTCGGTTTCATGGGCAGAATTGGAGAAGCAGTGCGAGGCCTTTTAGGGCTGCTGCTGTTTGTCTTCTGGCTGATTGCGATCATCAAGGCGAGCCAGGGAGAGCGTTATCACGTCCCCATTGCGGGCGATTTGGCGGAATCATTCGCAGCGAACTTATAGGCTGCGGAAAAGCATTGCAGCACGGCCGCTTCGCGACGTACACTCGCTGGCATGATGCGGAAGAAAAAGCTGTTCCCTGTTGCGACGACGTTGTTGTTAGTGAGCCTTAGTGCGGCTTCGTGCTCAGCGCAGGCGTGGGCGAAGGCGGCGCTGGATAAGAGCCCCCGGCATGGTGAGTATGTCACCCTTACCGAGGCCAATGGGCGCAAGGTGCAGGCCTGGGTCGTCTATCCCGAGGTCAAGGACAAGGCACCGGTCGTAGTGATGATCCATGAGATCTTTGGGCTGAGCGACTGGGCACGGGAGATGGCCGATGAGGTTGCCGGAGCAGGCTATATTGTCGTCGAACCAGATCTGCTGAGTGGTCTTGGGCCGGTGGGCGGAGCAACTGCAGGGGCGGCAGATATGCCGATGGATCACTCGCATATGCAGATGGCGCAGAGCTCGGCGGGAGCTGCATTTGTGCCCGCCATGCCGGGGGGAACAGCAGCTTTCCCGGACCAGAGCGCTGTGGTGAAGGCGGTGTCATCGCTGCCGGACGCGCAAGTACTCGGCGACCTGGATGCAGCTGCGGACTATGGCAAAAAGCTGCCGGCGGCGAATGGAACGTTGTCTGTTGCCGGCTTCTGCTGGGGCGGAGGAAAGTCGTTCCTCTTTGCGACGCATCGCAAGGACCTAAGCGCGGCATTTGTGTTCTATGGACCTCCTCCTCCTGCCGATGCGATGAAGAATATTACGGCACCAGTGTATGGATTTTACGCAGGCAATGATGCGCGCATTGACGCGACGATTCCGCAGACAGTAATCGATATGAAGGCTGCAGGCAAGGTTTATGAGCCAGTGACTTACACAGGCGCGGGGCATGGCTTCATGCGAGCGGGCGAGGCTCCTGATGCAGATGCTGCGAACTCCGCTGCGCGGGCCGAGGGATTTCGCAGGCTCGTGAAGCTGCTGGGCGGAGTGCGGTAGCCGGAGGAACACAAAGGAATCTGCCTGTTGGATAGATGACTACTTGTGTGCCATGTGCGCATTGGCGTAGACGAGTAGATCGGGATCATGCTCCAATGCTCGACGGATCACAATTCTCATCCGAAAGGAACGTCTATGCACGGTATTCTTTGGTGGATTCTGGTTGGGTTGATCGCAGGCTGGTTGACCGGTAAGGTGATGAAGGGCAGCGGCTTCGGCGTGCTCGGTGACATTGTTATTGGAATTCTTGGAGCGATCGCAGGCGGGTTTCTCTTTGGCCTGCTGGGAATTGCAGGGTCGGGCGGATTGATCTACAGCGTGCTCGTCGCGACGCTGGGTGCGGTTATCCTGACGTGGCTATTTCGACTGCTGTCGGGTAAACGTCCCTGAGTAGCAGCTTCACCAACTATGAAAGAGCCCGGGCTGATTGTCCGGGCTCTTTTTAGTGCAGCAGCGAATTAGCTGCCACCTTCAGGGGCTTCAGGAGTCTCAGCGGCTTGGGTCTTGCCCACGTTCGAGGCATAAAGAGTGAACATGCCGGGCGCTGTTTGGAGGAGGTACCCATGCACTTCGACGGCAGTTGCGGCGGGGAGTGTGGCGAATGCTGCGGCGGTAAGTTGATGATCGTAACTGGTTGTTGTTTCTGTGACGACGTTGAGGCTAGTGAGGGCGTCATAGGTGGTCAGATACGACCCGGGGGGCAGAGCGAGGCCAAAGGTAAAGTTGGAGCTCGTACCTGCGGGTGCTGCCGCAAGAGTGCCGGACAGGCTCTCAGCCGAGAGCATAACCTGAGTTGCGGCGACGGTACCGTTGGTGTTAGAACCGGTGACGGAAACGGACTGGCCGGGGAAGAGTTCGGCATTGGTGAACTGTGCGGTGGTGAGACCGAGAGCCAGCGCGTCCTGGTCGGCGGCGTAGACGGTCGATGGGGAGAGAGTTACGGTGAGGGTTGCTGCGGTTGAACCATCAAAGTGCTCGCGCGGAACCATCGTGAAGCCGGTCACCAGGCCACCGGTGGACGTAACGCTAACGATGAGGCCATCGCCTCCACCGTTCGAGTCGCCAGGCTGATTCGACGCAGAAGCCGCTGACTGCGGCGTAATGGAAAGGGCGAGCAGAGTGCCATCGGCTTGGATTTGCGCCTGGAGATGGACGATGCTGCCGACAGGGATGGCGGTGTTGGCGATACCTGCCGGGAATATCGTAGCGTTATCGATCGTGTAGGTGAATTGTTTACCGGAGTCGCCGGACTGAACGACGATGGAGCTGGCGCTAATGCTAACGACCGAGCCGACGACCTCAAGTTGGCGATCGCCGCCGGCTTCAGCATTCACGGCGGCAGCAGCTGTGCTGATGGCCGGAGTGAAGGTGAGCGCGGTTCCGGTGAGATCGAAGGAGGTGGCGAGATTGAAGCCAAGATCGAGATGGACCTCGCTGCTAGAGGTTACGATCAGCGCAGGTTTGAGCGCGACGGTAATGGTGGGCTGGCCGATGCTGGCGATGCCGTTGGTAACGACTCCACTGCTGTTGAGGTAGGTTACCTGAGCAGCGGACACGGTCACCGTGGCCGAGGTGTAGGTTGCAGCGGCGATGCTCTGAAGCTCAAGAGGCTCCTGAATACCAGCGAGACTGGATAGCTCGATGGTCGCCGGATTGGCCAGGACGGAGACGGCGCTGCCCGCAGTTCCGTTGCTGAGTGTGACTGCCGAGAGCGTTACGCTGGCCGAAAGAAGATTGGCGAGGGGAGCATCGCTGACGGTGACGAGGAGTGGAGTAGTTCCGCTCGCAGGCGCAAGGGGAGCTAATGTGGCGCCATTGATTCCTGAGGAACAGCCCAATGTGGAGGCAGAGATTACGAGTGACGCAACCAGGAAAATGGTCGACCCAATCTTCTTCGGTGAGTACATGTGCGGCTCCTTCTGCTATTACGAATTTCGGAAGTTCGGGCGGCACCTGGGACTCGAGCCCGTGACACTCGGTTTGGCAGGTGGAGTCGTGATGTAGTAACCAGGATTATTCAAGGCTCGATCAACTCAGGTCCTAACCTCACTGAACGGAACATAGCAGGCAGCACAGGGGTTCGCTCCTAGATTCTTGGAACATTCCTCAGAAATATATAGCCCCAGTTCCAAAAGGGAACGAGGGCATATGGAGGTTCACTCAGACTGGAGCAGGAGCGGTGTGGGGACGTGGGACTCTGGTTTTTACGAAGTGAGGGCCAAGGTGAGGCAAAAAAGCCCGGGCTGAGTGCCCGGGCTCTTTGTTGCTGCGTAATGGATGAGGTTTAGGCTGCTGGCTCTTCAGCGGCTGGCTTGGCCGAAGCTACAGTGAAGTTGGGCTCGCCGATCTTGAAGCGGGCGAAGCGGCGAACGCTGATATTCTCACCTAGCTTGGCTACCTTCTGCGCGATGAGCTGCGCGATCGTGAGCGTCGCTTCCTTGATGAAGGGCTGCTCGAGGAGGCAGACTTCCTCGTAGAACTTCGACATCTTGCCTTCGACGATCTTCTCGATGACAGGAGCGGGCTTGCCCGTCGCGGCAGCCTGCGAGCGGAAGATGTCCTTCTCGCGAGCGAGGTCAGCCTCGGTGACTTCGTCCTTGCCGACGTAGCGCGGGTCGACCGCGGCGATGTGCATGGCGATGTCCTTCAGCAGCTCCTGGAAGTCGTCGGTGCGGGCAACGAAGTCCGACTCGCAGTTGAGCTCGAGCAGCACGCCGATCTTTCCGCCGGCGTGGATGTAGGTGCCAACAGCTCCCTCGTTGGTGGAGCGGCTGGCCTTCTTGGCAGCCGATGCCATGCCGCGCTTGCGCAGCACAACGAACGCTTCTTCCATATCGCCCTTGGCTTCCTGCAGGGCCTTGAGGCAGTCGCCCATGGGGGCGCCGGACTTTTCGCGGAGTTCCTTGACAAGCTTGGCGTCGATCTTTACGGCTTCAGTGGTAGACATAAGTTCCTTCTTGGTGCGGGGCTTGGTTCTGGGGCAGCGCTCGGGGCGCATGCGCAATTTGCGAAAATGGCGCGGGCCTGGGCCCGCGCCATGATGTTAGCGTTCGGCCATTAAGCCACGAAGAATACCGTGACGTACGGCCCGAAACTAGGCGCTGACTTCTGCGGCTTCCACCTCGGGCTCCGTGTCGGCTGCGACGGGTGCCTTGCGGATCCCACCGCCAAGAGCGGCGTTGAGGTCGATGGTTTCGTCTTCAGCTGCGTCTTCAACTGATGCTTCTGCGACGCCGGCGGATTCGTGGACCTCAGCGAGAGCCTCATCGCCCTCTTCACCGAGGAACTGCGACTCGGTCATCATCGGACGAACCTCTTCGAACTCGTTTGCGAAGGCCTTGTCAGAGATCATCTGCGTTCCCTCGAAGGCCGAGTCCGCGATCTTCGTGGTGAAGAGGCGGATGGCGCGGAGAGCGTCGTCGTTGCCCGGGATCACGTAGTCGACAACCGTGGGATCGCAGTTGGTATCGACGACAGCGACGACCGGGATCCCAAGCTTGCGAGCCTCGGCGACAGCAATGGCCTCGTTGTTGGAATCGATGACGAACAGGGCGTCCGGCAGACGCTTCATGGCCTTGATACCGGAGAGGTTGGTCGCCAGGCTCTTACGCTCGCGCTCGAGCTTGATGACTTCCTTCTTGGTCAGCAGCTCATAGCGGCCGTCGGTGGACATCTCGTCCAGCTCGGCGAGGCGCTTGACCGACTTCTGCACCGTTACCCAGTTGGTCAGCAGGCCACCGAGCCAGCGGCTGTTGATGTAGGGCATGCCGGCGCGCTTGGCCTCTTCTGCAACCGCATCCTGCGCCTGGCGCTTGGTGCCGACGAAGAGGATGAGCTTGCCACTAGCAGTCAGATCGGTGACGAACTTGGACGCCTCTTTGAACATCTTGAGGGTCTTCTGCAGGTCGATGATGTAGATACCGTTGCGCTCGCCGAAGATGTACTCCTTCATCTTGGGGTTCCAACGCTTGGTTTGGTGGCCGAAGTGGACACCGGCTTCGAGCAATTCCTTCATCGTAATGCTGGCCATAGAGGCTCCTTGTAAACGCATCGCTTGCGCTGCGACGTGAAGCGATTGAGATCCCCGAAGGGAGATTGGGTTCCTGCCATCGGCGCGATGCCGGTGGGTGAAGCTAAAGAAGCCAGCTTCTAGCTTCTAGTCTTTAGCCAAGAGCTAGAGGCCAGAAGCTAAAAGCCCACAAACGATTAGCGCTTGCTGAACTGGAAGCGAGCGCGAGCACCCTTCTGGCCGTACTTCTTGCGTTCCTTGCCACGCGAATCGCGCGTGACCATGCCGCCAGCCTTGAGGGTCTTGCGCAGTTCGATGTTGAACTCCATCAGCGCGCGGGCGATGCCGAGCTTGACAGCATCGGCCTGGCCGTTGACTCCGCCGCCCTTGACCGTGGTCAGGACGTCGAAGGTCTCGTTGATGTCGGCAATGCCGAGAGGAAGCTTCGCCGCGACGCGCTGCGCCGGGGTCACGAAGTACTCCTCAAACTGCTTGCCGTTGACGGTGAACTTGCCCGAGCCGGGGCGCAGAAACACGCGAGCAATCGCGCTCTTGCGGCGTCCGGTTCCGTAGTACTGAATCAAATCTGCCATATTGACATCCTCTTAGGGGCCAGGGCTCAGAGGCCAAGGTCCAAAAACTTAGTGAAGCGAAACTGTCGTGGTTCGACGGCCCTGAAACCTGGGCCCTGAACCCTGCTCTTAGGCTCTTTGCTTCAGGTGCAGTTCCATTGGCGTACCGGAGCGGTGCAACTCCATGGCCGTCGGCTGCTGAGCGTGGTGTGGATGCTCGGCACCCTTGTACACCTTAAGTTTGGTGGCCATCTGGCGGCCGAGCTTACTCTTGGGCAGCATTCCCTTGATCGCCTCTTCGAGGATCTTTTCGGGACGGCGGGCGAGCAGCTTGCTGTACTCTTCCTCGCGCAGGCCCCCGGGGAAGCCGGTGTAGCGGCGATAGAGCTTGCTCTCTGCCTTCATGCCGGTGACGTGGATCTTCTCGGCGTTGATGACGATGACATGATCACCCATATCGATATACGGGGTGTAGAGCGGGTTCAACTTGCCCGCGAGGACGCTGGCGGCGTGGGAGGCGAGGCGGCCGAGGGTCTGGCCGGAGGCGTCCAACACGAACCACTTGCGCTGAATGTCTTTGCCGCTGGGGATCGTTGTCGTCTGATTGAGGTTCATCTGGGTTACTCCTTGGTTCTGCCGTCTTCGTAGATCTGACTGCTCGGCTTGAAGCGCGAAGAGAGTTGCAGCCGTGCGTTAGGCGGCGGGACGAGCGCGGACACGGTGTCCACGCAGGCCAGAGCCGGGGGTTGCGGTTGAGCGCACAGAGCCTTTGTGTCCGAATTCAGCGGCTGAGCTCAAGCTGCTGGATCAAACTGCAAGCGACTGGGGAGTGGGTGCTTCGACGGCCGGCTCCCTTCAAAATCTGAAGAAGAATGCCCTGCCCCGGTAGACTCACCTCGATGTCTGGCACCCGATGTCCTCGTTGCCGCCCAAAGCATGGGCACACGGAGGTACAGGCGCGAGACTGCGCGAGTCTCTAGAATATGCGAGATTTACAGGTGCCGTCAACAACTTTGGCGTGAGAACGCTGGATTTCCGCTTGATCCTGGGCTAAAAGCTGAAATTGCACCGCAGGGTGATGGTTCGGTTGGCGGAGGTGGCGATGCCTCCCAGGGAGAAGGGCGAGTTCAGAGAGATCGACTGGCCGAAAAGCGGGGAGCTTAGCACCCCTACGGGGGTTCCTGGGTTGACATGGTTCAGAATGTTGTCGGCCTCGACAGAAAAGCCCAGGGTGTAGGGCGGATCGGGCTGCGGGCTGCGGGTCTTCGGAGGGGCGCCACCGGCGGCGTCCGGCGGCGAGGGCGGCCGAGGGCCTAATTTGAAGCTCCGGTCCAGGCTCATCTGAACGAAGAAAAAATTGGGCGAGTTACCGTAGTTGATCGGGATGATTTTCTCGCCGGGCTGGGGGTTGGCGTCGAAGGTGCCGAAGCGCGTCTTGTAAATGATGGAGTTGGCATTCGTATTGGTGGCAAACGCCGGGCGGTCGTTATAGATCGTATCGCCATTCAGGTCCGTGCCGGTCGTGATATTGAACGGCGTGCCGCCTAGCGTCGAGATGAAAAAGTTGTTGCTAATTCCGAACGGAAGGTGCGCGGAGCCGCCGATAACGAGTTGCTGGGTCGGCTGCGCGGACCGCCCATAGTCTTGCGCCAGATCGTAGGAGTTGGACGGAAAGGTCGTCGCATTCGCTACGTCAGCGTGGGCATCCTGAAAGCTGTAGAAGACAAAGCCTGACACTCGCTTGCCTAACTTGAACTGAGAGTTGATGAAGAACTCTTGAGACTTAGCAATCCCTCCCGAGCCGAACTGGTAGATGTTCTGGGATCCGCCAAGAGGGCGAACTCCGCTGGCGGGGTTGGCAGGGTTGTAGGTTCCGGGCAGCGGCGCATTGATGTTACGCGAGACGTACTGGTGGTCTCCGCGAACGAAGAAGTAATTCGCGCTGATGCTGCCGATTTTGCCCAGCGACCGTTCGGCGGTGACCCCCGCGATAATACCGTACTCAGTGCGAAGATGCGGGTCGATGTTGTAAAGGGTGGGAGGCGTGGAGCTTAGGTTCGACACAGGGGGAGGGGTGTTGAGGTACTGCTGGTAAAAGTCAGGATTGGTGACAAAGTAGGCGGTCTGCAGGGTTCCGCTCTGCTGCCGAATGGCAGTGAGGATGTTATTGGATAGGAATCGGTCATAGAAGATTCCTCCGCCGCCTCGCAATATGACAATAGGCGGCTTCTTGGGCTTCTGTCCGACGGCCCACGCGAACCCCACGCGCGGTGCAGGATCAGCATGGTCGGGAACCGCAGTCTGGCTCTCGAAGCGGAACCCGAGGTCGAGAGTGAAGTTCTTGCGAATCTTCCATTCGTCTTCCGCGAAGACTCCAAGGTCGCCGGTGAGCACGGTGGCGCGAGGTACTCCGCCAGTGAGGCTGTACTGGGTGGTGCCTCCGCCGTTGGCGAAGATCTGTGCGGGAGTCTCTCCACTGAGCGCGAGCTTGTAGGTGGCTATGTCCGGAAAGATAAACTGGCCGTTGTAATTGGCCGTACTCACATTCGCATCGCGCAGCAGTCTATAGCGGCCGCCGAGGCGAACGTAGTGGGATTTGTGCGCGATAGTGAGGAGCTCCTGAAACTCGTAGCGATCCTGGTTGTCGGCCAGCGACTGCGCCGCACTCCCTCCGCCATTGAAGACGCCCTGGACCACGACGGTAGCCGCCGTGCTCGCGGGGTTTTGCTGCAGGCGAGTACGGACGTATTGGAAGTGCGCCTCGGAGATGATCTTTGCACCAATCACCTGTGTGTCCGTGAGCTGCAAGGTCTGGGTCGTGGTATTGATGTTCAAGCCCTCAGAAGGCAGAACCAACAGCCCAACGCCGCTATTGCTCACGGCAACATTGTTGTACTCGTAGCGACCGGTGAAGGTGTTCAACTTCGTCGCCTGTCGGTCGATGCGTCCGCTGTAAGTTTGCATGCGCTGCGGAGCAGCAACGGCCTCGGCCAGCGGCGTAAGCAGGGCCGGATCAATCGCATCCACAATGGCATTATTCTGCACATCGTTATAGGTTTCAGCTACGAAGAAGGACGTCTTCTTGTTCAAGGCGCCGCTCAGATTGCCTTCCATATTGAACGTGTAGTAAGGAGGTTCAACGGGGGTGTAGGGATTGCGCGAGTTGAAGACATTGTCTGTGCCGTAGGTGCTGAAGTTGCCATGCAGCTTGTCCGTGCCCGGCTTGGTGAAGACCTCGACGCGTCCAAATCCCAGCTGATCATACTGCGCGGAGTATGGATTACGGTTGATGCGGATCTCGCGGATGCTGTTCTTCGGAGGGAAGCGTCCATTGGAAAAGCCGTCCACCAGAATCTCAGGAGGCTTGATGCTGTTGCCTCCGGCGAGGGCCTCGATCTCCTGCTGGAACATGCTGTCGTCGTCGGAGAAGGTCTTGAGATCATCGCCCTTGAAGATCAGGGCGCTTTTGTTATCGCCGGCCGCGGTACTGCCCTGCTCTTCGGAGGGAACGGTGATCTCCTCGGGCTTGGCGTCGATGGCAAGCCGAGCTTCGATGTGGGCGTGGCCGGCCCGATCTGAGATCGCTACGTTGTTGCTGTACGGCTTGAAGCCGTCGGCTGTGATCGTGACCTCGTAGGCTCCAGGGGGCAGCGGAAGACTGAATCGCCCCGTATCGTCGGTGGTGGTGTCGCGTCGGAGTGAGTTGCTTTGAACGTGGACGTCGGCGTTACTGATCTTTGCACCCGAGGGATCAGAGACGGTGCCGCTGAGGACTCCAAAATTTGTCGGAGCGTCCGCGGTCGAACCGTCACGCACTGCGGCCGCCGTGCGCAGGGCTCCAGAGCGGGTCGCGGCAAAACAGTACATCGGGGCTGTCAAACAGCAAAACAGACGCGCCCACCACAACTTAGACATTCCATACCGCCCTGAAAAAATCACGTTCGCAATTACCTGTTCGAGATGGGACAGCGAGGATGGCAGAAAGTAGTTCAGGAAATTAAGCAAAAAATGATCAATCCAAACTATAACTATGATGCTAACCCATGCCTGCGTTAGCATGTGCCGATGTGGTTAAGAGTATGGGTTGTCCTGTGCTGGCTTGGAGCGGTCACCTGTGGGCTGCAGGCGCAAACCCTCGAGGATGCGCAGAAGGCACTGCGCGCTGAACTGGTGGCACAGAGGCTGGTGGCTCGCGGATTCAGCGCGGACGCAGAGATTCACTACCAGTGGATGGCAACGAGTCTCGTGATGAACGAACCCAGGCTGCGAACGTTCGGCGTTGTAGAAGTAAGCTCCATCAAGGTGAAGTCTGGGCAAGTCGAGCTACGAGGTGAGCGCGAAACCTTGCTCAAGGACAAAGACAAGCTCGTCCTCTCCGGAAGAACACCGGTTCACTTACTCATAGATTTAGGAACCGCTGACCCCGTCGCCGTATTGCCCAAACTAAAGAGCCAACTATTTTTTGGGACGCTGGATGAGGCGCTGGCAGCAATTCCGAAGGCCTACCAGTCGATGATTCCTTACAATGCATCGATTGCGAATCCGCCATCAACCAAAGAAGAGCTGGCTGCAGAGACGTGCGGTAGCGAGGCCGCGGACTTCAAACGTCCCGTGGTAGTTTCCGCTGCGGAACCAGTATTTTCCGAAGAAGCTCGGCGTCAAAGATACAACGGAATCGTCTCTGTCGTGATAACCGTAGACAAGACGGGACACGCTGTAGATCCGTGGCTTGCTCGTTCCGTCGGACACGGATTGGACGAGAATGCAATTCTTGCCGTTCGACAGTATGTCTTCACGCCTGCAACCTGCTCAGGCGTACCGGTCGCGTATGCGCTGTCAATCGATGTAAAGTTCGCAATATTCTAGGAATGCGTATCCATCAATGTTGCAGTTGATCGTTGCTGGGTTGCTGGCCGAGCTTAGTTCGCAGAGGCTTGGGAATGTGACGGCGTGCCTTGTGCCGTGACGACGACGCAGTTGTTACCGGGTCGAGGCGATAGAGGATAAGCAGGTTGCGGTCCGGATCATCATAGGCAGGGAACGCAGCCACTCTCTGCAAGGTATAAAGCGGCGTGAGGGCATCTGCCTTATCGTCTTCGACGTCGTTCCATGCGACGTACCAGCCGGGCCGGTATTGCTTCACTCGCTGATCAAGATCGAGCGTGCCGAAGTCGTCATCGATAGAAGGAAGGCCGGTCATCAGCGTCAGGTCGGATCCAGAGATGGAAAGAATAAGCCGCGAGTGCTCCTTCTCGGCAAGCACGATGCTCTTGATCTGCTGCGCCGCCGCCTCGAACTCATACGTGGGATGAAGGACATAATCGATCTGCTGCACCGCATCGGGAACAACGATCGCAAGAACAACAACGACCGCGATCGTCGACGTGATGATCGTAGTCGTTCGTCCGTGCGTCTGGCGAAAGCTATCGATGCCCAGCGCAACGACGGCTGCAATCGGCACAGCCACAACCAGGTAATACCGCGGCTGCAAATTATTGTGATACGCGAGAAACGCAAAGTAACCCGCGATCCAAAGCAACAGCGATGGGAAGAGTGGATTCGATAGCAGACGAGGACGCCAGAAGAGGGCGAGTGTGAGCACGATGAAGAACGCCACATAAAGAGGCGTACCCATCCAGGCACCGTCCGCAAGCGTGTTGAGGATGACCTTCGCTACTGGCTCAAGCTCTATTCCGGTATAGGCGTTGGCGGAGAACAGGTAGCGGTAGTCCTCTAGGTAGTGGGGGCGAACGAATAGAAAGAAATACGCACCCCACAACGCTATTCCACCCAAAACAGGAGGCACCGCGAGGCGCAGTGCTGGCCGGAGACGATAGCCGGCGCGCGCCCAGACCATATAGAAGATCGATGGGAAGAGGCAGATAGCAGTCGTCTTGGTAAGCACCATCGCGGGCAGCAGCAGCATGAAGAAGAATGTCGGCAGCACGCTATGGATACTTATCGTGCGCCGATGGATGGGGTGCAGAATCGAGGCGGTCAGCAATGCCAGCGAGGTCAGCGCAATCAGCAGCGGCTCAAGAATCGCCATACGCTCAAAGACGTAGAGCAGAGGGCTTGTACACAGAAAGAAAACAGTGATCGCTGCTGCCAGAGGCTGACCAGAATCGTTTGATCGCGGGCGGGTGTGACGCTGAATCAGCAGGCAGAACGTGATGAGGGTGAGCCCGAACACGCACAGCGTCAGCGCCCGTGCAGCCACAGGCGAAACGCCGGTGAATTTGAACGTGACCAACTCGATCAGGGGCCATACCGGCAGCGCCACGGCTGGGTTGAAGTCACCCTTCCAGTACCAGTGCCCGCTGACGTAGTGGCGAATCGCGGCATCACCATACCAACCTTCATCGGTGTACTTCGACCAATCAACCCAGGGCGAGTGGTTAGGGAAATCGGCGTTGAGATGAAAGAAATGCAACGCAAAAAAAATAGCGGAGACGCCGAGCAACGTGAGGGAGAGAAGGTGAGCAGCGGTAACGCGGGCCGCCTGAAGCCGCGGCAGCAGAAGGGGCTGCGGAGACTTGTAAGAAGCCGTCGCGGCCTCGGTCGAGTTGGGAGAGGTGTCAGCCATGAAAGCTATTCACGTACAACAAGTGAAGCCAGCCAGAGACCTGTCGTCCCTGAGATACAGCCGGTGCAGGCGCGATCGTGCACGATCAGATGCTAGCCAGCTCTTTACGGTGTGAATCTACATTATGAAACAACACAGCTATAGTCACAAATCGATTAGCGAGCCGGCGATGGATGGAGTATCGGTTCCAGCGGCTCGGGTGCATGGCCTGCTGCGGAGCAAACCTCCGCGGCCGCCGCAGGGGAGGCGATCAAATAGTGCAGGTCAGAGGATCGCAGATTCGCAAGATCATAGACCGAACAGATCGACCAGCCTTTGAGGTCAAGGCTATTGTTGAGTTCACCTAGACTGAACCCGCTAACGAAGGCGTATTGCGGATCTTCAGCAGCGCACAGGTTGACTCGGTCATGGAAGGAGAGCAGCGCACGAGTACGCCCGTTGACCAGCCCAGCCATGTCGCACAGCGGCGACCCGGTGAAATATCCGATATAGCCAACATCGAATGCAACGACTTTCAACGAGCTGAGTCGCTCAAGATGTTGCGCACGGAATTCAGCAAGGCTCAACGATCGAGCGTGGAACTCCTTGTACAGCAGTACTGACTCGATCGGCAGCAACACGATCAGCATCCCAACCAGACCATACAAAGCAAAGCGCAGCGCTCGTCTTGTCGCGAATGCAGGCGCAACGTTGCTCCAACGCAGTTCAAGCGTATTCCAAAGTATCGGAAAGAACAGCGTCCACAGGAAATAGCGAATCCCCTGCACCTGTTGTCCACGCAAAGCAGCCAGCGCAACAGTAATAGGAAAGAGACTGTTTGCGGCGATCAAAGGCGGCGTGATGCCGCGCTTGTATGCAATGACCGCAAATGCCGTCAGCAGCCAGAATAATACTAGTAGGCCGCCGAATGACAAGGAACCAGCAAGCACCAGAACGATAACGTACAAAGTACCGAGCCACCCGCTTATGCCTCCAGCTTTCGCTACAGCAGTGTCCGGCATGAGCGTGTGCATCGTGACGAAGATGAGAGCCGCGGCAAGCAGGCTTCCAAACAGCGGCGCGGCACAGCGCAGACCAAGTCGAAGCAGCGCCGCTCGGGGAAAAGAGGACTGCCACCAATTTAACCACGGTATGAGCGCAACTGCAGTAGCGAGTGCGACCCTACAAGGGACGCAGCCTGCTATTCGTACGACAAGGCGTCGATCGGGTCCTTGCGAGCAGCCTTAAGTGCTGGATAGAGCGCCCCAAAAAGAGCACCGCACAGTGCGATGAGTACTGCATTGAAGACCCAGCCCAGCGTTACCTCGAAGCTGAGCGTCGGGAACCGGTCATGCAGAACGTTACGCAGAAGGTACGTCGCGGCCACGCCCAGTGTCGTTCCTACAAGGGCTAACAGCATTGTCTCGCGAAGCACGACGGAGACGATCGAGAGGCGGCCTGCACCCATGGATTTCAGAATCCCGATCTCTCGCGTACGCTCCATCACCGCGGTATACATGGACTGGAAAATTACCAGGAACCCAATGATGGTTGCAATGCTGATCACGACGTTGAGTGCGATATTGAAACCCGGCAGACGATCAGGGGTGAGGGTCGACAGGAACTCTTCGACAGTCTGGACACTCCAGTCCTGCAGGCCATCCGTCGCGAGAATTTCATTGCGGACAGCCTCTTCATACTTTGGCTGGTCCTCTGTTCGAACATAAAAAAGAGACGCCTTGCCCGGATTATTGTCGAGCGCGTCCATGGTCTCCAGCGGAATATATTTACGCGCTCCTTTGCCGTGCTCGACGATAGCGCAGATCGTAAATGTGTGGCTCAAGACCTTGATGCTGTCACCGACCTTGTACCCCTTGCCGGTCTTGGCCTCGAGGTCGTCGATGATCAGATCGTAGGTATTCTTGAAGGGTCCACCACTGAGGAAGACGAAGGGCCGTAGCGCGTTGTATGTGGCGAAGTCGATGCCGTATATATTTTCGACCGTCGCGCCCGCCGTAAATTTGATGTTGACCGGAGCCGCGACCTGCACATGGGGAAGCGAGTCCAGCACCTTGGCGATGCGAACATCAGCCGACGCAGAACTAGTCATCATCATGGACGTAGCTGCACCGGGATGCACAATCATATCCCCGCCAATCCCGGAGGTCTGTTTACGGCTACCGTTGAGAATTCCAAAGAAAATCGCCACAACCGAGAGGATCATGATCACCTCGATTGCAACGGCGAAGGCGCTGATGACCGAGCGCAGTGGGCGGTGTACGAGATTGCCGATGATCAGTTTATTCATGGGTGTGGGTCAGTGTTCTCATGCGTAGGGCAGCAGGTTTATAGTAGCGCAGTCGTTCACGATCACTTTGGTTCGTCCGATCCAGGAAAGTCTTCGCGCCAATCACTTCGAAGGGCAGGAGGGATCGGAGCGTGCGTATTTACGCCGTCCCGGTTCGAGCACCGAAAGCGAGTAATTCAGCAAGGTACAGCCTCAAGGTCTTGCGCTGGCACACGCTAGTGGGTTGGCATTGATGTTCGCCATAAGGAAGCAGGAGCAACTAATCGTCATACCTGAGGCCGTGACAATACAGGAACGACGCTGCGAATCGATCGCGCGGGAGATTCAACGATCTTTCCGGTGAACAGCGCGCCAATAATGGGAGCGATTCTCGTGACCACGACAATCGCGAAAAACATTCCAAAGTTACCCATACCCATGAAATAGATAATGCCACCTAACAGCGTCTCCGGAGCAGAATGAGCGAACCAGACCACCACCATCAGCCCCCATGGATACTTCGTCAGGTCGCCCACAACGAAGTCGGCCGTGGAAAACAACATCACCCACAGCAGAGGGAGAAGCCAGAAAATACCACCCCAGCCCTCGCAGTGATACGCCTCAGCAACCGGACTAAATGAAATGCCTGTACTGAAGTCATCCGCACCAACCCCGAAGCCTATCTCGTGGGCGTAATAATTGCCGCTGTACCTGATCTGCTTGTTCGGCGCAAGAAAATGAGGTGGCATATTCTCAAAGTAGTTCACAACGGGATCGATACCTTCGAAGTGCCCCTTCGCCGTATAAGCAATCATGATGTCGTCTGGCGGGATCATGCTGAGTCTTTCGAGAAGCGATCCCTGTGGTTTGTTATAGTAATCGGTCATTCCGTTATCACTCTGGAATTCTTCCTGATTCTTGATATGCGCCTGGAGTACGTCCCAGTGTGTAATCAGAAAGCCGACCAACTGGAAACGTTGGCTATAATCCATGTTTTCAGAGAGATCGCGCGAGGCCGACAGCGGTGAAACAAAACCGAAGCTAGCAACACCCATCAGAACGAGCGCTACGACATGAATAAAACGCACCTTCATACGCGAGTAAAACACTCCAATAATCCAGCAAACCATGGGCGTCAGCATGGCCTGCTTGGAGAACGAAAGTATGCCAAGACCAGTAAAGTAAACAAGGCCGGTGATGCTGATCATGTTAGTGGAGCGTCGCCCACCACTATCATGAATTGCGCCAATTGTTGCCAGGATAATGCCTAGTGATGGGAACACGTTGACCTGCATCAGCGCACTGACAATCCCGCCAGGGGCCTGTCCAAAGATGCTATCCGCGAAAAAAATCCCATACCCAACGAGCAAACAGCCCAAGCCAGCCGATGTGTAGTTCAGCGAAGAGCCAGCAAAGCCACCGCCGATTCCAAGATAACGAAAATCCAGCTTCTTATTGAGCAAAGTCACCAGCAACAGCATAAACATACTGCCGGCGTAGAGCGCCATATCCAGCACTGGGCTGGCCAGATTAGAGTCTGCCGGCTCTGCCAGCACAGCCTTCCAGCTAACGCCCACAATGACAATTAGCAGTGCATACCAGAAGATATAGGCGCCCGTGAGTCGATTGAATCCCTCAGCAAAGTTGAACGCGAGCACCGTCAGGATTAGAAACGCAAAGTAAAGCAGACTAAACAAGATGTCGGTATGCTGAAGTTGCTGGACGCAGAAAAATATCGAGGCGAAGACAAACGCCTGCGGCAGGGGAACTCGCGTTGGGAGGGAAAACCGCACTACTCCCGAGTTTACAGGATTCAGGGCCACTATCCGCACCTGTTCCCCGTTGCGCAGCAGCTATAACCGACGAAATCCTAGGTTACGGAAAGATGGCCCACTGCGGCGTCAACTCTTCCTCCTGCAGACGCTTCGGCAGCAGACCGATCTGATTGACACCGATGGGGCCCCGCTCTAACCTGATTGCACCCATGACGCCCATCTCGCTGCTTCACTTTCTGGAAGCTCTATCCTGGGCCACCGTCGTCTTCGTTGCAATCGCCGGATATGGCGCACTTGTCATGGGTATCGGAAGCCAGCAGCGGCCATCCCTCCCGCTCGCTGCCATTGCAGGGCTCGGCGCGGTCATCCTTCTCGGTGGCTGCCTGAATCTGCTGCATGCGATCAGCCACCCGGCAAAGATCGCGCTGATCGTCATCGGCCTGATCGGCTTTCTCCTAAGGCAACCCGCCCTCCTGCCAACTTCCACCACCGAGCCCGCACAGATTCCGACTCAAGCCTCATCGCGTTGGAGTCTTCCCGTTCTCGTTCTCGCGGCGCTTGTGTTCGTCCTCCGCTTCGGCGCAAGCGTTCATACGTCCTACTATCAGCACGACGACGACTACAACTTTTATCTTGCCGCACCCGTCAAAATGGACGCGCTGCATCAGTACGCTCCCGACCCCTTCAGTGAGCGCCGCGTTATGTCCTCGCTCGGAGGAAACTACTTTCTGCAGTCTCTGGTGCTGGCCGAGCTTCCCCTCGAAGATGTCCAAATGGCCGACCGCGCCCTCGGTCTGCTGCTTCTGGCATGCGTTGCCGCCGGCCTCGGAGCGGTCTTTCGCCTCAAGCCGCTGCAGCGTGCTCTGCTCGGACTCTTCCTCCTGCTCACGCCGCAGCTTCAATTCAACCTGACCTTCGTGATCCTGCCCTATGCTCTCTTCTGCGGGCTGGTCTTTCTTGCCGCAGACGCCGACGAGCTCGAGTCGCGCCCCATCCTGCAAGCACTTCTGCTTGGTGCCTCTGCTGCGACCATCGCCTCGTTCAAGTCGACCTATCTTCCTCACGGCGTCCTCTTCTTCCTCTGCATCGGCCTCTTGCATGCCCGCCGGCGCGGGAGTGCTGCGGGATTGCGGACCACCCTGTTTGCGTCACTAGGCTGCCTGGTCGTGCTGCTGCCCTGGATGATCGCCAGCCGCGGCGCCTCCGGCACCTGGTTTTATCCGCTTCTGGGCAAAGGTTATCAATATAGCGCGTACGGTCTCTTCCCTCCCCCATCGTCCGGAAACTCGCTCAAGATCATCGTTAAGGTCATGCTGTTCAATTTGCCACTGCTCGGCGTACTACTCGCAGAGTGGTTCTGGTGTGAACGCGATGAGCGCACGCGAGTCCTCGCCGCGCTGACCGCATCCGCGCTGGCTGCATCGATCCTCGTCGGCATCGCGACGGGCGGAGACTCCGTGCGGCGCTACAACTATCCTGCAATCCTCGCCGCGATCCTTCTGCTCTATATCGCCGCCTCGCGCAGAGCGAATCTGGCCCCTTCCGTGCGTACCCGTTCTCTCGAAGGCCTCAGCGCAGTCCTGTGCGTCTGCCTTGCCATTTATATCGGCTTCAACTCGTGGACCCACGAATATGCGATGACCTTCAAGTGCCTGCGAACCAGCTTAACTGACTTCCGTATTGAGCCCAAGACAACGGTGCAGGCCTACGCCGCGATGGAGCGCGCGATTCCCGCAGGCCCTGATGGCGCGATCGCCACAGTCGACTATCCGTTTCTGTTGGACTTCAAATCGCGCGACCTCGCGATCGCCGATATCCCCGGCGCGGCCAGTTTGCCACCCGGCTGGCCGAGCCGTTCTGATGGCAATGCTTTGGCTGCCTACCTACTCTCGCAACATCGTCGATATCTCGCGCTCACGTACAAGCCGTCCACGCTCGCAGAGGTCGAAAAGCGCGAGATATCCGAGCTCGCCGATCACAGCACCACGCAATGGATTCAGAGTGAAGCCCAGATTCGGCTAGCCAGCTATCGCCAGTATGACCAACTGATTCGCAGCCGCCGCCATCTCTACGACGGTAACAATCTAATTGTTCTCGACCTGGCCACCCCTACCCCCTGATAAGGCTCATCGGCCAACCTATATCTCATGCCAATGCATGTGGCGCAGGCACACATCGCGGAGCCGCAGCGCAGGCCGCTCGATGCCGTAGTACGACAGCATGGCCGCGGCCATGAGACAGATCCAACTCGACGGGAACGTGTCTCCCCAACCGCTAGGGCCGAAGACCTCCACGTTTCGTTCATGCGTGAAAAAAGTCTGCCAGATATAGAGCGAATACGAGAGTCTTCCGACCCACATGATGGCCGGTTGATTGAAGATCCGGCCTGCGCCGCTCGCTGGATTGCGAACCAGCCACAACATCCACATCAGAATCAGGAAGCCATTGATCGTCGTGCCTAACGGCAGGTCCCAATAGTTTTGAAACCTCGCCGTAAGCGCTCCCAGCACGAGGAAGATGAGGATGGGCAGCAACCAGGGCCACCGCGTGGCTCGCGCGTAGACTCGCTCGAAGCACGCATGCCCCTGCTGCAGCGCTCCCAGTGCGCCGAACATCAAGCCGTCGGCTTGCATGTGAAACATGCCTGTGTTGTGAAACGCGGGTAAATAACGAAAGGACAAGACTCGGATAAACGGCTCCGCGATGAGCACACAGAGTGCAATCCGCGTTGCATTCCGCCGGCCTTCGGCCCCTCTGCGGTGAAGAACGCAAAGCACCAGCAGGGGCGGCCAGAGAATGTAAAACTGCTCTTCGATGCACAGCGACCAAATGTGCTCGAGCGCCCAGAGATCGACGTGGTGCGCATAGTTGCGCGTGAGCGTCAGAGCCGCAATCGCCTCATGTAGATTCATTCCCGGCAGATGCCCTGTAACTCCCAGCACCGCGAGGAACCCAACGTACAGATACAGCGGAGGGAGAATGCGGAACGCACGCCGCACATAAAAACTCTTGAGGCTGATAGCGCTGTTCTTCTCCTGCTCCCGCAGCAGCAGCGTGGTGATGAGGTAGCCCGAGATCACAAAAAAAATGAAGACACCAAGAGATCCATTGCCCAACAGGCGATAGGCGAACGGAATATCTTTGTAGAGGGTATTGCGCAGAAACGTGTGCAGCAGAATCACCAGCAACACGGAGAGCGCGCGTAGGCCATCGAGACTGGGGATGTGTCGCGGCCGCTGAATCGGAGCCGTCAAAGCATCTGCCATAGTGGGAGTTCACCAGTCTCGCGTCGCGGAAGTTCTCCCTATTATGCCCGTTTCACACAACATTGCACGGAAGTTCGCCACCACAACCCATCCACGGTGAGGAGCTTAGAGAATCTGTACGAGGCCCGTGTCGGCACTATGCCCGGCGCCGCCCGGCGTAACCGTCGTGCTCTGGGGAGCTCGCCAGTGGTCAATATAGCTGACCTGATGCACGCAGCTGATCGTGCAGTTCGGAGCACAGGACTTCTCCGTGAGGAACTCGCGCTTGACGATCTCGGTGGTGTACTCCGCGACCGGAATACCGGGATACCCTCGCTGCTGCGAGCAGTAGGACACGATTCCGTTCTCGTCGATATACAGGTAGCGAGACCCCGCACGGCAGCGCCAGTCGTTCGGCAGCCCGTTCGCGATGGCCTCCTGAAATCCATTGAAGCGCGAATAGCTTCTGCGCGTAAGGCGGCGAACCTCGTCCCACACCGTGCGCTCGCGCTCGCCCAGCGGCTTCAACTGGCCGCTACCGTCGTGAATGATGCCAATCGTCGAACTAAATCCCAACCCCAGCGCCCGCTTGGAGATCGTCAACGCGTCCTCAGGGTTTGCAATTCCGCCACCGACGACGGAGTTGATATTCACGTGGAAGTCAGCATGCTCGGCCAGCATCCGCAGCTTCGCATCCAGCACCTTGAGCGACTTCTTCGAAACCTCATCGGGCATCACATTGTCGATCGAAATCTGCATGTGATCGAGGCCAGCCTTGTTCAGCCGCTCGATCCGCTCCGGCATCAGCAGGTAGCCATTGGTGATCATCCCTGCGATGGCCCCGGTCTTACGAATCTGGCGGATCACGTCATCGAGCTCTGGGTGTAGCAACGGCTCGCCGCCAGAGATCGTGATGACCGATGTGCCCAGCCGGCCCAGATGATCGATCCGGCGTTTCATCTCTTCAATATCAACGGGATTGGAGACATCATCGAACTCGTTGCAGTACGTGCACGCCAGGTTGCAGCGGCGCATCGGCACAATATGCGCCATGTACGGGTGCGACGTTCCGGCGACGGCGGAGGCAATCGAGCCCAGCTCGCGCAGCTTGCGCGTTGCGGCCAGCAGTCGGCGGCGGGCGGGCATGCGACGCTGCGCGGGCGTCGCTGGGAGAGGTGTTTGCGGAACCTGGGTTTCGATGGACATGAGGCTTCGCTATTCTATCGCGGCAAGGGCCCGGTCGGCTTATCCAGCAGGCTTCGTCCCCTCCATCATTCGCAGTACACTCGGAATGGAGGCAATACCATGGCCCGCGAGATCAACTGGACCGACACCCTCGAGATTGGCATTCAACTGCAGGAGATGTTCCCCGATACCGATCCCTATGCGGTCCGCTTTACCGACCTGCACAAGTGGGTAACGCAGCTCCCCGGCTTCGTCGGCGACCCCGCCAAGTCCACCGAAGGCATCCTCGAAGCTATCCAGACGGCCTGGCATGAAGAGTACGAAGACGCCAAGGACGCTTAGCCATTCCCTTATCCGTACCGAACGGTATCTTCCGGGGCGCCGAACCTCTCCAGATTCCACTTCTTTACCGGCCGGTTCGATTTCTACCGCGGCCACCGTCTGCCGGGGCTAAAGTGAGGGTATGAGCCTCCCCGCAGCTATCCCGACCGCAGCCGTCGTGACCGCAGCCAAACGGTCTAAGCCACGATTGGGCCGCCCTCGCTCCTTCAACCGCGAGCAAGCCCTCGATGCCGCAATGCATGTCTTCTGGCGGCAGGGCTATGAAGGAGCTTCGTTGACAGCGCTCACCGCCGCGATGGGCATCAATCGCCCCAGCCTTTACGCCGCGTTCGGAGACAAGGCGGGGCTCTTCCGAGAGGCGGTAGCGCACTACGGTACAGGCCCGGGGCGCTACATTCGTCGGGCGCTGGGCCAGCCAAAGGCTCGTCAGGTTGCCGAGATGCTCTTGCGAGGCGCAGTCGCCACCGCCACGGATCCTGCCAACCCGAACGGCTGCCTCTGGGTCCAGGGAGCCCTTGTCGCAAGCGCCGAAGCCGATCCTATCCGTACCGAGATGATGGCGCTACGCAACGCCGGAACAGCGCAGGTACACGACCGCCTCGAGCGAGCCCGCCGCGAAGGAGACCTCCCCGCCGCCACCGACGTGCAGGCACTTACCCTGTTCCTCGTCAGCGTCATGAACGGCATCGCAGTCCAGGCAAGCAGTGGGCGCAGCCGGGAAGCACTCAACAACGTGGTCGATCTTGCGCTGAAGGTCTGGCCTGCTTAGCCGGTTCAGGGCAATGAAAAAGCCGCCCGCAACAGCGAGCGGCTTCTCCCAAAATTGAGGCTCTACTTCTTTGCAACCGTATGATGAGCCGCCGGAGCCGGGGTGCTTGCCACCATGGCTTCTGCCTGATCGATCGCCTGGTAGAGGTCCGAAACATCCTTCACCTGGATCCAGCCCTTGGGCGTCACCACGATGATCGTCGGCGTCTCATGCAGGCCCAGCTTTTCACCCAGTGCATGGTCTGCATTAACCTCACGGGCAAGCTCGCCAGTCGGGTCGATGACGAACGGCAGCTGCTTGCCATGCTTGGCAACAAAGTCCTGCGTGAAGCGGTTCAGGTCGTCCTTGCTGGCAATCTTGAACTGCGACGCGAAGACCTCACGGCGATACTCAGTGGCAAGCTCGGGAGAGATCTTATCCTGCATGTAGCGAGCGTAGATTGCCGCCTCGCGACTCCACATGTGGCCTGGAATAAGGAAGTCGTGGCGAACCAGCGGAATCTTGTAGTGATCGATCGCCATGTGGATGAACGGGAATGCGTGCGCGCATGCCGGGCACTCCAGGTCTTCCCACTCGATGATCGCCACCTTCGCTCCGGCAGGAGGGATCAGCATCGAAGTGTCGCGGAACTGGCTCACCTGGTTTGGGGGAACGGAGGTCTGGGCCGTAGCAGATACGACGGTAAGCGACACGAACAGGGCGGTAGTAAGAACTCGAGACATAGCTGATAGACGCAAGCGCAGGACCTTCGAGAGCATAGTTTGCTCTAGCCTCTATTGAATCACAAACCATCTGAAGGCCACAGCTTTGCCCGAGGGCGATGCTATCCTCCAAGCGAAGGAAAGCCGAAATGATTCCAGCCCTGATTGCCCTCCAACTTCTCACCCTCGTCGCCCTGATCGTGCTGCTCCTGCGCAAGCCTGCCAGCTCGCCCGAAACCGAAGACCCTCGCCTCGCGCAGCTGCTCGCAGCCGACCTCCCCGGCCAGTTCACACGCCTCGACGCCCGCTCCCAAAGCCTCGACCAGCATCTGCGGGGCGAACTTTCGCATCTCCGCAACGACGCCGCTACCGCCAGCGCCGCCCTCCGCGGCGAGGTCCTCGGCAACATCAGCACACTCGGCGACACGCTCAACAAGGGCCTCGAAGGCTTCCGCGCCGACACCGCACGCCAGGCCAACGAGAGTCGGGAAGCTCTGCACAGCCGCCTGAACGAACTCCGCACAGGCCAGAGCGAGCACCTTGAGACCCTGCGTAGAACCGTGGAAGACCGCCTCGACAAACTGAACGTCAGCAACGCCGCCAAGCTCGAGGAGATGCGCCAGACAGTCGACGAAAAACTCCACGCTACACTGCAAAACCGCCTCACCGAAAGCTTCGGCCAGGTCACCGACCAGCTCACCAAGGTCCACGCCGGTCTCGGCGAGATGACCAAGCTATCGGCTGGAGTCGACGACCTCTCTCGTATTTTCACCAACGTCAAATCGCGAGGGACCATCGGCGAAGTCATGCTCGAAACCCTGCTCAAACAGATGCTCGCGCCCAGTCAGTACGTCCAAAACGCAAAGGTCCGGCCCAACACGCAGGAGATCGTCGAGTTCGCCGTCAAACTCCCCACCCCCAGCGGGGAGATGCTCTTGCCCATCGACTCGAAGTTTCCTCGCGAAATATGGGAGCGGCTCGAGTCGGCCTACGAGACCGGAACGGATATCGTCAGCGCAGGCAAGGCCTTCGAGGCCGCTATCCGTTTCGAAGGCAAAAAAATCTGCGACAAATATATTGCTCCGCCCACCACAACGTCCTTCGCCATCATGTTTCTACCCACCGAAAGCCTCTACGCGGAGGTGATGCGACGCGACGGCCTGCAATCCGACATACAGCAGAACTCGCATGTCACCATCGCCGGCCCCAGCACGCTCTCCGCGATCCTCAACAGCTTCCAGATGGGCTTCCACATGCTTCAGCTTCAGCAGAAGGGCGATGAGGTCTGGAAGGTCCTCGCCAACGCGCGAACCCAATTCGGCAAGTTTGAAGATCTGATGGTCAAGATGGACGACCAGGTCAGCAAGGTCCAGAAGACCATTCAGGACGTCGGAACTCGCACCCGTGCCATCAACCGCACCCTGCGCGACGTCAGCGTCGAGGCAACCCAGGCATCGCTGCCTTCCGATCCCTCCCATCGAGCATTCGACGGTCTACTTCCTGCGCTGGCAGCCAGCGATGACGATTAACTCGTCCCGCCGCAATGGTTTACATGCTCCTGCGAATCAGCGTCTTTCGGCGACAGATCACACACTCCCACGGGTACCATCCGAAGAGGCTCAGCACATAGCGCTGCAGGTACCCTGTACGGTTGACTCTGCGGAAGTTCGTGGAACCGCACCAGAAACACACCTTTGCAGACACGTTTGAGCTGATCCTTCCACCCCGAAATCCCGATAGACTTAACATTTCAATATTCACGCTAAATATACCTGACTTTCCTCCTTTGTGTGCTTTTTTGCTGTCGGCAACCTTGCGCTTTCGCTACCATGATTCACATCCCGTCTTTACACCGTCCGGGCGCGTCGGTATGCTTTCACCTTGGGGCAGTCAATCGGGTAGCGTGCTGGAACTGGCCGCAGCCCTTTCGCCCAACCCAGGACTTTATAGGAGATCGCAACATGCCAGCAGTGGATGAGAAGGTTAAGCAGATTATTGTCGAGCAACTTCAGGTGGATGAAGCCGAAGTGACTCCCGGCGCCAGCTTTCAGGAAGATCTTGGTGCCGATTCGCTCGACGTCGTCGAGCTCGTCATGCAGTTCGAAGAAGCCTTCGACATCCAGATCCCCGACGAGGATGCGGAGAAGATCAAGACCGTCAAGGACGCGACCGAGTACATCGAGAAGCATCAGAAGGGCAAGTAAGCAATGCAGCATCGTCGTGTCGTTGTAACGGGCATGGGCCTCCTTTGCGGAGTCGGCAATACCGCTTCGCAAGTTTGGGAGGGTCTGCTCGCCGGGAAGAGTGGCATGGGCGAGATCACCGCATTCGATCTCACCGGCCACTCCGTCCGCTTTGCCGCCGAAGTCAAGGACTTCGACCCTCACGTCTTCGTGGAGAAGAAGGAGGCCCGCAAGATGGGCCGCTTCATCCACTTCGCCATGGCTGCTGCGCAGGAAGCCATGCAACACTCCGGCTTGCAGATCACTCCGGAGATCAGCGAAAGCGTCGGAGTCCACATTGGCTCCGGTATCGGCGGATTCGACGTCATCGAGCGAGAACACACTGCTCTGATGAACGGAGGACCACGCAAAATTTCGCCGTTCTTTATTCCGGCGTCCATCATCAACCTGGCCGCCGGACACGTCTCCATCAAGTACGGCGCAAAGGGCCCGAACGAAGCGACCGCGACGGCCTGCACCAGCTCCGCCCACAGCATCGGCGACGCCTTTCGCATCATCCAGCGCGGCGATGCGGACGCCATGATCGCCGGAGGAGCAGAGGCTGCCATTACGCCGCTCTCCGTTGGAGGCTTCGCGGCCATGAAGGCCCTCTCCACGCGCAACGACGACCCCACCCACGCCTGCCGCCCCTTTGATAAGGATCGTGACGGCTTTGTGTGCGGTGAAGGCGCCGGCATCCTCATTCTTGAGGAGCTCGAGTTTGCGCAGGCACGAGGAGCCAGCATCCTGGCAGAGATCATCGGCTACGGCATGAGCGGCGATGCCTACCACATGACCGGCATGGCCCCCGAAGGCGAAGGTTGCCGTCGCGCCATGAACGCAGCTCTCAAGGTGGCAGGAATCTCGCCCGACAAAATCAACTACGTCAACGCGCACGCTACGTCGACTCAACTCGGCGACGCGCTCGAATCGCAGGCCATCGAGAACGTCTTCGGCGAGCGGGCACGCAGCCACGAGCTGCTGGTCAGCTCCACCAAGTCCATGACCGGGCATCTGCTCGGCGGCGCAGGAGGACTGGAGGCCGGCATCGCGATCATGGCGATGCAGCACCAGATCGTCCCGCCGACCATGAACCTTGACAACGTGGATCCCGCCTGCCGCCTCAACTATGTGCCCAATAAGCCGCAGGCTGCCAAGCTGGATTACGTTCTCTCCAACAGCTTCGGCTTCGGAGGAACCAACGGATCCCTGGTCTTCAAACGCTGGGGCGCAGAGTAAATCAAAAGTTCGTAAAAGCACAAAGGCCCGGCAATTCGCCGGGCCTTTGTGCTGCATCCAATCCGCAGGAGAATTTCATCATGGCCTATCTGAAAGTTGGCAAGGAAAACGACGCAGACATTGAGATCTACTACGAGGATCGTGGCACCGGAAAGCCGGTCGTCCTGATCCATGGCTGGCCCCTCAGCGGAGCCTCCTGGGAGCGCCAGTCCGCTGCTCTGCTTGCCGCCGGCTATCGCGTCATCACCTACGACCGCCGCGGTTTTGGCCGCTCCTCCCAGCCCAGCACCGGCTATGATTACGACACCCTCGCCGGTGATACCTCCAAACTCCTCCACGCGCTCGACCTCCACGATGTAGCCCTCGTCGGCTTCAGTATGGGAGGTGGCGAAGTTGCCCGCACCTTCGGCAAGTACAACCAGGGAGGCCGCGTCACCAAGGCCGTCTTCATGGCCTCGATCGCCCCCGCGCTGCGCCGCTCTGCCGACAATCCGGAAGGCGTCGACCCCGCCGTCTTCGAGGGCATCAAGCAAGGCATCGAAGCCGATCGCTTCGCCTTCCTCGACACCTTCCTCAAGAACTTCTTCAACAAGAAGCTGGTCGGAGGAACTGACATCTCGGACGCTGCCATCCTCGCGAACTTCAACATCGGCGCCGCATCCAGCTACCATGCGTTTCTCAACTGCGTCGATGCCTGGCTCGAAGACTTTCGCGGAGACATCGCGCAGATCAAGATACCAACCCTAGTAATTCACGGCGATAGCGACCAGATCCTCCCCATCGAGGCTACCGGAAAGCGCACTGCCGCGATGATCCCCGGAGCCCAACTCCACGTCGTCGAAGGAGGCCCCCACGGACTCAACTGGACCCACGCCACCGAGGTCAACACCGCGCTGCTGAAGTTCCTCAAATAGCCTTCCCTACCACCAAAGCAAAGGCCCGGCGCGATGCCGGGCCTTTGCTTTGTCTGATCTCGATCTACGAAAACAACATCGCTGGTACCACCTTCATCACCGAATACAAGAGCCACCAAATGGCCACCGCGGCAGCCGCTTTGCCAAACGAGACACGCGCAACCTTCGCCATCCCATACGCCTGCAGCCCAAAAATCCATATGGAGAACACGTCGAATATGCTAAAAAGTGCCTTGATCGCCGGAGAAGAATCGGCCAGATAAAAACCAATATTCGTACCCACGGGATTGGCCGCCTGGAACGAATCGTTATTGCCACCCAGCATTAAAATCACCACGATCAGCAGATACCAGATGGCTAGTGGCAACAGCGAATACCAAAATACAGCCATCGCCTGCCAGAAGCTGGACTTCCCTCCGAACGCGAAGTTCACCGTCGCCATAAACAGCCCCGCGATAGCAAACCCCCCAATCACAAATGAAATCGGCGTCGAGTAGAACCCACTCGAGAGTTGGCGTTCAAAACGGGCATGGATGGCCGCTGCCTGCGCTTTGTCACTCGCCATCATCTCCTGAATCTTGGGCATTGTCTGGATCATGTTGTCGGCCATCGTCGACAGCCCGACCTTCTTCACCGCAGTCATCCCATACACCACCGAACACAGAATCACGAGCACGCAAGGCAGCCACCAACTGCTGCTGCGAAGGATGTCCGCAAACGTCTTGCTCGGCGCTACAAACGTGTCCACCACGCGCTCAACTTGCGAGAGTCCCCGATTCTCGGGTACGCGCGCCTCGGCTACCAATGCGTCTTCCATATCAAAACTCCTTGAATCGCAGTGCGAGAGATAGACGGCAGTGTACCCTTCGCGGAGCTTTGCGTGAAGATTTTTCTTTACCGTCGAGCCCTACCCCTTTGCCGCGCGACCCAACGCGACCAGCAGGTTTGTAAGGAACGATAGCCCCCGCCGGGCATCGCTGCACGTCGATCGCCGAAACAGCGTCCACAAACTCGGCGGGTCCTTCTCCTCCGCGTGCTCCTTCGTCGCCTTGTCGAAACCCTGCGCCAGCCGCTGCAGCATATCTGGATCGAGCGACCCTAAGATCCTCGCCATCGCAATTCCATTGCGAATCGCATTCACGCTTTCGGGGATACTAGCCGCCTCGGCCAGCTTGCCTGCGATGACGTCCTTGCCGCCAATCAACCCCTGCGCCAGCTCCAGAATCCCCTGGTCGTGCGACGTCTGCAGCAAGTCCCACGCCACCAGCAGTGCCTCGGCGTGCTCGCGAGGAGCAGCCTCCACACGCTGCATCAACTCCTTGTGATAATCCACCGGCTGCGGCTTGAACGTAATTGGATGTGCCATCTATTGCCTCTTTCTAATTCCTAATCCTGTTCCCTGCCTCTTACACCGGCTCCATCGTTTTAATCTGGATCAGTTTGTCGCCCGATCTCGTTCCGGGAACGTGGTAATCGGCGCGTGCCCGCTTCTTCTCCACCTCAACACCGCTGGTCGGAGTCCGCGTCCCATAGCGAAAGTTCTTCCGAGGCAGAGGGTTCGTCCCCATCTCCGGAAGCACCGTCATCTTCACCGAAAGCTCCTTGTACGCCGGAGTATGCGTCGTCCGGTCCACATGCGAACTCGTCAACGCATTCACCGGATCCAGCACCGAAATCATCCCCATGTACATCTGCTTGCCAGCCACCCGGTCCGTCACCAGGGCCTGCACGCGCACTCGTCCGTACGGGCTCTCTAACCTCACCCAGCGGCCAGATTCCAGACCGCGTTCGCTCGCCAACTCTGGCGAAACCTCAACAAAATTCTCCGGAGTAATTTCCATCACGCCGGGCACTCGGAACGTCATGTTGCCCTGCTCAAAGTGTTCCAGCAAGCGCCCATTGTTCAGGTGCAGATCGTACGTCGCATTCGCCTCTTCACTCGGCCCCACATATTCCAGAGGCCAGAACGTAGCCTTCCCATCCGGATGAGCAAACTTCTCTTTGTACAGCAGCGGCGTATCCGTGCCATCCTTCGCTACAGGCCAGCAGAGTGTCTTGTAGCCCTCCAGCCGCTCGTAGGTCACGCCGGCAAAGTGCGGAGTCAGGCTCGCCACCTCATCCATCACGTCGCTCGGATGGTGGTAGTCCCATCCGCCGGCGCCGCCCAGCTTCTGCGCGATTGCCTGAATAATCTTCCAGTCCGGCTTCGAATCTCCCAGCGGCTCAAACACCTGATACAGCCGCTGAATCCGTCGCTCCGTGTTCACAAACGTGCCCTCTTTCTCAAGCGACGGCGACGCCGGCAGCACCAGATCCGCATACCGGCATGTCTCCGAGAAGAAAATATCCTGCACCACCATAAAGTCCAGCTTGCCGAACGCCTCTGCCACATCATTCGAATTCGAGTCGGACGTGATCGTGTCCTCGCCCTTGATATACATCGCCTTCAGCTTGCCCTCGTGCGCCGCCTCGATCATCTGCCGGTTATCGAGCCCCGTCGTAATCGGTAGCGTTACGCCCCAGGCCGCCTCAAACTTCCCGCGAATCTCCGCGTCGTCGACCTTCTGATAGCCCGAGAAAATATCCGGCATCGAGCCAAAGTCGCTCGCACCCTGCACATTGTTGTGACCCCGCAGAGGAAACGCCCCCGCACCCGGCTTGCCGAAGTTTCCCGTCGTCAGCAAAAGGTTGCAAATGGCCGTCGACGTATCCGACCCTCCACAGTGCTGCGTCACGCCCATCGCCCAGCACACGGCCACCTTCTTCCCGATAATCTCCTTCGCAACCTGCTGCAGTGTCGCCGCCGGTATCCCCGTAATCTTCTCCGCGTACTCCAGCGTGTATCCGTCCAGCGAGGCCTTGTACTCCGGCCACTTGTTCACCCATTTGTCGATGAACGCCTGGTCCTGCTGCCCCGTATCGATGATGTACTTCGTCACCGCCTGCAGCCACACCTCATCCGTCGAAGGGTTCGGGCGAATAAACATATCCGCGCGCTCCGCCATCTCATGCATGCGGATGTCGCTCACAATCAGCCGCTGTCCGCGATGCTTGTGGCTGCGCTTGATGCGAGTCGCTAGCACCGGATGGCTCTCCGCCGTATTCGCTCCGATGATGATCACCAAGTCTGCCGTCTCAATGTCCTGGATCGTGCCCGAGTCGCCGCCAATGCCAACCGTACGGCTCAGCCCCTTGCTCGCCGGAGTCTGGCAGTAGCGGCTGCAGTTGTCCACATTGTTCGTTCCAATCACCGCCCGCGCCAGCTTCTGCATCAGGAAACTCTCTTCGTTAGTACACTTCGACGATGCAATAAACGCCAGCGCATCTGGCCCATGTTCGTTCTTAATCTTCGTGAAGTTGTCCGCAATCATCTGCAGCGCTTCATCCCACTCGATCTCCACAAACGTCTCGTGCCCTGCAAAATTCGCTCGCTTCAACGGCTTCCGCAGCCTGTCCGGAGAGTTCGCAAAGTCCCACCCGAACTTCCCCTTCACGCAGGTAGAAATTCCGTTCACCGCCCCCTGCGAGGGTTCGACCTTGAGGATGTGCCGGTCCTTGGTCCAGATATCAAAGCTGCACCCAACCCCGCAGTACGTACACACCGTCTTGGTGCGCTTCACCCGCTGGTGGCGCATCTCCGCCTCCACTTCGGACAGCGCAAGAATCGGAGGATAGCCCGTGCTCGGCTCGACCGCCTTCACCACATCGATCATCGTCTTCAGAACATTCGCCGGAGTCTTCGTCAGGTAGCCAGCCTCACCCAGCATGCCTTTTTCCATCAGCGCATTGCACGGGCAAACCGTTACACAGTGGCCGCAGCTCACGCAGCTCGACCCCTCAATCTGCTCGCCTCCATCCCACATCACGCGAGGCATCTCGCGCTCCCAGCTAATCGTCAGCGTCTCGTTCACCTGCACATTCTGGCAGGCCTCCACGCATCGCCCACACAGAATGCACTGCTCAGGGTCATAGCGATAGAACGGGTTCGAATGGTCCTGTGCATACCCCTTAGAACGATAGGGCCGCGCATTGTGCTTCACCGCCAGCTCCGCTGTCGTATTGTGCAGCGTGCAATTCTGATTATTGTTATCGCAGACGGTGCAATAGAGCACATGATTCTCGAGCAGACGGTCAAACGCATCGCGCTGTGCGATGTCAGCCATCTCGCTCCGGGTCAGAATGCTCTCGCCGGACACGACCTGTGCCTCGCAGCTCCGCACCAGCTTCCCATCAATCTCCACCATGCACGTATCGCACGAGCCAATCGCACCCATCGCCGGAAGGTAGCAAACCTGCGGGATCGGATCCACGCCCCGTAACGCCGCCGCCCGGTTCAGCGCATCCACCAGCGGCTCTCCCATCTGAGCCGAGACGGCGAGTCCGTCCACATGAATGGTTGTATCCGGGACGAACGCACGAGGCGTATTCATGAGCGGTTTCAGGTTTGCCATAACACTCCTTGGGATGCCCGAATTTGCGGATTCAGTTGCAACGCAAACTTCCCGGCACCTTACACGAATCTCCACCTTACAGCGTCTGGCCCAGAAGGAAAACTCTCACATCGATCTCATGAAACTCTAGCCACCATCCCGTAACAAAACTCCGATATTTGTATCGATCTGGGAAAGCCGCGGCTAGCTTCAGATCCGCACTCTATCCCCCAAAGCGCTCCCTCACCACTCGCAGCGCCTCCTCCTTGGTTGTCACCGCCCCCTCCAACTGCGCGTCCTCCGCCGCCTCCAGCATCCCCTTGAACTGCGGCCCGGGCTTGTATCCTGCAGCGATCAAATCTTCCCCCGTCAGCAAAAGCCGAGGACGTATTTGCTCCTCCCCCAGCTCCTCATACCGTTCCTTCGCGAACTCATACAAATCAAGCTTCCCATGCGAGCTCATACAATCCGCACGATGCAGCGCCAGGTGCTCCTCAAACTTCGGCAGCCGCAAAAAACGCTTCAGCGTAGACTCCTTCATCTGCATCACATCGCCAAACTGCATGTGATGTTTCACCAGCGCCAGGATCTGCTCACACTCCTCATTGCTGAACCTCAGCCGAGTCAGAATCGTCCTGGCCACCGCGACCCCAACATCGACGTGCCCATTAAACCGTATCCGGTCACCAGGCCTCCCCGGATCAGGAGCCGTAAACGTCGCCGGCTTACCCACATCATGGAGCAGCATCCCCCACGCCAGTGTCGCGCTCGATCCCGGCGGAAGCTGCTCCAGCATCATCAGCGTATGCGTCCACACATCCCCCTCCGGATGATATTGCGGAGGCTGCTCAACCCCCTGCATGCGCTTGATCTCAGGCAGCACCTGCGCCAGCACACCACTCTCATCCAGCAACTCCAAGCCGCGCCGGGCTCCGCCCTCCGTCAGAATTTTGGTCAGCTCATCCCGCACCCGCTCGGCCGACACAACCCGGATCGTCTCCGCCTGGTGCACCATCGCATCCATCGTTCGCCGCTCCACCGAGAACCCCAGCCGCGCCGCAAACCGAACCGCTCGCAGCATCCGCAGCTTATCCTCGGCAAACCGAACCGCCGGCTCGCCAATCGCGCGCACCAGCCTCGCATGCAGGTCGCCTCGTCCTCCCACATAATCCAGCACACAATCCTCAACGCGATCGCCCGCGTCATACTCCATCGCATTCAGTAGCAACCCGTTGATCGTGAAGTCGCGCCGCAGCACATCCTCGCGAGGATCCAGCGAAAACTTCACCGCATCCGGCCTGCGACCATCGCTGTACGCTCCATCATGGCGAAACGTCGCCACCTCCGTCGCCACCCGCTCCTTCGCCAGATGATCGATCACCAACACCACCCCGAAATGAGCCCCCACCAACTCCGTCCGGGGAAACGCCGCCTGCACCAGGTCCGGAGTCGCCGACGTCGCCACATCGAAGTCCTGCGGTGTCACGCCCAGCAGCAGATCGCGCACGCATCCACCTGCAAAATAAGCGGCATGTCCCAGCGCGCGCAATCGCCGCACAATCCTGAACGCCGCTACATATCTTGGATCGTCGACCCTCGCCATTTGCCTCTCTCTACTGTCTACCCTCTACTGCCTACCGTCTGCCCCTCCCTAGTACGATAGTCCCAATGCCCAACGGCCTCATCCTCGGTATCGAAAGCTCCTGCGACGAGACCTCCGCCGCCGTCGTCCGCAATGGTCGCGAAGTCCTCTCCAACGTCGTCGCCTCGCAGCTCATTCATAGCAACTACGGAGGCGTCGTCCCCGAACTCGCCTCTCGCGAGCACCTTCGCGCCATCGTACCCGTCGTCCGCGAAGCCATGCAGCGCGCCGGTGTCGCCTACTCCGACCTCGATGCCGTCGCCGTCACCGAAGGCCCCGGCCTCGCCGGAGCCCTGCTCGTCGGCATCACCTTCGCCAAGGCCCTGGCCTTCGGCGCAGACCTCCCTCTCATCGCCGTCAACCACCTCGAAGGCCACATCCACGCCGTCCTCATGGACACCGCCACCACCTTCGCCGGCGCCTCCCCGCTCCTGGCCCTCGTCGTCAGCGGAGGCCACACGCACCTCTACCTCGCCACCCGCACGCCCCAGAACACCGGGATCCCCGGCGGGCGGTCGTTGCCCGCTGGGGTGGAGACCTGGCACTACCGCAATATTGGCAAGACCCTCGACGACGCCGCCGGCGAAGCCTTCGACAAGGTCGCCAAGCTCCTCGGCCTCCCCTACCCTGGCGGCCCGTGGATGGACGCCCTCGCCCCCCACGGCGATCCCAAAGCCGTCCCCTTCACCTTCGCCCAGATCAAGACCAAAGCCACCGGCCACACCGCCCCCAAGCTCTCCCGCGAAAATCTCGACCACGCCGACCCCACCCGCTTCGACCTCTCCTTCAGTGGCATCAAAACCGCCGTCCGCCGCTACGTCGAGCTCTACGCCATGCACCCCGCCATCCTCCAGCGCGAGGCCGCCCTCCACGCCGCGAACCTCATCCACGCCAAACCCTCCAACCCAGCCACACTCCAGCAGGCGCTCACCCACTTCGACCCCCAGACCCTCAACCTCATCGCCAGCTTTCAGGCCGCCGTCACCCACTACCTCACCCGCACCACCCTCCTCGCAGCCGAGCACTACGGCGCCCGCGGCCTCCTCGTCAGCGGAGGCGTCGCCGCCAACTCCGAACTCCGCCGCCGCATCACCTCCGAGGCCGCCCGCCGCCACCTCCCCGTCGCCTTCCCCACCATCGCCCTCTCCACCGACAACGCCGCCATGATCGCCGCCGCCGCCCACCCCAAGCTCCTCTCCCGCAACTTCGCCCCCGACACCCTCGAGCCCACCCCCCAGCTCCGCCTCGGGTAAGGCTCGACCCTCGGCTGAAGCCTCCATCTCAGCTAAAATCAAAAAGGTACAGACAACAGCAGAAAGTAGCCTGCGGTGCGGCGCGCGAGCGTCTAGCCCAGCGGCATGAAGCGACGCGTGGCACTCGAACTCTTCAACACCCTCTCCGGAAAAATCGAACCGCTCTTCGCCTCCGACGGCCACGCCCTGCGCTTCTACTGCTGCGGCCCCACCGTCTATGACTACGGCCACATCGGCAACTTCCGCACCTTCCTCCACGTCGACCTCCTGCGCCGCACCGCCCGCCTCCACGGCCTCGGCCTGCACCACGTCATGAACATCACCGACGTCGACGACAAGATCATCCGCAACGCCCTCGCCGCCGGCAAACCCATCGGAGAGTACAGCGCCAAATTCGAGCAAGCCTTCTTCGAAGACATGGACGCCCTCGGCATCGAGCAGCCCGAGCAGATCGCCCGCGCCACGGAAAACATCGACGGCATGGTCGACCTCATCGAGCGCCTTGCGTCTCAGGATATTGCGTACAAAGCCGAGGACGGCAGCTGGTACTTCCGCATCGCCCGCTTCCCCGGCTACGGCAAGCTCTCCAAGAAAGACCTCGACGGCATCGAAGACGGTGCCCGCGTCGACGTCGACGAATATGAGAAGGACGCAGCCCGCGACTTCGCTCTCTGGAAGGCCACCAAGCCCGGCGAAACCTCCTGGCAAACGCCCCTCGGCCCCGGCCGCCCCGGCTGGCATATCGAGTGCTCCGCTATGGCCATGAAATACCTCGGCGACTCCTTCGACCTCCACGCCGGTGGCGAAGACCTCATGTTCCCGCACCACGAAAACGAGATCGCGCAGTCCGAAGCCGCCACCCACAAGCCCTTCGCGCGTCACTGGTTCCACGTCCGCTTCCTGCTCGTCGAAGGCAAAAAGATGTCCAAGTCCGAGGGTAACTTCTTCACCCTCCGCGACCTCCTGCTCAAGGGCTACCGCGCCTCGGCCATCCGCTTCCTGCTGCTCAGCGTGCCCTACCGCCACCAGCTCAACTTCACCTTCGACGGTCTCACCGAATCCACCAACGCCGTCGACCGCCTCCGCACCTTCAACGACCGCATCCGCGCCGGCAACTGGCCCGCTACCGCACCAGCGGACGATACCCTCTCGACCCTCATCCGCAAAGGCGACGCCGACTTCACCGCCGCTCTCGCCAGCGACCTCAACACCGCCGAAGCCCGCGCCGCCATCTTCGACGTCCTCCGCGCCGTCAACACCGCCGCCGACCAATCCCGCCTCACTCGCGCCGACGCCGAAGAGACCCTCGCTCTCCTCAGCAAATTCGACTCCATCTTCGCCGTCCTCGAAGACCGCGACGCCGACCTCACCCGCGCCGCCCTCGCCTGGGCCGAAGCCGAAGGCCGCATGGATGACGTCTCGCCCGACGTCCTCGAAAAGTTCGGCAGCTCCGGCCTCACCGACGCCGCTATCGACGCCCTCGTAGCCGAGCGCACGCTAGCCAAGAAGCAACGCAACTTCGCCCGCGCCGACGCCCTCCGCAACGAACTCCTCGAAAAAGGAATCCTCCTCGAGGACTCCAAAGAAGGCGTCCGCTGGAAGCGCCAATAAACGATGCTAGCCGAAGGCTAAGCCTCTACTGGCACGGCGTCCGCCATCCTCCGATGCGGATCCAACTCCTGCAAGTCAAACCGTCTGGCGATCTTATGCCCACGCCGGATCAGCGGCGTCTCAATCAGGTAGTAACTCGCAATTGCACAAGCAAACGTCGCAAACCAACATAGAAGTACGTGCGAACGAAAGCTCCCCGGCGTCGGAGCCTGGAAATAATTAAAGAAGAGCATCTGCCAAAGATACAAGCTATAGGAAATTCGCCCGACGAACCGCAGCGGCGCAAGCTCCAGAAAACGGCTGGTCAACGATCGCGGATGCAGCATCGTCGCAGCGATCAACAGCGGATAAACCGTGATGATAAGCGCATGATCCGACCGCGAATGGTGAAGTTCAAGTCGCGTAAACACCATAGCAGTATATAGAAGCGCAACCCATGGGTGCAGGTAGGACTTTGCAAATGTAAGCACTCGCGTCCGCGTCAACGCCAGCGCAAAAACGCAGCCCAGGAGAATGCCGCCAATGACCATATCCGTGCGCAGGTAAATCAGCGGTGTGAATCCTTGTAGTCGCGGAGTATGCAGGACGACGACCCTCCACCACTCCAAGGCCACGACCAACATACACATCACTGCCAAACGATAACGACGGCAAAGCACTAGGAAGCCAGGAAACAGAAGGTAGAAATGCTCTTCGACCGCCAAACTCCAGAAGTGTGCCGTCTCCCAGTTGGTGGCAGTACGAGGGAACAAGTTGCGAACCATAAGCGCCGCGCCCGCGACAGCAGACCAGACCCGTGGCATCTCCCCGCTGAGCATCAATAGCGACACAACTGCCAGATAAGTTAGAGCGGCAGGCTGTATGCGAAAAAAACGCCTCGTGTAAAAGCTGCGAAGCGAGATGGAACCATATCGTTGCTCCTCTCGCAGCAGGCGATTACATATAAGCAATCCGCTTAATGCAAAGAACAACTGGACGCCGCGATCCCCCGTGGATCGAAGCCAATGGTTCGTAAATCCACCCAGACCCCACGGTTGGCTATGCCCCTCCAACACCCAAAGTATGGCGATAGCCCGCCACCCATCCAGCGATGGAAGATAGTTACGACGCTCGCCGGTCAGCGTCGATGTCTTCGTGGTAGAGGCCTCTGGTGAGGCACGCGCGTCGTTGCTCATGCTAATTTCGACTCTAGCATGAACCACCGCCACTGCCTCTCCGTCTACTCCACCGCCTCGCCAGCCATCCCCACAATCTCGCGCTTCCCGCGATCCACGCGGCTATACACCACCATCGCCACTGCGCACACGATCACCGCCATGCCCGCAATCTCTGTCTTCACCAGCCGTTCATGCAACAGCACCACACCCAGCAGCACCGCAATCACCGGGTTCACAAACGCGTACGTCGATACCTTAGTCACCGCAACATTCTTCAGCAGATACGTAAACGCAACCAATCCAAACAGCGATCCGAAGATCGATAGATAAACGATCGCTCCAAAGCCCTGCCACGTCCACACCGCGCGATGAAGCCCTCCGCTTCCTATCGCCACAATGGCATTGAAAATCCCCGCCGCGCCAATCTGCCATCCTGTCGCAATAAACGTATCCGCCGTAAAGCGAAATCGTCGCGACAGCACTGAGCCAATCGCAAACGCCAGCGCTGCGGCCAGCAGCACCAACACACCCGTCATTGCGCGACTCCCATCCACGCTTGCGCCTCCATGCAGCGACGGCCACACCAGCACGCCAATCCCCATCGTCCCCAGAATCGTCCCCACCCATCCACGCTTATTCAGAGCATCTCCGCCCGGCATCACCATCTCGATCAGCGCAATCATGATCGGCACCATCGACACCACCAGCGACGCGAACCCCGACGCCACCATCGTCTCCCCCCACGTCAGCAGCATATTGTTCAGCGACATAAACAGCAGCCCCACCACCACCAGCTTCCATCCCTCGCCCTTCGGCACGCGCAGACTCTTGCCCCTCAGCACACTGATTAACACAATCAACGTCGCCGAAATCAATGACCGCGTCGCCGACACCACCGGCACCGGAAGCCTCTCGCCCGCCACATGGATCGCCCCATACGTCGATCCCCAAAATAAATACACGCTGCCAAAGGCCAGCAGCACCATCGTCGATTTCGGAACTCGCGAGAACATCTCTTCCTATGCTACGGGACTTCGGCGCCCCATCGTCCACTCAATCTAGAAGTGGAATGACAACTCCGCCGTCACGGCGCGAGGTGTCACATAATGCGTTCCCGAAAACGTCGACAAGAAGTTGTACATTGCATACTTGTTCGTCACGTTGATCGCTGTAATCCTCGCTCCAAACCGATAGCGATTCTCGTGGAAATGAAAAACATCGTCATCCCCCAACGCCATGTCGAATAGATTGCGAGGCTGAATCCTCTGCGGATTATGATCGTTGTCCTGCGTTCCCGGCGCCGGAACCTTCACCAGGTTCGACGTCAACCCAGCCGCATCGCAAGTCGTAAAACCCGCCGTCTGCGTCGCCTTCACGCCATCGCACGTCAGCCCTGCCTGGAACTCTTCATCCGCCGTCAGGCTGCTCAAATTGATCGTCGGCACTCCATTGATCGTCTCAGAATAAGGCCCGCACGCACTATTCGGATCAGTGATGCCATAGCAAGGCACCGCCCCCGCCACCATGCCGCTGTCATACTTCCAGTTGAACGAAAAGTAGAGATTTTTCTGGAACGGCATCGCATATTCCACATGCGTCGTCTGATTGAAATTCTCGTCGTGATCGATGCGAAACGGAAATCCTCCTGCCGCTCCAGGCGTCGCTCCCACGCCGCCAATCTGCGGATTAAAGAACCTCGCCGCTACCGACGACATCGTCACGCGAGCCGACAAGCCCTTCACCGGTGTCAGTGTTCCGCTGATCGCAAATCCAGGAATCTTCGAGTTGTGCCACTCAATCGGGAACGTAATCGGCGTCGCTCCCAGCACACTGAAGTCGTATCCATTGTGTGTGTACTTCCAAATGTACTCAGCATTCAACACAAAATGTTTCGTAACACCCTGCTCGAATCCCACGTGAAACTCGTTGCGAAATCCCGGATTGAACGGTGCCGGAATACATGGCCCAATCGTCGAAAAAATTGCATTCAGCACCGGATCCAGGCAGCCTTCACTCGACAGCACAAGGTTCTCATTGAACGGCGTCTCCTGCGTTCTAGCATAGGACGCACGCAGCAACGTCCCTGTCGGCTTCACGTTATACGACATCCCAACCCGAGGCTCTGCCTGCCTCTGAATCGTAAGTCCGTTATAAAAATCTCCGCGAATGCCAAGATTGAATAGCCAGTTGCCCGCCGTTATTTGGTCCTCGCCATACAGCGCAAGCTGCTTGATATCCGTCTGCCCGTGATACGCATAATCATGTCCTCCGCGCGTCAAATCATACGGAGCCAGCACCGAGTTGTAGGTCGCGCTCTGCGGCGCATTCAAACTTGGATCAACAATGCCAATCTGAAAATTCTCGCGTAGAAATGTCTGCTGGTACATTCCTCCAAACTTCACATTGTTGATGCCCTTTACATACGAAATATCACTATGCACACCAGCATTTGTCAGCGACCGTTGCTGCGCTACACTCTCCTGCTGGATCGGTCCAAAATCATTCAGCGCGTTATTGCTCGGATAATAGTCGTAGGAGTCGCGCCGAATATACGGTCCGAAGTTGAACACCATCGTCGTTCCGATCGTTCGCGTATAACTCGGTGCCGCATCGATCGTCTTGATCTGCGACCGTTGATCCATCAGCCCCGTCGTCAGCCCATTCGCGATAAATCCAAACTGCGTGTCATAACTATTCGGCGTCTGAAACCACGACCGCGTGTACTGCAAATTCGTGTGCAGCGAATCCGTCGAACTAAATTGGTAATCGACGCGATCAAAGAAATTTTCCTCATTGCCCTTGGAGTGAGACACCGAAAACTCCGGCGCATCCAGGAACCGCCCCGACTGCATCCCATTCGCCGCAACAAAGTTTCCCCAGTTCTTCCCTCCATACGCCATATCAAACGCAAGATTGCTCGACCCAAAGCTTCCATAGCTCAACGTCACGCTTCCCGTCGGAGTCGTCACGCCCTGTCCCGACCGAGTTGTCGCCTTGATCACCAGGCTCGTCTTGTCGCCATATTCCGCCGGTGGCGCGCCATCGATCACCTCCAGCGACTGCACCGCCGCCGCTGGAACCTGGTTCGAAAACACCTTGCTCTGTTGGTCCGTGATCGGCTGCCCATCGATGCTGAAAGAATTCTCCGCATGATCGCCCAACCCATGCATCTGCCCATTCGAGTCCGCAGCAACTCCCGGAGCCGCCAGCGTCACAATCGAACTCAGCTCCGACGAAGCACTCTCCAGCGGAAGATGATCGATCAGCGAGCGATCGATATCCGTATGCGGAGTCGAATCGTTATCGATCAAATCAGCCGGAGCCGTTACCAACACCGTCTGGTTCGACACCGCCACCTGCATCGTCACCTGCAACGTCACCGCGTTCGAAGACATCACCGACACCGCTTTGCTGAAATCTTGAAAGCCAGCATTCGTGACGGTCACGCTATACGTGTTGAACGGAAGATTCGAAAATTGAAACTGCCCGCCTGCGTCCGCCACCGCCGTGCGCGTATACCCGCTCACCGGATTCGAGATCACAACCTTCGCTCCCGGAATCTCCGCTCCCGTCGGATCGCTTACCGTCCCTGTCACGCTGCCCACAGCGCTCTGGCCGAAGCCCACGCTCGCCGAGCATGCGACCACCAGGCCAAGCATCAGCCCCACTAGTCGCGATTGATTAAATCCCCGCATCCAAACTCCTGTTCCCTGAGACTCAAAAAGCCGAAGCCCGATGTGGCTAACGACCGGTCCTCTGTCCGCGCTAGCTCCGCGCGACGACTGGACGTTGAAGAGAAGACCATCCGGCCTGATAGCACGGAGCCTGCCCACCTTGAGCAGCGCGATCTTCCCCAACAAGTTCTAGAGTGTCTCTACAGGAGGTGGCCTGCTGAACATCGCAAAATGCCAGGCCGATTCAGGCTCGCGATCAATCCCCTGCACCGCCTTGCAATCCACCAGCAACAACCGCACCGGCTCCACATGCACCTGCACCGGCAGAGCCGAGTGCATCGCCACACACAGCGGGCAATGATCTTCCCCACCCGGCAATTGCGAACCATCCGCCGCTGCCCCGGCCTGCGCCGTCTGCTGCGGAAGCCATCGTCCATGGACGTGAACCACCTCCACCGAACTCGCCACCGCCACCAGCAACAGGCACGCCAACGCCAGCACGCGCAACCCCAAAGGATACGAGTGCTCAGCAGCGCCGTGTTGGTTTCTCTTGGTCAAGTAGGTAGGGTCAAAGGTTCACGTCAAACAAAAGATCAGCTCAGCCGATCTCCTCTAGTATGACGCAAATCCTGCCCCCAAAGTCTCTACCGGGCAACTTCGCTACCCCCGGGCAGCCCCTTCAATCGCCTTCGTCAGCGCCGGAACGACCTCAAACAAATCGCCCACCACGCCAATATCCGCGACCTCAAAGATCGGCGCATCCGCGTCCTTATTGATCGCAATCACCGTCTTCGCTCCCTTCATCCCCACCAGGTGTTGAATCGCTCCTGAGATCCCCACCGCAAGATATAGCTTCGGCGCAACCGTCTGCCCCGAACTCCCCACCTGCCGCTCCATTGGCAGCCAGCCCGCGTCGCAGATCGGCCGCGACGCCGCAATCTCCGCTCCCAACGCGGTCGCCAGCGCCTCCACCAGCTTCAAATTCTCCTGCTCGCCAATGCCTCGCCCCACGCTCACAATCACCGGAGCCGACGACAGATCCACCGTCTGCGCCGCCTCTCGAAACGCCTCGCCCGGCTTCGTCCGAATCTTCGCAGCCTCAAGCGTCGGAGCAAACGTCTTCACCTCGCTCGCCCCCGACTCGACCGCATCCCCGCGAAAACTCCCCGCCTGCACCGACACAAAACAAACCCCTCCGTCGCCGCCATGCCGATACTCCGCATTCAACTTCCCTTGCATCCACTGCCGCACAAACACCGGCCCGTCCGCAGCCACCGCAACCTGTATCGCCGTCACATCGCCGATCAGCACCTCGCCCATCCGAGTCGCCAGCGCCGGAGCAAAATCCCTCACCTGGTAGGTATGCGGCAGCACCACATACTTCGGCTTCACCTCCGCAATCAACTGCGCCAGCGCCGCAATCCATCCATCCGCCGTGTACTGCGCAAGCAGAGCATCGCCCACCATCCACACCGTGGCAAGCCTCTTCGTCGCCAGCTCCGCAGCCAACGGGGCAATCGCAGCCGCCTCGCCCAACACCGCAGCCGAGCACGCACCACCCATATCCGCAGCCAGCTTCTGTCCCGCAGCCAGCGCCTCAAAACTCATCCGATGCCAACCCGCACCCTTCGTCTCCAACACCACCAAAACACCGTTGCTCATATCCACTCCTCTACTCCCAAAACCAAATCCAAAACCCAAACCCAAACCACGAAAGCCACTCCCGCCATGCGCGCAGCACCCATGCGCGCAGCACCGCAGCAGCGCCGTTACAGCACCTTCACCTCAAACCGCAGCCGCTCCACCAGCGTCGCAGCAATCTCATCCGCAGACCCGGTCAGCATCTCCGTCCGCTTCACCCTCGTCGGCGGAGACACCTTCACCACCTCATCCACGCGCTTCGCCGCCGCAGCCGCAGACACCTCGCGCATCTCCTTCTGCCGAGCACGCTTGATCCCCATCAGCGTCGCATACCGCAGCCGGTTCCCTCCCGACTGCACCGTCAGCAGCGCCGGCAGCGGCATCTCCACCTGCTGCATCCACCCGTCTTCCAATTCACGCTTGACCTTAATTCCATTCCCCAACAGCTCCACCTGCAGCACCAGCGTCGCATGCGGAACCCCCAGCAACTCCGCCATCACCACGCCCGTCTGCCCCGCACCAAGGTCATCCGACTGCAATCCCGTCAGCACCAGATCCGCAGCCTCGGCCTTCACCGCCTCCGCCAGCAACCGCGCCACATCCAGCGAATCCCGCTCACCCAGCGACCCCGCGCCACTCTCCGGCGTCACCACATGCACCGCCCGGTCCGCACCCTTGGCCAGCGCCTCACGCAGAGTACTCTGCACCCGCTCCGGCCCAGCGCACAACACCACCACCTCGGCCTCGCCCGCGCGCTCCTTCAACTGCAGCGCCTCTTCCAGCGCATACGCGTCCGGCTCATTCATCGTCCACGTCACATCGCGCTCATCCAATCCGCGCCCATCCGCAGCCACACGCACCACCGCATCGCGCTCCGGAACCTGCTTCACTGCCACCACAATCTTCATCACCAACTCCACTTCGTCAGCATTTCGCCAACGACCACCTAGCCTATCCCACCCATCGCTCAACTGTCGCCGCCTAGCCGATTACAGAACCGCCGTTTTGGTCCTCCACTCCATGCGTCCTAACGCCCACGAATCGCCTGGATCAACAGCACCGTTCCAACACCCACCAGCCCCAGGTGAACATACTTCAGAAACGAGTCTCCTCGAAGCCGATGATTCGCCGCTCTCCCCAGAAAAATCGCCGGCAACGCCACCGGCAGCGACACCAGATAGTAGTGCGTCACCGCCGGAGCCCACAGCCCCGACATCCAGTATCCCGTCATCACCACCACGCTCGCAGGAAGAAAATATCCCTGCAGCGTCGCCCGAAAGTGCTGCGCAGACCACCTCCGCATCGCCCCGTACATCACCAGCGGAGGCCCATTCATTCCATACGCCCCGCCCAGCACGCCCGCAACAAACCCGCAGCCCAACAGCCATCTCCTGCTATCTTCCCGCAGTTCAGGAGGCCGCTTTCCCAGCAGGAAATATCCCGAAAACGCCACAATCACCATCGCCAACACAGCCTTCACAACACGATCATGGCTGCTCGCCAGCAGCGCAATGCCCAGCGGAATCCCCGCCACCGTCGACACCAGCAACCAGCCCGTGCTGCGAACGTGAATCTTCCGCCAGTCCTGCACCACCACCACGCTCGCCACCGTAATCGACAGCAGCACCGCCACCGGAGCCGCAATCCCGACCGGAAGAATCAACGCCAGCAGAGGCACCGCAATCAGCGCCTCCCCAAATCCAAACGTCGATCGAATCAGCGTAGCGAAGAACACCACCACCAGCACCTGCACCGTCGTCGCATCCAGCATCAATCCCCTGATCAAAACGCCCACTCATCCCGCGACTTCATCCCGCGACTTCAAAGACCGCCTCGTTCTCTTCAGCAACAGCAGCCTCCACCGGAACCCGGCTCACAATCCACACGCCAAGCATCACCAACAGCCCGCCCGCAAACTTCAGCACCGTCATCCGCTCGCCAAAAATCCAGAACGCGAACAGCGCCGTCAGAGGAGCCGTCGCCAGCATAATCACCGACGTCACCGTTGCCGGCAACTGCCCCAGCGCATACGCCAGGCAAAAATATCCCGTCACCTGGCACACCAGCGCCATCGCCACCAACGACGCCAGCGACTGCACGCTCTGCACCCTGAACGACAGATGCGCCAACCCTCCCACCACCAGCAGCGTCGCCGCGCTCGCCGTCGCTGAAATCGTCACCAGCACCCGCGCATCAATCTCCCTCCGCAGCCTCTCCGTCAGCAGCAGATACATCGCAAAGCAAACCGACGCCGCCACCGCCAGCATATCCGCCGACCACTCCGCCGCAGCATGCCGCACGTCCGCCGAGATAATCATCCACGCCCCCACCGTCGCCACCACCAGCGCCGTCCAGTACCTCGCCGACGGCATCTTCCGAGTGATCGCCCACGTCAACAGCCCCACCAGCAGCGGCACGTTGTTCGACAGAAACATCGCGCTCCCCGCCGACGTCCGCATCACCGCCGTATTGAACAGGGCAATGTCCCCCGCAAAAAATGCTCCACTCAGCGCCGCCAGCACATAGCAGCCACGCCGGTAACCCGATACCTTCACCTTCGAGCCCAGCAGGATCGGCCACAGCACCATCGACGCAATCAGCATTCGGTAAAAGCCCGAGGTCACTCCCGGCATCCGTGCCCACCGCACAAAAATCGCCGACCACGCAATCGCAACCACGCCGACCGCGAGTGCTCCGTAGCTCCTACTTATGTTCCTGATCGGCATCCTTGAATAGCACCCGTGCTGTCAACTGCGCAATGTCCAACAGCTGCGGTGGATGCTCTCCTCCCACTGCTCCCAACGCATCCCGAAACATCGAGTTACAGAATGGACACGCCGTCCCGATCGTCTGCGCGCCGGTCGCCATCAACTCGGTCGCGCGCACATGGCTCACGCGTTCTCCACTTTCTTCGCCCAGAAACGCCAGGCCTCCGCCGGCTCCGCAGCAGAACGACCGTTCCCGGTTCCGCTCCGCTTCGACCAGCGTTCCTGCCGCTGCTACAACCTCGCGCGGCTCGTCATACACCTCGCGATACCGGCCCAGATAACAAGGGTCATGATACACAATGCTCTCTCCCTCCTGTTTCGGAAGCAGCTGCGCATGCCTCGCCATGAACTCCGAATGATGTTCGATCTCCGGAGCCACGCCATACTCCAGCCAGTCCGTCGCAATCGTCCGAACACAGTGCGGACAGATCGCCACAATCTTCTTCACCTTGGCATTGGCAAACGTCTTCAGCCCCTGCTCCGCCAGGTCGCCGAACACCAGGTCGTTCCCCAGCCGCCGCGCCGGATCGCCCGTGCATTTTTCCTTGCTCAGTACGCCGAATTGCGTCCCCAGGTACTGCATCACGCGCGCGAAATCCGCCACAATCTCGCGGCCCTTCGGGTCATAGCTCCCCATACACCCCAGCCAAAGGCAGTACTCCTGCGAGCCATCGAAGACCGGAAACCCCTGCTTCGCAATAAACTTCTCCCGCTCCATCGAACTCATTCCAAGCGAGTTGCCCTGCTTCTCCAGCGCCAGGAACAGCTTCGTCCCATACCGGTCCTCCCACGCCCCCGTATTCACCGCTCCCCTCCGCAGCCCAATCAGCACCGGAAGATGCTGCACCCCCACCGGGCACTGAAACTCGCAAGCCCCGCAAGTAGTACATTCAAAAGCCGCTTCCATCGACAACGCAGCCTGCCCCCCATCCAGCAGCGCCACCTCGCTCCCCGGCCCCTCCGCGTTCAGGTAAGACCTCACCCCCAGCACAATCTCCTTTGGATTCAGCACCTTGCCCGTGCTCGCCGCCGGGCAATGCTCCGTACACCGCCCACACTCCACGCAGCTATATGCCTGCAGCGCAATAACTTGCGTCAGATCCTTCCCCGCCACCAGCCCAAAATCCTCATCCCCCTCCAGCTTCGGAAGCTGCGAAAACTCCCGCCTCTTCAGAAAGACCGTCAGCGGACTAAGCACCAGGTGCAAGTGCTTCGTCCGAGGAATAATCGGCAGAAACACCAGCAGGCACATAGTGTGCACCCACCACAAACCCCTCACGGCAAAGCCCTTATCCCCCACAAAGAACGTCGCCAGGTAGCTCACCATCAGCAGGAAGATCAACCCCGCAATCACCCCCGACTCCACCGAAACCTTTTCGCCCAGCCACCTCGGCCGCACCACAAACCGCCGCACAAACAGCCCGGCAATCGACACCGCGACCAGCACCGCCCACACCCCCGCAAACACCTCGTAGAACGTCCCCACCGCCCCCGCATACTGCAAAAATCCATGCCCTAGCCCCACAGCCAGGTGGTTCAACGTCACCAGAGCGAACGCCAGAAACCCCCAGAACACAAACGCATGCGCCAGCCCCGGCAGCGGCCGCTGCCGAATCACCTTCGACTGGCACAGCACCTCCCAGAAGAACTCCCACACCCTCCTGCCCACCGGACGCAGCGAAAAGTCCGCATCCTTCTTCGACCCCAGAATATTCCCCGCAATCGGCCACGACCGCCAGGCAAACACCCCCAGCGACGCCGCAATCATCACCACCACCAGCAGTCTCTCCGCCGTCGAAAAACTCGTCGGCTCCGCCACACTGATCCCCACCATCGACACTCCCAACAACAAAATCATCACCCCCGCCTCCGCTCTACCCGGCGAAGGCCACAATAGCAGACGCACCCAGCATCATGCTGTGAAGCAAAACAAAACGGCGAGCCGCAGCCCGCCGTTCTCGACCTCATCAAAATCTTAGTCGCCATCTTAGTAGCTAAAAAACTCGTTCGACCCGCGCCGCTGCTGAATCCCCGCGGCAAAGCAAGTCAGCGATACCAGGAACAGAAATCCGTCCCAATACGCCAGAGGATGCGCCCAGCCCGGCGAATACGTCAGGTCCTGCCCCGCCCACAACGTCACAATCGTCCCGATAATCAGCGTCTGGAAGCCGATAACCAGCAGCGTCTGCCCACGCCGGCGGCGGCGATCCAGGTGATCGACCTGCTCCGGTGTCAGGTGGCGTTCTTCGACGGGGATCAACATGTTGGCCATTGCGTCTTACTCCTGCTGGAAACTCCTGCGTCCGCTCGCGGCGCAGAGCTCACTACCGCATTAAATCACAAACCACTCCCGCAGCGCACCAAAGCTCAAACTCCAGCCTTCGCGCCGACGAAAACCATCCCACGCGCAGCTCCCTCTCAGCCCAGAGTGCGCCGTCCAAATGCCGCCCGTATCCGCTCTGCCCGATTCTCCGGAGTCCCCGTCGCCACCGGCTGCAAGTCCGCGACCGACTGGATCCCCACCACCTCAAACCTCTTCCGGCAGCGAATATTCTTGCATCCCACCAGGTCATCGCGCCGAACCATATAGCTGCGAGCCTTGGCGAATCTAGCCCGGTCCATATCATCCGCGCCGCGAGGAATCTGTGCCCTCTTGCGCCGCACCAGCCAGTTCAGCTCATACTCGCCCGGCTGATTGCAATGCGGGCAGATCATCGTGTGAATCTTCGTTTCGGTTACTTCGTCGAAGAAGTCGCGCTCTTCCATCGGTATCCCCTGCGCATACATTTACAGACCGCGCGTTCAACTCAACCCCAGAATACGCCTTTACTCCGCCAACGGATGCACATCACTACAGCCACGAATCTGCCCCCCCTTTCTGCGCAAGCGCCCCCTGAAGATGTACGCTGTACATCACTCAGGAGGGCTCCGCCGATGAGCAAGTCCAAGCCAAAGAAACAAGTCTTCTCCGCAACCAAGGCCGTCAAAGCCAACGCCCGCGAGCGCCTCGGCTCTCCCCCGCCCTCGCACCCCCTCCCCACCATCAAGGACAAGATCATCGCCCGTCCCAAGCACAAGGAAACCCTCGCCGACCTCCTCGAAGCAGACAAGGATGCTCTCTAAATGAAGCTGCTCAAGCCGCTCAAACATCTCTTCCCCGCACTGCTCGCCCTGGCGTCCATCTTTCCTCTCTACGCCCAGCAGATCCAGATCAGCAAAGACAACAAGACCATCGCCATCACCACCACCGACGAAGCCTCCGCCCTTGCCGATACCGCCGTCGTAACCATCGGCTTCAACGCCTACGGCAAGGATCAGGACACCACCTACGCCGACGCCACCCAAACCTCCAACGCCATCATCTCCGCCATCACCACCTCCGGCATCCCCAAAGACGCCATCCAAAGCCAGGAGCAAAACCTCACCCCCCTCAACCCCGGCAACAATCAGGACAAGGTCCGCTACGACGAAGGCCTGCGCTTCCAGTTCTCGCAACGCTGGCAGGTGACCCTCCCCGCCGATCAAGCCTCGAATCTCCTCCAGCTAGCCATCACCCACGGAGCCAACAACCGCGGCGGAATCGACTGGCAACTCAAGAACGACGACGTCCTTCAAGCAGAGGCCGCGCAGAAAGCCCTCCACCACGCTCGCGAAATCGCAGACCACATGGCACAGGGCCTCAACACCCACCTCGGCTCCCTGCTCTACGCCAGCAACCAGGTGCCCGAGCAAACCGTCGTGATGGAGGCCCTCGCATCTCCAACGCGCATGGCACGCGACATGAAATCCATAAAGCCCCTCGCCATCTCCCCCGACCGCATCACCCGTTCCGCCACGGTCTACGCCGTCTTCGCCATCGAATAATCCCCTCCCCGAAAAAAATCTTCACTCCACCCCAATCCATCTTCCCCGCCCGCGCGTTCTCCAGACGAAGCAATGAAGTAGCCAGTGCTCAAAGCCACGGCAGCAAACCCACACTGATGCAGCCGCATCACACCGGGAGCGCTCCGGGCACAAGCGCCGGAGATCACTCTGCTTCCACAAAATTTGTTCGCTCTTCATGACCGCTCCAAGCGCACGAGGCCTTGCGTTCACGCCCCCTCGCGTCCGATCGGCCGTTCAGTTCACCTACCCCACAACGCGTTCCAGGAGATTCCCATGGCATTAGGCAAAGTAACCCAAGAGATGATCGACAGTGTCGTCAACCGCCGCTCCTTCCTCACCGGAGTGGGTGCGGTCGGCATCGGCGCCGCCGCTGCAACCATCGTCGGCTGCAGCAACAGCATGAGCAACTACACCATGCCCACCACCCCCGTGCAGGCCGCAGCCTCCACCGACACCGCCACCCAGATCTTCACCGCCGCCCTCATCGCCGAAGACCTCGCCATCACCACCTACTACAACGCGCTCAAGGGAGGCCTCATCACCGACGCCAACCTCGCCGGCCCCGGCGGCACCGCCACCAACGTCTCCGCCAGCGGCAGCGTCGTCAACGTCGCCTATCTCCAGGGAGCCCTGCTTGAAGAAGTCCAGCACGCGCAGCTTCTCCGCACCCTCCTCGGCCTTGACCCCATGGGCAGCGGCGACGTAGGAGCCGGAGTTCCCTCCTCCTTCTACTACCCCTCCGGAACCTTCGACACCCTCACCAACTTCCTGCCCGTCCTCGTGGCCCTCGAAACCGCCTTCATCGGTGCTTACATGACCGCCGTCGAGGAGTTCGCCTCCATGGCCGCCGGCTACAACGGCTTCAGCGCCACCCAGGCCAACCCTGCCAAGAGCGGCAGCAACTACAGTCAGGCCGACCTCATCCTCTACGCCAAGGTCGCCGCCTCCATCCTCGGCGTCGAGGCTGAGCACCGCGCCCTCGTTCGTGGCATCCCCGCCGTCACCATCGGCAGCCCCACCTACGCCGGCATCAACCTCATCCCCGCTAACAACGTCAACTACGAGGTCACCGACGGCCTCACCGGTCTGCTCGTCGGAGTCGGCGGCTCCGGAACCACCGCCGGAGCAGCACTCACCCCCTTCCTCGCCTCCAGCTCCTCGCAGAGCGCTGGCTTCAGCTTCACCACGGCCAACTCCAGCTTCTCTTCGGTCATCACGTCTGGCGTCACCACCACCGGCACCATCCCCGCAGCAGAGTAGCCAGCATCTATCGCAACTCCCCCGAATGCGGAGACAGCTTCAAGCTGTCTCCGCACTTTTTTGCCCCTCACCCCACTCCGCGCCCCATCCTCTCGGCTCCCGTAAACTATCCTCATGCCGCTGAACGTCGCGTTAATCATCTTCGAGCTGGTCGTTATGGTGCTCTCCATCTCTCTCCACGACTGCGCTCAAGCCTGGGCGGCCAACCGTCTCGGCGACCCAACCGCCCGCATGATGGGCCGCATGACCATGAACCCCGCCCGCCACTTCGACCTCCTCGGAACCCTCGTCTGGCCCGTGCTCTTCATCTTCCGCAGCCCTCTCGTCCTCGGTTGGGGCAAGCCCATCACCTTCACCCCACGCAACTTCCGCAACCCCTCCCGCGACGAAATGATCGCCACCCTCGCCGGCCCAGCCGCCCAACTCTCCGCCGCCGTCATCGCTCTCATCGCGCTCATCATCGTGCGCCACACCGTAGCCGACAGCACCCTCTCCATCCTCACCGCCTCCGCCCTCGCCATGCGAAATCTAGGCGTCTCCACCGAGGCCCTCCCCTCCATCTTTCCGCTCATCCTCTTTCTCTACTTCTGCATCCTCGTCAATCTCCTCCTCTTCGTCTTCAACCTCCTCCCGCTCCCCTTCCTCGACGGTGGCAAGATCCTCCTCCACTACCTCCCCTACAATGCCGCCCAGACCTATCAGGGCATGAGCATGTACTTCATGTTCGGCTTCTTCTTCCTCGGCTTCTACGTCATCCAGATCTTCTTCCTCCCCATCATGTCCATCTTCCAGGCCCTTCTCTTCAGCCTGTAGCAGCCCACTCGGAGGCTCAGCAACCCCATGTCGAACGACCTTTGGACCGCAGTCGATCTCTACCTCAACCAAACCCTCCTCGGCCCCGACCTCGTCCTTGACGCCGCCCTCGAAGCCAACGCCGCCGGTGGCCTCCCCGCCATCGACGTCGCCCCCAATCAAGGCAAGTTCCTCTGCCTCCTCGCACAAATTGCAGGAGCCCGCCGCATCCTCGAGATCGGAACCCTCGGCGGCTACAGCACCACCTGGCTCGCCCGAGCTCTCCCTCCCGACGGCCACCTCGTCACCCTCGAGCTCGACCCCAAGCACGCCGAAGTCGCTCTCTCTAACATCGCTCGCGCCGGCTTCTCCTCGCTCGTCGAGCTCCGCCTCGGCCCCGCCCTCGACTCCCTCGCCCAGCTCCACTCCGAGCACGTCCAGCCCTTCGACCTCATCTTCATCGACGCCGACAAGCCCAGCTACGCCGACTACCTCCACGCCGCCCTCAAGCTCTCCCGCCCCGGAACCGTCATCCTCGCCGACAACGTCGTCCGAGACGGCCTCATCATCAACGCCGACTCCACCGATCCCGCCGTCCTCGGAGCCCGCCACTTCCTCCAAGCCCTCGCCGCCGAACCCCGCCTCTCCTCCGCCGCCCTCCAAACCGTAGGCAGCAAAGGCCACGACGGCTTCGCCCTCGCACGGGTCCTCACCCCCTAACCCCACGCACAAATCCTTCGCCCGCCTCGCGAAGCCTCCGGCCCCCGCACAAATCCGTCCCCGGCAACGCGAAGCCCCTCGCCGTCCGCGCAGGACCGCAGGACATGTATCCTTGAAGTTCGACTCATGAATCCGAATCCATCCCGCTCCGCCCCCCGTCCCCGCGTCCTCTCCGGCATGCGTCCCACCGGCCGCCTGCACCTCGGCAACTACATGGGAGCCCTCAACAACTGGGTCCACCTCCAGCAGGACTACGACTGCTATTTCTTCATCGCCGACCTGCACGCCCTCACCACCGACTACGCCGACCCCAGCCGCGTCCAGGAAAACATCTTCCAGATCACCCTCGACTTCCTCTCCGCCGGCCTCGATCCCGGCCGCTGCGTCATCTTCAAGCAGTCCGACGTCCTCCAGCACGACCGCCTCAACACCCTCTTCGGCATGTTCACCCCCCTCGGCTGGCTAGAGCGAGTCCCCTCCTACAAGGACCAGCAGGAGCAGCTCCGAGAGAAGGATCTTGCCACCTACGGCTTCCTCGGCTACCCTCTCCTCCAGGCCGCTGACATCCTGCTCTACAAGCCCGACTTCGTCCCCGTCGGAGCCGATCAAGTCGCTCACGTCGAGCTCACCCGAGAGGTCGCCCGCCGCTTCAACTCCCTCTACCCCGGCAACTTCTTCACCTCTCCCGAAGCCGCACCCTGGGAGATGCCCGCCATCCTCGAAAAGGCCCGCAAGCTAGCCGGTGAACCCAAAGATTCCACCCGCACCGACTTCAACCACCGCCAGCTCTTCGAGGCTGCCTCCCAGACCAAAAAAATCTCCCCCTTCGGCCGTCTTGAAATCCTCCCCGAGCCCAAAGTCCTGCTCACCCCGTCCCCCAAACTCCCCGGCCTCGACGGTCGCAAGATGTCCAAAAGCTACAGCAACTTCATCATGCTCTCCGAGCCCGAAGCCGACCTCCGCGCCAAGCTCAAGACCATGGTCACCGACCCCGCCCGCATCCGTCGCGACGACCCAGGCAACCCCGACGTCTGCCCCGTCTTCGACCTCCACAAAGTCTTCTCCACCGACGCCGTCCAGTCCGAGGCCGCCGCCGGTTGCCGCTCCGCCTCCATCGGCTGCATCGAGTGCAAGGGCTGGGTAGCCGACGCCATCGTCGAGCGAATCGCCCCCATCCAGGCCCACCGCCGCGACCTCGAGAAACGCCCCCAGGTCATCAAGGACGTCCTCGCCAACGGCAGCGCCCGCGCCGCCAAACGAGCCCAGCAAACCCTCGAAGAAGTCCAACTCGCGATGGGACTAGCGTAACCATGAGCGACGAACAAACTCCCGAACAACCGACCCCGCCGATCTCCTCTGACACCAGCGAAGATCCCGGTGCCCCACGTCCCGACTCTGAGACCTGGGTCGAATCCGCGCCGACACCTGAAGATTCCACAACAAAGTCCGCCCCCTTCGCCCTCGAGCACCCGCCCACGCCCCCTCCTCCCCCCGAGCCCCGCCGCGCTCCAGCCAAAGACAGGTCCCCCGAAGAGGCCTCGCAATCCCCCTTCAGCATCACCGTCGGCCAGGTC
>DAIDGQ010000030.1 GCA_027452215.1 Granulicella sp. | reverse complement strand
CAGGCTGCCGATCCAACCGGCTCCCCAACCGAGAACTCCAGCGCCAAACAGCGCGCCGAAGAGTCCTGGAATAGCGTCCTGAAACCTCCCCGACATCATGCGGATGCCGGCGAAGATCAGTCCGCCAAGACAGATGACCGCGCCTGCGTACATGGCGAAGGTCTTGAAGGTCGCCATCAAGGTAGTTGCCCCGGAGAAGTCCATCGTTCCCTGGGCGTGGGCTACGCAACTACTTGCACCTGCAAAGGCGAGCGCAAGCAGCGTCGGTCCCATGATGTGAGCCGCGCGGCATAGGTTTCGATGAAATGTATGTATTCGAAAACGGAAACGAAGTGGCATCGGCATTCTCCTGTTGGCAAGGTACGTTCTGCCATGTGACGAAAGGTAAGGTCAGGAGACTGATGAAGTCCAAGACGTAATATCTATAGTTCTCAAAGTTCGGTTTATAGATGGAGGATCAGCCGATCAGTTTCAGTTGGCGAGGTTCACGGAGCGCTGCCGGTTGTGGCTGCTTGCGCACGCTCCCAAGGTCATGTTCGTCGAGGTATTTCTCGACGAACATCAGGGCCATATGGCTGTGGGTCTTTGGCATAATAAACGCAGTATCCGCCGTCCAATTCAAGTTAGACAGCGGCCTGGTCACCAAGCCGGCCTCAAGGGGACAAAGCTGGTCGATCAACGTCAGTCCGTAGCCTTGTTTGACCATCAGTTGGAGGTCTGTCGGGGTCGCAGCAGAGCTGACAAGATGCAGTGGCAAACCCACCTCTGCAAACATCTCCGCGAGATGTGAGTGAGCTGCGGGATGCGACTCTGGAGCGCGGAATACCGTCAGTCGGGGAGCCGCTTGCTGAATAGTTACGTGAGCCTGACTACTGAGGGGATCATCTGAACGCATGCAGATGACAAGTGGTGAGTGTGCGACAGGCCGCACTTTCCAGATGTCTTTGTCTACGGGCAGAGGGAGCAGTGCGCAGTCGAGAGAGCCGCTTTCCAGACGTTCCAGAATGTGCTTCGTATCCCCGCTCGATAGACGGATCTCGCACTCTGGAAACAGTCCCTGATACAAGATCCGGAAGTTATCGAGAAGGAATTCATTCACAAAGGAAGAAAAGCCTAAGCGTAGCGGCGGAACTGCTCCTTCATGGATAGCTCTTGCCATGCGGAACGTCTCTTTCTTTGCGGCAAGGACGACTTTTGCCCATACCAGGACGAACTCGCCGGCAGGCGTCGGATAGACTCCGTTGCGCCCATCGCGCACCAAAAGCGGATAGCCGATGTCGGCTTCAACCATTTTGATCTGATGACTGATAGCAGGTTGAGACCGCAGAACATGCTCGGCTGCCTTGCTGAAATTCCTACGCTCCGCAATTGCAACCAGGTATTCCAGATGACGAAATTCGACGATATCTGACATGGCCGTTAGCTCCGCTGGCATTTATGTCAAGATTGCATATTTCGCTTCGGACGAGAGTTCATGTTGCACTTCTAATCCTTCAACCAAGAACCACATGCGTCAATTAGTTTCATTTGGGTGTCTGGACACCCAAACAGGTAACTAGGCACCAAATGGTTCCTACCTGACCGGTCATCTATGCATAAAACTTTGGGTGGTATTGATGAGAAGTATTGGACTCCAGTGCCGCCTCGCCGCACTCTCGATGTGACGCACACGCGAGGTGTCGATGGAAAACCGCAATCTTCATTTGGCTGACTTTGTCTCAGACGCAACCGCGCCGCCACGAAAGCCTCCAACCCGATGGGTTCCGCTCGAACCCCTCCTCACAGCAGAGGATGTGGCGCGGCGATTGAACGTCAGCACCGATTGGGTGTGGGATCACTCCTCCCGCAAAAAGCCTCTACTTCCAGTCATCCGGATGGGCGATGGAACGTTGCGATACCGCGCCAGCGGTATCGAGCTATTCATCACTGAACACGAGCAAATCTGCAAATTGCGCAGGCGCACAGGCTGAGCACTCTCGATAAAATAAGAGTGCCCACTGTCTCCCCGCGGAAACAGAGGAACCATGGGTAAATCGCATCAAGCAGGCTGGGTATCGCTGCGCGGAAAGCAGTGGTTTGGCTACTTCCGCCAGACGGTCCTTGATCCTGAAACAGGCGAGGAACGAGTCAAGAAAGTCTGCGTCAAGCTCGCCCTCAAAACGAAAATGACCAAGCTCCAGGCGCGGGAAGCACTACGAGCCGAAGTCACCAAACATACTGGTCAGAACCTCGGAGGCCGGGTCCTCAAAGACAGTTCCGTCACCTTCGCATGGTTTGTGCTCAATCGCTACTTTCCCCTTCGCAAGGGAGATTGGCGACCTGAAACGGCGAAAGAGAAGATGTCGCAGATTCAGCTCGACCTCGTAAATCGATTCGGAGCGTATCCGCTCGATTCGTTCGACAAGTTCATGTTGCAGACGCACCTGAACAGTCTTGCGGAGCGGTACTCACAGGATCGTGTGAAGCAAGCAAGGTCGTATCTGAAGTCGATCTTCGATGAAGCCATCGAGCAGGAGTACCTGACAAAAGATCCAAGCCGGAAGCTTCGGATTCCGAAGAACCTCCGGCCCAAGGACAAGCAGGTGCTGAACTGGGAACAGCTTTGGCTGATCCTGGCCAATGCAGGCAGGCGGGATCGTCTGCTCCTCATGCTCGATATGACGGAGGCGCTTCGCCCGAGCGAGTTGTTTGCACTCAGGTGGAGATCCTTCGATGACCAGAACACGCTAACCCTGACCGAGACTGTCTATCGCAGAACGCTCCGACCGTTCGGCAAGACACCAGGCAGCCTCACCAAAGTTCACCTGCCGGATGGTCTGGCGGTCGAGCTGTTGCGCTGGAAGATGGAGTGCAAGAAGACCTCCTGCAAGAGCGCCTTCTGCACGAAGCCTGAACACCGCAAGGCGTCTCCGGAAGAATTCATCTTCCAGAACGCCGACGGCGGATTCATGGATGCGGACAACTACCGCTTCCGTGTCCTCAAGCCGCTGGCGGAGTCGCTGGGCATTCCGAAGCTGAACTTTCAGGTCATGCGACGGACGATGGCGACACAGGCGCAGAAGATGGGATCGGTGAAGGACATCCAGGCACACCTGCGACACTCACGGCCTGACACAACGGCTCACGAGTATATGCAGGAGTTGCCGGAGAGCGTTCAGGAGATGGTCGGATCGGTGTACGCAATGCTGATGAAAGGAGGAGAAAATCAGTCTTCTGACGAAATGCCACAAAAAGCCGCAAATGCTACGACCGTCATACCGCCTAAGTTGTTGAAAGGATTGGTGGGCACAGCAGGATTCGAACCTACGACTTCCACCGTGTGAAGGTGGCACTCTACCGCTGAGTTATGCGCCCATTGTTCCCCCTTAGAGGGAGTCAAGGCAGGAGACGCGACCCACCGCGTCACCTTGTTTGATAAGGATAGCACTGGCGGGCGGGCGCGCCAACCGGTGAGGGAGTCGTTTGTGCAGGGGTTGGCGTTCAAGAAGAAGATTTGGAAAGGTACAATTAGCGGCTGATGCCCCCTTTGCGCAAAGTGCCGCAGGATGATCCCCCTATTTCGCCAAAATCTGGCGAAGAGGAAGATTTTGCGCAACCTGAGAGCAAAGATGGGGTTTCGGAAGATATGGCGGCGATTGCACTCCATCCCGGGCTTCTGGATACGGTTGAGCCTTTGTCGGCCAGAGGGCCGCTGGTCGCCACGGAGTTGACTCCGGAGCAGGCGGCTGCGAGGCGGGCGGCGGTGGCGCGGGGCGACTTCTCCGAACTTACCGACGCCGAAGTGATGCTGGAGCTGAAGGCTGGCAATATGGACGCCTTCGATGTGCTGCTGGCGAAGTATCGGAAGCCGATTGTGCACTTTATGTTCCGGATGGTCCACAACCAGGCGGTTGCGGAGGAGCTGGCGCAGGAGGTGTTTCTGCGGGTGTACCGGTCGAGGGAGACGTACCGGGCGGAGGCGAGGTTTAGCACGTGGCTTTACCGGATTGCGACCAATCTTGGAGTGAATCATGCTCGGGATACTCGACACGAACGATCGGCTTCGACGGTGTATCTGGACGAGACGGATTCGGAGACGGGAACGACGCCGGATGTGGCGGATACGACGCCTTCGGCTGAAGCGGATTTGCTACGGCAGGAGCGGATGAAGGCGATTCGGCAGTGTGTGATGGCGTTGCCGGAGCGGCAGAAGACGGCGGTGCTGATGCACAAGTATGAGGATATGGATTACAAGCAGATTGGCGAGGTGCTGAAGCTCTCGGAATCTGCGACGAAGTCACTACTGTTTCGCGCGTACCAGACGTTGCGGACGAATTTGAAGGAATTTGTATAAGGGCGCAATGCAAATTGCGTAGGTAGAGGGCACTACCCCAAAAGGGGGATGATATGAAGAAGACGATGGAAATGAAGATGAGTTGTACGACCTGCAAAGCGCATCTCGCTGATATGTTGCTCGATGAGTCGTTTGCGGCGGCGCATCCGGAGGTGGCGGCGCACATGGCTGAGTGCGACGCGTGCCGCACGGAGTGGGAAGAGTTGCAGGCGACGTTTGACTTGCTGGATAGCTGGGCCGCTCCTGAGCCTTCGACGTACTTTGATTCGAAGCTGCATGCGCGGTTGCGGGAGGCGCAGGCGGCGGCACCGGAGGGACTGTGGGACCGGATGCGGTCGTTTGTGATGTTCAGCACGGGCCGCGGTTTGCGGCCTGCGATGGCGGGTGCGCTGGCGCTCGCGTTGGTGCTGGGCGGTGGTGGGACGTTTGCCGGGCTGTACCAGCATCAGGTGGTTGCGGCACAGGCGTCCCCGACGGTAAATGATCTGAAGATCCTGGACAACAATGCGCAGGCTGAGCAGCAGATGGACCAACTGCTGGATTCTAACGACGATACTTCCGCACAGCCAACAACCTAGTCCGATCGACGATCCCGGGATTGGATCGAAGGAGGCAGACTGGAATTCTCTGCGGCAGACAGGGCGAAGACGCGATATGTTATACATTCTGCCCCTGTTGTGCGTTAGTATGAGCCCGAAACGCTAACGCGATGGGAAGCCAACGGTAGCCGCAAATAAGAGAGAGTTCAACGAATTGAGCAAGTAAGACGAGACGATCGACGCATGTATGGCAAGTTCACATCTCGGAGCCTGATTGTCTGGGCGCTGCTGGCCGGTATGACGGCTGGTTGGGGTGAGCTTGCGGTTGGGCAGAGGCGTGCTCCGGTGGCTCGGCAGCCAGTGGCATTTACGCGGGGCTCCGGGATGCCAAGTGCCGCGGCGGGACAACAGCAGCAGCCTGCGCCGATCGAGCGGCGACCTCCTCCTGCGGCAGCGGCACAGCCGGGAGGTGCTGCGTCACCTCATCTGGTGGGGCCGAATCCGGTTCGGGGGAGTGTTCCGAAGGGCGAGCACCTGGCGGAGTGGATGGATCAGCACAGCAACCTGACGCTGGAGCAACAGCAGGCGGCGCTCGATCGTGAGCCTGGGTTCCGGGAGCTTCCTGCGGCAACGCAGGAGCGGATGCGGGAGCGGCTATCGCAACTGAATGCAATGACGCCTCAGCAGCGACAGCGGCTGCTGGCGCACAATGAGGCGATGGAGCGGCTCAACCCGGAGCAGCGCACCCAGGTTCGCGGAGCCATGCAGATGCTGGGAGCACTTCCTCCGGACCAGCGGAAGCAGGTGGCTCGTAGCTTCCGCCAGATACGGGAGCTGCCTCCGAACCAACGCATGCGGGCGATGATGAGTCCGCAATACAGCTGGCTGAACGAGACGCAGCGGACGACGCTGACCCGGCTTATTCAGGTGGAGCCAATGCTTCCTCCGCAGTAGCTGGAGTGCGCTAGTTTTTGAAGAAGTTCTTCGCCAGGAAGAGGACGTTGGCGGGACGTTCAGCGAGACGGCGCATGAAGTAGGGATACCACTCGGTGCCGAAGGGGACGTAGACGCGGACGCCGAAGCCCTCGGCGACGAGTTTGCGCTGCAGGTCGCGACGGATACCGTAGAGCATCTGGAACTCAAAAGCTCGCTTGTCGATGCCGTGCTGGGCTACGAAGGTACGGAGCTGGGAGACGATGGCCTCGTCGTGGGTGGCGATGCCGCAGAAGACTGGGCTGGTGACGAGGCGCTGCATGAGCTTGACGTAGTTGGCATCGACGTCGGACTTGGCGGGGAAGGCGATTTCGGGGGGTTCCTTGTAGGCTCCTTTGCAGAGGCGGATGCGAATTCCCTGGGAAAGCAAGCGTTCTGCGTCACCTTCGGTGCGGTGGAGGTAGGCCTGAAGGACGGTACCGACGGCGCCGGGGAACTTCTGGTGGAGGCGCTCGGTGAGGGCGAGGGTGGGCTCGGTGTATTGGGAGCCTTCCATGTCGATGCGGACGAAGCTGCCGATGTGGGCGGCGTGGGCGACCATGTCGCCGACGATGCGTTCGGCCAGGATGGGGCCGGCGGAGGGGCCGCCGATGTCCATGCCGACCTGGGTGAGCTTGACGCTGACGTTGGCGCGGAGCTTGCGGGCTTCGATGGCGTCGAGGAGCTGGTGATAGATGGCAGCGCTGTGCTCGGCCTGGGCGACTTCGAGGACGCTCTCGCCGAGGGAATCGAGTGAGACATCGATACCTTCGGCGTTGAGCTGGACGGTGGCGGCGATGGCCTCGTCGACGGACATGCCGGCAACGAAGCGGAGGGAGACACGGCGACCGAGAGCGGAGCGCTCAGAGAAGGCGCGGAAGGAGTTGTTGGTCGAGAGACCAATGAAGAAGGAACGGAGCAACACGATGTACCTCGGGGACGAACCCTGCAGCTTTACATTCTCGCACTGAGGGGGCAGGGGATTCCATCGTGCTGTGCGCTTACCGATGGGGGAGCGCGCAGCGAGGATGGATGAGGGCCTGGGGCTATTTGGGCTCTTTGGCGGATTGTTGCAGGGTGGCGATGTCGAGTTTTTTCATGGTCATCATGGCTCGCATGGCCGCAGGGTGGCTTACGAGGCTGTAGATCTCCGCGGGGACGATCTGCCAGGTGAGGCCGAATTTGTCGGTGAGCCAGCCGCAGGCGATCTCGCTGCCGCCGTCGGCGGTGAGCTGGGTCCAGTAACGGTCGATTTCGGCCTGGGTTTCGCAGTGGACGGTGAAGGAGAAGGCGTCGGTGAGAGGGTGGCCGGGGCCACCGTTGAGGAGGGTTACGGGCTGGCCGTTGAGCTCGAGATCGAGGGCGAGCAGGGCTCCGACGGGGAGGGGGCCGGCTTCGTTGCAGCGAAGCTCGCGGAGCTTGCGGCTGCCAGGAAAGACGGTGAGGTAGAAGTCGGCGGCGGCTTCGGCGTTGTCGTTGAACCAGAGGAAAGGAGTGATCTTGTTCATACGGTCCTTCGCGGACGGAGAGAGTTTAAGTTGCTGGGGATCAGGCTACTGCTGTTGGGCGGGTCTGGGGGATCTTTTTTGCTGGTAGTGGGGTCGGGTGGGAAGGGACGGCAGGCGACGGAAAAGGCAAGTTCGGGGGCCATCCCCTTACAGGGTCGAGGATGATGGCGAAAAGCAGGCAATAGCAACCAATGCAGGTCCTGGCTGTAGCCAAGGATCGGGCCATCTGGCTTTGGTCGAGATACCTGAGTTTGGATCGAGGCGGCGGGGTGGTCCTACAGGGAGGGTTTATTTGTGGGTGAAGCGGCAGTAGACGAAGGATTGGAGGGCGCCGGAGGGTGTGTGGTGGTCTTCGGTGGCGGTTTGGACGAGGGTGAACTGGGGGCCAAGTTCGGCGGCGAGGGTTTCGGGGCTGTAACGGCGGACGGGGAGGCCGCTGCAGCGCTCCGGGCCGTTGAGCGCGAAGGTGGCGAGGATGACCGTGGCTCCGGGGTAGAGAGCACGTTTGAGTGTGTCGAGATAGGCGGCGCGGTGTGCGGGGTCGGTGAGGAAGTGGAAGACGGCGCGGTCGTGCCAGAGGTGGTAGTGGCTGGTGGGTTGCCAGCTGAGGATGTCGGCGGCGATCCAGTCGATGGATTTGGCGGCGGGGCCGAGGCGGTGGCGGGATTGATCGAGGGCGGCGGCGGCGAGATCGAGGACGGTGATCGCGCTGAAGCCTTCGGAGAGAAGATGGTCGGCGAGGGTGGAGGCTCCTCCTCCGACGTCGATGATTTTTGCGGCGGGGCTGAGGGAGGATGCCCGGATGAGGTCGAGTGAGACGGAGGGTACGGCTTGATACCAACTGACCTCGGTGGAGGGCTTGGCGGCGTAGACGGCATCCCAGTGGTGCTTGCGCTGGGTGACGGGTGTTGGATCGGGGTCGGGGTGCGACATAGAAAGATAGTAGAGCGGGGGGATCGGACGGGGCGGTGATTCGCGACGCTCTGAATGAGGGGCCAGCAGTCCCTCGGCGGCTGAAGCCGGGGTTTCGGAGCGGAATTTGTGGCGGGACGGGCGTCTCGCCACTTCAGCGGGAAGGCTGAGGATAGATTACTTAGCGAGCTTCAATGTGACCGGTACGCTCGACCTGAGGGGTGACCATGTTGCTGGTGTCCTTCATGGTGGCGATGGCTTCGTCGTAGCGGCCGCGGAGGGAGTTGGCGCGAATTTCGGCCATCTCTTCGAGCATCTTCATGCCGTCCTTGAGGTAGCTGATGCGGCTGCGTTCGTCGTGGCCCCAGGTGACGGGGACTTCGACGACGTTGTACTTGAGCTTGCGTGCGATGAAGAGGATTTCGGGGTCAAAGCCCCAGCGCTCGATGGTCTGGAGGCGGAAGATGATCTGGGCGGCGTCGCGGCGGAAGGCCTTGAAGCCGCACTGGGTGTCCTTGAAGGGAAGGCCGATGACCTTGCGGGTGACCCAGTTGAAGCAGCGGCCGAAGAAGCGGCGGTAGAGAGGCTGGTGGACGGTCTGCTTCTGCTTGTCGAGCCAGCGGGAGCCGATGGCGACGTCGGCGCCAGCGTCGAGGGCTTCGATGAGGCGCTCGGCTTCCTCGATGGGGGCGGAGAGGTCGGCGTCGGTGAACATGACGATGTCGCCGGCGGACTGGAGGAGGCCGTTGCGGACGGAGTAGCCCTTGCCGCGGTTGCCGGGGTTCTGGATGAGATGGAGGTTGGGGTGGGTGGCCATCCAGCGCTGAATGATGGCGGAGGTGTCGTCGGTGGAGCCGTCGTCGACGACGAGGATTTCGGCGTCCCAGTGGCGCGATTCGACGCAGCCGAGAACGCTGGAGAGTGCGGCCTCGATGCGGGCGCTCTCGTTGTAGGCCGGGATGACGATGCTGAGGCGGGGACGAGCCATGGTGTTGTCGGGCGACCTTTCGTTGGGGACGGGTTGCATGCTGGGATCCTCGGGTGGATGCTGCGGGATGGCATCGTCGCCACAGGATTCCGGCCTCGCGAGCCTGCGGCATGACTGAAGGGGGCCCAGCGCAAACTGACCTCAATCCTACGATACCTGTTACACGAAGGTATAGGTGCGGGTGGGGGGAAATAACGGCGGGGAACGGAAATTTTGGAGGTACGGTGGCGGGGTTGCTGGTAGACTCAGGCCATGTCAGACGCCTTGCCCCCGACACCGCCGCCGCAGGACCCTCGCCAGGGACAGTATCAGGCTCCGTATCAGGCGCAGCAGCCGGGGTTTCGGGGAGCCTATGCGCCGGGGTATGCGGGTTGGGTTCCGCCGCAGCGGGCACGGCGGTCAGGATGGTTCTGGGCTGCGATTACGGTGGCGATTGTGGGCGTGGTCGCGATTGCGATGATGGGGATTGTGGCTTCGATGGTGAAGAGCCTGGGAGTGGATGCAGGCGGCGATGGTCTGGCATTTGGTGGTGACTCGATTGCGGTGATCGATGTGTCGGGCGTGATTGTGGACGCCGACAAGATCGATAAGCAGTTGGAGAAGTATGGGAATGATGATGGGGTGAAGGCGATTCTGCTGCATATTGACTCGCCGGGCGGGGGAGCGGCGGCGTCGCAGGAGATCTACCACGAGGTGATGCGGGTTCGGGAGAAGCAGCACAAGAAGGTGGTGGCGTCGGTGGAGTCGGTGGGGGCTTCGGGTGCGTACTATATTGCTTCGGCGTGCGACAAGATCTATGCGAATCCGGCGTCGGTGGTGGGGTCGATTGGCGTGATTATGGAGTGGACGAACTATGGGGACCTGCTGCGCTGGGCGAAGATGCAGCATGTGACGATCTCGCATGGGGAGTATAAGGACGCGGGCGATCCGACGCGCGAGATGACGCCGAAGGAGCAGGCGTATTTTCAGTCGTTGGTGGACAACATGTATGGGCAGTTTGTGCATGATGTGGCGGTGGGACGGCACTCGACCGACGCGAAGATTACGCCGCTGGCGACGGGGCAGGTGTGGACGGGGGAGCAGGCGCTGCCGCTGGGGCTCATTGATGTGCAGGGAGGGTATCGGGAGGCGCTGATCGATACGGCGCGGTCGGTGGGGATCAAGGGGGAGCCGCATGTGGTGCGGCCGTCGAAGGTCAGGCGCGGGCTGCTGGGGCTGCTGAACGATGATGCGGATGGGTTGTTTGCGAATCCGTCGCAGATGCTGAACCGGTCGCCGGGGTT
>DAIDGQ010000029.1 GCA_027452215.1 Granulicella sp. | reverse complement strand
AGTACTTTCGAGGCCATATGGGTTCACTTGCGTTACGGCCCGGCAACTCGCTCACCATCCTCTTAGATGGCTTTGTCAATAGGCTTCAGGATGTTCAGTTTCCTTCCTTCCTGCTATTCAAGCTACGGGGCTTGGACTTTTTTACCCCGGTGGGACTTGCTCCCACTGATCATGCCAGCCTTCGCTGGACGCACATTCATCTTTACTAGATAACTTCTAACGGCACCGTCTGTAGATTGAACTCCACTGTTTGCGTGCCGAGTCGTGGATGTCTCGCAATCAGCCGCGCAGTGCCTGCTGTCTCCTTCGCACGGATCCAGACTGCTCCCGTTCCACCAATCAACGCGAACGGATTATCCCCAATAAGCTGCGCAGGACCCTCGAGCGTGAAGACGATAGGGTCGTTTGCATAAGTGCGGATTGCATCAAACTGGTCCGTCACGCGAAGCACAACCCGCGTAGTGTCCGCACCGTCCGCCCGGAGACTCAGATCATCCGGCAATAGGGTGAATTTTCGGTCATCTCCCGCTCCCGAAAGAGATTTCGAGATAACCTGCTTGCCATTGATGAATCCATCGATGCGGAGATCGCCCCAGGCAATATCGAACTGCTTGCGGTCAAGCTTATCGAGTTCCAACACAAAAGGCGGATAGGTAAGATGAGCAAACTCCTCGCGGTCCGGATCAAGCTCCGCGACGAGCTTCCATGGGTTACTCTCGACACTCATCTCGCGAAGGTAGAACTTAAGATGATCACAGTTGGAACATACAACCGCTTTGGTAAAGTGGGTTGATTCGTCGCTGCTGGCCCAGTGAAATGCTGGTTCGAGAACAACCTCTTCGGCCGGATCGCACTGTGATTTATAGAATCCTGCAGCGGGCTTATTCTCGCGGAAGATATCCGTGACCCCGTGGTAGCAGATACGGTCACCCGCACCAAAGTTCGAGTGCGTATTGTAATCAAACGCACACCACCCGATGCCTCCCGCATATTGAGGATCGGACGCCAGTTGATTATGGATGCGCGCGTGACGAAGCGTATGTTCGCGCTGGCGTTCGTCGTCATCTGTCGTCTTGGTAGGAAACGTGTGGCCAACGAACTCTGTATTCAGATAGCGAGGGTGGTTCGGCTTTCTCAGCGGGAACCCAAAGTCGTTGATCGTGAAAACATCCTCCAGCAACTCCGAGTCCTTGAAGTTGCGGATGCCCCCCGTCTGGCGAGTTGTATCGAGCGCATGAGCAAGCGCATTCGTTCGAACGTAGAAGCTATGATCATCCCGCGACTCATTGATGCGCACGCCCCACAAAATGATGGAGGGGTGATTCCAATCGCGCCTCACCATGCGACCAACATTGTCGATCGCAATCTCTTTCCATGGCTCGGGGCCAATGTGTTGCCAGCCAGGAATCTCCTCCAGGACCAATAGACCTATCTCATCGCAGCGATCCAGAAAGTGACGCGACTGAGGATAGTGCGACGTGCGGACAATATTGCAGTGCAGCCCTGTCCGCAAGATATCAGCATCCTTACGCTGCACTCTCGCAGGCATGGCCTGGCCAACGAAAGGGAATGTCTGGTGACGATCGAGGCCGCGCAGCTTGATGATCTTCCCATTCAAAGAAAAGCCGTGATCGGTGAAAGTAGCCTCACGAAATCCAATACGACGCATATCGTCGTCGATGGGCTTGCCTCCACTCAGCAGTCGCACGTGGACCGTATAAAGATGCGGATGCTGCAGATCCCAGAGCTTAATATCTCCAAGAGCAACAAGCGTGATCGTATGACGAGCAGGGTCGCTCGTCGTCTCCGTGCTGTTATAGACCGGGGCCGATGTCATCGGATCCATGGAAGCATTTGGGTCTGATGCGCTTGTCAAAGTCTCAGGACTCTTTCCCCTCGCAACAACGCGATCACCATCACGCAACTCCACCTCAAGAGCGAGATTGTCCGCCGTCTGACCCGCGAGAAAGACATCCACATCCACACTAGGATTCGGAGTAAGCACATCCTTAGGACGCGCAAAGATGTTGTCGATATACGTCGGCGAAACAATGCGGAGCGACACCTCCCGATAGATCCCGCCGAAAGTTAAGTAGTCAATCTCGTAGCCAAACGGTGGAATATCCGGTCGTTCAGTCGAATCTACCTGGACGACCAGAACGTTCTCCGCATCCCCGTGGAGGTGATCTGTAAGTTCAAAGGAAAACGGAGTGAAGCCACCCTTGTATTCACCAAGAGCGACACCATTGATCCACACCGTAGATGCAGTCATCACGCCTTCAAAATCCACGAAGACACGCTTACCCTTTGCCGCTGCCGGATATCGAAAGCGGCGGCGATAAGTCGATATGAACTCGTAGGTTTTATCGTTGAAGTTATGCCACGGAAGACTCACATTCGTGTGAGGAATTACGACAGACTCAAATGCCTCATCGTTGAAGCTCGCGACGTGCGCACCCTCAACCTTGGAGGGATGATAGCGCCACTTGCGATTAAGAGGAAGAACCGTTCGGGTCTGAACCTTCGGCTCCACTGCGAATGCTGCAGAGGATGGAAGCGCGGAGGCAGCAATAACAGTGCCGGTAGCTTTGATGAAGTCGCGTCGTAACATCATGTCTCTCCCAAAATGGATAAGTGGTGTAGTTCGTGCATGAGGTAAATCAGTTCTCTTCAATGACGACCAGATCCCAGGGAGCCAGGTCGATAGTTTGTGAGCTGGCAATTGACTTCGTACTTAGCAGGTCCGTTCCAGGACCTTGGCTGTAAACGAAACTTTGCGGAGAACTGGAGTAATTAAGGAAGTAGTGAATTGCCTTTCCATATCCATTCACGCCGCTCTTCTCGATAAGGTGCTGAGGCAGGGGGGAAGGCGCTTCAATATGAGCATCCATCAGTGAATTACGCACAATCTTTTGTTGAAGTGAGTCCGAGACAAACGTCCCTTCATAGGTGAGAGTCCCAGCGCCGAATTCATTGCGCGTTATTGCAGGCCAGCGTCCAAAAAAGGGATGATCGTAGTAAGCGATGGGCTTGGCATGCTCGGTTTGCAAGAACTCTGCCCAGTACATCACCTTATTCTCGTCTCCAACTTTGAAAGGATCGCCCTTCAGCGCGAGAGGCTTTTCTAGATTTGAAAACTCCTGATAGCTGATTCCTGCTGCCTCACGTAATGGCCCAGGGGCACGCTGAGAACGCACGGCGGAGTTCTCATTCGCGAAGCCGCTCTTGAAGCACATCAGCACATGCCCGCCACCCTTCACATAGTCGGATATCTTCTGCAAAAGTGCATCGTCGGCAATATAAAGCGGCGGGATCACGACGAGTTTGTAGCGCGAAAAGTCCGCGTCTTCCGGGAAGATGAAGTCCGTCCCAACATTGTTGTTGTAGAGCGCACGATGGACCTGATCAACCACTGATTTATAGTCAGCGACCGGTGCGCCCATCTGCCACTGACGCGCGGTTGACAGCGCGAACGGCATGAAATCCAGCGCGTTCGCTGAGTCAACGCTGTAGAGAATCGCAACATCATTCTTGATCTTCAGATTTACGAGATGCGGCCCAATTTTCTGTAGTTCGTGCGCGGTTCTAGACACTTCGGCATAAGCTCGATTCGGTTCAAGATCGTGCGAAAGAACTCCCTTCCAGTAAGTCTCCTGTCCCGAAGGAATCGAAGACCAGTGCCAATACTCGACCATATTGGCACCGCTCGAAAGGTGAGTGTACACATCAAGGCGAAGCTGTCCATCGTACGGTGGATACTGGTAAGCGGAGGACCAGTCTGTAGTCTGGGCGTTCGTCTCGGTAACAAGAAAGTTCGTATGCTTCAGCGAGCGAGTGTAGTCGCCTTGCTCAGTCTGCGCCTGCCCATCCATGTGATCCTGAGTACCGTGGTAAGGATTATTCGCTGCGATATCCAGCACCTTCGCAACCTGATACTCGTTCACATCGCGACGCATCGACCCGCCGAAATCTTGTGTAACGAATTGACCTGGGCCACGGTATTCACGAACCAGCGCCGCCTGCCATGCAAGAAAATCCGTCACACGCATCTGCTGCCAACGCGACCACTCCAGTTTGTAACCAGTGCTGATCGTACTATCTCGGGTCGGCATGTTCTCCCAGCCGTTAACATCCTGTCCCCAGTAGTTCAACCCCCAGGCCTTGTTAAGATTGTCCGTCGTAACAAACTTCTGCTTGAGGTGATCGACGAAGCCCACAAACACATCTTGATTGGAGGCCCCATAGGAGGATGTCTCGTTATCGACTTGCCAGCCAATCACGGCAGGGTTATCACGATAGTGCTCGACCAGGTTACGAATTAGCCGCTGTGCATAGAAGCGATACGTTGGATTATCAGTGTCCATGTTCTGCCGCATCCCATAAAACGTAGGTGCGCCGCCCAACGGCCGGGCGAGCACTTCGGGGTGCGCGTGATACATCCATGTTGGAATGGAGTACGTGGGCGTCCCCATAATGACCTTGATCCCAGCCTTGCCCATGGCATCGACCACGCGGTCCATCCATGCGTATTTGAAATCGCCGTCCTCAGGCTCCCACAGACTCCACGTAGATTCACCCATGCGGACAACCGTGATATCCGCCGCCTTCATCAGCGCAATGTCCTTATCGAGTCGCTCGTAGGGGTTGTACTCGCTGTAATAGGCCGCACCATAAAGCACGTTCGACATCGCACCTGGTGCTGTTGTCACAGTAGGATTCTGTGCAGCACAACGCAAAGTCATCTGAACAAGCGCACTGATCATCACTGCGGAGACGCAAAAGGAACGAAACATAGAAGTGACTTCCATCGGTTTAGTTTTGCTGCGGGCGCAGCCGCATGCTCTCGTCATAAAGCGGCAAGCTGTGCAGGCGAATCCGTACTACGCTTGTGTTGCCACGGTGGAAGTTGAGCCCACGATCCGTCTGATCACCGTTCCAGATGCGAGAACTCTGCCACGCTCCCTTCACATACTGCCCTTCTTCCGCACGAAGTATTTCGATCTGCTCATTCCGAAGTTTCGCTCCGGGAGCGGTGGCAAGTTCAAAGCTGACACTCGCATCAAATCCAGTAACAAGAAATTCCATTGTCCCGAGTTGAGCCACCATGGCTCGTCCGCTCAAATCAGCAGTACCCCGCGGCTGTTCTCCATCGCGCTGCGGAAATCCAAACGAGACGATCGCGTCAACCCCCTCAAAATGCAGTCGTTGCCGAGTCTCACCCGCTTGCTCCACCGCAGTCTGAAGCTTCCCATCAAAGTTCAGTTGGGCAACTTCGCTGGCCATCGGCCGAAAGAGCGCAAAATTCTCAGAAAGATGCGCCGGGATCTTATCGTCTGCGAGCGTCCAATGCGTATAGTCAATGCCGAAAGGTGAAAAGCCAATTGCTCCGTGGCCTAACGCGTAGAAAAAGTTACTGCCAAAATCTTTGGAGAGCAATGTCTCTGGGATGAAGAGCGGGTTATCCGGGCGATCATACGTCGCGATAATCTGATGGTAAAAAGCATGATCGCTTGAATAAAAATCAGGAGCGAGGATGTCAATCGCCGGGGCCGCCGCCTTCCAGAGATTAATGTTGTCTTGCTGCGCTCCGCCGCTGGGATACTCCTGTCCGGGGCTAGCGTGGTCACGATTCTCCAGCGCATGAACCGGATAAGTCACCCATACGTTGCAGTACATCGGCAGCGCGTACTCGGCCTTTCCTGCCGCGGCCACCTGGTTGATATAGCTGGTAGTCGAGTAGGCGGCGAAGCGCTCATCTGCATCGGCCCCAAACACTTTAGACCACGTGCCCTTAGGCGTATGCAGCGCCTCCGTGAGCGACGAAGGAACCTCTCCCTCAAATTGTTGATTCGCCGCCGCAGAGTAATCTCGCACAGCTCCAATCGACCCGGACTCATTCTCAACCTGCATCATAATGACGGTGTGCTGAGCACCGTCGATCGCCTTGAGGTGACGCATCAAGGCGACGAACGCAGATCTGTCAGCCTCTAGATTGGCGCCCGAGTTCGGCGACAGCACGTCGAGAATCTTGCCGTAGGCACTCACCTCGCGTGGATATTTCTGAGGTTCAGTCTTGACCCACTCCGGCACATAATGCGCCTGCCCGTTCTTCCACGTCCCAAACCAGAGCAGGACCAGGTGAAGATGATGCTCGCGTGCTCCATTGACAAGGAGATCAACGTTCGCGAAGTCGAAGCTTCCCTGCTTTGGCTCCATCTGTTCCCAATAAACCGGAGCCTCGAGCGTATTGGCGTGAATATCTTCAAGCGCAGGCCAAACCTGTGGTAGCGTGCTCGCCCACGAACTGGAATTATTGATCTGTGCGCCAAGTATTAAGTAAGGCTTACCATCAACAATCATGGCAAAGCGTCCATCCACTTTCTCTATACGCGGCATGTCATCAGCAAGCGCGCACGAGGAAGCAGCACAGAAAACAGCGAGGAGTAGGACGCGCCACAGCATCGATCTCAAGATTGCTCCAATACACTCAGGTGTACCGCGTGTGCATGCCAGCCGGATGGTCGAGGCGAGCTCAAGTATTTGACAGCATCCCAGGCACCTGCTTGACAGCAGTACCTACTAAACGACAAAATCTCGGTAATGTAAAGGCTTACATTGAGATTTATCGTAGGGCTGGGTTATCCCCGTAAAATGGAGGAACCTGCAGTCCGGCCTTAGAAAGAATTCTGGAATATGAGCGTCATTCTGGCCCTGGACCAGGGCACAAGCAGCTCTCGCGCAGTCATCGTGGACAGCAGCAGCAAAATCCTCGCAGTCGCTCAACGCGAACTCCCGCAGATCTACCCGCAACCCGGATGGGTCGAGCAGGACCCTGAAGCCATCTGGTCGTCACAACTAGCCGCGATTCGCGCCGTCCTGGAGCAGGCCCATCTCACAGCCAGCGACATCTCAGCAGTCGGCATCACCAACCAGCGCGAGACGACAATCGTTTGGGATCGCACAACAGGACAGCCCATCTTCAATGCCCTCGTCTGGCAGGATCGTCGCAGCGCTCCACTCTGCGATCTTCTCAAGTCGCAGGGGCATGAGCCACTTTTTCAGCGCAAGACGGGACTCATCTTCGACGCTTACTTTTCGGGTAGCAAAATCCGCTGGCTACTGGACAACGTCGAAGGAGCACGAGCCAGGGCAGAGGCCGGTAGCCTCTGTTTCGGCACTGTGGATGCGTGGCTGATCTGGAAACTCACCGGAGGCCAACGCCACCTCACCGACGTCACCAACGCATCGCGAACACTGCTATTCAACATTCATACCCTGGACTGGGACGACGAGCTTCTACAAATCTTCGACATCCCCCGAAGCATGATGCCGAAGGTCGTAGCCTCGAGCGGAGAGTGCGTGAAGGTCGGCGCACTGCTGCCCGGCGTGCCCATCTGCGGCATCGCGGGAGACCAGCAGGCAGCACTATTTGGGCAGATGTGCCTCAAGCCCGGCATGGTGAAAAACACCTACGGCACCGGCTGCTTCATGCTGATGCAGACCGGCGACAAACCCGTAGCCTCGAACAATCGCCTGCTAACGACGATCGCGTGGCAGATCAACGGTCGCGTTGAGTACGCTCTGGAAGGCAGCGTCTTTATTGGCGGCGCCGCCGTCCAGTGGTTGCGCGACGGCCTCGGAATCATCGGCTCTTCCGCGGAAGTCGAGGCCTTAGCCGCATCGGTTCCAGATAACGGTGGAGTCTATTTTGTACCCGCCCTCTCCGGCATGGGAGCTCCATATTGGGATCCGAATGCACGAGGCCTCATCATCGGCCTCACCCGCGGTACGACGCGAGCCCACATCGCACGAGCCACACTCGAAGGCATCGCGCTCCAGGTCACAGATATCCTGACAGCCATGCAGGCGGACTCCGGAATCATGATTCACGAGCTACGTGTCGATGGCGGTGCCTCTGCAAACCATTTGCTCATGCAGATGCAGGCAGATCTTCTCGGCGTTCCCGTGGTGCAATCGAGCACGCCCGAGTCCACCGTGATGGGTGCAGCCTTTCTCGCTGGCCTCGGATCGGGCTTTTGGATGAGCCTCGACGACTTGGAATCGCGCTGGGAAAAGGGCGAAAGCTTCACCCCCTCCATCACGGACGAAGCTCGACAAACACAGCGGATGCGATGGAGGGAAGCCGTCGAACGTTCCCGTAATTGGAGTCAGGAAGAGCCCGCATGAATCGTGATGCATCATTGCACCAGGCAATGACGGAGACGCAGCCATGGGACGTCGTTATCATCGGCGGAGGAGCCACAGGCCTCGGCGCGGCCGTCGACGCTGCCTCTCGCGGCTATCGCACCCTACTCCTCGAGCAGGCAGACTTCGCCAAAGCAACCTCGAGCCGTAGCACCAAGCTTGCCCACGGCGGAGTTCGCTACCTCCAGCAAGGCAACATCGCTCTCGTGCTGGAAGCGCTCAAGGAACGAGGCCGGATGCTGCGCAATGCACCACACCTCGTCCGCCGGCAATCCTTCGTGATCCCCGCATACGCCCAGTGGGAGGTACCCTTTTATGGCATCGGCCTCAAGACCTATGACGCCCTCTCCGGCAAGTCCAGCTTTGGCAAGTCGCGCATGTTGGGAGCAGCCGCCGTTCGCAGCATGCTGCCCACTATCGCGAGCGACAAGCTCGCTGGAGGAGTGGAATACTTCGACGGCCAGTTCGACGACGCTCGCTACAGCCTCGCCCTCGCCCAAACGCTCGAGTCGCTCGGCGGCGTGGCAATCAACTACGCAAAAATGATTCGCCTCCTGAAAACGAATGGAATCGTCTCTGGAGTAGCTGTGCGCGACGAAGAGACCGTCTCTGACTTTGAGGTGCAAGCAAGGGTGGTCATCAACGCAACCGGTGTCTTTACCGACGAAGTCCGCGCCCTCGATGAGCCGCAAGCCCCACCCATGCTGACCGTAAGTCAGGGCTCGCATTTTGTGCTGCCCAAATCATTTCTTCCCGGCACTCATGCGCTGATGGTTCCAAAAACAGCCGATGGCCGCGTGCTCTTCGCGATCCCCTGGCATGGAGCCGTCGTCGTAGGAACCACCGACGAAGGAGTTCCATCAGCCTCCCTTGAGCCTCGTGCGATGGAGATCGAAACAGCTTTTCTAAGCCACCACGTCGAGCTCTACTTCGGCCGCAAGCCCTTGGATTCCGAGGTGCTCAGCCTGTGGTCCGGCCTTCGCCCCCTGGTGCGCAAGCAAGGCACCAGCAGCACGGCCGCCCTCTCGCGGGAGCACACCGTACTTGTCTCCCCATCCAAATTAGTCTCCGTCACCGGCGGCAAGTGGACAACCTACCGTCGCATGGGCGAGGACGCCGTAAACATCGCTGCGAAGGCCGCCGGCTTGCCCGAGAGGCCATCCACGACCCAGGAGCTGCGCCTCCATGGCTGGAGCGAAGCCGCTGCCCTTGCCTCCGACGCAGAACACGAGTTAGCCGTCTACGGCAGCGAGCAGGCCGCACTCGACGCCCTCGCCGCCAGCTCACCTGGGCTCGCCGCGCTGCTCCATCCGCGGCTGCCCTACCGCCTCGCCGAGGTCGCATGGGCAGCGCGCTACGAGATGGCGCGCACCGTCGAGGATGTTCTGGCTCGACGCACACGCGCGCTCTTCCTCGATGCCCGAGCAGCGATCGATGCATCTCCGGCAGTGGCAGCTTGCCTTGCCTCTGAACTAGGCCGCGACGAAGCGTGGCAGCAATCGCAGCTTGTGGCCTTCCGCAAACTCGCTGCAGGATACGTCTACAACAGCTAGCCGAAGATCCGAATCATCACGGCAGCCAGCGAAGCCCCAACAATCGGCCCAACAATCGGAACCCACGCATATCCCCAATCCGAGTTGCGCTTCCCCGCAATCGGAAGCAGCGTGTGTACAAGTCGAGGTCCAAAATCGCGCGCCGGGTTGATCGCGTAGCCGGTCACTCCGCCCAGCGACATACCAATCCCCCACACCAGAAATCCGACCAGCAACGGAGACAGTCCAATCGCAACGCCATGCTCTCCACCAATTGCCTTCGAGGTAATGGCTGAGATCACAAGGAAGAGAACAAACGTCCCGATGATCTCTGCTCCCACATTCGCGAGAGGCTTGCGAATCGCCGGCCCGGTGCAGAAGCAACCAAGCTTGGCATCCGCGTCGTCCGTAGGAGCCCAGTGCGGAAGATACATCACCCACACCAGAACAGCTCCAGCCATCGCACCAAGAATCTGCGCGGGAATATAGACCACGAGCTTGTGCGTATCGCCGCTGATGATTGCCGCGGCAACCGTGATCGCAGGGTTCAGATGAGCATCAGGGCTACCCCACGCCGTCGACGTGAACACCCCCGCAAATACAGCAATCCCCCACGCCGTTGCGATCGTCAGCCATCCTGCTCCCTCCGCCTTCGAGCGCTTCAACAACACCCCTGCGACGACACCGTTGCCAAGCAGGATGAGAACCATCGTCCCCATAAATTCACCCATGAAAGGGGACACCAAAGAATGAGCCATCGTCCGAGCAGTCTCTCTTTCCAGACTTCATTGAAGCCCGTCATAGTGCAACGAATAAACTTCAGCTTGTAGCCAACGACAGCAGCCCCTTTATATTCATCGCAGAGTCTGACGTCACCCCACGTGGCAATGATGGAGCAATCACCAGGGCATCGCCATGACCTTCGAACCATACAAGAAACGATGAATGTTCTGCTCCCGGAAGCCGCTGCTGATTGATCCAGTGATAGTAGGCGCCCATGTCCGCGTCGACCAGTGAACCCAAGGGATCTAACTCCGGATTCGCATTCGTATTGGACAGCAGCTCATTCATCGGCCTCTGCCGTTGTCGAGGAGCATATCGAGCCAGCAGCGTCAGCGGCTGCGCTCTACGCAGCGCCTCCCGCGTTGTCCATTGCGCAAACGTCGTGCTGAAGATCTGTGTCCCGGAACCCTCCGTGAACAGCTTCACCTGAAAGCGATCGAGCGCAGCATCCGCGTCCCCCTTCATTCCGAGGTCAGCCGGCAATAGTCGCGCCAGATCCGTGCGCAACTCCTCAGGCCCCATCCCAGGCCGCGCAATCTCTGTCTGCATATACTTCAACAAGCTGTCGCGCACAGGTTGCAACGCCTCATACGACACCGTAGTGAGGCCCGCACTCTGTCTGGCCGCCTTTCCCCCATCCACATACCAGTGGCCATACGGAGTCGGATACGACTTCGCGCGCGCTTCGACTCCGTCAAGGAGTTGCTCGAAGCCATCCTCCCCTTTGACTTGATTAAAGTACGTGCCATGCGCTCGCAGATTGCGAAACAGTGGAGCATCATACGTCGCAACACCTTGTCCAATTACTGCGATTCCCAGCCTGCGAACCGGCAGAGCAGCCGTTGGAATCGCAGCCTGCAGGCGATCCCCATAAGCCGTAGCCGCCTGGCTGAATGCGTCCAGTTGATGAGTAGTCCACAGATATGCTGACTCTTGTTCCACAAACTGCGCCGGCCTGTTCACCCAGTCAAGGTGCTCCAGCTTTGACGACAGCGACAGCTGACTGAACCCATGAAACCACTCAGCGATCTGCGTCGGCGACAGCGAACTCAGATGTGAAAGCTCTTGATCAATCGCTGCTTGCTCCGCCGGAAATTTATAGTCGTATTCAATCACCTGCCGTAGCAGTCCTGGTAGAAAGCTCAGAGGTAGCTGCTGAAACGCCTTCACATTCGCTATCGCCAGCTTCCTTGCCAGCGGTGGATAGGCTGCAAACTGTTCGGCTTGGAGATCATGTGGCTGCATGAGATTACAGAAGCTCCCTGATCGGCTTGCCTTGCGACTGCGATGCGGAAAATCCCAGCATGCCCCCGATGCTGGGCACCAGGTCAATCGACTGGACAGGGTTGTCGTACACCACGCCCTGCCGAACCCCAGCGCCCATCGCCATCATCCACGTCGTACGCGATGCAGGATCCCCCGTCCGATGATGTTGAAACCCATTTCCGCCCGAGTCCTGATCGGCATCGCGTCCAAAATCAGGTAGGATCAGCAGCGTCGTATTTCCTGCATACTCCGGCTCGTCCTGCACCGCCTTCCATAACTCCGCACACAGCCGATCCGTGCGCCGAATCGCGTCCACATAGAGCGAAAAAGCGCCCGAATGCGCCACATCGATATCGTGCATCGTGATCCATAACAGACTAGGGGACTCTTCCTTCATCAGTCGCCGAGCAATGAATACCGACAGCTCATCTGGACTAGACAGCGTCCTCGCATGCGACGTGAAATCATCTACGGAAAGCTTCAGTATCTTCTCCAGTTGCTGCAACTCAAACTCTCCGCCTGCAATCTCCGGAGCATACAGCGGCGTCTCATAGTTGTCGTGAAGCAAGTGCCCGTAATCTACCTTCGAGCCCGTGGATGCCGCACTCAAAAGATGCTTCGGCAAGATCACCCTTGCTCCAAAGCCAGGCCCATACGAACGGCTATCGCTCTCCCCTATCCGATTAAATCCATTGCTGGGAGCAACCACCCATGCATCCGAAACCGGTCGGCCCAGGTCTTTGCGAAAATATTCGAAAATCGTAGGATGGTCAGGCGGTACCGCGGAAAAGTTATTCAGCGTCTCATATACGCCCGTCGCAAGACTCGCCGTTGCCACATAGTGCCCAAGAATCCCATTGTTTGTAACCTGCGTAAAGAAGCTCGATTGCGGAATCAATTCGCCCAGCATATGAGGAATATTGATCTGGCCCTCAGGCGCAAAGGTCTCCTGATCCCGTGCTCCTCCACCGAACGTAATGACGATGACCTTCCGCTTCTTCTTAGCAGTCGCCGCTCGAACCAGCGGACTTGCCCCCATAAACGCCGTCCCCAGGGCCATCCCGGCTGCATCACGCAAAAACTCACGCCGTGTGCGGCCCAGACGCCATGCAATCTCCCGAGGACTAATATCTCCCATCTACTTCCCTTCCACTTCTGTACTTCATACTTTGTCGCTATCAGCTATCAAGGCTTAGCGTCCGGAGCAGCCTTCGAAGAATAGAGGAACTGCTGAACCTCCGCCCTCTCTTTGTCGACTTCGGCTAGGTGCTCCGCCCTGAGTTTTTGATAAACGGCGAACTCACTCTGTGCGCGGTCCTTTTGTCCCATGTGGACATAATCCGTTCCCAATCGATAATGAGCATCAGGCAAATTGGGATTCAGCTCGAGCGCTTGGACATACTCTGGAACCGACTTCTCATACTGATGTTGATCAGCATATAAATTGCCCAGTTGCACGTAGGCGTCGGGAGCCTTTCCATCCAACGCAATCGACTTTTGTAGCAGCGACTCGACCTCGTGCACATCGAGCCCCGAACCATCCGCCCGTTTTCCCTTCCACAAACTCATCGCGTAATAATACTGCGCCCGCGCATTGTTCGGCTCCAGCTGCGCATAGCGCTGAAACCTCTGGATGACATCGTCCGCCTGGCTCGGCGAGCTATCGTACGCTTTGCTCAGAAACAAGTAGCATCGAGGTTCCGTCGGATCCAGATCCGCAGCTTTCAGCAACGCCTTGATCGCATCCTCATACAACCCTCGCGCATACTGCGCCATGCCCAGTCCAATCAGCAAGCGAGGAGAATTAGGAAACCGCTGCGACGCGGCTCGAAACACATCGATCGCCGGCTCATACGTCCGGTGCAGCAGCAACTCCCCTCCCCAATCGAATAAATTGTCCTCCGTGGGATCTATGTGGGCGGCAATCTCATACTCATTTGCGGCCGCAACAAACTTGCCGTCCTTCTCGTCGACCTGGGCCAGCAGGTTATGCAACTCTCCCGTATTTTTCTTTTTCAGCAGGCTCTCGATGACGGCCCGCGCGCGCACAAGCTGCCCCGTCAGCATATCCGCCATCGCCAGATCATAACCATTGTCATAGGCGCCCGGATTGATCTGGTACGCTCGCTCGAGCAGCGCGCGACCCTCCGCCATCTTTCCCGCCTGGATATAAAACTCGCCCAGGTTATGATTCGTCCCATACGCTTTCGGGGTCAGCGCAAGAGCCTTTCTAAATTGCTCCCCTGCCAATTCTGCGCGGCCTAACCGGTTTAGACTTGCCGCAAGATTCGTTCTCGCGGCCGCAGAGTCCGGCTGCAGCCGCACCGCAGCTTCAAGATGTTCCACCGCCCTCGCATCTTCCGACATAGCAGCATCCACCAACCCCAGAAGCTCCTGTGCTTCGAAATTATTCGGCACCTGCGGCACCAACTCCTCCAGCTGAGCAGCAGCCTCTGCATACTGCCCCGCGTCGTACTGCGCCACCGCCGATTGAAACTGTCGGTTCTGCTTCTGCTGTAAGCTCTCCTGCCCTGCCGCGACTCTCGCACACTCCAACACCAGCAAAGCAGCCACAGCCCGATACCCGATCTTCCTGCCGACAATCCACATCCGTCATCACCACGCGAGCCAGCTGTCCTTGGAAACCAACGGCTCTATAAAAAGATAAACCCCGGAAAGGCACCTTGTTGCAGTGCCTTTCCGGGGCTTCTCATCCTGCGTTAGTAATAGAGCTTCAGAGCAAACTGAATCTGCCGCGGATCATAGGGAGCATCACGCGTAGATCCAATCTCACCGAAGTTCGGACTGGTGAAGTTGCCGGAGTTCGCGACGGCGACAACACCGTTGCCACCGAAGTTCGGTGCATTGAAGTTCGGGTGGTTGAGGATGTTGAAGAACTCCGTCCGGAACTGCATCGAGAACCGCTGGTTGATCGGGATATTCTTGAACAACGAGAAGTCCAGACGATGGAATCCAGGACCTGTTGTGGTCGCCGGCTTACCTCCCAGAACCGCGCTGCCCGTCAGGGGTATGCAACCAGCAGGCGAGTTCGTAAGAGGTCCGCTCGGCCCAAGCTGGCATGGCTGTTGGAACGCCTTCGGATTCCCAAACCAGTTCAGCTTGCCTTGCGAGTCCGTATGCAGTCCGAGATCCTGACTCTGGCCTGCAACTTTCACATCAAAGCAACCGGTTCCCGCAGTAGTCGCCGTTGGACAAGTTAGAGTAATCGGTTGGCCACCCTGAAGCGTGGCAATCCAGTTGACCGCCCATCCTCCCACAACAGCATTTAGCGGCTTGCTTGCGGTGCTCAGGAAGTACTTGTTCGTACCGATCGGCAAATCATAGCCACCGCTGAAATGCACTACCTGTCTGATATCGAAGTCTGCAAGACCCCAATCGAACAGCGGACCCAGTCCAGGAACCGACGGTGCACGGAACCCTCCCAAACTGCCGCCATTCAACAAATCACCTGAGTCTGACAGCGTCTTGGAGTAGGTGTACGCGAACAGGAACGACAGCCCATTCGAATATTGCTGTTCGAGTTTGACCTGCAGACCGTTGTAGTCACTCTGTCCAACCGTTGCCTGAAAACTCGAGCCAGCCGCGAAATCAGGGAATGGAACAGCGCCTACGACAGTCTGATCCGTTGTATTCGTACCTTGAGGCAAAAGCGCGCTTACATTGTTTTGACCAATGCCCGCCTGCAAGTTCTTCGCTTGCGTAAATACATACGCTGCCTGTAGCGACAAGTTATGCGTTAGAGAATACTGGAACGTCAGATTCGAACTCAACGTCCTCGGCGTAATGTAATTGAACTGGAGTCCCTGCAGTCCTAGTCCTTGCGCGTTCACACTGGTAGGCGAGAACTGCACGCAGGAGAGACCCGACCCGATGGTTGCGGTATTACCCGGCCCAGCCGTCGAGCAGTTGGCCCAGGGTGTGTTATAGCTGATCGGCGATACCGCTTGCAGCCCGGCATTCTTGCCAGCCGTCTGCGGAGAGTAGCTGAAGTTGAACACGAAGGGATAGTTCTCACCAATGTTCGGACCATACCCCTGGTTTTCAAATGCGTTGTAGAACAAACCAAAGCCGCCGCGCATCACCAACTTCGGACTGATCTGGTATGCGAACCCAACACGCGGTGCAAAGTTGGTCTTCTGCGTCTGCACCAGGCCTTGACCATACTTGTCCGTCGATTCCAGAGCGATTCCATCCTTCGCCAGCAGCGTCGTGAAGCTGGTCGAGAGGGAACGATTATCCTTTCCGGAAGCGGGGATCAGGAACGTCGGCGTTCCATTCGGAGGGCCACTCTGAATAAAGTTAGCCTGGCCTCCGTTGGTCTCGTTGATCGGGCTAAAGTAGTCCCAACGAACACCCAGATTGAGCGTCAACTTTGCATTGACCTTCCAATCATCCTGCAGATACAAAGCGAGATACTGCCGTGCGTCATAGGTCTTATTGACGTTGGATGCGTTGATCGAGTCCGAACCGCCCGAGTAATTCACGCCGTTCGCGACCGTCGCCGCTTCAGGAGTAAGCAGGAATTGTGCGCGGCCAGTTCCACCATTGTTCAACTGAGGAATGTCCGTGTACGTACCGTTGAAGTCGAAGTTACCGCGTGAAAAGCCGGGCTGCAGGGTCGAAAACTTTACGTGCTGTGATTCAATGCCCGCCTTGAAGCTATGCGCGCGCCACACCTTGGTAAAGTCGTCCGTGATCTGCAAAGTCTGACTGATTTCATCGGAAGGCAGGAAGGCATTGCTGCCCAGTGTCGCCAGCCCGCCGATCCCGATGGACGGAAGTCCACCGTTCTCAGGAAACTGCGGAATGCCCTGGATTCCGAACTGCGCCGGAATTCCATTCACCGTACCTTCCGGACCGTAGCGGGTCGTATGCAGATGGTTGAACCCGACGTGAAATACGTTGATCGTCTGTGGTGTGAAAATGTGCGTGTATCCGACTACTGACTGCGACGAAAGAGCGCCCTGAAGTCCCTGCTGGAACGCGCCGCCATCTGCAATGCCTCCGAAGATAGCCGGAATGAACTGAGGATCATCCACGTAGCTGAAGCGTCCAAACACCTGGTCTTTGTCTGATGGATTTACATCCAAACGGACATCGAACGCATTCCGGTGCTCATACAGATTGGGGCTCGATGCGAAGTTCGATGTGAACGAGCTGCTCGTGGGCTTTGGATATAGGCTCAACAACTTGAGCGCCACAGGATCCAACCGATTCGCCGGTAGCTGATTCAAATTGCAGCCTGCGAGAGTGAAGTTTGTCGTGTTCGGGGAGCAGGTACCAAACGGATCACGAACATAGCCGGTTGCTGTTGCAACAAGACCGGATGTTGGATCCAGCTGCCCCTGGGTGACAGCACGCGTCGTTGCGGGATCCACGACCGTGCCCAGCGGGATCGACCGGCCCAGATCGTCCACCTGTGGAGCAGAGCTCGTCTGGGTTGAAACCAAGTCCGATAGATTCGTAAATCCGCTGTTGACCTCAGCCATCGTTGGGACGGTACCTGTTTCTACCGTGCCCTGGACACGCCGTAAGCCCTCATAGTCGCCGAAGAAGAAAACCTTGTCCCGAATGATCGGGCCGCCGATTGAACCGCCAAACTGATTCTGACGCAGCGCTCCCTTTTTGATTCCAGCGTTGTCTTCAAACCAGTCCGCCGCGTCGAGCTTGTCGTTCCGGAAGAACTCCCAAACCGCGCCATGTATGTGGTTGGTACCGGATTTGATCGTTGCGTTCATTACCGCGCCAGCCGAGCGACCGAGCTCTGCGCTGAAGTCCGCCGTCTGCACTTTGAACTCCGAGATAGCATCCACCGGAGGAAGAACAATAAAGTTCGTGCCATTCAGGAAGTCAACCGCATTCGAGTTGTTGTCAATTCCATCCAGCAGGTAATTGTTCTGCGCGGGACGCAATCCGTTTGCCGAAAACGCACCAGACGCAGCATTACCGCGGGTATCCGCCTGCGGTGTCTGTGTACCCGCACCGAGCTGCGCCAAAAACGTAAAGTTTCTGCCATTCAGAGGGAGATCATTGACGCTCTTCTCCGTCACCACCTGCCCTACCGACGCATCCGCGGTCTGCAACAGTGGCGGTGCCGTCGTTACATCCACCGTCTCCGTCGCCGCGCCCAGCTTCAGCTGTACGTTTACTTGCAGATTCTGCGATACGTTCACCGTCACATTCTGCTGCGTCGTCTTGGCAAAACCAGGTGCCGTCACCGAGATCGAGTAGTGGCCGATCCTCACCGGCGAGAACGTGTAGGCACCCTTGCTGTCCGCTGTGCCCTTCAGGCTCAGACCTACGTCCGTATTCAAAAGTGTCACCGACGCATTGGGCACAACCGCGCCCGTCGCATCCGTAATCGTTCCGTTGATCGATCCTTCATCGACCTGTGCTGCCGCGTAATTTGTCGTGACCATGAGCAGGCATAGGCACGCAAGCACTAAATAGCCACTTCTCTTGAGCCAGCTGAGGGCGCTTCCATCAAAACTCATTCGAGTATCCTCCAAAATTAAATCCGTCCTTCTTACGTCTTTCTCTTCTAAACAGCTGGTCTACGCCAAGAAGTTCTACGGTTCCTTGACAGCGGTGTAAACGGTTACAGGACTTCGATCCGAAACATTAGTTCATCAACTAGAAGAATGTCAACCAAAAGTTTGACTTTGAACCAACCAATCGGCCAAATCCGTGTTAACGGCAAATATCAATTGCTATAACAACTCAATTGCACCCGTCATCAATGCCTTATCCTGAAGCTCAACCGCATGTAACCGCTTGCAATAAGGTTGACCGAGACACTAGTACAACCATTGAAACTATGTCAACCAAAAGGTTGAGATCGCCATTTTTACTGGGGTTTTCACCACTCCCACCTCCTCCATTTCCCTCCTCCACGCCCGTCACCCTCCATCCCGCGAACAGCTATCTTCACCGGGTGATATTCTGCGGACGCCTTGCCGGCTCTATTCCTCCATCGAGAACCATGCCAGATCACAGCAACAAAAATTCGCACCTTTCCCGGCGAGCCATCCTCAAAAGCATGGGATTAGCCCCTCTGCTGCTCCGCCCAGCCCCCTTCTGGGGTAGCCCCCTCCTCTCCGCCCCCGTCGGACCTCGCCCGCAATCCGCCTTCCCCTTCGCCGACATCCGCCTCAAACCCCATTACCCCACCCAGTCCGCCCTCGCCGACATCCTCCGCCTCGTCCCCCCCGGCTCCGACGAGTACATCACCGAAAAGTACGCCGTCGAGATCCAATCCGTCCTCGACCAATGGGGCCAGTCCCTCATCGCCTCCGCCCACGACATCTCACCCGTATTGACCTTTCTCACCCCCTCCCTCGAAGCCTCGCCGCTCCATCCCCTCAAGGAGGTCCCCCTCCGCACCGGCTTCGGCATCGACGTCACAAAGCGTTCCTTCGCCGCCCCTGTCCCCGTCAGCCATCCCCAATTCCTCAAGCAGCTTCAACTCTGGCTGGGCCCGCTCTCAGCCGTCGAGACCGCCGAGTTCGAAATCTTCGGCCTCCAGCAAACCAGCACCGCGCCCCTCACCCTCAATCTGCAGATTCGCTACGACCTCGTCGCCACCCATAGCGACCGCAAGCGCGAAGAACGAGTCGGAGCCTGGCACACCACCTGGCTCCGCGACGACGCCAACACCTGGAAACTGACCCGCTGGGAAGCCACCGACGAGACCCTCAGCATCGGCCACTCAACCGCATTTCGCGACGTCACCGCGCAGGCGCTCGGCTCCACCGACTCCTACCACCACCAGATGCTCCACGGTGTCGACTACTGGCGAACCACCCTCGACGGAGCCAGCGGTATCGACATCTACAGCAACAACGGAGTCGCCGCCGGAGATTACGACAACGACGGCTTCGATGACTTCTACGTCTGCCAACCCGCCGGCCTGCCCAATCGCCTCTACCGCAATCGAGGCGACGGAACCTTCGAAGATGTGACCGAAAAGTCCGGTGTCGCTGTCCTCGATAACACCGCCTGCGCCCTCTTCGCCGACTTCCGAAACCGTGGCCTCCAGGATCTCCTCGTCGTCTGCGGAAGCGGCCCTCTCCTCTTCGTCAATCAGGGCAACGGCACCTTCCTTCTCAATCGCCAGGCCTTCAAATTCGCCGGCCCACCCCAGGGAACCTTCACCCACGCAGCCATCGCCGACTACGATGGCGATGGCCGCCTCGACATCTATTTCTGCACCTACATGTACTACCTCGGCCTCGATCAATACCACTACCCGGCCCCCTACTACGACGCCCGCAACGGCCCTCCCAACTGCCTCTTCCACAACCAGGGAGACGGAACGTTTCTAGAGACCACCGAAGCCGCCGGCCTCAACGCCGACAACAACCGTTACAGCTTCGCCTGCGCCTGGGGAGACGCCAACGCGACCGGTCTCCCCGACCTCACCATCGCCAATGATTTCGGCATCTCCCAGCTCTACCGCAACAACGGCAACGGCACCTTCACCGTCATCTCAAAAGAGTCCCACATCGAAGACGTCGGTGCCGGAATGAGCGCCTGTTGGGCCGACTTCGACAACGATGGCCGACAGGACATCTACATCGCAAGCATGTGGGAAGCCGCCGGTCAACGCGTCTCCGAGCAAACCCAGTTTCACCAGGCCGCTCCGCAGAGCATCCGCAAACTCTACCAGCGCCACGCCCAGGGCAACGCCCTTTATCGCAACCTCGGCGACGGTAAATTTCAAAACATAGGCCAACAAGCCGGAGTCGCCATGGGCCGCTGGTCCTGGTCCTCCGATTTCTGGGACTTCGATCACGACGGCTACTCCGATCTCTACGTCGCCAACGGTTACATCTCCGCCGTAGATCGCAACGACATCGCAAGTTTTTTCTGGCGCCAGGTCGTCGCAAAATCTCCAGAAGACAACACGCCATCCACCGCCTACGAGCACGGATGGAATGCCATCAACGAATTAATTCGTTCCGACAACTCCTGGAACGCCCACGAACGAAACGTCCTCTTCGCAAACAATCGCGACGGCACCTTCTCCGAAGTCTCCGGAATCGCCGGCATGGACTTCCTCGACGACAGCCGCTCCTTCGCACTCGCCGACATCGACCAAGACGGCCGCCTCGAAGTCATCCTCCGCAATCGAACCGCGCCGCAACTACGCATCCTCCACAACGTCATGGCCGACCTCGGCGACTCCATCGTCTTCCGTCTTCGCGGCCACAAAAGCAATCGTGACGCCATCGGTGCGTCCATCACCATCGAAGCCGGAACCCTCCGCCAGACAAAATATCTCCGGGCAGGCTCCGGATTTCTAGCCCAACACTCTAAGGAACTCTTCTTCGGAGTCGCGAAACCCACAGGAGCCTTGAAAGCGACCGTCCGCTGGCCAAGCGGCCTAACCCAAACCTTCGACTCTCTACCCTCGAACCACCGCATCGAGATCGAGGAAGGAGTCAACACCTTCGTAGCCAAACCCTTCGCCGCAATGCCGTCCGCCTATGCACAGGACGACGCGAAGCCGACGCTCGATCCATTGCCCTCGCAGGTAGCTACCTGGCTGATCGTCCCTCTGAAAGCACCAACGTTTTCCCTCCCCGATCTCGCCGGCAACCCGCACGAACTCCGGCAACTACAGGGTCAATTCGTTCTGCTCCACTTCTGGGCAACCACCGCTCCACTGCACCGCGAACAGCTACAACACCTAAGTCGGCAACACGCTGCCTTCAAGACAAGCCATCTCGAAACCCTCGCAATCAATCTCGACGAAGCCGCCGGCATTCCAACCGCACGTTCCCTGGCCACCAGCGCTGGCCTTCCCTTCCTTGTCCTCTTCGCCACCGATGAAGTCGCCGGAATCTACAACATCATCTACCGATATCTCTTCGACCGCCGCAGAGACCTCGCCATCCCCACATCCTTCTTACTCGATCGCGATGGAATGATCCTCAAGGTCTATCAGGGCTCCCTCGATCCTTCTCAGGTCCTCGAAGACATTCGCACCGCCCCAACCACCACCGAAGAAAGAATCAAGCGCGCCCTCCCATTCAGCGGACAACTCTTTCAAGGCTCCTTCCAGCGCAACGAATTCACCAATGGAATCGCCATGTTCCAGCATGGGTATCTCACTCAGGCCGCAGAGTCCTTCCAACAGGTCATCGCTTCCAAGCCCGACGACCCCGAAGGCTACTACAACCTAGGCACCCTCAACCTCCGAAGAAATGATCTCGTCCAGGCGCGTCATTATCTCGAGCAAACCGTAAAACTACGCCCCAAATACCCCGAAGCATGGAACAACCTCGGCATGATCTCCGCGCAGGAAGGCAATCCCGAAGCAGCAATCCAGAACTTCCAGCAAGCCCTGCAACTCCGTCCTGATTACGAAATCGCGTTACTCAATTTGGGCAATATCTATCGCCGGCAAAAGGCTTATGACAAGGCACTAGCCTGTCTCAGCCATGCACTACAGCTTCGCCCCGATGATCCAGATGTCCAGTACAGCCTCGGCATGCTCAACGCCCAGCAAAACCTCTTACAACCCGCAGCGACTTACTTGCAGAAAGCAATCGAACTACGTCCTGCTTATCCCGAAGCCTTGAACAACTTAGGCATCATCTACGTCCGGCTGCAGGATCTCGACAAGGCAGAAAAAGAATTCAAGACCGGTATAGAACTGGCCCCAACCAATGATCAGTCCTACCTCAATCTAGCCCGCCTCTACGCCATACAAAATAATAAACAAAAAGCTATCGAAACCTTGCAGAAGTTGTTACACGTCCAGCCAGACAATTCAGTCGCAAAGCAAGCGATTAACCAACTGCAATAGCTCACCCAATCCCATGCAGCCAACACCAGCCATCCACCAATTAACTTGCACTATGTCTGATCTGTAACGGAGTCTTCATGTCGTTCTCACAAGCGCTTCTCGGTATCACGCTATCGATGACCCTCTCGGGCTCCGCCTGCGTCGCTGCCCAGAACACAGACTCATCCTCGAACATCAGCATTCAGCAAGCGCAAACACTAGCCCACCAGGGACATCTGGATGCTGCAAAGACAATGCTGCTCGCACTACTCCAGAAAACTCCCACCGCAGATAGCTACAACCTTCTAGGCATCATAGAAAGTGAGCAGCAGGACTACACCGATGCCCTGGTCGCATTTCATAACGCCTTGCAGCTAGCCCCTCAATCCACCCAGGCCCACAACAATCTAGGCAACGTCTATCTCACCGAAAAGAACCTCGATCTCGCAGAGAATGAGTTTCGCACGGTTCTTCGGATGGACCCGAATAATCAAGACGCCAACTACAATCTGGGCCTCCTCCTGATGACGAAACATCTACCCGCAGAAGCCATTGGACACTTTGATCGGATCCATCCCAGAAACCTCGAGACAAGCTTCAGCCTGATCCGAGCCTACCTGCAAACCAGGCAAACAGCAGAAGCACTTCGACTCGCATCTCAGGTCTCAACCCAGCACGCAGACGACGTCCAACTGCACTTCTCTTTGGGTGTTCTATTGGCCTCTGAAAGTCAATACAAAGCCGCCCAGCTTGAACTCGAGAAGGCAGAGGCACTGCAGCCCGGAACCTATGAAATCCTCTTCAACCTCGGACAAGCATCGCTACGGAATGGCAATAACGAAGGAGCAGAGCTGGCGCTATCGCAGGCTCTCAAGCTAAAGCCAGATTCAGCAGACACTCTTTACCTACTCGCCCAGGCCTATAACAATCAATCCAGATCCCTGGATGCAATGGACCTACTCGTAAAGGCCAACAAGCTAGCACCAGACAATCCAGACATCCTCTACTTAATGGCTCAAATCAGTATCGCTCAGAAATATTATGAGGATGCTACACCACTCCTTGAGAAAGCCCTCCAGATCGCTCCCGGACGCACGGACCTCCTTTCGCTGCTAGGCGAGAGTTACTTCAAGTCAGACAAAATCGACAAGGCCATCTCGGTCTTCAAGCAACTCGTTCAAGTGCAGCCCTCAGTCCGAGCCTACTCATTTCTAGGCCTTTCCTATACTTACCTTGGTCGTTTCGACGAAGCACGTGCGAGCTTTCACAGTGGACTAAAACTAGATCCTCATAATAGCTTTTGCCAATTCCAGTTAGGTTATATCGCAAGGATGCAGGGTGACTCCGCAGCCGCCGAAGCCATCTTCCTCAAAGTACTCCGCACCAATCCGGACTATCCAATTGCGTTACTTGAGTTAGCGAATATTCGCATTGAACAAAAACAATTCGTGCAAGCAGCAGAGCTGCTCAGAAAATATGTTCGTGTCAGCAGCGACCCCGCAACCGGCTACTACAAGCTCGCAATGGTCGAGAAGAATATGCGGGAAACATCGGCCGCAGCCCGCGACCTGGATCAATTTCAAACCCTCTCGAAGAACAATCCCATTGCCTCGCACCCCTATGACCATCTGTTCGACTACCTCGATGATCGCTCTAAACTTGCGCCGCAGATGAAGACCCAAAAAGATCTCACCGATCTCAAGGAGCAACTCAAGCTTCACCCCGATCAACCCGAAGTCTTGTACGCTTTGGCTGAAGCTTATCTGAAGTCAGGAAGCGTCGATGAGGCAAAAGCCACTATCGAACTATTCGACAAGTCCCGTCCAGGCGATGCTCGAACCCTCACTCAATCCGGTGTTCTGCTCGCACGCTACGCACTTTACGACGACGCCATCCAGCAATTTCTCGCCGCCTTGCAAGTCGAACCGCACGCCGATGATGTAAGCTTCGATCTCGCAACCGCGTACTACCGCAAAAGCCGTTACTCTGATGCGCTTGAGGCCGCCCTGCAGATCTCACCTCAGGGTCGCAAGGATGATTCCTATCTCGTCTTACTCGGAGACATTTATGCTCACCTTGGCGATGCCTCCAGGGCCACGGAACTCTATCAGAGCGCCATCCTGCGTAATCCCGACAATGATCAAAACTATCTATCCCTAGCCCTGCTCGAGTTTCGCAAGGATAATATTGCCGCCGCAAAGCAAACACTCCTCAAGGGCTATGAACGAGTTCCCGGATCTGGAAAGCTTGCATGGGGCCTTGGTCTAGCAGCTGCACTCAACGGCAATACGCCCGAAGCAACCAGACTACTGGAGAGTGCCGTCGACATATTACCGGAGTGGTCCGGAGCCTATTCAACCCTCGGAGTCTTCTACTATCAAACCGGGCAAATAAGCAAAGCAAAAGAAGTCCTGGATCGATTTGAAAATAGCAATGTTCGAGGCGGTCTCGACGTCCATCGAATTGAAGATGCTCTGGCTCAGACGCCATCATCCCCATCGCCCGCCAATCAACCTCTATCCGATACTCAAAAAAATCAGTTACTCCAAGTTGCCCTCCTTCTCGCTGATAGAACACTCTAATATCTATGTTCCAGAATCTCTTTCAATGAAAGATGAAATCCCATCCAACCCTCAACTGAAGGTAGTTATACCCAAGCAGGAAGTCTGCCTCCGCCATCTATTGCTCAACCATCCCAATCGCTATAATTGCGCCAGCTATGATCTTACCTCGACGCCGCTTCCTTGGATCCTCCCTCTTCCTACTCGGCAGTGCGCTCACCGACGCATTGACAACCCCGCTCTGGCGATGGCAGCATCCTCTCACCGTTGAAGCCGCCGTCTCGACCTCTCCTGCTTCGGATGTTCAGTTCATAGATGTAGCTCAACAAGCTGGACTCAATATTCCGAACGTGTGGGGTGGCATCGGACACAAGCGATCCATCATCGAGACCAAAGGAAGCGGACTAGCCTTCTTCGATTACGACAACGATGGCTGGCTGGATATCTACCTCACCAACGGCAGTCGACTCGATACAACCTGGCCACCAGGTAAAGCTCCAACATCCCACCTCTATAAAAATAATCGCGACGGAACATTTACCAATGTCACAGAGAAATCAGGCCTCGGAGTTACAGGATGGCAGACCGGTGTCTGCGTAGGTGACTACAACAATGATGGCTTGGATGACCTCTTTTGTTGTTTCCTCGGTCATAACATTCTCTTCCATAACAATGGCGATGGAACATTTACCGATGTAACTCGAAAAGCGGGTCTCTCTCAAGAAAAAGGACGATGGGGCGCTGGTTGTACCTTCCTTGACTACGACCGCGATGGTCATCTCGACTTATTTGTTTGCAATTACGTAAAGCTCGACCCGGATAAAGTTCCCACGGCAAGCAAGACCAACTTCTGCCAGTGGAAGGGAGTGCCCATCATGTGTGGCCCACGAGGCCTCCCCGGTGACACCAATCTCCTCTATCACAACAATGGCGACGGCACGTTCACCGACGTCTCAGAGAAATCAGGAATTCTAAAACCCGGTCCGCGATACTCGATCACCGCCGTCTCGTATGACTTCGACAACGATGGCTGGCCTGACATTTATATCGCAGTCGACTCGCAACCGAGCATCCTATTCAAGAACAATCACGATGGCACCTTCACCGATATCGCCGTCATGGCTGGCTGCGCCTACAACGTGGATGGGCATGAACAAGCGGGCATGGGCGTCGCTGTCGCCGATTATGACTGTGACGGATGGTTCGACATCTTCAAAACAAACTTCGTCGATGACACCTGCAATCTCTATCACAACAACGGCGACGGCACCTTCACCGACGTAACCTTCCCCTCAGGCATTGGAGTAAATAATCGCTATGTAGCATGGGGTTGTGGCTTCATTGACTATGACAATGACGGCTGGCAGGACATTCTTCAAGTCAATGGACACGTCTATCCTGAAGTCGACCAATATGATTTCGGAGAGTCATTCAAGAATCCACGACTCGTCTACAAAAACCTCGGCAACGGAAACTTCAAAGACGTCTCAGCACAAATGGGTCCAGGCATTAGCGAGCATTTCTCCAGTCGCGGCGCAGCTTTCGGAGACTACAACAACAACGGAAGCATTGATGCACTCATCTTGAATATTAATGATCTACCATCGCTCCTTCGCAATGAAGGAGGCAACAAGCAGAATTGGATCAAGGTCAAGCTCGTAGGGACCAAATGCAATCGAACCGCGATCGGTGCAAGGGTTCGTGTAACTACACACAAGCATGTACAGATGGACGAAGTACACAGTGGCACTAGTGTCATGTCACAAAGTGACTTACGACTTCACTTCGGCCTGGGTAAGTCAGAAGTAGTCGATCTAATCGAGGTAACTTGGCCGACGACGCGAAAAGTAGAACGCTTTGCACAAGTCAAAGCAAATCAGATCCTCACAATCCGAGAAGGTGATGGAATCATCAACTCGTACAAGCCACCATCCACATAGGGTGCTACGGCATCTCCTGCCCCTCAGCCTTACCCGATAGCACCACCAAAAACTGCTTCACATCCCGACGCTGCTGCTCGGTCGCCTCTGCCTGCTTTTGCTTAATTTGGTCATGCAACCTGAACTGATCGCGCGCCCTTTCCGGTTGAGCCGTGCGGTCATACGCTACTCCCAACCGGTAGTACGCATCCGCCAGCGTTGGGTCTGCAGCAATAGCCTTCTTGTAAAAATCAATCGCCGAGTCGTAGGCCTTTTGAGAAGCAGCAATAATTCCCAACTGCAGATAAGCCTCACTGCATTTAGGGTCGAGCGCCACCGCCTTCGAGAGCAATCCTTGCGCTCGTTGCAGCGCCTCTTGATCCGGCACCTTCTCCAGTCGCTTCAAAATCGACATCGCAAACAGATAGTTCGCCTCCGCATTTCCTGGCTCCTGCTCCACGAATCGCGCCAGTTTTGGCTCAATGCATCCCAATGAATCAGGCGCCGCCATCTGAATCTTCCCCATAAAAATATAAGGGCCACGGTCCGCAGGATCGAGATCGGACGCCTCGCACAGACGCGCAGCCGCAGCATCATAGCGAGCTCCCGCGAACAGCGCCGCACCCATCGCCGTCTGCATTCTCACCGACTTCGGATAGGCACCCACGCCCTTACGAAACACCTCCTGCGCCTGCCATACCGCACGATGCAGCAGCAACTCTGAACCCCAGGCGAAATAGTTCTGCTCACTCGCATTCAGCTTCACCGCCTGCTCAAATTCATGCACAGCCGACAAAGGATCGCCGAGCTTTTCATCCACCTCACCGGCCACCCGATACAGATCCGCGCTCTGCCCATGCGACAAAGCGGCATGAGCAAGCTTGCCGGCCTCCGCAACTTTGCCACTCTCTTCGTACGCCAGCACCAGGTCATATTGATTCGCATCATCCGTCGAGTTGATCTTGCCGGCCGCCTCCAGAAACCTCACAGCGTCCGCATACCGTCTCGCGCGAAGATAAAACTCGCCGAGCTTATGATTCGCCTCAAAGCTGCCCGGCGAGCTTCCTACCGCCGCGCGCAGCTGGCTCTCCGATTCGTTCTCGCCCCTCACTCCCGCGCCGTCGTGGCCCACGTCTTCCGCCTTCAAATTCCGCGTCTCACTCGCCAGAGATTCACTCGTTCGCAACGTCGAATCCGATCCATGCCCTCCCACCGCAGTCCAATCCGTCACCCCGGCGATGCTGAAGCTCGGCTCATCGGCGAACTCCATCGTCCCCGCCGCAGATCCACGCGCTACACCCGTGGCAGCGCTCCCTACCTCTCCCGCAAACATCAACTCCACCTTCTCCGAGCACGTCCCTGCAGGCGTCGCCACATCGATCGTCGCCGTGTGCAATCCCCCCTCCTCCGCACTCAACCGATAGCTCGCAGCAGGCACCGCCGCAAATCGAAACCCACCCGACGCATCCGTCTTCGTCTCTGCAACCGGCGTCGCCACCATCTTCTCCAGCCGCACAATCGCATCGCGCACCGGCTCCCCATCCACGCCGAGCACGCGTCCCTCAATCGTCACTCCGCCCGCGCATCTCGCCGACGCCTCTTGCCCAAACACCGCAGGAGTCAGCAAGCTCACTCCCGCCGCAGCCGCGATCAACACCCTGCCAACGCGGCCTCGCACATCACGAACACTACGCACATCAAACATGGCGAATCTCACCGGGGCAACGCAAACACGCACGAGCCAATCTATTTCTTCCTATACCTTTGTATGCCCGCCCTCCGCTCTCCGCAACCACTCCACTCGTTCCAGCCGCGCATGACAAACGTCACCACCCTTTCCTGACGCACCTCACTGCCGCCCGCGCTCGAGCTCTTCCATACTCGCTCTTGTAATCCGTTGTCCGTACGTTGTCCTCACAAGGAGCAGCCCATGAGCGCCACCCTCCAACGCAGCGAAGACCTCTCCTCCCATCCGCCCGCGCCCTCCGACACCGTCGCCTCGCTCTCCCGCGTCACCAAGCGCTACGCCAACGGAGTCCTCGCCCTCGATGACCTCTCTCTCACCCTTCAGCGAGGCCAGATCGTCGCTCTCCTCGGCCCCAACGGCGCCGGAAAGTCCACCGCCGTCAAGCTCCTCATGGGCCTCAGCACGCCCACCAGCGGCAGCGTCCGCATCTTCGCAGCCGACCCGCGCCTCACCACCACCCGCCTCCGCACCGGAGTCATGCTCCAGGTTGGCCGAGCCCCCGAGATGCTCCGTGTCCGCGAGCACATCCACATCTTCCGCGGCTACTACCCCAACCCCATGCCCTACGCCGACATCGTCCGCGCCGCTCAGCTCGAAGGCGTCGAAGACCGCATGTTCGGCCAACTCTCCGGAGGCCAGAAGCAGCGGGTCCTCTTCGCCCTCGCCCTCGCCGGAGACCCCGACCTCCTCTTCCTCGACGAGCCCACCGTCGGCCTCGACATCGAATCCCGCCGCGGCATGTGGGCCCAGATCCGCTCCCTCGCCGCCCGCGGCAAAGCCGTCCTCCTCACCACCCACTACCTCGAAGAAGCCGACGCCCTCGCCCACCGCATCGTCGTCATCAACAAGGGCCGCGTCATCTGCGAAGGAACCCCCTCCGAAGTCAAATCCCTCGGCGCCTCCACCTCCGGAAACTCCACCAGCCGCAGCCTCAAGATCATTCGCTGCACCACCACTCTCGCCGCCACCACGCTCCTCGCCATCCCCGGCGTCACCACCGTCGAAGCCGCCACCACCCTCACCACCATCACCTCCACCCAACCCGAGGCCACCCTCCGCGAGCTCCTCACCCTCGACCCATCCCTCCACTCCCTCGAAGTCTCCAGCCCCGCCCTCGAAGACGCCTTCCTCGCCCTGACCTCGAACTAGTCTTCGCCCTCACTACTCCTTACTCCTTACTCTCTACTCACTTCCCTCCCAGGAGCCGCCCATGTCCGCCACCACCCTCTCCCTCTCCACCACCCAGCCAGGCACCCTCTCACGAACCCTCCGCATCCTCCTCACCGAGATGCGGTTCGAGATCATCCGAGCCCTCCGCACTCGCGCCTTCTCCCTCTCCGCCATCGGCTTCCCCGTCATGTTCTACTGCCTCTTCGGCCTCATCATGAACCGCAACGAGAACATCAGCGCCGGAGTCTCTGTCGCCAAATATCTCCTCGGTGGCTACGCCGTCTTCGGCTCCCTCGGCGCCGCCATCTTCGGCATCGGCATCGGAGTAGCCATGGACCGCAGCGCCGGCTGGCTCGAGCTCAAACAGGCCAGCCCCATGCCGCCGCTCGCCTACGTCCTCGCCAAGTGCGTCATGGCCGTCGTCTTTTCGCTCATCATCGTCTCCATCCTCACCCTCCTCGGCATCACGCTCGGCCACGTCTCCCTCACCTTCCCGGAGTTCGCCCACATCGATCTCTTCGCCGCCGCCGGTGCCATCCCCTTCTCCTGCCTCGGCCTCGCCATGGCCTTCCTCGCTCCGCCCGCCTCAGCAGGAGGCATCGCCAACATGATCTATCTCCCCATGAGCTTTCTCTCCGGACTCTGGGTGCCCATCCGTTTTCTCCCGCACATCCTGCAAACCATCGCGCCCATCTTCCCCACCTACCACCTCGCGCAGCTCATGTACGCCGCCCTCGGAGCTCCCTCATTAGGAAGCACCCTAGGCCACTGGATCAGCCTCCTAGGCTTCACCCTCATCATGCTCGGCGTCACCTGGCTAGCCTTCCGCCGCCTCGAACAAAATTCCTAAAGACAGTCAGGACAGCTCCGACCCTTTAGCTTCTAGCTCAAAGCCAAGTACAAACCCAAGCAACCGCAGCCAAACAATCCAAACCTAGAAGCTAGAAGCTAGAAGCTAGAAGCTAGAAGCTAGAAGCTAGAAGCCAGAAGCTAGAAGCTAGAAGCTAGAAGCTAGAAGCTAGAAGCCAGCAGCCAGCATCGATATCCATCCAGGCAGTACACTCTCCAAAGAAACCCTCATGCCCACCCCCAACTCCATCGCGAAGAAGTCCGAGAGCAAATGGGCCTGGGTCTGGTTCGCCTACACCGGCTTCCTCTTCATCGACCCCATCCTGGCGCCGAACCGCTATCTCTGGCCCGCCACCCTCGCCGTCTTCTTCACCTTCGTCTTCATCATGTGGGGCTACATCCGTGCCACCGACCAGGGCCATCCCGTCCGCTACTGGATGATCGCCGCCACCTTCGCCCTCGGCCTCCTCACCTTCCCCTGGAACAACGGCGGCTCCACCTTCTTCGTCTACACCGCAGCCTTTCTTCCCTTCACCTTCGTATCGCTGCGCAAAGTCCTGTCTATCTTTCTCTCCCTCGCCCTCCTCGTTCTCATCGAAGGAGCAATCTTCCACGCCGTCCCCGGCTTCTTCCACATCGGCTGGCCAAACACCTTCATCGCCATCTTTCTCATGTGCGTCATCGGCGGAGGCAACATCTTCTTCGCGCAGCAGCGGCGAGCCGACCGCCAGCTCCGCGCCGCCCTCGAAGAAAATCTCGCCCTCGCCGCCGTCGCCGAGCGCGAACGCATCGCCCGCGATCTCCACGACGTCCTCGGCCACACTCTCTCCGTCATCGTCCTCAAGTCCGAGCTCGCCAGCCGCCTCATCGCCCGTCAGGAAGCCGCAGACCACACCCGCGCCGCCACTGAACTCGCCGACGTCGAACGCATCGCCCGCACCGCCCTCGCCGAAGTCCGCGAGGCCATCGGGGGCTACCGAGCCCGCGGCCTCGCCGCCGAAATCGAAGCCGCCCGCCGCACCCTCGACGCCGCGGGTGTCACGCTTATCCTCGACTCAGCAGCCGCAGGCATCACGCCCATCCTCGATTCAGCAGCCGCAGGTGTCGCGCCCAGTCTCGACTCCGCCGCCAGCGTCAACCCGATCCTCGACTGCAGCACCCCCACCGCCTCCCCTCTCTCCCCCACCGAAGAGACCGCCCTCTCCCTCGCCCTCCGCGAAGCCGTCACCAACATCGTCCGCCACTCCAACGCCACCACCTGCCGCCTCCGCTTCATCACCGAAGCCAACCACCGCCGCCTCGTCATCGAAGACAACGGCCAGCATCCCATCACCCACGAGGGCAACGGCCTACGCGGCATGAGGGCCCGCATCGAATCCCTCGGCGGCCAACTCTCCCTCCACCACGACCACGGCACCCGCCTCCAGATCGAACTCCCCCTCCGCCCCCAGGCCGCCACCTCATGACCACCACCCACTCAAACTTCGAGGCAACGATCCCAGGTGCCCCACATCTCGCCTCTGAGCTGTGCGCTCCACAGCACCCCACCCCAAGCCACATCCCCCACCCCAACCACTCCTCTGCCCCGATAGCCTTTGAAGGGGAGCGGCTTCAGCCCCTCCATTCCCCTCGCCAACAACACAGGCCTTCAGCCCCCGAGGCACCGCGATGACCATCCGCGTCCTCCTCGCCGAAGACCAGACCATGCTCCGCGGAGCTCTCGCCGCTCTCCTCGACCTCGAGCCCGACATCACCGTCATCGCGCAGGCCGCCAACGGCCGCGAAGCCCTCAAGCTCGCCCGCCTCCACTCCCCCGACGTCATCGTCACCGACATCGAAATGCCCGAAAAGACCGGCCTCGAACTAGCCGCCGACATCAAGCTGCTCACCGCCGATCTCAAGCCCGCCGACGCCAAAGCCCGCGTCATCATCCTCACCACCTTCGCCCGCCCCGGCTATCTCCGCCGCGCACTCGACGCCGGAGCCCGCGGCTATCTCCTCAAAGATCGTCCCGCCTCCGAGCTCGCCGACGCCATTCGCCGAGTCCACTCCGGCCTCCGCGCCATCGACCCCGCTCTCGCCGCCGAAGCCTGGGCCGCCGACGAAGACCCTCTCTCCGATCGCGAGCGCCAGATCCTCCAGCGAGCCGGCGACGGCCGCTCCTCCGCCGACATCGCCGCCGAGCTCCGCCTCTCCGAAGGAACCGTCCGCAACTATCTCTCCGAAGCCATCGCCAAGCTCGGCGCCGTCAATCGAGTCGACGCCGCCCGCATCGCCCGCACCCGAGGCTGGCTCTAGCCCGCTGCCTTCGCCGTAATCTGCACCGGAAGAAACAGCGAGAACGCCGTCCCACTCTTCCCCTCCGTCGTTCGGCTCCGCACCTTCAGATCTCCCTGCAGCCGCTCCACCAGTTGCGCCGACACCCACATCCCCAGTCCCGTTCCCAGCTCATTCTTCGTCGTAAAAAACGGCTCGTAGATCCGGTGCATCGTCTCCGCCGTCATCCCCGTGCCCGAGTCCGCAATCGTCGCCCGCACACCCCGCCTCTCCTTGTTGCGCCAGTCCCGCGACGCTCTCACCCGCAGCGTCAGCGTCCCTCCCCCCATCATCGCGTCGATCGCATTCGCAATCACGTTCGCAAAAATCTGCCGCAGATCCCCCGCCAGGCAAAGGATCGGTGGTCCATCCTGAAACTGACGATGCACCTCCACCTTATTCGCCAGCAGCTTCCCGTGATACAGCACCAGCAGCGACTCCAGAATCTCCGAGATCTTCACCGACGACGGAGCCGACGACTGCCTGTAAAACTTCAGCGTCTGCTGCGTAATATGCGACACCCGCCCCACCTCTTCCAGCGCCTGCGTCGCAAACGCCTTCGTCGCAACCGAGTCCTCTCCCGTCGACGCAAGGTACAGCAGATTCGTAATCGCCTCCAGCGGATTATTGATCTCATGCGCAATCGACGCCGCCAGCCGGCTCGCAATCGATAGCTTCTCCGCCTGGATCAGCGCAGCCTCAATCTTCTTGCGCTCCGTCATGTCCATCAGCGACAGCAGAATCAACGGCGTCACATCGGAGTCCTGCACAATATACCGCCCACTCAGCATGAAGGATCTCCATCCGACGCCGGGAAACTTGTACACCACCTCGTGATTCACAAACGCTCTGTCTCTCGGCAGCACCTCCTCCAGCAGCGAACGAAGCTCCGGCTTACTCCACTGCCCGCGCCCAAGGTCATACACCATCTGGCCAATCGTCGTCTCCGGCCTGGTTTCAAACACTTCGTAGAATGAGTGATTCGCCATCAACACGTTCAGCTCTGAGTTCAGAACCAACAGTGGCTCCGCGATCGTCTCAATAATCGACTTCGTGAACTCAGCCGCTACCACCAGCTCCTGGTTGCGCTTCTTCATCACGTCGATATCCATCAACACCAGCACCGCTCCATCCACGCGATTATCCAGCGTCTTGTAAGGCTTTATCTGCAGCCGGTACCAGTGCCCATGCTGGTCCTGCACCTCCCGCTCCACGGCCACCACCTCTTGCAGCACCTGCGCCAGCAGCGGCTTCAGATTCACATTCAAGTCCACCTTGAAGTCCGTGATCGGCCGCCCGATGTCCACCGGCTTCACCTTGAAGATCGTCTCCGCCGTCGGAGTCATCCGCCTCACCCTCAGCCCGTTATCCACCATCACAATCGGAATCACCGTGCTCTCCAGCAGGTTCCTCAGATCGTTCCCCAGCAGATGCAGCGTCGAATTATTACTGTTCAACTCATCATTCACCGTCGTCAGTTCTTCATTCGTAGCCTGCAGCTCTTCCTTCGAAGTCTCCAACTCTTCATTCGTGCTCTGCAGCTCCTCATTCGCCGAAAGCATCTCTTCATTCGCCGACTGGTAATCCTCCCTCAGCGCCTCATGCGACGCCATATGTTCCTTCAGCAGCAGCCGCGCCGCCTGCAGCTCCCGCTTCTTCTCCACCAACTCCCGTTGCAGCATCTCCCCTGCCTTCAACGGCAGCTTCGTCCCCTTCTTCCCCACCGCCTCCGTCGCCACAGTACCTGCCTCAAACAGCACCAGGTAGCACCGCCCCGCCGTCCCCAGCACCTCCTCCATCGGTATCACCGACAGGTCCACCACGAGCCGTTTGCCGTTGTGCACAAACGCCACGTCCTTCTTCTTCACCGCGGACCCTTTCTTCCTCGCCGCCACAATCGCCATCCGCAGCGCAATCGCCAGGTCTTCGCGAACCATGTTCAACACATTCAAATTCGCTCGTCCCGCCGCCGCCTCCAGGTACAGCCCCGTCCTTCCCCGAAACTGCAGTATCTCCAGAGCATCGTTCACAATCACTCCCGGAGGAGAGCACGTCTTCAACACAATTCGATCCGCACTCTGTTGCAGGTCCGCCTCATTCTGGCTGCTGCGGTTGATGGGCTGCACCTTCGCTTCCGGCAATGCACTCGCCTCCATGGGTCGTCTGTTCTCGTTGAATGTCCGCTGCTGGCGAGCCGTGCCAGCCTTCTTCGCGTAAATCTTGTTCTTCTTGCTCACCGGCGTAAACATCTCCGGATACGACGCCGCGCTCTCCGCGCTTCCCAGCAGCAGATACCCCGTCGAATTCAACGCATAATGAAACGTCGAAAGTATCTTTTCCTGCAACTCCGGCTGCACATAAATCAAAAAATTCCGGCACGAGATCAAATCCAGATTCGAAAACGGTGGGTCCTTCGTCACATCGTGACGAGCAAACACGCAGCGGTCTCGTATCGACTTACTAATCTGATACCCAGCCGCCACCTTCGTAAAAAATCGTTCCCTGCGCTCCGCCGAAACATTCTTCATCGCGTTTTCCGTATAGATCCCCGCGCGAGCCTTCGCAATCATCCGGTCGCTGATGTCCGTAGCAAAGATCTGTAGCTGGCACCCCTCGGCCTTCCTCCCCAGGTGCTCCAGCAGCACCATCGCCAGCGAGTAAACCTCTTCTCCGCTCGAGCAAGCCACCACCCACATCCGCAGATTCCGATTCGTTCCCTCTCCCACCATCTTCGGAAGAATCGTCTGCGACACGTCTTGAAATACCTCCGGGTTCCGAAAAAACTCCGTCACCGGAATCAACACCTGGTCCGTCAACTTCGCCACTTCCTCCGGATGCTCGCCCAGATAATGGGCATACGCCCCCAGCGACGCAATGCTCAGAAACGCCATCCGCTGCTGTGTCCGTCGCCGCAGCGTGTTCTGCTTATACTTGCTGAAATCAGCGCCCTGCGACGCACTCACCATCTCCAGAATCGACGTGAAATACTCCGCATCGCTCTTCACCTCGTCCACCACCTTCGCCGGCCTCCTTCGCCCCGGATGAAGCGTCATCCGCGACAGCTCCTCTGCAATCTTCGCCGGAGACAACACAAAATCCACGCAGCCCGAATCAATCGCGCTCCTCGGCATCCCATCGAACTTCGCCGTCTCCGGATCCTGCGCGAACGTCACTCCCCCCGCCGCCCGAATCGCCTCCAGCCCCGCCGTCCCATCCGACGCCGTGCCCGACAGCACCACCCCAATCGCCTGGCTCTTCCGCACCTCCGCCAGCGACCTCATAAAAATATCAATCGGAAGATTCTGCTTGTGCGCATCCAACACCCGCGGAGCTAGTCCAAAGTGCCCATCCGTGATCGAAATATCCACGTTGCTCGGCATCACGTACACATGGTTCAACTCGATCCGCATCGCATCGAGCGCTTCCAGCACCGGTATCTTCGTCGCCTTCGACAGCAGCTCCGGAAGCAGACTCCGCCGCTTCGGATCAAGATGCTGAATCAAGATAAACGCCAGCGCAATATCGGTAGGCAGCGCGCGAAGAATCGCGGTCAGGGCCTCCAGCCCACCCGCCGACGCTCCAATCGCCACCACGCGAACCTCCGTCGGCAAGCTCTCAGGCGGAGGTCTCTGCTTCTTAGAAGCAATCATTTTGCACCAGGATCTCTCAGCATTCTTCGTGGGCGGAGCACGTTGGCTTGATCTCTGGTTCAATCAACAACCATCACAAGAGTATGACACCGTCGCCGCCTGCATAGGTTGCATCCCTCAAATATCCAGCCCCTGCGCCCACCCCACCAAGCCTCCCTCATCCCCGCGCCGTGCCCGAAGTTTCGCTCCTCAAAAAATTCCATTACGGGTATCATGTTCCAGTTAGAAAGCCGAGACCTTATCCCTATGTCGAAACTCGCTCTGGTCCTCCTCTCCCTCGCAGCAGCAGCACAGGCCGCCCCGGTTCACCTCCGCACCAACGCCCTCCCCAACCCCCTCGGCATCGACACTCCCCACCCCACCTTCTCCTGGCGCAGCGACGCCACCACTCCCAACTGGCTCCAGTCCAGCTACGAGATCCTCGTCGCCACCGACGCCGCCCATCTCCTCCCCGGCCACACCGACGCCTGGGACTCCGGCCGCCTCACCTCCTCCGCCTCCCTCGACATCCCCTACGTCGGCTCGCCCCTCCGCCCCCAGCAGCGCTATCTCTGGAAGGTCATCGTCTGGGACAACAAGGGCCAGCACACCACCTCCATGCCCGCCTCCTTTGAGACCGGTCTCCTCACCCCCGCCGACTGGAAGGCCCAGTGGATCACCCGCGACGATCCCGCCGACCAGCAGGAGCTCAGCGCCATCCGCTATCTCTGGCTCCCCAATGCCGACCCCATGCACGTCCCCTCCGCCACGCCCGCGCAGTTCCGCTACCGCTTCCATCTCGACGCCGCTCCCTCCGCCGCCAGCCTCCACGTCTTCGTCCGTGGAGACTTCACCGCCCGCGTCAACGGCACCGTCACCGGCCATCACAACGAGTGGGGAGCCTTCGACCGCGAAGAGATCGCCTCCCTCCTCCACCCCGGTGACAACGAAGTCCTCCTCGATGTCACCGCCCACCGCTCCGACTCTCCCTCCACCACCGCCCCCACCGCCATCGCCGCCGCCCTCCGCATCACCGACGCCAGCGGCCACCAGAACCGCATCGTCAGCAACGACCAATGGCAGGCCCGCTCCAACGCCACCGCCCCCTGGGCCGCCGCGCAGATCGCCGGCCCCCTCTCCGCTCCCTTCGGCATCGGCCCCGACCGCCAGCAAACCGTCCCCGGCCCCGACCGCATCGCCACCGATGCCGCCCTCCTCCGCAAAGACTTCGCCGTCGACTCCCCCATCCGGTCCGCCCGCCTCACCCTCACCGCCCTCGGAGCCTACCAGGCCTTCCTCAACGGCAAACCCGTCGCTCCCCACACCCTCCTCTCCCCCGGCTGGACCGACTTCCACAAGCGAGCCCTCTACCAGACCTACGACGTCACCCCGCTCCTCGCCCACGGAGCCAACACCCTCGGCATCATGCTCGGTGGTGGCTGGTACAGCTCCCCCATGACCTGGATCGGCTTCCGCTACACCCGCGGCCCCAACCTCCTCCGCGCCCAGCTCGACCTCACCCTCGCCAACGGCCAGCACCAGACCATCATCACCGACCCCACCTGGCTCACCTCCCCCTCGCCCATCACCTTCTCCGAAATCTACGGAGGCGAATCCTACGACGCCCGCCTCGCCCAACCCAACTGGAGCACCCCGCACTTCGACGCCTCACACTGGACCGCCGCCTCCACCGCCACCCCGCCCGACAGCGACATGGTCCTCACCGCCCAGCCCGACCTCCCCATCAGCACCACCCTCACCCTCCACCCCATCCACCTCGATCCCGCCAACGCCGCCCACCCCGCCATCTACGACATGGGCCAGAACATGGTCGGCAACATCCTCCTCCACATCCGCGGCCCCCGCGGCACCGTCGTCCGCCTCCGCTACGCCGAGCGCCTTAACCCCGACGGCAGCATCTACACCACCAACCTCCGCAACGCCGACGCCACCGACACCTACGCCCACTCCGGCTCCGGTGACGAAACCGGCACCAACGAAACTTGGACCCCCTCCTTCACCTTCCACGGCTTCCGCTACGTCGAGCTCTCCTTCCTCGGCCCCCAGCCCTCCACTCCCCCCACCCTCTCCACCCTCGACGGCCTCGTCTACAACAGCCTCTCCGAGCCCCCCACCGTCCGACTCTCCAGCTCCAGCGACACCCTCAACAAGATGAACCAGCTCGGAGCCTGGGGCCAACGCGGCAACTTCGTCTCCATCCCCACCGACTGCCCGCAGCGCGACGAACGCCTCGGCTGGATGGGCGACGCCGGAGCCTTCTGGCGCACCGGAACCTACAACTTCGACATCGACGCCTTCACCCACAAATTCATGCTCGACGTCACCGACGCCCAGACCCCCGCCGGAGCCTTCACCGACGTCTCCCCCAACATCCTCGGCCCCACGCCCGGAGCCCCCGGCTGGGGCGACGCCGGAGTCTTCATCCCCTACGCCGCGTGGCTCCAGTACGGCGACCTCAGCGTCGTCGAGCGCTCCTGGCCCGCCATGGAGCGTTGGGCCACCTTCATCCTCACCAACAACCCCGACTACGTCCGTCGCAACGCCCTCGGCAACAACTACGCCGACTGGCTCGCCCCCGACCAGCACACTCCCCGCACCCTCATCGACACCGCCTACTGGGCCCTCGTCACCCGCGAGATGACCGAGATGGCCACCGCCCTCCACCGCCCCGCCGACGCCGAAAAATATCAGCAGCAATACGACCACATCGCCGCCGCCTACCGCACCGCCTTCCTCAAGCCCGACGGCAGCGTCGAAGGCAACACCCAGACCGCCTACCTGGCCACCCTCTTCACCGGAATCGCCCCACCCTCGCTTCGGACCAACATGGTCGCCCGCCTCGTCCAGGACATCGCCGCCCACGGCAACCACCTCTCCACCGGCTTCCTCGGCACACCCTTCCTCCTCTCCGTCCTCGACGAAAATCAGCACACCGACCTCGCCTTCAAACTCCTTCTCGCCGACACCTACCCCTCCTGGGGCTACATGGTCAGCAAAGGTGCCACCACCTGGTGGGAGCGCTGGAACGGCGACACCGGCGACCCCAGCATGAACTCCTACAACCACTACGCCTTCGGTTCCGTCATGGCCTGGGTCTACCGCCGCGCCGCCGGCATCGACACCGATCCCACCGGCCCCGGCTTCCACCACCTCACCGTCCATCCGCACTTCGACCCCATGCTCCCCGCTCTCCACGTCGAGTACGACTCCGCCTACGGCACCATCATCTCCGACTGGAAACAATCCACCCACCGCTTCACCATCACCCTCCCCCCCAACACCACGGCCACCGTCCTCCTCCCCAACCACAAACCCGACACCATAGGCAGCGGCCCCCACACCTACCCCATCCCCTAACCCTCCGCTTTGAAAGGGCGGGACTTCAGTCCCGCCACAACTCCCTCCAACTCCCTGCGGCTATAGCCGCTGAGGGAATGCCCAAAGCTTCCTCAGGTCAAACGCTCAACAGCGCTCCCGCCCCGCTCAATACGTAGCCTCACTCCACCTCAGCTCCTTCCGAAACTGCGTCAACCGCGTCTCCGCATCGATCCGCACCATCTCCACGCCAGCAATCTCCGCGAAGTCCTCCAGGTGCTCCATCGTCAGCGCTTGGCTGAACCCGGTATGGTGCGCTCCTCCCGCATAGATCCACGCCGCCGCCGCCACGCGCAGACTAGGCTTCGGCAGCCACACCGCCCTCGCCACCGGCAGCTTCGGCAACGCCTGCTCCGGCTGAATCACCTCAACCTCATTCACAATCATCCGAAACCGATTCCCCATATCCACCAGCGACGCCACCACCGCCGGCCCATTCGGAGCCGTAAACACCAGCCGCACCGGATCAGCCCTCCCTCCAATCCCCAGCGCATGAACCTCCAGCGACGACCTCCCCGCCGCAATCGACGGGCAAACCTCCAGCATATGCGACCCCAGAATCTTCGCAGTCCCGCTAAAGTCGTACGTATAGTCCTCCATAAACGACGTTCCCCCCGGCAGCCCATGCGCCATCACCTTCATCGTCCTCACCAGCGCCGCCGTCTTCCAATCTCCCTCGCCGCCAAACCCATACCCCTCCGCCATCAGCCGCTGCACCGCAATCCCCGGCAGCTGCTCCAGCCCATGCAGGTCCTGAAACGTATCCGTAAACGCTCCAAACCCTCCCTCTTCCAAAAACCCACGCAGCCCCAGCTCAATCTTCGCCGCCGCCCGAATCGCATCCGGCCGGTCATGCTCCTTCGCAATCGAATAGCTCTCCCGATACTCCTTCACCAGCCCATCCACCTCGGCATCCGTCACCTCATTCATCCGAGCCACCAGGTCGCCCACGCCATATCCATTCACGCTGTACCCCAGCCGCGCCTGCGCCTCCACCTTGTCGCCGTCGGTCACGGCAACCTCGCGCATATTGTCGCCAAACCGCGCCACCTTCAGGTTCTGCGACTCATGCCAGCCCGCCGCCGCCCGAGTCCACGCCGCCACCTCCGCAACCGTCTCCGAATCCTTCCAGAACCCCACCACCACCTTGCGAGCCAGCCGCAGCCGAGCCGTAATAAATCCAAACTCCCGGTCTCCATGCGCCGACTGGTTCAGATTCATGAAGTCCATATCGATCGACGACCACGGCAGCTCCCGGTTGAACTGCGTATGCAAATGCAGAAACGGCTTCCTCAGCGACGTCAATCCCGCAATCCACATCTTCGCCGGAGAAAACGTATGCATCCACAACACCAGCCCAATGCACGTCTCCGAAGTATTGGCCTCGCGACACAGCCCCCGCACCTCCTCAGGAGTCGTCAGCACCGGCTTGAACACCACCTTGAACGGTATCGCCCTCTCCCCATCCAGCGACGCCGCAATCACCTGTGAGTTCTTCGCAACCTGCGCCAAAGCCTCAGCCCCATACAAATGCTGGCTCCCCGTAACAAACCAAATCTCCAAACCCTCAAGCGCCTTCATGTCTCTCTCCTAACCTCCTCGAATCACTCAAACCAACCAGCAGATCGCACCCATCGGTGCAAGCATCCACAACAGCAGCAAACGTTTTCCGCCAATAAAACTACATTGTATACATCATTGTGTCAATGAACACCCTCCCCTCAATTCTCCCCGATCATCTCCCCAGCCCCCCGCAACCTACGGCCCGCCCGCGCCCGCAGCAGCCGCCTTCGCCTTCAGCTTCTTCAGCTCCTCCAGCGCCCCATCCGAGTCCTCCTTCCGGTTCAGCCGCTGATACACCCGCACCAGCTCGTACTCATCTCTCTCCCGTATAAACTCCGACGGCTCACTCGTCAGCACTCTCTCCAGCCACCCCACCGCCTCTTCGTTCTTCCCCATCTTCGCTAGCCCCAGCCCCAAATAAAAGCAAGTAGGAGCCGCACTCGCATGAGCCTCCAGAGCTCTCCGCAGCAGAGCCACTCCCTCCGCCGCATCGCCCGTCTCCACCTGGATCTTCCCCAGGTTGAACAGCGCAATCGCACTCCCCGGAGTCAACGCCAGCTCCGCCTCATACGCACTCCGAGCCTCCGCCACGCGGCTCACCTTCTGCTCTTCATTCCCCAGCGCCTCATACAGCTCCGCATTCGACGGAGACTTCTTGATCGCCGCCTCGTACTCCACAATCGCCTTGTCCGGCTGCTGCGACTCCGAGTCAATCTCCGCCTGCGCCCGATGCACATACGCAGAATCCGGATCCATCCTGAACAGCTCCCGGAACGACTCCTGCGCCGCCAGCGTATGCGCCCTCACCTCGTAGTACAAAATATTCTGATCCCCCGGCCGCAGCTGCCCCGCCTCATCCAGCGGCACCGCCGCCAGCTTCGGCTTCCCCGCCTGCAGCTGCATAATCCCCAGCCACGTCAGAGCCTCCACGTTCTTTGGCTGCAGCCGAATCTCCTCCTCCATCTCCGCAATCGCAGCCTCCACCGAGTTCATCTGAAACAGCGCAATCCCCCGAAACATATGCGCGCTCAGCATCGCGGGATTCATCTCACTCGCCTTCGCCAGGTCCCGTTCCGCGTCTCCCATCTTCCCCTCGCGAAGCTCCGCCAGCCCCACCCCCAACATCGCATCCGCAGATCCCGGAGTCACCGTCAGCTGCTGCCGAAAGTCCTCCTCCGCCGTCTTCGCATCGCCCCTCCGCAAGGCCGCCGCACCCGCATCCATCCCGTGCGAATCCTGAACACCCTGCTGCGTCGTAACCTGCTGCGTCGTAGCCTGCTGCGCTATCGCCAATCCCCGCCCGCACAACAGCGCGCCCAACAGCACGCACCCCACCACCCACCATCCCCTCACCCGGCGATCCGTCATCCGCCTCTCGTCTTCAGCCCTCACGGTTGACCCTCCGGATGCTGCAACCGCAGCCTCGTCGCCGACTTCTCATTCTCCTTCGCCGCCAGCTCCGTAGCCACGTCCAGCTCTCGCCTCGATCCCGCCGCATCGCCCAGCCTCGCCAGCGTCAATCCCAGGTAGTAGTGTCCCGGCTGATACTCCGGAGCCGCCTCCGTCGCCCTCACCAGCCACTCCTTCGCCTCGTCATATTGCTTCAGCTTGAAGTACGCCGTGCCGATCCCCACCAGCGCCCCACCATGCTTCGGGTCGCGCACCAGCGCCGTCTTGAACTGTGCAATCGCCTCTTCCAGTTTGTTCTGATTCAGATAAGCCTGCCCCAGCTGGTAGTACCCTTCGCTCTGCTTCGGCTGTATCCGTATCGACTCCTCAAACTCCGCCTGCGCCTTATCGAACTCCAGCCCTTGCAGATAAATTCTTCCCAGCCCATAGTGCGCCGAAGCATCCTGCGGCCGAACCCTCAGATACGCCCGCATCTCTTCCTCCGCCGCAGCCAGTCGCCCCAGATTCAGGTCCACTCTCGCCAGCGCATAGAACGCATTCGGGTCCGCCGGCTTCAGCGCCACCAGATGCTCCAGCGTACTCACCGCGTCCATATCCAGCGACATCTCATCTTCCAGAATTCCCAGGTCCAGGAGCACCCGCTGATTGTCTGGCTCCACCTTCTGCGCCCTCACCAGCGTCTCCAGCGCTCCATTCATATCGCCGGCCGCTCTCGCCTTCAGAGAAATCGTCTCGCTCGTCGACGCCATACCATCCTGCGCCTCCACGTCTCCCGGCTCCGCCACCAGCACGCGTTCGTACAGGTCTCTCGCCTCGTCCAGTCTGCCCGCAGCCTGCAGCCCCCGAGCCTCCGTCACCAGCGCACGAACATCCTCCCCCCTCGCCATCTGTCCGCTCAGAGTCACCGCCAACAGAAGTGTAAGGGTAGCCGTCACCATAGTTCCCTGCAAGTCAATTCCCTGCGAGTCAATTCCCTGCCAGTTAGTGTCCTTGCGCGAAATTCTACTGCCGCCCTTGCTCCGGAGCAATCATCCGCCCACGCCGCACCGCCGTCGATAAAAACCTAAGGGTGAAGCATCGCTTCACCCTTAGGCCTTGAAACAGTACCACTACCTCTCAGGCGTCCTAGAAATTAATCCTTCCAGTCACCTGCATGTTGCGTGGACCATAGTCCGTGTACGTTGGGATACCGAACGCTCCTCCGCCCGTCGAAGCATTGGGCTCAAGGTTCGGCAGTCCAAAGCGGTGCCGGTTGAAGACGTCGAACGCCTCAGCCTTGAACTGGAACTTCACTCGCTCTGTGATCGAGAACGTCTTCAGCAAGCTAACGTCCTCCGCCTTGTAGATCGGTCCGGTGATCGCCTCCGTCACGCGTGGAATATTACCCAGCGAGAACGGCACATACGAGCATCCATCCGGGCATGTTGGCGATGCAGGACGGAACCAGCCCGGTCCCTCGTGATTCTGATCCACGAACGCAGAGTTCTCCAGCGTCACTCCAGGATCGTTCGGCCCGTTATATCCCGCCGGACGATACGCTGGCTTGAACCACGATTGCCCGTTGAAGAAGTTCGGCCCATTCTTGTTCTTCTTGTACGCCGCGCTCGCATACCCTCCCTGCGACAGCACCGCCGGTCCCTTCGTGAAGCTGATGCAGTTCTGGTAGTAAGGAATTCCCGTCGCGCATCCGAAAGGAATCGGCTGTCCACTCTGGTACCGGTGGATAGCTCCGACCTCCCATCCGCCAATCACATAATCAAGCGCACGGTTGTTATTCAGGAAGTGACGTCCCTTTCCAAACGGCAGTTGATACAGATAGCTCAGTGAGAAAACCTGCGGAGTATTCTGCAAGCTCACCGCCTTCTCCAGCCGCAGGTTCGTCGAGCTCTGTCCCTGCGCCTGCTGCCCTTCCACCTGGAACGGAAGTGCCGAGTCCGCATCCGTCAGATTCTTCGACCACGTATACGAGGCCTGAAGATTGAAGCCCTGCCGGAACCGGCGCTCCAGTGAAATCACCGCCGCATCATAAGAGGAGTGGCCCAGGTTCTCCAGGCAGCAATCTCCCGCAATGTAGTCATACTGTGGGAACGGCCGCAGAGCCTGTCCCAGGTTGCCCGTGAAGCTCGCATACGGAGCCTGCACTCCATCCGACGATCCACCCAACGGAATCAGGTTATACGGATCGTTCAGATGGTCGCCCATCGCAAAATAATTCTGAGAGATGTTGTTGATGTTCGTCAGGAAGCCCGTCTTCAGATTCTGTGCTGTCTGACCGATGTACCCGATCGACAGAATCAAATCCTGCGCCAGCTCATCCTGCAACTGAAGACTCCAGTTGCTCGTCATCGACGGCCGTCCATCCCTCGGCAAGATCAACTCACCCGCGACCGGACCAAAACTTCCCGGTCCATTCGGAGCCGTCAGCTGCGTCGGATCAAGGCTCGGCGCAAAGCTCAGCGACGGGAAGCCCTGGTCGAGCTGGAACGCCGGGCTATATCCACCCGCGGTTCCAGGCCCCGTATAGAAGCTTCCAATCCCACGGCTCTGCGTATAGCCCGCCGTCATCGACGAACCGAAATCGTTGTACTGCAGCGGTCCATAGATGATCGCTCCACCACCGCGCAGCGCCAGCTTGCCATTCGTTCCTGGCAACACATACGCAAACCCGATCCGTGGCGCCAGGTCCTTGTACCAGGTGTCCGCCCACGCCGTGTTGCAATTGCAATTCTTCGCAAACACCAGCGCTCCCGGCAATCCGCCCGCAGCTGCATCCGGAGCCGTCAAGCTGAAGTTCGAGCTGAAGTTGTCCGCCTCTTTGCGTGGAACATCAATGTCATACCGCAGTCCAAGATTCAGCGTCAGGTTGCTCGACACCTTCATATCGTCTTCGATATAGAACGCCTCATAGTGCGAGTTCCACCGCGGATTGTGGTTGTACACCGTCTGTCCCGAGTTATCCACCTCGCCCAGCAGCAAGCTCGCAAAGCTGTTTCCGCTCTGGAACTGAGGAATCCCGCCGATCGCCGCCACATCCGTCTCACTGCGCAGGAAGTTGATGTTCGACAGGTTGAACTGCTCAACCGAGTACTGCTGGTACCGCCAGTCAACGCCGAACTTGAAGCTGTTCCGCCCCTTCTGCCAGTTCACGCTGTCATCCACGCGGCTGCCGTTGTCGATGTTCGTTCCATTCTGCTGCTGGCCCCACGACGTGAAGCTGTCCAGCCCATCAAAGTTCACCACCGGAAACGCCGTCGTATATTCGTTCGCGATTCCCAGCTTCGTCGGAGACGGTCCCTGCGAAAACGATACCGAAACGTTCTTGCTGTTCGTCCTGTTATACCCAAGATTCAAGTGGTTCAACAGAGTCGGAGTAAACGTGAAGTCCCATCCCGCACGCGTGTAATGCGTCTGGAAGTCCTGTGTGTACGATCCCGAATTGAACTGCCCCGGAAGATTGTTCAACCCATGCAGGCTGAAGTTGTCGCGCGAGCTGTACGAAGCAAACAGCTTGTTCTTCGCTCCCACATTCTGATCGATGCGGATCGTGTACGTCGTGTTCGCCGTCGGAGCAACCGAAGCCATCGCATAGTTGTTGTAGAACCCATACGGAAGGTTTAGCGTCGCCGCCTGGTTCGGTGCTGGCAGGCCCGCGATCATATTCTTTGCCGCCGCACTGAATCGTGTCTGAGGAATAATGTTGCCCGGGAACGGCAACCGGCACGGAATCCCGTTCGGATTCGTCGCCGTCACATTAATGTTCGACGTCGCCGGATCGAAGATCTGGTTCTGCAGCACAGGCTGTCCAGTGCAAGGATTGATCACGCTCGTCGGTCCACCCAGGATCGCCGAAAAGTCACCACCCACTTCGCCCTGTCCCGTCGTTCCACCCGTATTCGTCGGCACCGTCGACTGCGTGTTGCCGCCCAGTTGCAGCTTGTACTGCTCCCACGCAAAGAAGAAGAAGCTGCGATCTTTTCCGTTGTACAACTTCGGAATACGGATCGGTCCACCAAACGTTCCGCCAAAATCAAACTTGCTGTCCTTCGGCTTCGAGTACGCGCAGTTGATCTCCGATACTCCCACGCAGTTCTGAGCCTTGTATCCGTTATTGAACCAGCTGTTCGCATCGAACACCCGGTTCTTCACAATCGCAAACCCTGTACCGTGAAACGCGTTCGTGCCCGACTTCGTAGCAAAGCTCTCAATACCGCCAGTCGTCCTGCCAAACTCCGCTGACGGAGTCGCCGTCGTTACCTTGAACTCCTGCAGCGCTTCAATCGACGGAGACGTCTCATCGAACGACGATCCGTTCTCACTGCGAGTGATACTCGCTCCATCCAGCAGCACCTCTGCACCGTAGTTCTGTCCACCGCCCAGCTTCGAAAGGAACACGCCGTTCCCCTGGAAGGGTGCGTTGCCGCCCGTTCCAGGTCCCGTCGTTCCCGGAATCAAAAACGCAAACGTCTCAGGCGACCGCAACCCACCCACGCCCGTCGCAATCGACAACGGCAGATCTTCAATCTGCTTCTGCGAAATCGTTCCACTGATATCCGACGTCGCCGTCTGCAGCCGCAACCCGCTCGCATCCACCGTCACCGTATCGCTCTGCGTTCCTACCTTCAGCCTCACATTCAACGCAGACACACTGTTGATGCTCACCGTCACGCCCGTCGCCGTACCCACCTCGAACCCCGCCGCCGTCACCGTCACCGTGTAGGTTCCCACCGCAAGCTCGGTAAAGCGGTAGTCGCCCGACGACGTCGACACCGTCGTATTCTTAACCCCCGTCGTCGCGTTCACCGCCACCACGTTCGCATTAGGGATCAGAGCCCCCGTCGCATCCGTGATCGTTCCCGTTAGAGCTCCGCGGGTGGACTGCGCCATTCCCGGAACTGCGAGCGCCAAAAGCACTCCCAACACCAAACCTGCTGACCTAAACAACCGTGCTATCACTGTCTTCATTCGGCACTCCTGAAAATGCTGCGATCGTTCCAACTATCTGCATCTGAACTCGTACTTCTTAACCCGTACTTCTTACTCGTACTTCTTGGCTCGTACCTCTTAACTCGTACTTCGCAACTCGTACCTTCTAGCTCGTACCTTCTAGCTCGCACTTCCCAACTCATATCTCAGTAAGTTCGACCCAGCTCTCACTCAATTTGATGGAAAACGTTATCTCCGCTCCCAAAAACAAACGCTTTTCAATGGCTCACTACTATTGAATCTCTGGAAGCGTTTTCTCAACAGCTAAGTTTTTGCGAATTGAAAGCAAATGAACACTAGGTCATGCACTGCTGCGTTGTCAAGAAAAAATCTCCCATCTGTGGAGAAAACCCTCAACCCTTTGGTCTAGATCATCGACCCTGCTACCTCCCCACCGCTCCCCTTCCACCTCTCCCCACACCCTCCCGCAGCCCGGGAATCGTTTACAACGCCCCTACTAAATCGATTACAACAAAGCAACCAGGACCCCCGGATTCCTCTCCCTCTACCGCGTCTCCGGGCTCGCATGGTACCCGCTCAGCCGCGCCGATTCCTCGAACTCCCCCTTCGCCTTCGCCTCCTGCCCCTCCTGGTGATAAACCTTCCCCAGCAGAAAATGCAGTGCCGGCTTCTTCGGCTCCAGCGCAATCGCCGCCTCCAACTGCTCTTCCGCCTCCGGAAGCATCTTCAGATCCAGATAAAGATGCCCCAGCTGCTCCCGTATCCTCGGGTCCTTCGGAGCGATTGCCGCAGCCTTCACCAGCACCTCTTTTGCCTCCGCCAGCTTCTCCTGGTGAACCAGAATGATCCCCAGATTCAGCAGCGGCTGCTCGCTCGGATGAGCCGTCCCCTCCTGCCACGCAATCGCCCTCCGGTACGCCGCAATCGCATCGTCCGTCCGGTTCAGCCCCTCATACGACAGCCCCAGATTATTCTCCGCCTTCACGCTCCCCGGCAGCAGCACCAGCGACCGCTCAAAGCACGTCGCAGCCTCCTGAAACCGCTGCAGCGTGAACCGAATCCTCCCCAGCACATACCATCCCTCAGCATCCCGATCGTCCATCTGCACCGCCACCACGGCCCAGTGTTCAGCGTCCTTCATGTCCCCCAGCAGCACATAATCCTTCGCCACATTCTGCAGGTCCGTCGCACTCGGTTTCGCAATCGTCGCAGCCCGCGTGTACTCCTCCAGCGAGTCCTTCGCGTCGTCCATCCGCATCTCGCTATACGCCAGCATCGTATGCGCCGCCGCCGACCACTTCTCCGTCTCCAGATACCCCTTCAGCAGCGTCGCCGCCCTCGGAAACTCACCCTCCTCCATCAGCCTCCGAGCCTCCTTCAGCGGAGCCTCCGCAGCCTCTCCCTGCGGCATCGGAGCCGACGGAATCTGTGCCTGCGAAGCCGGAATCTGCGTCGCCGCAGTCGGCAAAATCTCCTGCCCCCACCCTCTCCCCGCGCCACACACCAAGCCCGCCAGCACCAGCACTCCGGCCCTGCGTCCCCAACTCTTCTTCAAACTTTTTTCAAAAATCGCTCGACCCATGCCAACTCTTCGCATAATTGCTCGAAGTATAGTGGTTTTCCGCTATCTCGCGCGAACCCGCGATTCGTTTCAGTAACCGTTTACTATCTCCCCACCCTCCCCTCTCCCCAGTCTCGCTCTCCGCCTGTACCATAGTCTTCGCGGCGTTCGCGTCGCACCTCCCGATCCACAAGGACATCCGCGCTTGCGCCATCGCCTTCACGCCGCCCTTCTTCTCCCTCTCGCCGCGGGCCTCGCTCTCTCGTCGCACGCGCAAGCCCCCAAGCCCGCCGCAGCCTCCACCTCCGCGCCCACCCCCGGCAACTTCGTCGATATCACCCAGGCCAGCCACGTCGTCTTCAACGGCCAGGCCTCCCACACCTCAAAAAAATACCTCATCGAAACCATGGGCTCCGGAGTCGCTCTCTTCGACTACGACAACGACGGCCGCCTCGACATCTTCTTCGCCAACGGTGCCCCCCTCGCCGACCCCACGCCCAAAGGCACCATCCCCCAGAAGTCCGGCCCCGAATCCTGGAACCGCCTCTTCCATCAAAAGCCCGACGGAACCTTCGAAGACGTCACCCAGAAAGCCGGCCTCCAGGGCATCGGCTACGACATGGGAGTCGCCGTCGGTGACTACGACAACGATGGCTACGAAGACCTCTACGTCACCGGCCTCGGCAGCAACCACCTCTACCACAACAACGGCGACGGAACCTTCACCGACGTCACCGCCCAGTCCGGAACCGCCGGCAGCGGCTGGTCCACCTCCGCCACCTGGGTTGACCTCGACAACGACGGCCTCCTCGACCTCGTCGTCCTCCGCTACATGAAGTGGGACTTCGACGACATCTACTGCGGAGAGCATCGCGAAGGCCATCGCGCCTACTGCCACCCCGACACCTTCGCCCCCATCTCCCCCCTCGTCTATCACAACGACGGCCACGGCCACTTCACCGAAGTCGCCGCCAAACTCGGCCTCGACAAACCCGGCAAAGGCCTCGGCATCGCCATCGCCGACTTCGACCGCGACGGCAAAATCGACATCGCCATCGCCAACGACTCCATGCTCGAATACCTCTATCGCAACAAAGGCGACGGCACCTTCGAAGAGGTCGGCCTCCCCGCCGAGATGGCCGTCGACGGCGACGGCCGTACCTTCGCCGGCATGGGAATCGACTTCCAGGACTACAACAACGACGGCCTCCCCGACATGGTCATCACCGACCTCGCCAACCAGAAATATGCCCTCTACAAAAACAACGGCGACGGCAGCTTCTCCTACGACAGCTACGTCAGCGGCATCGGAGGAATGACCCTCCTCCACTCCGGCTGGGGCATTCACTTCCTCGACTACGACAACGACGGCCGCAAGGATCTCCTCATCGTCCAGGGCCACGACCTCGACACCATCAGCCTCGACTATCCGCAGCTTCACTACAAGGAGCCCATGCTCCTCGCCTACAACACCGGCCACAGCTTCGTCGACGTCTCCGCCCAATCCGGCGCCGTCTTCCAGCAAGCCTGGGTCGCCCGCGGCCTCGCCACCGGAGACCTCGACAACGACGGCCGCATCGACGCCGTAGTCTCCACCAACGGAGGCCCCGCCTACGTCATCCGCAACGAAACCAAGACCACCAACCACTGGCTCACCCTCCTCCTCATCGGCCATCGCAGCAACCGCGACGCCATCGGAGCCGTCATCAAACTCACCACCCCCGCCGGCTCGCAGTACGAAACCGTCACCACCGGAGGAAGCTATCTCTCCGCCAGCGACAAGCGAGCCCACTTCGGCCTCGGCTCCTCCAAGCAAGCCGATACCATCGAAATCCACTGGCCCAGCGGCACCATCCAAACCCTCAAAAACATCCCCGCCGACCAGATCCTAACCATCGACGAACCGAAAACCGAACCCACCACCAAGCCCTAGGCAGTATCGACATAGAGCGGGTGCGCAAGTATTTGATGTACAACAAACCTGTCATCCTGAGCGAAGCCCGTTGCGGCCTTATCGCAAGGGGCGCAGCCGAAGGACCTGCCATGCGGACCGTACCCGCACGAATTCCCCCCTTTTCACCACTACTCCAGGGGCTTCTCCGCCTCAACTCTATGTCGATACTGCCTAGCTAAGCCGCACCACAGGAGCACCATGACCCTCCGATCCCTCATCGCTCTAGCACTCCTCGCCCCCGCCCTCTCTACTCCCGCGCAAGCTCCCTCCGCACGCTGGTCCGAAGCCCAGGCCAACGCCTGGTACGCTCAGCAGCCCTGGCTCGTCGGAGCCAACTACGTTCCCTCCGACGCCATCAACCAGCTCGAAATGTTTCAGGCCGCCACCTTCAATCCCGCGCTCAACGACAAAGAGCTTGGCATGGCCGAATCCATCGGCATGAACACCATGCGAGTCTTCCTCCAGGACCAACTCTGGCAGCAGGACCCCGACGGCTTCAAGCAGCGCCTCAGCGCCTTCCTCACCATCGCCGCGCGCCACCACATCCGCCCACTCTTCGTCCTCTTCGACTCCTGTTGGGAGACCAACCCGCACCTCGGCCCGCAGCATCCTCCCATCCCCGGAGTCCACAACTCCGGCTGGGTCCAGAGCCCCGGCAAAGAGCGCCTCCTCAATCCCGCCGACGAGCCCCAACTCAAGGCCTACGTCCAGGGAGTCGTCGGTGCCTTCGCCAACGACCGCCGCATCCTCGGCTGGGACATCTGGAACGAGCCCGACAACAAAGGAGGAGACCGCGAACAAGACCTCCCCGCCAAGGTCCAGCGCATCGACGAGCTCCTCCCCAAAGCCTTCGCCTGGGCCCGCGCCATGCATCCCACCCAGCCCCTCACCAGCGGAGTCTGGCAAGGCGATTGGTCCCCCAACGGCCCCCAGTCCCCCACCACAAAAATCCAGTTAGCCGAGTCCGACGTCATCTCCTTCCACAACTACGACTGGCCCGAGGGCTTCGAAGCCAAGGTCCAATCTCTCCTCCCCTACCACCGCCCGCTCCTCTGCACCGAGTACATGGCCCGCGGCAACGGCAGCACCTTCGACACCATCCTCCCCATCGCCAAGCGCTACAACATCGCGGCCATCAACTGGGGTCTCGTCGCCGGCAAAACGCAAACCTATCTCCCCTGGGACTCCTGGCAACGCCCCTACGTCCTCATCCAGCCCACCATCTGGTTCCACGAAGTCTTTCGCCAGGACGACACCCCCTACCGCCAGCGCGAAGTAGACCTCATCCGCCAACTAACCGCCCGCGGCACCCCCACCAACTAACAACCCTACGGCAACGAGCAAAGGGCCAAAGGCCCGCCCCATCACAGCCTAGGCCGAAGGCCTAGGTCACGCCCCACCACGAACGCCAAGGGCCAAAGGCCCGCACCATCTCGGTCCACATCACTCTCGCTTTGAAGGGGCGGGACTTTAGTCCCGCCATAAGTTCACCAGCGACAATGCGGCTTTAGCTGTGGTGTCTCAACAGGTTGTTGTCATCCAAGCCGAAGCGGCTGAGCGGGAAGCCCCCCTCAAGATGAGTTTTCCCATGAAGCCCGTTGAAGACTACGACGTTGATAGGCAAGGTGTGGAAGCACAGTAATGTGTGCAGCTAACTTGTACTAATTGGCTGATTGTCTTGACCATATAATCTGAGTTACTTTGGATTATGAAGCGAATACGAGTAGGTTGGGCTTTGGCCTAACATAATAAATTGAGATGTTGGGCTAAGGCTTAACCTAAGAAAAAAGTGACACTCTTTATTTACTAATTGCATGATTTAGGTATAATACATTCCCATTAATCAATGCAGAAACAGTTTTCCTGGCGACTATAGCGGTTTGGAACCACCTGATTCCATCTCGAACTCAGAAGTGAAACGAACATGCGCCAATGATAGTGTGAGGTTTCCTCATGCGAAAGTAGGTCATCGCCAGGTTTTTATTCCTAAAAGCGGCTTTTCTGCCGCTTTTTTTTGATAAAAATGCCACAATGTAGTATCTTTTCTCCCGCCTGTTGTATAGGAGAGTCCAATGAATC
>DAIDGQ010000028.1 GCA_027452215.1 Granulicella sp. | reverse complement strand
GGCCTCGGTGAGGGTGTCCTTCATGACCTCGCGGACGAGGGGGTGGTCGGGGATTTCGATGTCGCCGGTCATGGTCTCGGGGCAGGCGGAGGCGTGGGGGAAGACGCTGGCGAGGAGGTCGTCGGAGCGGGTGCGCTGGATCTGTGGTGCGATGCGTTTGCCCTTGGACGTGCGCAGGAGCTGAAGGCTGCGGCCGGCGGCCCAGCGCCAGCGGTTCTTGAAGAGCGGCGAGGGGATGCAGGCCTGCTCGAGGAGCTCGCGGGCGGTGAGGGTGGTGAGGAAACGGAAGACGTCTTCGAGGGGGAAGCTGTGCTGCTCGGCGAGGGAGATGTTGATGCCGTTGTCGGTGGCGGCGGCCTGGAGCTCGAAGTTGAAGCCGCGGCAGAAGCGCTTGCGGAGGGCGAGGCCCCAGGCTTTGTTGAGGCGGCCGCCGAAGGGGGCGTGGAGGATGAGTTGCTGGCCGCCGCCTTCGTCGAAGAAGCGCTCGGCGATGATCGTGGTCTTGGTGGGGACGGCGCCGAGGACGGCGCGGCCGTGGACGATGTAGGTGATGAGTTGGAGGGCCGCGGAGTCGCTGAGGTAGCACTCTTGCTTGAGGAAGGCGATGGTGCCGACTAGCTGCGCTTGTGGATCGTGGCTCGGCTCGGAAGAGCATACCCCAGGGGCTAAAGCCCCTTCGTCCTCTGGGCGGTATGAGGCCCGAGGCTGAAGCCTCGGGGTACCTGGAAGCGTTGGTCCACCTGTGAGGTGTTGCGGGGTGAGGTTGCTGGTGCGGATGTCGATTTCGTGGCGGAGGTCGCTTACGCCGTCGCAGAGGACCGAGGTGCGCTGGGGGGCTTCGCCTTCCCAGAAGGGGATGCTGGGGGGAGCGCCGTGGGCGTCCTCGACGAGGACTTTGCCGGAGGGGTCGACGCGCTGGATGCGCCAGCTGGTGTTGCCGAGGAGGACGACGTCGCCGGGGGAGGAGTCGACGGCGAAGTGCTCGTCGAGGGTGGCGATCTGGACGTTTTCGGGCTGGAGCATGACGGCGAAGACGGAGGTGTCGGGGATGGCTCCGCCGTTCGAGATGGCGATGCTGCGCGAGCCTCGGCGGGCGTGGAGATGGCCCTGGACCTGGTCGCGCATGAGGTAGGCGCCGTAGCGGCCGCGGGAGTTCTCGATGCCGTTGTGGAGGAGCGCGAGGACCTCTTCGTACTGGGCGCGGGTGAGGTTGCGGTAGGGGTAGGCGCGGCGGAAGACGTGGAAGAGGGCGTCTTCGGACCAGGACTCGGCACCTACGGTGGCGACGATCTGCTGCATGAGGACATCTATGGGAGCTTCGGGGATTTCGAGGAGGTCGAGCTCGCCGGCGACCATCTTGCGGAGGAGTGCGGCTTGCTCGAGGAGGTCGTCGCGGGTGGTGGCGAAGAAGCGGCCCTTGGGAATGGCGCCGCGCCAGTGGCCGGCGCGGCCGACGCGCTGCATCGCGACGGCAACCGCACGTGTGGTCGCGATCTGGCAGACGAGGTCAACGGTGCCGATATCGATGCCGAGCTCAAGGGAGGCGGTGGCGATGAGGATCTTGCACTGGCCGGACTTTAGGCGCTGCTCGGCGTCGAGGCGGAGGGTTCGGGAGAGGCTGCCGTGGTGCGCGGCGACTGCGTCGTCACCGAGGCGGTTGGAGAGCTCGAAGCTGATCTTCTCGACGAGCTTCCGGGTGTTGACGAAGACGAGGGTGCTGCGGTGATGGTCGGTGAAGGAGGCCAGCTTGTCGTAGATCTCGGTCCACATCGCGATGGAGGTAATGGAGGTGAGTTCGGCGGAGGGGACTTCGATGGCGAGATCGAGGGTGCGGCGCTGGCCTACCTGGATGATGGTGGCGGATTTGCGCGTTCTCTCCGGGGCTAAAGCCCTTGAATCGTGCGGAGACGATTCCGGGGCCTGAAGGCCCGTGCTCCCTACGGAGGAGCTGGGACCTGCTTTACCTCCGGATCGGTTGGGCACTGTCTCACTCGACGTTTGTTCGTGATGAGTTGGATCGGTTCCGGTGAGGAATGCGGCTACCAGCTCTATGGGGTTCTGGGTGGCGGAGAGGCCGATGCGCTGCGGTGGGGTGTTGAGGCCGGTGATCATAGCTCCGGGGGCGAGGTGATTTTCGCCGCAAACCAGAGCGTCGAGACGTTCGAGGGAGAGAGCCAGATGGGCTCCTCGCTTGTCGTCGGCTATGGCGTGGATTTCGTCGACGATGACGGTTTGGACTCGGGCCAGGTTGAGGCGGGACTTGCCGGCGGTGAGAAGGATGTAGAGCGACTCGGGCGTGGTGACAAGGATGTGCGGCGGATGCTTGAGCATCGAGAGACGGTGCTTGGTGAGGGTGTCTCCGGTGCGGACTCCGGTGCGGATTTCGGGGCAGAGATAGCCTCGCTGGAGGGCTAGTTGCTGGATCTCGGCGAGTGGGCCGTCGAGGTTTTTCTGGACGTCGTTGGAGAGGGCCTTGAGGGGCGAGATGTAGACGACGTGGGTCTGCGGGGAGAGGCGGCCCTCGATGGCGGCGCGCAGGAGTTTGTCGATGCAGACTAAGAACGCGGCGAGAGTTTTGCCGGAGCCTGTGGGCGCTGAGATTAGGGTTGGTTCGTTGCGGAGGATTGCGGGCCAGCCGGCGATTTGGGGCTCAGTGGCGGAGCCGAATTTGGTGAGGAACCACTCCTGCACGATGGGGTGAGCCCAGGCGAGATGGGGATCGGTGAGGATGGTGGGTTCCGCGGTGGGGAGAGGCCCGGGCATGGGTTATTGTAGCGCGAGGTTCGCGGTTTCTTCGCCCTCAAACTCGTGCAAAGGTTAGTGCTTTGCGTGTGACGAAAACGAGCAATCGCAAGGGCAACTGCGGCAGCAAAGGCTTTGACGCAAAGGTCGCGAGGGGAGCCAGGTTTCGCAAAGGGTGGTGGGGCGGGTTACATGTTGCCCGAGCCTATGTCGGCGGATTTGGCTTCGGCGCTGGTGGGGTCGAGATATTGCTCGATGGTCTGGGAGAGGATGCCGCGGGCGTTGAGGATGAAGTCGATGGCGTCGCGGCCGGCGCCCTGGCCGCCGGGGTTGGGAGTGATGTAGTGGGCAGCGGCCTTGGCTTGCGGGCGGGCGTTGGCGGTGGCGATGGCGAAGCCTACTTTGCGCATGACGGGGAGGTCGATGATGTCGTCGCCTACGTAGGCGATTTCGTCGAGCGTGCAGTTTTCGGCGGCGATGATTTTGTTGAGTGCGTCGACTTTGTTCGATTGGCCTTGATAGACGTGGTCGATCTTGAGGTCGCGGGCGCGGATGGCGACGACCTGCGAGTTGCGCTTGGTGACGAAGCCTATTTTGAGGCCGGCGAGGCGGGCGATGCTGATGCCCATGCCGTCGTGGGCGGAGAAGGATTTGATCTCGGTGGCGCGGACGTTGGGGTCGCCGTCGAGGGGAGGGATGATGGTGATGTCGCCGTTGGTGAGGACGCCGTCGACGTCGTAAAGCAGGACTTTGACGCGGCGGGCTCGGTCTTCGGGGGTGAGTTCGGACATAGGGCGATGATACTAAACTGCTGCTCGCGGGCCGGAGGGCCGGGGTTGGATCGGGCGAGGATGGGGGTGTATGGGAACATCCCCCAACAACCCTGTATGGCTTTCCACCATACAGGGTTGTTTTACTCGGGGAGCTATTTAGGTAGCTCCCCAACATGTTCAGGGAAAAGGGGTTAGCAGTCCTTGCAGCCTGCGGGGTCCTTGTCGTGGTCGTGGTCAGGATCGACGGCGGGCTTGGCTTTGGACTTTGCTTCGCGGTCGGTATCTGGCAGCGGGCCGAGGATGTTTTTGCGGGCGCGGCGGGCGTTGAGCTCGTGCGGCGGAAGGACTCGATTGATCTTGATTGGTTCGTGCATAAATTTTTCTCCTTGGATTTCAGGCGTTAAAAGACGAGGGCTGCAAGCGGCGATGTCGCCGGCTTGCAGCCCTTGTCGTTGCAATTAACGTCCTGATTTAATTGTACGGGTTTGGATGGGGCAACTATGCCAAGCCTATTTGGTTTGGTTTGTTGGGTTTATGGGGGTGGGGGGCTTGACAGGGTCCTACGCGGACGGCGCAAGTTGGGTCGGGCCTTGGGCCCTTCTGGGCGCGCGGAACCGTACCCTGGGGCGTCGCCCCAGGCTGTGATGGGATGCGCCGTTGGCGCTTTTTGGCGGGGGTGCTACGTCGGAGATTCTTTAGCCGAGCCATTTGGGGTTGGCGGCGGTTCCGTCGAAGTGCTGGGAGGTTTTGAAGGGTTCAAACTGGCCTGTGGCGGCGGCCTCCTGGGTACGGGCGAGGAGGGTCTTGACCTGGGCGTCGGTGAGGGGCTTGAAGGTGCGGACGGCCTCGAAGGCCTGGTCGAGGATGGGGGTGGAATCGATGCCCGTGATGATGACCGAGACGGGGAGGGTAAGGCCGTAGTGGAGGGCTTCGATGGGTTCGACGGTCTTGCTTTTGAGGATGAAGCCGTCGCCGAAGGTCTTCATGGCGAGGACGCCGATTCCCTGCTTGAGGGCGACGGGCATGACGTTGCGGGTGAAGGAACGGAAGTGGGCGTCCATGACGTTGATGGGCATCTGGACGGTGTCGAAGTGAAAGTTGTGCTGCTGCGCGACTTCGAGCATGCGGAGATGGACGAGAGGGTCCTTGTGCCCGGTGAAGCCGATGTAGCGGATCTTGCCGGCCTGGCGAGCGGCGATGGCGGCTTCCATGGCTCCTCCGGGGGCGAAGATGCGGTCGGGGTCTTCCATGCGGATGACCTCGTGGAACTGGACGAGGTCGATCATGTCGGTCTGGAGGCGACCGAGAGATTGCTCGAGCTGCTTGTTGTATTCGGTGGCGGTGCGACCGTCCATCTTGGTCATGAGGAAGACCTTTTGGCGGTAACCGTCGCGGAGAGCCTGGCCGACGCGGACTTCGGAGAGGCCGTCGTTGTAGTCCCAGCAGTTGTCGATGAATGTGATTCCACGGTCGATTCCGGCGCGAGTGAGCTGGATGCTGTCGGAGGGATTCTGCTGCTTGCCGAGATGATAGCCTCCGAGGCCGATGGCGGAGACGGTCTCGCCGGTGGTGCCGAGTTGGCGGTAGATCATGTCTGGGGATTGCGGGCGCTTGACCGGAGAGGCGCCGGAGGCCGGGGATTGGGCTACGGAAGAGGTGGTTGCGGCAACGCCGACGGCGGCGGCGGACTTGAGAAATTCCCTGCGTTCCATGGATCATCTCCGGGTGTAGATGGTTTGGGCCCACGTATCCTGTTTCGATGCGTGGGCCCGATTGGAGAATGATATGCGATGCGTGGCTTGTTGGATTTTGATTATTTTCCGATGACGATTAGGCGGAAGGTGTCGGGGATCATCGGAGGACGGGCGTAGCGCTCGCCGGGCTTGATGGGGGGCGTGGGGCCGAAGTCGGCGGTGGCGGTGATGATGTGGCCGGTCTTCTGGTCGAGAGTGATGGTACGGGCGCGGGGTTGGGTCTTGAGGAGCTGCTCAAGGGTGAAGTTGGTGGGGGAGTTTTCCTTGATGACGGCGAGAGTTCCCTCACCCTGGGTGCTGAAGGCTTCCATGGTGGTGGGGTTGAAGGTGGCACCGTCCGAGCCTTCGCCGGTGGGGAGGACGCTGAGGATTTTGCCGTCCTTTGCGTTGAGGATGATCATGTTTTTCTTGTCGCTGCAGGAGGCGAAGAGGATGTCGTGGACGGCGTCGATGGCCAGGCCGGCGCAGCCTCCGCCCTTGCTGGAGATGTCATATTTGCCGGTGAGGGTGAGGGTGGCGGTGTCGACGATGGCGATGGCGTCCTTGTCTTCGAGGTCGATGAAGAGGTGTCCATGGTTGTCGAGGACGGACTGCTCGACGGCTCCTCCGACGTCGAAGGCCTTGACGATGTCGCCGGTTGCGGTGTCGAGGACAGTGACGTTGGGGGAGACGTGAGAGAGGATGTAGACGTGGTGGGTGGCGGGGTCGAGAAGGTAGCCGTCAGGGCGACCCTGGGTGGGGAGGGTCTTGATGACCTTGAGTGTCTCGGTGTCGAACATGGTGACGGGAGTGGTGGTGGCGAAGCCGTGGTGGGTGGCGTCGTCGATGGCTGCACCGTGGGCGCTGCCGAGCGGGATATCGCCGATGGGGGCAAAGGTGTCGAGGTCGTAGACGTGGAGGCTTCCGGTAGCTCCGGAGCGGGCGAGGTAGAGGCGGCGGGTGGCGGAGTCAGCGGCGAGGTAGTCCCAGCCACCGTCACCACCGAGCTTGGGGGTGGAGAGAATCTTGTAGGGGCCAGCCTGGGCGAGAGAGAGTGTGGGGGCCAGGGTGGCGAGGAGGACGGGGACGAGCAGAGCGAAGGCGAAGCTGCGGGCGCGAGTCATGATGCGAAGTATACGGCTGCGAGGGTTAAGGGAAGCTGAAGTTCGCAGACATGTTTTGACTTCCGGCCGAGGCCGTGCAGCCTTGGCGAGGGCCGGGGGCCGGCTCGCGAAGGCTGCAGAGCGACGGTTGATTGGGATGGAGTCAGGAGCGGGATGGAAGCTCGTCAAACAGCTGCCGGCGGGAGTGGAAGCGATCCCAGAGGAGACGGCGAATGAGGTTGCCGGGACCGCGGCTGCGGCGTTCGATCTGGCCTTTTTTCAGTTCGATATCGAAGCCCTGGAGGAGTCTGGTGATGCGGTCGTCGGTGAAGCCCCGCTCACGCAGGATTTGAATCTCTCCACCGAGGAGGTCAATTACCTGTGTGCCGGTGAAGCGCTCAGCCTCCGTGCCTGCAGCCTCTCGAAGCTCACGAGCTGCTATGGCGATCTGGTCAATGGTGTAGGTGCGATTCTGTGCCATGGGGTCCCCCTGAATGTAGTCGTTGGGAAGGTTCTTTCCAACGAGGATGCGCCAGTGCCGTCGTGCTCAGGTTGGATGGCGATCCATGATGGACATATCGGCCAGAATGAGGAATACGTGAGGGAATGTTGATTTTTGGGACAGTGGGTGGCGGGAGAGAGCGGCCGGATGTGCCTGGGCCGGGGTTGTGAGAGGATTTAAGCATGAGCGATTTATTACCAAAGGCAGGCGGAGTGAAGGTTGGCGGACTGAGCCGGAAGGCGGCGAAACTGCAGGCGTTGCGGGAGAAGGCGGAGAAGGTGAAGAGTGGAGCGAAGCCGGCTCCGGGAGCGTCCGCGTCGTCGTTCAAGGCGAAGGATTCGTTTGCCAATACGAAGAAGACGACGTTCCAGAGGAAGGCTGTCTAACGAACCAGGGGCTCGTTTTTCGTCTGAAATGGTGCGTACTTGAGCGGGTCTTGGGTTGCAAGGGGCGTGACTGAGCGAGGGTTCGGTACACGCCCCTTGCGATGATTGGGGCGGCCTGAGGGGCGATCTGACGCTTACGCCGGGATTGTGTTTTTGGAGGGTGGGCGGGGGTGTTTTTGAGGGCTCGCGCTGTCAAGTTGAGGGTGGTGGGGAGTGGGAGTGGGAACGTGCGAGCTCAGTGCGGCGCCGGGGCTAGGGCAGGGGCCGAGGCGGGGAGCTACTGGGCTGAGGGGCTGAGGAGGTAAGGGGCTCAGGGGCTCCTGGCCTAATGGGTTACTGGGGTGCTGGCTTTTGGGTCTCTGCAGGCTCTGCGGGCTCGGGCGGCTCGGTTCCCTGGTGGGTGTCTGGAGCGGTGCCGGCCGGCTCAGCTGCGTTGTTTTTCGAGCTCCTTAATTTTTTCGTGTCCTTGTTCTCCTGTGCCTCGCGCGGGTCGGGACGAATGCGGCTGGTCGGAACCGGGGGCTCTGGAATTCTGTCCTGCCCGACGCGCGTGGAAAATCCGGGCTCGAGGAGTACGGATCGTTCCAAGGGGGAGCGGCCGGTTACTTGAACCAGTCCCTGCTCCACGTCGACCTCGGTCACGTGATGTGGGTTTACTTCGACCTCGAACTTTGTTCCACGGACGGCAACGATGGCGCTGGGTGTGCCTAGCTGAAACGAGGGCTTGCCTGTAAAGCGCCTGGTCACTACGGCTCGAAGCCTGCCCAGCAGAAGTTCAAACAATGTCGTTCCGGAGGGCAGTGATTCCTGGACGAGGGATAGCTGAGAGTTGTCTCGAAGCAGAATTTCGCTACCGTCTTCAAGACGGAGGAGCACCCTGGAGTTCGTATCCGTCTCGATCATCGCTCCTTGCGGTAATGTTCCGTTTCTGACGAGTTGCAAGGTGCTGCCGGTGGCGGAATGAACCTTGACCTTTCCGCTGAAATCCAGGACGACGGCGCCTCCGTGGGGAGGAGCTCCGGTAGCTACGACCGCGGTCTGAGCGGGAGCGCTGGACAGCATAAGGAAAAAGGTAAGCGCGGCCAGCGCGGGTGCAATGTATCTAGGCATGATGAACCTCATGTGAGACGTGTTGGAGCGGCAGTACCAGTTGGAAGATCGTCCCGCTGCTATCGCTGGTCACTCGCACGCTGCCCCCATGCGCGTGGAGCACACGCTTAACAAAAGCCAGACCAATTCCCCAACCCACATGGCCTGCAGCGTTGTCTGCCATACGGTATTGCGGCGTGAAGAGCCGGGAGAACTCGTGCTCCGGAATACGCTTGCCCTGGTTGTGAACGGCGAGGACAGCGCAGCCATTTTCGACCGTTACCTGAATGACCACATTCGTTTTGTCCGCACCATACTTGACGGCGTTGGCGATCAGATTGAGCAAGGCTCCAGCCATCATGGCTCGGTCAAGATGGACTCGCACCGGCTCCTCGGGCTTGATCACGACCAACTTTTTGTTGGAGGCCTGGCAGAGGGCCTCGCCGAGCACGGCAGCTTTCTGCAGGACAACTTCGATGTCCGTGTCTTCAGGAACTACCACGGGAAGGGCTGTCTCCAACTTGAGGCACTCGAGGAACATGGTGGTGAGGGCGATCAACCGCTGAGACTCCTGCTGAATCACATTTGCAGCTCCAGCTTCCTGAGCCCGCTGGGGAAAATGTTGCAGCAACTCAGCAAAGCCCAGCAGCGATACCAATGGCGTGCGAAGCTCGTGCGCGATGAATTGGAGGGCCTGCTGACGGGCCTGGTCGCGCTCCATCTGCGGCGTGAGATCGGCGGAGATCACCATGTAGAGCTTCTTGCGGACAGCGGCGACCTCGGGCAGGAGCACCATCGACAGCCTCCACAATTGTCCGGCGACGAGGACTTCGTTATCGATTTTTCTTGGCGTGTGCTGCTGCGCGTCGGCGAGAGAGGAAGGGTGGTGCGAAGAGCCATTGCCCAACGGATATAGAAGCCGTGAGAGCTGTGGCCAGACCACGGCTTGCTCCCAACCACTCTGCGTAAGGAAGCTGCGCCAGGCATGATTTTCAAACATCGGATTCCCTAACTCGTCGAACACAGCGATGCCATCTCGCATGCCTTCGAGCAGGGATTGTTGAAATCCAGAGACGATGGCGATCTGCTGATCGGTCTTCGCGATCAAGGCAATCCTGGACTCTGAATTTTTGAGAGGAGGTGCTTGCTCACTGTTGATGAGTTGGGGCACGAGGGCGCCGGCGAGGTAGAGCGGTAAGCCTTCGGTCTGGCGCTGGAGATTGTTGAGGCTGTTGCCAATCATTCGTTGGATTAGAAGGATGTGTTGAAGCTGACCGAGCGGCACCAATAAAACGTCGGCCACAAGTGCAGGTCCAAGATCAAACTGAAGGCCCCATAACACGAAGCAGAGATAGGCTAAAGCGAACATCGAGATGAGGCTGAACGTGAGCCACAACGCGACGCGGAAGGTGTTCTGGTGCTGCATCCATGCTCCGCCAAGCAGACACAAAGCGAGCAACAACATGGCCTGAAGGATTGGAGGCGCGGTCTTCAAATCACGCGAACGCATCAGCGTGTCGACCATGTTGGCTTGAATTAAAACTCCTGGAGCGGGGGTGCTGTAACTGAGTGGCGTGAGCAATTCATCTTCAAGGCCGGTGCCTGCAAACCCGATCAAGACGGTCTGTCCGCGGAAGTCATAGTGGTCTCCGCGGAAGAGGCTTGCAGCAGATACGGTGGGGAATGGTTTGTGGGACGGAGGACTGCTGCTGGCGAGTCCGCGGTAGTCGATGGTGACCACCCGCGGTTGCAGGACTTCGGTGGCTGTGGGGCGTGATGTTGCGGGGCGGGGCGCGTGGGGAGCGGAGGCGAGCAACTGCGACATCATCAGCAGCGGACCGTGCAGGGTCATCTCCGCGAGTGGAAGTCTTCGGCAGATTCCATCGGCATCGAGGATGGCTTGCACATGTCCGACTCCGAGGGCGGCGTCGGCGAAGATGGGGAGTGGCTCGATCCACAGCGGGCCCGCGGGGGACGTGGTGATTTTCGCGGGCAGGATCACGTTGCCGGCGCTCCGCAGGGATGCCGCCAAGGCGCGATCCTCCTGGTCGTTGGAGGGTTCGCTCAGGAGGATATCGAGGCCGATGGCATTGGGCTTTGACTGAGCGATGCGGTCGATCAGCTGAGCTAACTGGGTGCGACTCCAGGGCCAACGACCCTGCTCGGATAACGCTGCGTCGTCTATGTAGACGGCGACGACGGAGGTTGACTGGTCGAAGCGATTTCGAATGCGGAAGAAGGTGTCATTGGTTCGGTTGCCGAGCTCAGTGACGGTGCTCATCAGACCCGCGAGGCCGGCCAGGGCAAAGCAGCAGATAGCCAGCGATATGCTTCGGCCCCACCACGGATGGATTGGGACGCCGGCCGAGGTGTTCATAGGTTGAGGTCGATCCCGAGGCGCTTGGCTTTCACGTACAGAGTCTTGCGCTCAATCCCAAGACGCCGCGCGGCGAGAGAGCGGTTGCCGTCGGTCTCCTTCAATACTTTCAAGATCTGATCGCGCTCGGCATCTTTCAAACTGACTACGGGGACGTCGGTGCGCTGCAAGAGGTAGCCGTTGTTTTGATGAGCATTCCGCACCTCGTCCAGGCCGATCTCTTCGGTGAGAGCGAGGATCACGAGCCGTTGGATAAAGTTTTCGAGCTCCCGCACGTTGCCGGGCCATGAGAGCTCGACGAGTGCCTGCACGGCTGCCGGAGTGAGGTAGGTGCTCCTGCCGCTCTTCTCGTTTGCTCGCTGCAGGAAGGACTGCGCCAGCAAGGGGATGTCCTCCCTTCGCTCGGCAAGGGATGGGACAGGGATTGTGACGACCGCGAGGCGGTAGTAGAGATCTTCGCGAAACTGGCCAGAGGCGATCAGCGCCCCGATGGGTTTGTTGGTCGCTGCGATGATGCGCGTATCCACCTCGATGGTCTTGCTGGAGCCGAGCTTGCGAATCTCACCTTCCTGGAGCACGCGCAGCAGCTTCACCTGGAAGGAGAGGCTTGTCTCGGTGATTTCATCGAGAAAGATGGTTCCTCCCTTACTCGCTTCGAAGAGGCCGGATGTGCTGGAATCGGCTCCGGTAAAGGCTCCTCGTTCATGACCGAATAATTCGTTCTCGAGAATCTGCTCGGGAAGGGCTCCGCAGTTGACGGCGATGAAGCGACCTCGCGAGCGAAGTCCGTAGGTGTGGATCGCACGCGCCACGAGCTCCTTGCCGGAGCCACTGGGGCCGGAGACGAGGACGCTTGCATTGGTGGGAGCTACGCGGGCGATCAGCCGGTAGACATCGAGCATGGGCTTGGTTGTGCCGATGATGGCGGTCGGTGTCCAGACAACGCTGTCAGGGCGGGCTTCGACGGACCGGCGCTCATATCGTTTGAACAGAGCGAGGAGGTCTTCGAGGCGCACGGGCTTGCCGAGGTACTCGTCGGCTCCGTGCTGCAATGCTCCAGCAACGGTTTCGATACTGGCGTGCGCGGTCATCATGACGATGCCGCACCGGGGAAACCGGGCGCGCAGGAAGCGAAGTACATCGAGGCCGCTGCTGTCTTTGAGATAGAGGTCGAGGAGCGCTAACTGCGGGGTGTAGTCATCGACGAATCCCTCGGCGTCCGCGAGAGTGTGCGCAACGCGGCAGGTGTGGCCAGCCGCACTGGTCGCCGTCTCCAGAAACCGGCAGATGGAAGCGTCATCATCTATTACGATCACGTTCATGCGAGGGACCGGCCGTCCAAGCGCCTTCCATTTTCGTCGATATCGATTGCCGATTCAGAATGCATACTTTACTCCCGCACTTACAAAGCTGGTTTGAAAGGCTCCGGTCGACTGGGTTGAATGATCAAAGATGTAGTTTGCGTGGAGATCCCATTTGCCGACCGTGACAAAGTTGTCCGCCTTGACTTCAAAGACGAACCGGAAGGGAGATGGCTCGATGGACTCGGCTCCAGCGCTGAAGGTGTACTCGGCATTGAAGTGATGAAAGTGATGCAGGCGCAACGCACTCGTCTGCATATAGTTCTGGTAGTTTGTTGGACTGAAGTAGCCGTGGTTGAGGGTCTGGCTGAAGCTCAGGTGACTTATGTCCACGCCGACGCCGAAATCGACTCGTCTGGCTCCGAACCAGTGGAGTGAATCGACGAGTTGCTCGTGGCGCAGATTCGTATCGGCATAGCGAAGTTCGGAGATTCCGAAGTGGATTCTGTCTCTGGGCCGGGTCCAGTCAAGTCGCGATCTGAGTCCCTGGGCGGTGAGATGAAAGGTTTCGGCCTCCTGGGTCGGGAGCACCGGAGTCTTGAGGTAGGTGGCAGTGAAGCTGAGGGCAGATGCCGAATGGAGAGTCAGGCCTCCACGAAACAAGCCGACGGAGGTACCGTTATTGAAGCGGACGCCACCTCCCCCTGCGGATATGGTGAGCCAGGGCTGCAGATGGTAATCGAGGCGGGTCGTGGCTTGAAACGTGACCGCGCTGACAGTCGCTCCGCCAAGGCTTTCCGCGTTCTCATCGACTGGCTCAAGAATTCCTCCCTGGGACGACAAGTGGCGAACCCTCGTGGTCACGTGCGAGAACAGACGTGGCGTGACTTGAATGGATGAGCGCGAGAGGTTCTCGACAATATAGTCGCCGGCTGAGTCCGTGATGATGTAGGTCCAATCCTGCATCTCGCCCTGGTGATGGCGCGGGGATTCGATGCCCGGTTTGCGCCCGGTATCGGACTGGGTGGATAGCTCATCGTGAAATTCCTGGAGTTGAAGGCTATTTGGATGAGCCTTGAGGGCTGCGTTCAAGGCGGCCTGGGCCCTGGAGTCTTCCTCCATATTGATGAGGTTGCGGACCAGGCCTACGCTCGCGCTCTCATCGGCAGGATCAGCAGCGAGGAGCGACTCAAACATCCGGTTCGACTCTGCATACCTAGCGTGATAGCCATTGATTCGAGCTAACTCGAGCATCGCTTCCCTGTTGTTCGGATCGCGTTGGAGGACGCTTTGAAACAGCAGGGTGGCGGCGCGATCCTTATTGCGGTACAGGTAGGATTTGCCAAGCAACAAGGTCAACTCACATTGCTCAGGGTGCTCGGCAACATACCGGCGAAGCTCCTCTTCGACGGCACGATAGGACTTCATCTGAAGCGCGAGCTGTGCGTGTTGCTGCATCTCTATCGTCACTTTATCTGCGGGTTCGCGGCATGAATTCATCTGCGCCTCCGCCTGAACTATAAGTAGCGCGCTACTTATCGCGAACAATAGAACCCTGTCGATCATTACTTACCCGCTTGAATGATAGCAATCGAGCAGCCAAACCGCATTGGCGCACTGGATAAATGGAAGGCGTTCACAGTAATGGACTTATGGCGGTACAGGTTGCTACTGGACCTGCTTGCTACTTCGACCCAGCACTGTATCTTTCGAACACAGTGAGTCATCCCGACACGGTGATGTGTCCCCATTCCGTAGGAGACAGGTCGGGGATTTATGCAAGCGATTGATTTCAGGCTTTTTGCTGCAGGTGGTGTTTGGCGCTCCAGATGCTACTCCGATGGAGGTAGCCGAAGCGATGGGAGGGAGGCCTGGAAGTGGAACACGCCAGAGTTTGATACGGGGCGGGCGGTCCTGACGGCCGCGCAGCGTGGACAGTGATCACGCCAGTGCTTATCTCGGGGCACGCTCTCCGGCGCGACTAACGAAGCGCTCCGGCGCGACTAGCGAAGCGCTCTGGCACGACTAGCGAAGCGAATTTCCTTAGCGCGAGAGATCTCGAACTCGACTTGAAATCACATTGAGGGCTCCATGATCGAACTAAATGCAGCGATAGATGTACAGGAATGGGTTGCGAAGATTGAAGATCGAACCGCGGTCGTCGGGATCGTCGGATTAGGGTACGTGGGGCTTCCGCTGACGCTTATGTTCAGCGAGGCGGGGCTGACGGTTCGCGGGTTTGACATCGATGCGGAGAAGGTCGAGTGCCTGAATCGAGGGCAGAGCTACATCCATCGGATTGAGCCAGTGCACATTCAAAGCGCACAGGCTTCGGGGTTTCGGGCGACGTCCAGCTTTTCCGAGATTGCGGATGTGGATGTCGTTTTGATTTGCGTGCCGACGCCACTCCATCCGGACCATACTCCGGACATGAGCTACATTGTCTCCACGATGGAGGCGCTGGCGCCCTTCCTCCGCGAAGGGCAGATGGTGATCCTGGAAAGCACGACGTACCCGGGCACTACGGAGGAGATTGTGGTCGAGACCATCAATCGCCACGGTGCGGCGCGGGGAGTGCGCGTGCTGCGTTCGACTGATGCGGACGCAGACCAGGGAGCGCTCCATGGAGTGATGGTTGCCTTCTCGCCGGAACGAGAGGACCCGGGCAACATGATCACTCCACGAAAAGATATTCCGAAGGTCATCGGAGCGGTCGACGAACGTGCACGAGTCGCTGCTTGCGCTCTGTATGGAAGCATCTTTGTCAGAACGGTTCCGGTCTCTACGCCCGCAACGGCTGAGATGACGAAGCTGCTTGAAAACATCTACCGGTCGGTGAATATCGCTCTGGTCAATGAACTGAAACAACTGTGTGAGCCGATGGGGATCGACGTGTGGGAGGTGATTCGCGCAGCCGCGACAAAGCCGTTCGGATTTCAGGCCTTCTATCCCGGCCCGGGAGTGGGAGGACATTGCATTCCCGTAGACCCGTTCTATCTGACGTGGAAGGCAAAGCAATTCGGCTTTGCGACGAGGTTCATTGAACTGGCGGGAGAGGTGAATGAATCGATGCCGGACTACGTGGTGAATGCTACTCGGCGCGCACTCCTGGGACAGGGTAAATCGCTCCGCGGAGCGTCGATTCTTTTGCTGGGGCTCGCGTACAAACGCGATGTAGACGATTTGCGTGAGTCTCCTTCGTTGCGCATTATCGAGCTGCTTCTTCGAGAAGGCGTGAACGTGGAATACAACGATCCATACTTCACGCGAGTTGGACGCGGGCGACACTACGATTTGGAGTTGGAGAGTACACCGCTCGATGACCTTGGGCGATTCGATTGTGTGCTGCTGGCCACCGATCACAGTCAGTATGACCTGCAACGGATCGTCAGGGATGCCAGACTCTTCATCGACACACGCAATGCGACCCGGTCCATTTGCTCGGACAAGATTGTGAGGTGTTAGGGGTGTGCCGACTGAATGAATCCATAGCGTCGCAGACATACGGCATGATTTCGCAGCATAGAGAGAACAAAGTGTCGTCACAGAAGACGAGCGATACCCAAAGCAAAAAGAATTGAGGCTATTTGATGTGCCCGTCGAAACTGAAGAATAACGTCGTGAAGGTTGTGGCAGGCGGCTTGGCAGCGGCAGCAGCGGTCATGCTCAATGGCTGCACCGGCGTCACTGTGGCTAGCCCATCTGCCATTGCACAAGCAAACGGCGCGAGCGTGAGCGTGGTGGCGCAGAGCACTCCGTCGACAACAACGAGCGTACAGTCGCTGCGCGTGCAGGTCACAAGCGCGGTACTCAAGCCGGGGAATGTTCAGCTCATTAAAACCCCCGTTACGCTTGATCTGGCAAACATCACCACGGGCTCCGCGCTTCTCTCGGTGGCAACAGCTCCGGCTGGGACATACACTGGCCTGACGATCACCTTCTCCAATCCGTACCTATCCATTACGAATACAACTAGCAGTTCCATCACTCTACCTAGCGGTGCCTGCTCTGCGCAGAGCACCTGCTCCTTCACGCCTGTCCTGAAGAATGATCAGGCCGATGTGACCACGGGAGTCTTCCCACTCATCCTCACAGCCGACAAGCCTGACAGCTTCGCTGTGACGATGGCGATTGCGAAGATCCTGCAGTCCGACGATAGTCTGGATTTCAGCAGTGGAGTCGACACAGGCGCAGATCAGACTGGCACGTCAGGCGGTACCGGCGCGACTAGAAATGAACCGCTGGACTCTCAGCTCGGAGTTGTTCAATCGATAGCCAACGGACAGCTCGTGCTGCTCTCTGAATCCAATGACGTCTCGCCCTCGATTGCAATCGATTCGACTACGGTGTTCCAGTTTCCATCCATGATTTGCTCCGCCAATAACGTCACGTGCCTAGCACCGGGCGTGATCGTCGTTGCAGCGCTCAGCCTTACCTCCACGGGGCTGGTCCATGCAGACAGCATCTCATTTGCGGATCGTGCGAATGCAAGGCTACTTGAAGGAACGATCCTTTCTGTCTCTCCCACAAGCAGCAGCTTCCAGATTCTGGTCAACAAGTCGTTCGGTTTCGCGAGTGGCTCGTCGCCAGATGAGAGCAGCGTTACCGTAACGCTGCAGGGCAGTACGCTCTTCGGTATCAACTCGGTTGGCTATCCTGCGGTCGCTGGAGCCACCTTCAGTAATATGGGTGGCATGCTTGCGGGACAGTCTGTACTGGTCGATGTATCGAGTGCAAGTCAGCTACCGACCGTCTGGTCATCGCAGGTTCTACTCGCCGACTCGAGTACCAGCGGAACGATCTCTGCGCTCGACAATGGCTCCATGTTTACGCTTACGAGCTACGCTGCCGAACAGGACAATGCGTCTCCCATCAGCTCCCAGGTCACCGTCCTGACCGATGCAGGAACGATGTATCGCAATGTCACCCCAGCGAATTTCTCGTCGCTTGCTGCCGGGCAAAGCGTTAGTGCGACGGGGCCACTGTTCAATATTTCGCCAGTCGCCATCCTGGCTGCTCGTCAGATTAGCCTGCACTCCTCAACCGATCAGTAGCCGGAAGAGGTTGCGCCATTGTTGGTCGACCGTGTTCCCGCGATTGCTATCTACTCGATGAATGAAGGTTGCTCAGGCAATCAGAAAGGAGCTAGAGGTTCCATGGCGCGAGTGGTGATCAACGCGGACGACTTTGGCCTTACCGACGGGGTAACGCGTGGCATCGTCCAAGCGATTCAGCAGGGCTCGGTGACCAGCACAACCGCTATGACGTGTGTGCCTGGAGCCGCAGAACGACTACGCCAATGGGCACCCATGATTCCTCATTGCATCGGAGCTCATCTTCAATTAACTACAGGACGTCCGCTCTCCGACCCGTCCGTCATCCCGACTCTTTGCGGGTCAGATGGGAACTTCCATGCGGACAAACGCAGGCTCATCTATGCCAGCAGCGACGAGATCCTCATCGAGTGGGAGGCACAGTTTGAGTTCCTGCGGGGGCTCGGCATTGAGCCAACCCACGTTGACACCCACCATCATGTACACAAGTTTCCGAATGTCTTTGATTCGTTTTGTACGATGGCACGGCGGTTCAATGTTCCAGCACGCGCCATTACATTCTCCATGCGCGATGCATTGAATCGAGCTCAGGTGCCTTGTCCGGACAGAGTGTCTCTTGGCTTTTATGGAGACGCGTTGAGCCTTCAGACTCTACTCACGTTGACGACGGACGCCGCACAATCATTGCCTGAATCCGCAGTGGTTGAGATCATGTGTCATCCGGGATTCTATTGCGACGAGCTGGCGAGCCTTTCGAAATACACGCACCAGCGCGAGAGGGAGCTTGAGATTCTTTGTAGTCCAATCCTAAGTCAAGAACTGGAGACTCGAGGCACTGAGCTCTGCTGCTACGACGCTCTGCGCGGAGTTCTCATGTGACGGTTCGGCGAGGCGTGAGACAACACGGAGTGATTTGATGTTGTTGAATAGCCCTGTAGAGACCTGTCGATTCGCTATCAGGGAATTGACGTTTCGGGGTCGGGATCAATGTTCAGCGCTTGCAGAATGGGGGCACATCCGCGCCGCGGATAGTGAAGTACGGTAAGCGTATCCTGTTCGACGACGAGACCCTGACTTTGCCAGGAGGGACGAAGCAGAATCGATGCTGCCTTATCGCTCAAGCGCCCACTCGGTTGAATCCAGGCCACCGTGCGAACCCGATCATCAGCTTCGCTGAGCAGAGAGGACACAACTTCTGTTGATCCTTCTCCCTTGACAACATGCACGGGCGCACCGGGAACCACTTCGGGCCAGGAGATGCGGGCAGCCCGGTGCTCTGTCAACAACAACAGGCGCACTCCGGAGCGGCCCTCTTTCATCTTAGGAAGCATCTCCCCGAGATGCTGCGTGCGATTGATATAGCAGGCCCGCGCGGGCTTGTCCTGGCGTGACGCAAATTCGAGACAGCTTATGCCGCCGTTCGACTGCTGGACACAATGCACGTCATCTGGAGACAGGTTGAGTGCCATCCCAATCAAGACACTGATCGCAGCACCATGTCCGACAACGAGGACGGTCTGCCCTCGGTGGTGAAGCAGCAAGTCATTCTGGAACTCAGTGGCTCGCTGTCGCATATCGCCGAGAGGCGAAAAGTCTTTGGCCGGACTAGTGGCATCGATCGGTGAGGGCAGCACCAGCAGATCCGGGCTCTGTTTCCATAATCGATACGAGGCTGGGAATAGACTCTGCACGGTCTGCATGGGAAGACCTTCCCAGCCCGGCAGATGGACCTCCCGCAGGCGCGCATCGTAGATGACTGGAGGTGCCGGGTGGCCTGGGCCATAGGTCGAGACGATGCTTTCTACTGTCTGACGCGCACGACGGAGAGGGCTGCAGACGATGACGTCAAAGTGATTCTTGTTGAGATGCTGTCCACACTGAAGCGCAGTTTTCCAACCCTTCGAGGTGAGTTGTGGCTCATCCAAGCTACCTTGGAAACGACCTTGGGCGTTGTAGTCACTCTGCCCGTGACGAACAAATATCACCCGAGTCACCGTGTCATTCTCAAGGCTCATAAGGCTAAGCTACTACCAAGTCATGCGTCGTCATCGTTTGGTCAGCGCGGTGCGCTGCACTGTATACCCTGGCGTATTGTCCTCCCACCGCCATCAGTTGGGAGTGGCTTCCTTGCTCCACAATTACTCCTCCCTCCAGATAGAGGATGCGATCGCATTCTTTCGCGGCGTGAGGATCATGGGTGACAAGAAAGGTAGTGCGGCCCTGGCTTGCGCGCCGGAGTGCCTGCGAGACTTTCCTCTCATTTCCCCGGTCGAGTCCTGTTGTTGGCTCATCACAAATGAGAATTGGCGCGCGACGAACGACCGCTCTGGCAATGGCGATCCGCTGCTTCTGGCCACCTGAGAGGGAGGCTCCGCGTTCCCCGGCCATCGAGCCATATCCCTGCGGTAACCTCGAGATAAAGTCATGCGCGTTTGCCACTCGAGCTGCTGCAACTATCTCCTCTTCGGTTGCGTGTGGGGCACCGTTGGCTATGTTTTCGCGCAGTGTAGCGGCGAAGAGAAGACTCTCCTGCATCACCACACCTAACTGGGTGCGAAGGCTGTTCACGGTGTAATCGCGCAGGTCGCGGCCGTCAATCAGGATGCGACCTTCAGTCGGATCGTAGAGTCGCAGTAGCAAGCTTACGATTGTTGATTTGCCGCTGCCGGACGGTCCTACAAGCGCGATACGTTCCCCTGCAGAGACCTCAAAACTGATTCCGTGGAGTACCGGATGTTGCGGATCATAGCCGAACGATACGTTCTCAAACTGAACCCTTCCGATAAATGGCGGCGCATCGATTGCACCTTCGCAGTCGCGGATGTCTGGCACGGTCTCCAGCAATTCAACAATGCGTTCGCCCGAAGCGAGGGCCTTCGCAATCTGTCCCAGGTATTTCGCAAGCTGGCGCATGGGGCGGAAGGCTGTTCGCAGGTAAGTCATAAAGACTACGAGATCGCCAGGTGTGAGCTTCCCTGCTAAGACCATCTTCGCACCCATGCATAAAATGATCGCGGTCGTGCATGCCACAAGGAGTTCGACAAGGCGCTCTAAGCCGGCCGTGAGCTTCTGGGTGTGATCAACCTCCACCTGGCTTTTGAGTGTTTCGTTGGAGAAGAAGGTCGAGAACTTTTCCTGGAGTGAGAGCGCCTGCACCACTCGGATGGAGGAGATCGTCTCAGAGGTTGTGGCAGCCATTGCGCCTTCGCGCTTACGCTGACTTCCGGATGCGGCGTGGATGCGTGTTGCGAGACGTCCTGAGAATAAGACAAAGACCGGGATCGCGAGCAGCGAGATCGTCCCCAGACGCCAGTTCAAAAAGAACATGACTGCGAGCATCGAGAACAGGCTGGCACTGTTGGTCGCAAGCGGCAGCGCAGCCGTTACGATCACTTCCCTCACGCGATCGACGTCGGAGGTGACCCTCGCCATCAGGTCACCGGTTCTATTCTGCGCATGGAACGAGAGTGAGAGGTTCGCTACGTGGGTAAACAGCCTCGTCCGTATTCTCGACGTGATGCGTGAGACAGCACGAGTCAAGAGCACCGTGCTGTAGTAATCGCTGGCTGCTCCGAGTGCTGCGATGACCACCATCGCGATTGCCAGACCTACCAGAAGCGCAATGGGGTGACCTGCGGGGAGCCATGAGGGAAGTGCGCTGGCATGTTTAGATCGCGTGGAGAGAAATAACAAGTTGAAGATATACTTCAGCGGCCATGGTCCCAGCGTTGTTAGCAGAACAGTCATGGCAACGCCGAACGTGGATAGAGGGATAAGCTTTTTTTCCTGGGATATCTCCGGCCAGAAGAAGCGTGTGAGACGCCAGCCTTCTGGCAGAATCTTACGGAGTGGAACCTGGCGCTTAATCATGTTGAGCGACTCCGCGGACAGCTTCCGCTGCGCGCGCTTCCTCTTGAAACTTAGCCCACACTTCGTTGGCACTCGACATTAGGGAAAAGTGACTCATCACCTTTTCTCTCCCACGATCGCCCATCTGCTTCCGCAACGCAGGTTGAGCAAGCAGTAGCGCCAACGCGTCAGCTAGTGCATCAGCATTCTTCTCTGGAACCAACAGTCCATTGTTTGCTGGCTCAACCAGCTCGCTGATGCCGGAGACGTCTGTAGATACAACGGCGAGACGCTGAGCCATAGCCTCAATCAATACATTGGGAATTCCGTCACGGTCACCATCGTCTGTGACCAGACAGGGCAGAGCGAAGATTGCGGCGGTTCGATACATTTCGGCGATGCCATCCTGAGTCATCTTGCCGACAAGAGAGACATGCTCTTCAAGATCCAGGTCGGCGATCAAGGTTTGTAGCTCATCGCGCATCGGGCCATATCCGACGATGGCGCAGCGAAATCTCACGCCTTGATTCTGGAGGATTCGGCAGGCACGAATCAGGTAGGGGAAGCCCTTCTTCTCACAGAAGCGTCCAACGCTCAGGATGAGGGGGAGAGTGTCGGTTGGAGCCTCAGCTTCACTGCTGAGCTTGCGACCATCAAACAGGGTTAGATCTATGCCGTGATGTACACAGTGAATCCGAGTAGCGCTGGTGGAGATGGCGCTCAGGTACTGCCGGTTGTATTCGGTGCAGGTCAAGACAAACTCTGCTTTGCTGATCTTGCGATCCAGTTCCGCGGCACCAGAGCGATAGATATCTTTTGCATGAGCGGTAAAGCTATAGGGGATACCCGTAAATCCGTGGATGAGTTCCGCGACCGTGGTTGGCACGTTTGCGAAGTGAGCATGGATATGCGTGCAGCCTGACCTTTGCATCGCCACCGCAAAATAGCCGGCATGAATCACTTCTTTCAAGCGCTGTCTGCCGGGCTGACGCAGGTAGTTCCAGACCGTTTGCACATACGCAGCCGGCCTGTGCATGGCGAGTTGCAGATGAAGCTTCAACAGAAGCAGGCCATTCCGCACGGACTGGAATCCAGTCAGTTCCAGAGCATAGGTGACATGGGCCTTCACTCCACCTACGGCCGGATGGAAGCTCGTATCGTCTGGTTGGCGCAGTGAGAAGATTTGTAACCGGGCGCCTAACTCTTCGAGGCCGAGGATCTCGTTCAAGATGAAGGTTTCGGATAGACGCGGATAGGTCTTCATCAGGTAAGCAATCCTGGTCATTCTCGGACTACAACCTCGGGTCGATTGACTTATTGGCGAGGACTGCACAGCGAGCTCTTCGAGAAGACCCTGCGGATGGGATGTGGCACTCGGACTCATAGGCGCTCTCCGCAGAAGGCTATGCAAGAGAGATGCCATACGCGAGCACCAAAGGTCATCGGCAAATCCTTGAGATCCCGCCACGACAGGATGCGCGGGTGAGTTGAATCGACACAGCCGTAATCCGCGATTGACTCGCCTGCGGATTCATTGTGGGGAATGAAGGCCTATCGCGAACAGACAGAAATGAACTCAAAGAGCAGTCGCGCGACTGATAGAAAGTTGATGACTGCGCGCGGGTATAGGAATGGAGAGCGGTCCCTGATTCATGCTCTTTGACGAGCAAAGTGGGTGCGGCTGCGATGCTGGTGTGTCGGATCAACTCGCTGCACTGTGAGTGCGAGCGAGATATCCGAGTGAATCTAAATTACTTCCAAGGCATGGCTGATTGGCCGTCGACTTGCTTTACCTGTGTGCGTGGTCGCTCTCATTTGGAATTGGCCGAAGCATTACACGGGAGAGATATGACGAAGCGAGTGATGTTCTATTGTCAGCATATTTTGGGGATGGGCCATCTGGTCCGGAGTACCGAAGTTGTTAGGGCGCTCGCCGAAGAGTTTGAGGTCTTATTTGTGCTGGGAGGCGAGATTCCACTGGGTTTTCGCACTCCCGGAGACGTACAAATTGTCCAACTTCCTCCCATCAAATCGGACTCTGACTTCACACGTTTACAGGCATGTGACGCTACTGAAACTCTGGAGGACACCAAGCAACTGAGGCGTGAGATGCTGCTCGGCTTGTTCGATGCCTATCAGCCCGATGTTCTGGTTACGGAGCTATTCCCCTTTGGCCGCAAGCAATTTTCGTTCGAGCTAATTCCCTTGCTGGAACGCGCTCACGATATGGGGTGCGGGGGAAGGACGATGGTCGTGTGCAGTCTGCGTGATGTCCTAGTCACCAGGAAGGACCAGCAGCAATATGAGGAACGAGTCTGCGGGACTGTGAACCGTTACTACGATTTGATTTTGGTCCACGGCGACCCTGGTATTCAGAAGCTGGATGAAACATTTCACCGCGCAGCTGATCTACTATGCCCGATCCGTTACACGGGGTATGTGATTCAGCGACAACAAGAGAATGCAGAAGTGGCAGCGAATGCGCTGAGCAAAAGCGCTGTACCTACCATTGTCGTCAGCAACGGTGGTGGTCAGCCTACGAGCGGTCACGACCTGCTTGAGAGCTGTCTGCGTGCAGCAGAGATTCTGCAGCATGTGATTCCACTTCAGTTCCAGTTCTATGCCGGCCCGTTCATGGATGAACAGGTTTACCAGCGACTGCTACAGCTCGCGAGTGGGATACCGTATGTGACGTTTGCGCGCTTCACACCGAACCTGCCCGCTTGTTTGCGAGCCGCGGACCTCTCGATCAGCATGGCCGGATACAACACCGTGATGGATATCCTCTCGAGCGGAGTGCGTGCGCTCGTATCTCCATTCGTCGGAGGTGGGGATCAGGAGCAAACCGTGCGGGCCAACAAGATGGCGGACATGGGCGTTCTGCGTGTTTTGACGAAGGAAGAATTGGAGCCGTCGCAGCTCGCGACTGTCATCCTCGAAGCTCTCCAGCGTGAGCCCGTAATGGTTTCCTTCAACGATGAGGGAGCAGCGAACAGTAGCCGGATCCTCCGCGAGCAGCTTACTACGTGGAGCCCGCCTGGCAGTTATTACAGCGTTGAAGCGGAGACCGTGACACGAGCTTGAGTCGCCACCAGGTTTCCGTAATGCACTCAGCAATTCACTTAGTAATCCAACGAGGACACGATGCGACTTCTGGTCTATTCACACGACACCTTCGGTCTCGGCAACATCAAGCGGATGCTTGCGATCTGCACACATCTGCACAGCACGATTCCTGACTTGTCGATTCTTATCGTCAGCGGATCACCGATGCTGCATAGCTTCCGAGTCTCCCCGGGGATCGACTATATTAAGCTGCCTTGCCTGAAGCGATCTGACTCGGGCGATCTTGGAGTGCGTTACCTGGATCTCGATATTGAACAGGTGATTCGTCTTCGCCGGGAACTGATTCTATCGACCGTGGTGAGTTTCCGGCCGGACATCGTTCTAGTTGACAAGAAGCCCGAGGGACTGGCCGGAGAGATGGAACCCAGCCTGCGTTACATTCGCTGCAATCTTCCGCAGACCAGAACCATGCTGGTGTTGAGAGATATCCTCGATACGCCGGAGAGCACCGTCCAGACGTGGTCTGAGCATGGGAGCTACAAGACGGTCGAGTGGTATTACGACGAAGTGATCGTCCTCGGCTCACAGCGGATATTCGATGTGTGCTCTGAGTATCGTCTACCCGAAGCGATTTGTTCCAAGGTTCGCTTCTTCGGATACGTCGCGCGGCAACATTCCTCTCGCACCCGGGGCGAAGTCCGAAAGCATTTGGGGATACAGGAAGGCGAACGACTCGTCCTGGTAACGACCGGCGGAGGCGAGGACGGACTGCATGTGCTCTCTGCGAGCATCGAGGCCATACAGCAGATTCAGGCATATCAGCGAATACGTGGCTTGATTGTTGCCGGGCCCGAACTTGGTTGCAAGCAGGCAACTCAAATCAATATGGCTGCGCAGGCCTGCGCCGGGATCGAGGTGGTTGAGTTCATCGACGACATGATGGGCTACATCGCAGCCTCCGATCTGGTCGTCTCGATGGCTGGCTACAACACGGTCTGCGAGCTGCTGACCGTCGGCAGAAAAGCGATCATCATCCCAAGGGTGAAGCCAGTGCAAGAGCAAAAGATCAGAGCTGAACGGATGGCATCGCTATCCATGTTCACGACCATTCTGCCCGATGTTCTGACTCCTGGGCTGCTCGCAGAGGCGATGACAAGGCAGTTAGAGACAGACACCGAGGAGACATATCTGACCCGAGAGATCGATCTTGGAGCACTGCCAAGGATCAGCGATCTATTCAATGAACATGGTCGCATTCGCTCCAGCCATCTTCCAGCGGTAGCCAGCAGCCTCAGCACGATGGTGTCCATGGCGACCGCTTGATCGACAGGCCTCGTATCGTCTCGGTTGCAGTTATATTCCATCGGCAGCCAAACGAATGTTAACCCACTGCATTATCGGATCGATCGAAATTGAAGGAGTCCTATGAGAGTTTTGATTACAGGAGCAGCAGGCTTTATCGGCTTCCATCTTGCTCAACGCTTATTGCGAGATGGGTTCGAAGTTGCCGGCCTCGACAATTTAAATTCCTATTACGATGTCAGCCTCAAGATGGATCGCCTCTCGCAGTTACAGACGCATCGCAACTTCTCGTTCGAGATTCTCGATCTTGCGAACACTCATCAGCTTGGCCGCTTCATAGGATCGTGCAAGCCTCAGATTGTCGTCAATCTTGCGGCACAGGCGGGCGTTCGATACTCGATGGAGAATCCGCTTGCGTATATCAACAGTAATGTTGTGGGCTTTGCAAACCTTTTGGAGACATGCGTGAGGCAGGACTCAGTCGAACATCTCGTCTTTGCTTCCTCGAGTTCGGTCTATGGGGCCAACACCAAGAGCCCCTTCGCAGAAACGGACAAGGTCGATCATCCCATTTCACTGTATGCCGCTACCAAGAAGAGCAATGAGCTGCTTGCGCATTCTTACAGCCACCTCTACGGTCTACCGATGACGGGGCTGCGGTTCTTCACGGTCTATGGTCCGTGGGGCCGACCGGATATGGGATACTTCAAGTTCGCGAAAGCCATCATCGCGGGTCAGCCCATTGAGATTTACAACAATGGTCAGATGCAGCGTGACTTCACCTATATCGACGACATCGTTGAGGGAATCAAACGTGTGATGTTCCATCCACCTACAAGCACGGTCGGAGAAGAAAGCAACGGTGACTCCCTGAGCAACGCTTTGTACAGCGTCTACAATCTGGGGAATCATCAACCGGTGCAACTTCTGGACTTCATTAATGTCATCGAACGAGCACTTGGAAGGACGGCAAAGAAGATCTTTCTTCCGATGCAGGCTGGTGATGTGGTCTCAACGTACGCGCAGATGGAGGCGCTGTATCAGGCGACGGGCTTCCGACCAACCACCTCCATCCAGGACGGACTGGGACAGTTTGTCGCGTGGTACAGGGACTATTACGGGATCACCAGACCTGCTGCAGACCATATCGCGGCGTGAACAAACTAGAACGACGACAACGGATTTTGCCCGGCCGAGAGATGGCAGCCCGGCAGCGATACGGCCAATGGCTCGGCCGACGAAGTTCTCTTCCGGTGTGAACTCGAGCATACTGCTGATGATCGAATCGATCCGAGTATTTTCGAGTGTTGGTCGACGTGCGTACTGAGGTCGGAAGCTTCGTCAAACTACTTTCGCTGACAGTGGAGACAGGCACGCAGCGCTAATGAAGCGCTCATACTCAAAGCCGCTTTGCTTCAGCAGCGTGACGGCGGTCGTGAGTTCAGACGTAATGATCTTCATCTTCTCCGCAGTTTGAGAGGACGCTGCAGCCTGAAGAAGGGCCGGGAGTTCGATCCAACACAAGAGCTCTTCGAAACACTCTTGATTGAGGTATTCCGTGCCCTTTGAACGATTCACTCCGGCTAGCCAGCGAACGTCTGGGTCGCGCCAGAATTTCTCTGACGCGAGAACTTCTGAAGGTAGATTGCTCGAGGCAAATTGCAGTTGCATCCTGACCTGGGCCGCAGCTCTCCACTTGGCCTCACCCTCCAGACCTAGTGCAGCGAAGGCGTCGGCGACGACTGGCCTGAGGTTTAGAGAGTCAAACGCTTCGAGAGGAGCGACATGTGTTGAGAGGGATTCAAGGACCAACCAGAGAACGAGCGGCCCCCAGTTCTGAGGAGCTGAGGCAGTCGGCAGAAGAGACGGAAGCGCGATGGCTGCTGCACGATGAAGGTTCCGAGGGAGTGAGGAGGCGAGTCCGGGAAGCTTCAGGCTCGCGGCGATCCTGTCGTCGAGGGACGTTGCAATTGGATCGACGGGGTTCGCTGATGATTGAGGGTCTTTCGACGCGGATTGGGGGTCCGCAGCGACGTCGGCCCTGATGCCAAGATGCTGAAAGATGCGTTGCTTCAAGAGATCTACGTTAGCGAAGAATGACTGGAGGCGAGGGTCAGACTCGCGGATCGGAGGCGGCAGAGCGACTTCGGCCTCAGGATTTATCGGCGAAGTGGAGTCGGATTGCGGTTTCACTACAAGGGTCTTTCCTGGGGGTGCAGACTCCTCAGGGGCTTGCGGTACGGAAGCTTCTGATGTCCGGGACAGAGACACGAGAGCGTCGATGGTCGAGGCCGTGATGGTGGCGCGCAGTGCGTCTGCGACTGGTTCAATCTTCAGTGCTTGCAGAGCTTCCTGGACGCTGGGGACACCGGCGCCGTTCAACTTGTCGCAGAGACGGTCCCAAGGTTCTGCGAATGTGGGTTGGAGCGAGCGCCACCTGAGCAGAGCTACGTGTTGATAACCATTGAGCGTCGACGTCAAGCCCTGGTCGCGAAGTTTCCTCGCACGAAATAGATATTCCAAACCGAGGACGTTGTCTCTGCAGGCAATCACAGTGGAGTCATCGTGTGAGATCTTGAGCCCGGAAGCGAGGCTTCTTTGCTGCATCCCACCCGTCGCCTTATCGAGGAAGCCTACGGATAAGTGGACCGTACCGTGGGTTGATTGGTAGCAGTTGTTGTAGAGGATCAAGGCGCAATCCCCTCCATCGCGATTGGAGTAGGCAAAGACGTTTTCGTTGACCTTACCGTCGTCCGTCCAGAAGTCGTAGAGCAGAAAGTGCTCGCTGCCAGCGAAGATGTGGCGCTCCTTGAGGAGTGGAGCAATTAAATGTTGATGTCTGGCAACGAGAGCTTCATTGGGCGACTCGTCCAGGCGAGCCTGCTTGAAGTCCATCCCATAACGTTCGGAGAAGCCTTCGACCTGTCCGTGCCCAAACATGGGGAGGCCAGGCAACGTTGCAAGGAGCATGGAGACGCCGAAGTATTTATCTCCCGAACCAAACTGGTCGATTGCGGTTTTCTCATCGGGATTGCTCATGAAGTTGACGTACCGTTTGAGAATATCGGGATCGAACTCAACGGTCTTTTTGAGGTACGAACGATACTTAGCATTTTCCTCGTCACGAAGCATGTTCATGAATGCGCTGTTGTACACGCGGTGCATGCCCAACGTCCTGACAAAGTAACCTTCGAGCAGCCAAAAAGCTTCGGCGAGCAGCAGTGTTCCTGGAACTTCAACGGCAACGCGATCGACGACCTCACGCCAGAACTCGTGCGGCATTAGAGCATCGAAGGCTTCCTGGGACATCGCATCTTCGGCGCGGGAGGGGATGGAGCCTCCGGTGCCAGGGAGCGGAAACCATAGACGCTGAACATGTCTCTTCGCGAGGACCATGGCTGCGTCGAAGCGAATGATGGGGAAGCGTCTTGCGACGGCGAGGATGACCTGAATGACATGCTCCCGCACCTCTGCCTTGGAGTAATCGAGCTGCGCGGTATCGTTCCAGGCGAAGGTGGTTCCATCGTTGCCGTGATAGATGTAGCGCGTCGATCCGTCTCTATGGGTTCGAAGACGGAAGACAACCGCTGCATCGGAGTGGTCGTAGTAATGATCCTCGATCTTGATCTCGACGCGACCGTCGGTGGATACGTCGGGACCGTCGAAACGATAGACGGGAAACGGGCTCTCGGATCGAGAGAGAAACCAGTCGGGGTGCTCGATGACCCAGTCGGAATCGATCCCCATGTGGTTGGGGACCATGTCGCTGGCAAGCCGAAGGCCTGCGGCGGCGGCATGATCTCTGAGGTGGAGGTAGGCGGACTCACCGCCGAGATCCTCTGCAATTCTGTAATCCTTGAGGGAATAAGCGGATGCGACTGCGTCGGAGTTGCCTCGCAGACGCTTGATTGTTCGGGAGGCGACGCTTCGCTCCCAGAGGCCGATCAGCCACAACCCGGTCATGCCACGCGTGGCGAGCTGCTGGAGTTCTTCATCCGGTATCTGGTCGAGATGTTTGATGTGACGGCCGTACTTCTTGGACAACTGCTCGAGCCACACATAGGTATTTTTTGCGATCAAGACGACGCTCGGCATCCAAGCCTGATCGGGGCTGAAGGCTTCGTACTCGGTGAGGGGAGCTTGATAATCGTGCGCGTAACGGCGACGCCGGCTACCGTCGGCAAGTGTCTGGTACTCATCGTCGAAACCGATGAACTCGTCGCCGACGAAACCTTCATCACTGCGGCCCGGGTCGCCATGCCGATGGTGGACCGGGCCAGCGGGATGGAAGCGCATCCATATTGCTATTTCCTCTTCTCGCAGCACATCGATTGCGAGGAGCAAGCGGTCGAGATCGTCGCCAAGCACCGCAGACCAATGCTCGCGGATGTAATTCAACTGGCCGGTAAGCGAGTCAGGGGAGGCGAGCGAGGGTGCCCTGAGCAGATCGAGGAGCGAGACAGGCTCATTTTTGAAGCGGGGCCGAGACTCAAAGTATGTGGGCAGGGCAGCCGTCGCGGAGGAATAGGAGGTGGCCAGCTTGAGCGATTCGTCTCCAAACAAAAGGCGGAACCCGGTGAAGGCGGGGTTCGTGTTGGCTAGCCAAAGCAGAATGAGCTCTTCGAGAGCGGCTTCGCGATTTGAGATACCTTCCGTTTGCTGCTTCAGCCAGTCCTCTGCCGTCGTCTGGTTACGGAAGACTGCGACGCTCGGAAATTGGTGTACGAACCCGAGCAGGAGTTTATCCAGTTCCGCGTTTCCGACTCTGCTGGTGAGGAAGCGAAGGCCCTCGGAGAGAGCGGCCGGGTCCACCTGTGCCCGGTACCTGGCGATGAGAGCGTGACTGAGTTCATCGATGAGCCCCATTGCGAACAGGGACGCACCGCTGACGGTCTTCTCAGGCGTCGTTTCAGCGAGCTCCAGAGCGTTGAGGCGCTCGGCGAGTTTGCGGCTCGCCGTCACATTGGCGAAGACGACGTTTCCAGTAAAGCTAAAGAGCAAGTCGTCCAGACCGATCCGTTCGCGGATTGCCCGGGAGATATGAAACTCCATCGAAACTCCTTTAAAACTATTGGGCAGCGGCCAGGATTTTCTCCGAGATGCTGACCACGGGTGCGTAGTGCGGATCAGGCCCGGTGCGTGGTCCGGAGGCAACGGGCAAATGCAACCTCAGTGTAAACGTGTATTGGGGATCCGGTACCGTCTCTGATCGATCAGGAAGCTCTACCACGTCAAACCCTAAGTCGTTAAAACGAATGGTGATCGACGTCGCCGCACTGAAAGATACGAGGGTGTCGAGGGTTGGGTTGGGGATCCGGCCCTTCAGGGTGAGGGCCGCTCCCTGGTGAACTGCATGGGTTCCTCCAAAAGCGCTTTAGGTCTAATGAGATGCAGAATGGAGGCTAGCGGGATAGAGCTGGAGATGACCAAGGGACGCGGTTCTGGGTCGGGTCAAACGCAAGGTGTGGCTCCCCGCGTTGAGGTGTTGGGTGGAAGGAGGCGCGGTGTGCGTCGCTCCTATGCGGACGGGAGGTAGGCACTTCGCGATTCCATTCGAGAAGTCCGACGCGAGTATTATATAGACCCGACGCTGAGGTGGCAATTGCGCTGATTTGAATGAGGCCGGATGCTTTGCGGGCGAAGGAGATTTCGATTGTGGCAGCCGGGAAGAGGCGGCGGTGCGTGATCGCGGTGAGGAAGAAGGTTCCGGGGTTGGCGGGTCTCGGTGGGTGCGGCCTGGGGTTGGGGTATGGGCGGGCGATGGAAGGCAGGTTGGGAGCGAAGCCTGCGGCTTCGCTCCGGCCTTCGGCAGAGCGGTAGGGGCCTTCGGCCCGGCTGGTTTATGGCACGACTGAAGTCGTGCCCCTTCGAGGGTCGCCTGCGGCAGGGTTGTGGCAGAACTGAGGTCGCGCGATTTCGAGGTGGCCTGCGGCAGGGTTGCGGCATCGGAGGGGCATGGCTTTAGCCGTGCCGACAATGCTGCAGCGGCGACTCGCCTTCAGGCGCTGAGGTTTGGGTTTGGTTTGCGGGGGGCCGAGGAGTAGGGATAGTCCTCGGGTTGTTGGCAGATGTGGGCTCGGACCGGGTTGTGGTGGATGTAGGTGCGATGGGTGAGGAAGTCGTCCCGGTCGCGCATGCGGCGGTCGGTGAAGCCTCGCTGCCAGGTGGGGAGCTTGGAGGCGAGGCGGCGGGAGAAGCCTCCTTTGATGAGCTGGATGGAGCGCTCGAGTGTGATGCCGGTGGGGGTGAGGAGCAGGTGGATGTGGTCGGGCATGACGACGAAGGCGTGGAGTTTGTAGTAGCCTTCGCGGCGGTAGTGCTGGAGGGTTTCTAGCAGGAGCTCAGCAGTGGCTTGGACCTGGAAGAGTGTTCGCCTGTTGTAGGTTTGGGTGGTGATGAAGAAGGTTCCGTGGCTTGTTGCTCGGGTGGGGATCGCCATAGATTGCCAAGCTTACCTCAGCGGCTAAATGTGAAGTTTCAATAGGTTGTTGTCCATCTGACCGAGAACCAAGAAGCTGAAGGTGTGAGCAAGCAGAGCTTCGGAGGTCAGATGGACTATCACCATCATGCCCGTGAGACGGTTCACGGTCGAGAGTTTTTGG